>JAQTQZ010000010.1 GCA_028712695.1 Methylovulum sp. | reverse complement strand
GGCCACCCTCCCCCGAAACAACCTGCCCATCGGGAAAGCCGACAATTATAGCCCCTACAAGAATTTTGTCAACCCTATTTTTTACCAAACGCCAGTGTTCCCCATCGATAACCACGGCTCGATGGGCTCTAGCGCACCACCTTTTTGTAACAGTTCTATTGAAATAGCATCTGGCGAACGCACAAAAGCCATATGCCCATCGCGCGGCGGGCGATTAATCACTACACCTGCATCCATCAATTTCCGACAGACTTCGTAAATATTATCAACCTCAAAAGCAAGATGGCCAAAGTTGCGCCCGCCAGTGAGGTTTTCGGCATCCCAATTATAGGTCAGCTCAAGCAAGGGTGATTGCGTTGCTTGCGCCTGCTTAGCATCCAACGGAGCATACAGATAAACCAGCGTAAACCGGCCACTTTCACTATCCATGCGGTGGCTTTCATACAAACCCAGTTTATTGCAGTAAAAAGCTAGCGATTCATCTAAATTACGAACCCTAACCATAGTATGTAGATAGCGCATAGCAACTTACCCCTCAATTATTTTTAATTGCTGATGTCGAAAACAACCGGACAAATGATCATTAACCATACCCGTAGCCTGCATATAGGCATAGCAAATAGTACGACCGACGAACTTAAAGCCACGTTTTTTCAAATCCTTACTCATTGCGTCCGACTGTAATGTAGCAACAGGAATCTCCTTTACGTCTATCCAAGCATTATATAAAGGCCTACCGCCAACAAATTGCCATATATAATGGTTAAAGCTGCCGAATTCTTGCTGAACTTTTAAAAAGGCTTGCGCATTGCTGACCGCTGCATGAATTTTTAAACGATTTCTGATAATTTCAGGATTCGCCACTAACTCATTGAGTTTGTCATCGCCATAACCAGCAACAATTTCCGCATCAAAATTATCGAATGCGTTCCGATAGCCTTCACGCTTTTTTAACACAGTAACCCAGCTTAATCCGGCCTGCGCACCTTCAAGTATAAGAAATTCAAACAATGTACGGTCATCATGCACAGGAACACCCCACTCATGATCGTGATAATGCGCTTCAAGCGGACTGGCAAGCGCCCAAGGACATGTCGCCATGAATTTTATTCCGACAACAAGGCTTGCTGCCTTAACTGTTTAACCTTGCGCCTTGCTTGCAAGGCCTTAGCTGCTTCAGCACCAATATGTGCCTCTCCTCTCTGCCTGGCCAATACCATTTGCTTTTCCCGTTCAATAAATCGGGCTTTCTGCCCAGCAGTGGCTTTATCGTAGCAATGCGGGCAACTTACGCCTTGCTGGTATTTATCACTGGCCTTATCATCTTCAGTGATAGGCAGCCGACAGGCATTACATTGGTCATATCCACCCTTTTCAAGACGGTGATTAACCGTGACCCGCCCGTCAAACACAAAACACTCACCTTCCCAAAGGGTTTCTTGTGGCGACACTTCTTCCAGATATTTTAGAATGCCGCCTTTGAGATGATAAACCTCATCAAAGCCTTGTTCTTTTAAAAAGGCTGTGGATTTTTCGCAGCGTATACCACCCGTGCAGAACATGGCGACTTTTTTATGTTTTTCAGGATGGAGATTTGCTTTAACGAAGCTTGGAAATTCACGAAAGCTTTCCGTGTTGGGGTTAATAGCATTTTTAAATGTGCCAACTTGGTATTCGTAGTCATTACGGGTATCCACCACTAACACATCGGGTTCCGATATGAGTGCATTCCAATCCTGTGGGCTCACATACGTGCCGACAACACGTTTAGGATCAATACCTTCTACCCCCATAGTGACTATCTCTTTTTTAAGCTTCACCTTAGTGCGGTTAAATGGCATCGAGTCTGCATAAGATTCCTTATAATCAATATCAACTAGACGCGGATCTTCACGCAACCAATTCAGCAATGTATCTATCGATACACGAGAACCTGCCACCGTGCCATTAATACCTTCACTGGCCAGCAGCAAAGTACCGCGTATCTGCTGCTCTTCCATGACATTATGCAGGGGCTGCCGTAATTGCTGAAAATTCTCCAGCGTGACAAATTTATATAAGGCGCAGACGATTATTTTAGACATACTTGTTCCCTTGTTGCGGGCCGAAACGTAAATTCGGAGCAAAGTGAGAAATTATACTTGAATAACTATAGCCACTCACTTTATATGAAGGTTTTTTGTGATTTTGAAAGGATGTAAAGCGTAGAGAAGAGGTTAGGCTTTCTTATAAAATTTCATTGGCCTAAACATTATTTCCGAGGCGCAAACAAAGATACAAGATTATCTAAAAGTGCGTTGTAGCAGCCCAATAAAAAGGGCGTGAAAACGAATTTTCACACTCTTTTTACTGCAAAGACACCTATTTTTGTATCTCTGCGGGCTAAATTAATTAAATGCAGTACCAGGTGTAGCAGGTAAGACTGGCATTTTTTGTTTAGGGAACTCACCTGTCAAACCATTCAGAAACGCAACAATATCGGCAATCTCTTCTTTTGATAAATCCTTGTTCAACTGGAGCTTAGCCATCAGCTTGACGGCTTCATCTAATGTTTTCACTGAACCATTATGAAAATACGGCGCAGTCAGAGCAATGTTGCGTAAAGTCGGCACTTTGAAGAGGTGCTCGTCTCCAGTTTTTTTAGTGACTTCAGCCAGACCCTTGTCTTTTTTGAAGTGATACTGCGCTTCGAAATAACTATTGTTGTTGACGGGGAACATCTGGAACGTACCTGCACCGTTAAATGCCGGGCCACTGTGACAACTGGTGCAACCCAATTCCACGGCTTTCTCCATACCTCGGACTTGTTGTTCAGTTAATGCTGACTTATCGCCCGCCGCATATTTATCATAAGGGCTGTTTGGCGTAATCAAAGTGCGTTCATAAGCGGCAATCGCTTTAGTCGCGTTGTCTTTGGAAATTGAATCTTTGCCAAAAGCTTTTTCAAATGCCTGGCTGTAACCGTCGATGGTTTTCAACCGGGCCACCACATCATCCCAACTTTTCATACCCATTTCGATAGGGTTAGTCACCGGCCCTGCGGCTTGTTCTTCTAAACTGGCGGCCCGGCCATCCCAGAACTGCACTTTGTTAAATGCGGAATTCCATACGGTCGGTGCACTACGTCCGCCGGTTTGGCCATTAACACCCATTGAATTAGGCCGGTTGTCTTCACCGCCTAACATAGTGTTATGGCAGGATGCACAAGAGACAGTGCCCGTAGAAGATAAACGGGGATCATGATAAAGCATTTGTCCTAACTCGACTTTTTCTGCTGTAGTGGGGTTATCGGCAGGTGCTGGCGCTTCTGTAGGCAATGTCTCCAAGGCCCAGGCAGCGGATACCGAACCCACCAACGCTAAAGCTGTGACCAATGTACGAATTTTAAACATACCATCCTCCAAATTTTTATTAGTTATTAATGTAAGAGCGACTTAGTGTCTTTCTGGGTATAAGGCATAAATCGCCCGATGACGTCTATACCCATTTGGATTGTAAAATATTAAATGGGCTGGGTACAATGAAATTGCGGTGCCGCCACAAAAACACGTGCAGGTCTGAAACAACTGCTGACTTACTATTCAACATCTAACGACTTCAATATCTCCTTACGAATCCCATCCTGTTTGACCACATCGGTGATAGGTTGATTTTCCATATCCGTAACATAAAACATGTCTTCTGCACGGCTACCTATCGTGGTTATTTTAGCGTTATGCAGGCTGATATGCTGTGCAACAAACGCTTGGCCTATTTTTGATAAAAGCCCGGCATGATCGGTGGTGATAAGCTCTATGATAGTGTGCCTGCCGAGTGGATCGGCCTGAAACTCGACACTGGTCGGAATAGGGAAATGTTTGGCTTGCCTTGACTGGCGATGGATGTTTTTATGTTTTTTTATTGCCCGCTTCAATAAGTTATGGCGTAGCGACTGGCAAATGTGACCTTCCCTACAGCTATCGTTGATAGGCTCGCCCGACTGTTCAAGCACTTGAAAACTGTTAAGCACATAATCGTCCAATGTCGTCATGATCCGTGCATCCAGGATAGTCAGCCCTAATTGGTCAAACGTAGCGGTGCTCAAGGAAAAAATAGCCCCCTTATTTTTAGTATAAATAAAAATTTCTGCGCTGCCGCGCTGGGTTTGCGAACGTAGCAACACCAGTGGCAAATCAGCTTCGTTGACTGAAGCAATAGCCGCAGTGTGCCACGCTATCTCATCCGCCGAATAGCGCAAAAAATAGTCATCGCTCAGATAACGCCAAGCATCATCAATAACCACTTCGGGGATACTGAGCTTGAGCAGTTCGTCTTTAGCTTCTTTTTTGTTTTCCAACACACGCTCTGCCAATGTTGCCGGGTTTTGTAACCCGCGACGCAGCGCACTGTGGGTGGCCGTATAAAGCTCTTTCAACAAGGCGTCCTTCCATGAGTTCCATAATTCCGGATTAGTCGCACGGATATCCGCTACGGTTAACAGATACAGATAATTTAAGTATTCAATACTACCGACAGCTTGGGCAAATTCATGGACAACATCCGCATCACCGATGTCTTTGCGTTGCGCTGTCATTGACATAATCAGATGATTGCGGACTAGCCAAGCAATCAAGTTAGTGTCATGGGCCGTTAGGCCGTGTTGAACACAAAAATTGCGGGCTATTTCTTCACCAATAGTGGAGTGGTCGCCGCCCCTGCCCTTCGCAATGTCATGAAACAATGCCGCGATGTATAAGATCTCAGGTTTAGCGATCAGCATAAAAACAGTCGTGCAAAAAGGCAGTTCATCGCGGTGCTCTTTTAGCGAGAAGCGGCGCAAATTGCGGATAACGAACAAGGTATGCTCATCCACGGTATAGATATGGAACAAATCATACTGCATTCGGGCAACGATATTGGCAAAACAAGGCAAATAAGCCGCCAAAACGCCATAGCGGTTCATCCGCCTTAACTGATGGGTGAGGCCTTGTGGTTGCCGTAGCAACTCTATGAACAATTGGTTGGCGGCTTTATTTTGCCGGAATGTATCATCGATCAGGTGCAGGTTTTTGCGGATTAACCGGATAGTGGTCGCCCTAATGCCATTAAGGTCAGGATTCTTCTGGAGCATCAAGAAAACATCCAGTAACGCCAGCGGTTGGCGCTCAAAAACGTGCTCGTCCGCTGCTTCAATATAACCGTTAATGGCGACAAAATTTTCATTCAAAACGAGCGGTTTACAGCCCGTTTCGCCACAGACAAAACGTTCATTGAACAATTGCAACAGCATTTCATTAAGGCGCTCAAGCCCAAGCACTGTCTTAAAATAGAACTGCATAAAGCGTTCAACATCTTGGTTATATTCTTGATGCTCCTCGCTAAAGCCAAACTGTTGGGCCATATCACGCTGGTAATCAAAAATCAGCCGGTTTTCCCCGCGCTGGGTCAACAAATGCAGCGCATAACGGATACGCCACAGCACATCGCGGGCGGCTATCAGTTCAGCGTATTCTGACTCGGGCAAGAATTCGTATTTAATCAATTCCTTAAGTGTCGCCGAATTGTAGTGGCGTTTAAACACCCAGGCGATGACCTGCATGTCCCGTAAACCGCCTGGACCTTCCTTGATATTAGGTTCAAGATTGTAAGCGGTATCGTGAAACTTGGCATAGCGCTGCTGCTGCTCTTCCATTTTGGCAATGAAAAATCGGTCTGACGGCCAAATCTTATCAGGTACAGTCTGTTGTTTGAGCGCCTCATACAACATATTACAACCGCTGATCAGCCGTATCTCCAGCAAACTGGTCATGATGGTTTGGTCGGCTATCGCAAGCGTGACACACCCTTTAACTGTATGGACACTTTGGCCGAGTTTTAAACCAATATCCCATAGAAAAGTAAAAAAATTGCCCAGCTTTTCCTGATAAGGGCCGGTGTCATCAGAATCCAATAAAACGACAATGTCAATGTCAGAATAAGGGAATAACTCACGCCTACCGTAGCCGCCAACCGCAATCAGGCTGATTTTTTTTGCGTGTCCGCCGAGAAAATGTTGCCAGCACACACTTAAGAGTTCATCAATGAAATCAGATTTCTCTTTAAGCAATCCCGAAACGGATTGCTGCGGATCAAATTTTTCAGCCAACTCAAGCGATTTCTGCTTTAACAGCTGTTTAAATTGTTGCAGGCCGTCAGCTTGATTAAATATCACATCGTAGCAGAGCGGTTTAGTCACATTTCTTCCTGGCGTAGCGTCAAAATCTCATGGCCTGTAGCCGTCACTAAAATAGTGTGCTCCCACTGGGCCGACAAGCTACGATCCTTAGTCACTGCTGTCCAGCCATCAGACAGCACCTTGACATGTCGTTTGCCCAGATTAATCATGGGTTCAATAGTTATAACCATGCCTGCATCAAGCACCTCACCGGTACCCTGTTTGCCGTAATGCAGCACTTGCGGCTCTTCATGGAATTTTTTGCCGATACCGTGGCCGCAAAACTCCCTAACCACCGAATAACGGTTGCTTTCCGCATGTCTTTGTATGGCGTGGCCTATATCACCCAACGTGGCGCCTGGCTTGACTTGATCAATACCACAAAACATTGACTCCTGGGTGATTTTCACCAAGCGTTTGGCATGCTGGCTGACATCACCCACACAAAACATTTTACTGGTGTCACCGTGGTAATCATCCTTAATGACCGTAATATCGACATTAACAATATCACCGGATTTCAGTTTTTTGTTGCTGGGAATACCATGACAAACTTGGTAATTGACAGAAGTACAGATCGATTTTGGAAAGCCATGATAATTGAGCGGCGCCGGTATAGCCTGCTGCACATCAACAATATAATCATGGCAGATTTGGTCTAGCTCTTCGGTAGTCACGCCAGGGACTACAAAAGGTGCAATCATTTCCAACACATCGGCAGCCAATTTTCCGGCCACACGCATTTTTTCAATTTCACTTTCGGATTTAATAATTATGCTCATGAAGAAGACTAAAAGTACAAAGCTAAAGGCGCTATAAGTTACTGCGCCCGTATAGGTTTAACGAGTTTAACAGTTAGCAAGCATACCGACAAACAGGAACGCGAGACGCAAATAAAAAATAAGGCGGCTGGACTGACCGGCAATAGGAAACGGGCAGATTCCGCCGTGTGGGGCAAAGGATAGCAAGCCCCTAAAAATCAGGAATTTGCCAAAATCCTAATCTACATTTTTTCGCACATTTAAATTCAGACCATGTAAAATTGCTACGATATGTTTAGTTAACTTAGGATAGTGAACGTGTTTAGAGGAACAACCATACTTTCTGTACGCCGTGGCGACAAAGTAGTTATTGGCGGTGACGGTCAAGTCACCTTGGGTAATACTGTTATGAAAGGTAATGCACGTAAAGTGCGCCGTTTATATCATGATAAGGTCATTGCCGGTTTTGCTGGCGCAACTGCAGACGCCTTTACCCTGTTTGAACATTTTGAAGGCAAATTGGAAAAACATCGCGGCCATTTGACCCGCGCCGCCGTGGAAATGGCAAAAGATTGGCGCACTGACCGCGCCTTACGCAAACTCGAAGCCTTGCTGGTGATAGCGGATGCCAAAACCTCGTTGATCCTTTCCGGTACGGGCGATGTCATTGAACCAGAATACGATTTGATGGCAATCGGCTCAGGCGGGGCTTTTGCCCAAGCCGCTGCCCGCGCCTTATTGGAAAACACCAATTTAAGTGCGCGTGAAATTGTCGAAAGGTCATTAAATATCGCCGCCGACATTTGTATTTACACCAATCATAATCTTCGCATAGAAGAATTAGACGCCGAGCCAAACGAGTAAACGCATGACACAGATGACCCCCAAAGAAATTGTAAGTGAACTGGATAAACACATTATTGGCCAGGCCAGTGCCAAACGTTCCGTTGCCATTGCACTTAGAAACCGTTGGCGCAGACAACAAGTCGAGCCAAGCTTACGCAATGAAATCACGCCCAAAAATATCCTGATGATCGGGCCAACCGGCGTAGGCAAAACCGAAATCGCCCGCCGTCTGGCACGGCTTGCCAATGCCCCGTTTATTAAAATCGAAGCCACCAAATTTACCGAAGTCGGTTATGTGGGGCGCGACGTTGAATCCATCATCCGTGATTTAGTCGATACGGCAATCAAAATGACCCGTATGACGGAAATGGATAAGGTACAAAACCGCGCTTTTGACGCCGCTGAAGACCGGATTCTTGATATTTTGCTGCCAGGCGCAGATGGCGGGATGCTGTCTGACACCCAAGAATCCACCCGCCAAAAAATGCGCAAGAAATTACGTGAAGGCCAGTTGGATGACAAAGAAATAGAAATCGACGTGCATGTCGCACCGATGGGCGTGGAAATTATGGCACCGCCTGGCATGGAAGAAATGACTAACCAATTGCAGGGCATGTTCCAAAGCATGGGGTCTGACCGGACACGTCCACGCAAAATGAAAATCGGTAAAGCCTTAAAAGTGTTGCAGGAAGAAGAAGCCGCCAAACTGGTCAACGATGAAGACATTAAGTTACGCGCCGTAGAAGCGGTCGAACAAAACGGCATCGTCTTTCTCGATGAAATCGACAAAATCTGTAAACGCGCCGAACTTGGCGGTGGCGGCGGCGAAGTGTCCCGCGAAGGCGTCCAGCGCGACTTGTTGCCGCTGGTTGAAGGCAGCACTGTCAGCACTAAATACGGCATGATCAAAACCGACCATATCCTGTTTATCGCGTCAGGCGCCTTCCACGTTGCCAAACCTTCGGATCTAATCCCTGAATTACAAGGGCGTTTTCCGATCCGCGTCGAGCTGGAAGCCCTGTCAGCCGATGATTTTGTGCGCATCCTGACAGAACCCAACGCTTCATTGACCGAGCAATATGCGGCTTTATTGGCCACCGAAGGCGTGTCATTAAGCTTTGCCGCCGACGGCGTCAAACGTATTGCCGAGATGGGCTGGGAAGTGAATGAAAAAACTGAAAATATCGGTGCAAGACGTTTACATACTATGCTTGAGCGGTTATTGGAAGAAATCTCTTACAACGCGCCCGATTTGATGGAAAAAACCATTGTGATTGATGCCGCTTATGTCGAACAGCATCTGGGCGAATTTGTCCACGATGAAGATTTAAGCCGTTATATTTTATAATCTTATGCGCCTATATCCCATTCCTTGTAACAGCCTGCCGACTGAAATCAAACACCACCAGCTTTCTAATAAGCTTGAAATCAGTTTTGATGATGGCAGTATCTTTTTACTACCGGCCGAATACCTGCGCGTCTACACACCATCGGCAGAAGCGGTAGGCCACGCGCCAGGACAAGAAGTCCTGCAAACCGGCAAAGAAGAGGTCACTATTAAAGCGATAATGCCTATAGGCAATTATGCTATCCGGCCGGTCTTCAGCGATGGTCATGATTCCGGCCTTTATACATGGGATTTATTGTATACCTTAGGTGCTGGCTATCACACCTTATGGCCTGACTACCTTGCCAGACTGGCTGCGGCTGGCTATGAACGCAAACACTCACCCAAAGAGCAATCATGACTAACGACAACACCACCCATTTTGGTTTTAAACAAGTCGCCAAAGAAGACAAAGTCAAACTGGTGCGCGGCGTCTTTGATTCTGTCGCCGGCCAATACGACATCATGAACGACCTGATGTCATTGGGGATACACCGCATCTGGAAACGCATCGCCGTACAATTAAGCAACGTCCGCAAAGGTGAAAAGGTGCTTGATTTGGCAGGCGGCACCGGTGATTTGACTGCACTTTTTGAGCAACGCGTCGGACAAGACGGTCAAGTCGTGCTGGCTGACATCAATTCCGAAATGTTGCGCACCGGACGCAACCGGTTGATTGACAAAGGCTTGGTCGGCAATATCCGTTATGCCCAAGTGAATGCCGAATGCCTGCCGTTTGCCGATAACACATTTGATTGTGTCTGTATCGCTTTTGGCCTGCGCAATGTCACCGACAAAGACGCGGCCTTACGTTCCATGCACCGCGTGTTGAAGCCAGGCGGACGGGTTATCGTGCTGGAATTTTCCCACCCAACCGATAAAATCACTGAAAAAGTCTACGACTTTTACTCGTTCAAATTATTGCCGAAAATCGGCAAAGTCGTTGCCAAAGACGAAGACAGTTACCGCTACTTGGCTGAATCTATCCGTATGCACCCTAAGCAAGACGATCTGAAAAAGATGATGGAAGAAGCGGGCCTGGAGCGTTGTGAATATTTCAACATGACCCAAGGCATCGTCGCTGTCCATCGCGGCTATAAAATCTGACATGCTGATCAAACCGTTGCTGCTTGGCGTATTGGAAACTGCGTTGCGCGAATATCTTGCCCTAGATAAGAACAGTGATGTTTTTCTGGCACCACTACAAGACAAGGTCATCGCGGTTACCCTAACGCCTTTTAATGAGACTGTTTACCTCTGCCCTACGCCTGATTCCATCCAACTACTTGATCAATACCCAAATCAGCCTGACACCTATTTGACCGGTTCATTGCCAGCGCTTGGCTTAATGGGGTTAAGCTCAAAACCAATGCGCTCGCTATTTTCAGGGGACGTTAAAATTGAAGGCGACCTGCAGACAGGGCGTAAATTTCAGGAACTGTTCGCTAAATTGGATATTAATTTGGAAGGCAAACTCGCGCGTTACACCGGCGAACGTGTCGCCCATAACATCAGCCAGTTTTTTCGCAGCGGGCAAAGCTGGGGCAAAGAATCCATTGACACCTTCGCACTCAACGCCTCGGAGTTTCTTCAGGAAGAAACCCGCGAACTGCCTCCTGCTCCCGAAATGGACATTTTCTATCGGCAGGTTGACGAACTTCGCACTGATTTTGACCGCTTGTGCAGCCGGATTGAACGACTGGAAAAAGTGTTGGCCAACAAACCGGATAATATTTGAAATATCACTATCGGTAATCAAATAGCCACCGCACTTATTCTATAACTTAAAGGTACACAGTGATCCGTCCTAAATTAGTCCTGCGTCTAATTCATATCAATTGGGTTTTGGTCAGTCATGGCCTCGATGAAATCGTTTTAAAAACACATCTATTCCGCCCTATCCGCTTTCTGGCATTTTTTTCCCCTTACTATTGGTTAAGCCGTAAATCCGACACCCGGGCTGTCAGGATAAGACAAACACTGGAAGACTTGGGGCCGATTTATGTCAAATTTGGCCAGGCCTTATCGACGCGCAAGGATTTATTGCCTGATGATATTGCTGACGAACTGGTAAAACTCCAAGATAAAGTACCACCATTTAGCTCCGTACTCGCCCAAGCCATTATCGAAAAAGAACTGGGCATGTCTATTGCTGAAGCATTTGCCGAATTTAATCCTGAGCCACTGGCTTCAGCGTCAGTCGCGCAAGTCCATACCGCCGTTTTACACAGTGGCGAACAAGTCGTTGTTAAAGTGCTGCGCCCTGATATTGAAACACGTATTCATTCTGACCTAGGGTTGATTTATGAGCTGGCGCGGTTTGCGGAAAGGTTTTGGCCGGATGCCAGACGGTTGCGACCAATGGAAGTTGTCGCCGAATTTGAAAAAACCACACTGGATGAGCTGGACTTAGTCCGGGAAGCCGCCAACGCCGCAAAAATCCGCCGCAACTTTGAAGACTCTGACCTCATCTATGTACCCGAAATCCATTGGCCGCTAACACGCCAGAAAATGATGGTCATGGAACGGATTCATGGCATTCCGGTTGGCAACATAGAACAACTTAGAGCTGGCGGGGCGGATTTTAAACTGCTCGCCGAGCGCGGCGTGGAAATCTTTTTTACCCAAGTGTTCAGGGATAATTTCTTTCATGCCGATATGCACCCGGGCAATATTTTTGTCGAGTTACCGGCAAAATATATCGCTATTGATTTTGGCATCGTCGGCACACTGTCATTATCAGACCAACATTACTTGGCGGAAAACTTTCTGGCGTTTTTCAACCGCGACTACCGCAAAGTTGCAGAAATGCACGTTGAATCCGGCTGGGTGCCCCGTTCAACGCGCATAGAAGAATTTGAGTCGGCTATCCGTAGCGTTTGTGAACCCATCTTTGAAAAACCATTGCGCGACATCTCTTTTGGCCAATTGCTGTTGCGCTTATTCCAGACCGCACGACGGTTTGATATGCACGTGCAACCGCAATTGGTGCTATTGCAAAAAACCCTGCTCAACATCGAAGGCTTAGGCCGTCAGCTTTATCCTGAACTGGATTTATGGCAAACCGCCAAGCCGTTTCTTGAGGGCTGGTTTAAAGAGCGCATGGGGCCTAAGGCAAAAATAACCAAATTGCTTAAACAATTTCCTGAATTCGCCGAGCAATTCCCTGAAGTCCCTTCCCTGCTCTATAAAGCACTCGACAACGCCGCCCATGCCCAACAACACTCGGAACTACATAACCGTGAACTGGCCCTATTACGCAAACAGTTAGACGCTAATCAACGCACCACCATATGGGCTATTATCATAAGTGCGACGTTAATCAGCATCGCGATTACCTTGCAATAAATTGCCTTATACTGTTCAATCTATGTTCAGGTTATAATGCGCGGCATTTCCATAATCATTTTAAGCTTTTTACCCTAGGTACCTGACCTTTTCCTTTATAAGGAAAATCAGGCGGCCTCATTAATTTAGGACAATTTACCCAAAAATATGACCCAAAAACTTTATATTCAAACCAATGGTTGCCAGATGAATGAATATGATTCTGACAAAATGCGCGATGTCCTTCATGCTTCACATGGTTTTGAATTGATTGATGACCCCAAGCTAGCCGACGTGCTATTGCTTAACACCTGCTCTATCCGTGAAAAAGCCCAAGAGAAAGTGTTTTCAGCTTTAGGTAAATGGCGCATCATTAAAAATAGACGCCCCGATGTTATTATTGGCGTGGGCGGTTGTGTCGCCAGCCAAGAAGGCGCTGATATCCAAAAACGTGCACCGTTTGTCGATATAGTTTTTGGCCCACAGACCTTGCACCGTTTGCCACAGCTGCTCGACCAAGTCCGCAATAAACAGCAACCCGTAATCGCCGTCTCTTTTCCCGAAATTGAAAAATTCGACGCCCTACCTGAACCTAGAGCCGAAGGCCCTAAAGCCTTCGTGTCAGTTATGGAAGGTTGTAGTAAATATTGTACGTTCTGTGTTGTGCCATACACACGCGGCGAGGAAATCAGCCGTCCCTTGGATGATGTGCTTGCTGAAATCACCTCATTAGCCAAGCAAGGCGTGCGGGAAGTTAATTTATTGGGGCAAAATGTCAATGCCTACCGCGGCCTCATGGATGATGGGGACATTGCTGATTTTTCCTTACTCTTGCATTATGTCGCGGCGGTTGACGGCATAGAACGTATCCGCTTCACCACATCACATCCCGTTGAATTTACCGACAGCCTGATTGAAGCTTTCGCCGAAATTCCGCAACTGGTCAACCACCTGCACTTGCCGGTACAAAGCGGTAGCGACTCTATTTTAAAAATGATGAAACGCGGGCATACCCGTGCCGATTATATTGAAACCATCCGTAAGCTGCGGACGGTACGCCCCGATATTTGCCTGTCCTCGGATTTTATTATCGGTTTTCCTGGTGAGACTGATGCCGAATTTGAAGAAACAATGGCTTTTATTGAAGAGGTCGGTTTCGATTTATCCTTCAGTTTTATTTATAGCCAACGCCCTGGCACGCCTGCAGCTGATCTTCCTGATGACGTGCCGGCCGAAGTCAAAAAACAGCGGCTGGAACGTTTTCAGAACCGTATTAATGAAATGACCACCGCTATTTCACAAAGCATGATTGGTACGGTACAAACTGTTTTGGTTGAAGGGCCGTCGAAAAAGAACCCCTTACAAATGCAAGGACGGACTGAAAATAACCGGGTCGTAAACTTTATTGGCCATCCTCGCTTGGCGGGTCAATTTGTCGATGTATTGATTGCTGAAGCCTTACCTAATTCTTTAAGGGGGCGGCTGGTCGAGTCTTCTGTCAATAAAATCAGCGCGGCTTCTTAAGATGGTTTCCCAAGAACTTGCTTTACTCCCTGATGACAACAGCCGATTGTCCAATTTTTGTGGTCAGCTTGATGCACATTTGCGGCAAATAGAAGCCCGTCTCCAAGTTGAAATTGCTAACCGGGGCAACCAATTTAAGGTTACCGGGCTCGATAGCTCCGTCAAGGCGGCCTGTATACTGATGCAAAACTTATTTGACAGTACCGCCAAAGAACAACTCACCGCCGAAGCAATCCATCTTGCCATGCAAGATGCTTCAATAGATGAGTTAATCGAAACATCAGAAACACAAGCCAGCCATCCCAATGTCAGCATAAAAACAAAATGCGGATTGATTAAAGGCCGCGGCGCAAACCAGCAGGAATACCTTCGCAAAATTGTCACCCATGACATTAATTTTGGTGTGGGGCCTGCGGGCACTGGCAAAACTTTTCTTGCGGTAGCCTGTGCCATTGAAGCCTTACAAAATGAAAAAGTCAGAAAAATCATCTTAGTGCGCCCGGCGGTTGAAGCTGGCGAGAAACTGGGCTTTCTGCCTGGCGACATGGCACAAAAAGTCGACCCTTATTTACGCCCTTTATACGATGCCTTATACGATATGCTCGGCAATGAGCGCGTGGAAAAAATGATCGACCGTGGCATTATCGAGGTTGCGCCTCTAGCCTTTATGCGCGGACGGACACTGAATGATGCGTTTATTATTCTCGATGAAGCGCAAAACACCACAGTGGAACAAATCAAAATGTTCCTGACGCGCGTAGGATTCGGCTCCACTGCCGTAGTGACAGGCGATATCACCCAAATTGACCTGCCCTCAGAAAAAATGTCCGGTCTGCGCCACGTCCTTGAGGTTTTAAAAGACATTGAAGGCATCAGCTTTACCTTTTTTAATCACCGCGATGTGGTCAGGCATCCCTTAGTGCAACGTATTGTTTCCGCTTACGAGGCCTATGATAAAAAAACCAAGCCAGAATGAACCAGCTTGACATACAAACTATACTTGTATCAAACGGACAACCAGAGCAACAACAGTTTCAGCAGTGGGTTGATGCCGCCTTGAAAGGCTTTAATCGGGACACTGAAATTGTTATCCGCATCGTCGATGAACAAGAAAGCGCCCAACTCAACGAACAGTACCGCCATAAACAAGGCCCGACCAACATCCTTAGCTTCCCGTTTGAAATGCCCAGCATAGAAGGGCTGGAACTGAATTTGCTAGGCGATTTAGTGGTCTGCGCACCCGTGTTGGAAAAAGAAGCGCTGGAGCAAAACAAAACCTTAGCAGACCATTGGGCCCATATTATTGTCCATGGCATATTGCATTTATTAGGCCACGACCATATTGACGAAACGGAAGCAGAAATCATGGAAAACAAAGAAATAGCCATTTTACACACGTTAAATATAACTAATCCCTATCACAGGTAACTAAACCATGAGCGATGAGCACCCCCCTAGTAGACACTCCCCACAGAAAAGCTGGGTCGAAAAAATCAGTCATTTACTGACTGGGGAGCCACAGGATCTCACCGATCTACTTGAAATATTGCGGGAAGCCCGTGCAAACCAATTGCTGGATAACGACGCACTGGCAATGATTGAAGGTGTATTGCAGGTATCACAAATGCGGGTTAGGGACATTATGATACCACGCGTCCAAATGGTGGCCTTACCCAAAGAAGCCGAATTGGAAACCATATTGCCGCTTGTTATAGAGTTCGGCCATTCGCGTTACCCTGTTATTGAAGATGACCGCAGCAAAGTCGTTGGTGTTTTACTCGCCAAAGATTTATTGGCACGGATATTACAGGACAAATCGCTCACCGTGCAGCAAATCATGCGCCCTGCTTGCGTCGTTCCCGAAAGCAAACGCCTCAATGTGTTACTTAAAGAATTGCGTACTAAAGGCAATCACATGGCCATTGTCGTCGATGAATACGGTCAAGCAGCGGGTCTTGTCACCATTGAGGATGTGTTAGAACAGATTGTCGGTGACATTGAAGATGAACACGACGAACACGAAGACAAAGACTATATTTTTCAGCGCAATGCCCACGAATACATGATCAAGGCATTGACCCCAATAGACATATTTGATGAATATTTTTCAACACATTTAGCAACTGACGAATACGACACTATCGGCGGGTTTATTGTCAGCCAGCTTGAGCACATGCCCACAAAAGGCGAAAATTTGACGGTTGATGATATGCGTTTTGAGGTGATCAGGGCTGACAATCGCCGCGTACATTTATTAAAACTGAAATTGACCCATTAATTTTAATGACAAACAAAACTGTATTAGTGACTGGTGGTGCGGGTTATATCGGCAGCCACGCCTGTGTCGAACTGCTTGAAAGCGGTTTTAATGTCGTCGTCGTGGATAATCTATGCAACAGCAAAATTGAATCATTATCCCGTGTGCAACAAATAACCGGCAAACCGCTGACCTTTTATCAAGTGGATATAAGTGACAAAGCGGCGTTAACTGAAATTTTTGCCAAAGAATCTATCTGCGCAGTGATGCACTTTGCGGGTCTAAAGGCCGTAGGCGAGTCCTGCGAAAAACCTGCTTTGTATTACCATAACAACGTTTGCGGAACACTCATTCTTGCTGAAGTGATGGCTGCGGCAAACGTCAAACAACTGGTGTTCAGTTCTTCTGCCACCGTGTATGGCCAGTCAGGCAGTCCGCAATATTCCGAAAATTTTCCGCTAGGTGCAATTAACCCTTATGGGCGCTCTAAGGTGATGATTGAGGATATTTTACGGGACTTATCAACCGCAGATAGCATTAATCGGACTAAATCGCCGTGGAAAATTGCGTTATTGCGTTACTTTAATCCAATAGGCGCCCATCAAAGCGGCCTAATAGGCGAAGACCCCAACGGTATTCCTAATAATTTGATGCCTTATGTGTCACAAGTCGCCATCGGCAAACTGGTACAATTGTCTGTTTTCGGTGACGACTATCCAACCCCAGATGGCACCGGCGTCCGGGACTATATCCATGTTGTTGATTTAGTCAAAGGCCATATCAAAGCAATAGCGGCCCTCGAAAAACCCACTTTTGCACAAGGCGGATGCAAAGCTTATAACCTCGGCACTGGCCAAGGTTACAGCGTATTGGAAATCATCCATACCTTCGAAAAAATAACAGGTCACCGTATCAATTACAAAATTGCCCCGCGCAGGACGGGTGACTTGGCCGAATGTTTTGCTAATCCTGAATTAGCGCTACAAGAGCTGGGGTGGAAAGCAGAAAAGAATCTGGATGACATGGTGTCAGACACTTGGAACTGGCAAACTAAAAACCCCCAAGGCTATCTTTAGCAATCAAGCCAAATATTTTTCGGGTTACATGACAAGCTGGCTAAAAATAAACCGCTTGATTTTGCTAACATTAAACTTTAATGGCGATAAAACAGGCAAAATTAAACCACTGGAAATAAGTGTCGCTCTGCGAAAATCCAGCCCGCTCCAACAAGGCGTAATTCTCATCAAGGCGATAAGGGATCAGCACATTTTCCAGCGCTTCTCGCTTGCGCTGGTTCTCAACATCGGTGTAACCGCTTTGGGATTTTTTAAACTGCAAATAATGATCTATATACAAACGGTTAAAAACAGCGTCTTTAGCAAGAGTTTTCTCTGATAACAACAAAATCCCACCTGGTTTAAGCGCTGTATAAATACTTTTCAGCAACTGTTCCCTGCCAATGGGGCGAACAAATTGCAACGCCCAATTCAAAATAACGGCATGACAATCTGGCAATTCACCGAGACAGCTCAAATCCCCAAGCCGTAAGGACACGCGCCCTGCATTTATTTGCCCAGACAATTTGAGCCTAGCTTTATCGAGCATAGGATTTGAATTATCGAAACCAATAAAATGGGTGTCCGCCGGGCAGTTTGCATGTTCTGCGAGATGTTTTATAGTCGTCCCTGTAGAGCAACCTAAATCACAAACAACCGCTCCACTTTCAGGTAAAAAATCCATAACAAGATCCGCTTGGATACGCTGGATTTCATTATAAAAAGGCACGCTTCTTGACACCATGTCATCAAACACGGCGGCAACACGCTCATCGAAAGAAAAATCTTGTACCCGCTTTGTCTCTCGAAAAAGCGTATCTTGCTGGCTCATAGTTTACCGATTCTTAATTGCCTTATCGCCACCCCATTCATATACGGCGGTTAAACAATTCAACCAAATGTGCCAGCCGTGCCGCCCGTTCAGGTGAAAGTTGCTCCCATTGAAAACGCCATTGCCAATTGCCTTCGGTTGTGCCTGGGGTATTCATACGGTGTTCAGAACCCAGCTCCAAAATATCTTGCATTGGAATAACCGCCAAATTGGCAACCGACGCTAAGGCCGCTTGAATAAGGGCGCAGTGCAATGACGTAGCAGGGTTGCCCAAATAATCATAGATGTAATTCCGTTCCTGTTCGCCCAGTTGGTTTGCCCAGCCCAGCGTCGTGTCATTATCATGTGTACCTGTATAAACAACACAGTTTTTATCATAATTATCAGGAAGATAAGGATTATCGCGGTCACCACCAAAAGCAAACTGCAAAATTTTCATCCCAGGCAACTTAAACTCATCCCTTAATTCAGTCACTTCATCGGTGATGATGCCCAAATCTTCCGCCACCAGTGAAATCTGGCTAAATTCAGCACTAATGGCGTTTAATAAGGCTTTTCCAGGTGCTTTAACCCATTCGCCTACCTGTGCGGTAGGTTCGTGCGCAGGTATTTCCCAAGCGGCCTCCAAGCCACGAAAATGATCAATGCGTAGGATATCAAACTGTTCAAGCTGCGTTTGCATCCGTTCGACCCACCACGCAAATCCTGTGTTTTTCAGATACGTCCAATCATAGTGCGGATTTCCCCAGCGTTGGCCTGTTGCGGAAAAATAATCGGGCGGCACACCGGCGACAACGGACATTTCACCTGTATCATCAAGCTTGAAGACCTCACGGTTTGCCCAGACATCGGAACTATCATAAGAAACAAAAATAGGAATATCACCAAATAGCAAGACACCTTTCTCATTTGCGTAAGCTTTTAACGCCATCCATTGCTTAAGGAAAACATATTGTTCAAATTTTATCGCATCGATTTCATCCTTTAACCGGTGCCTTACCGCCTTAATCGCTTTTGCATCCCGTTCTTTAAAAGGCGCTGGCCACTGGTTCCAACATTGCTCATTAAACTCGCGCCGCAAAGCAATAAATACAGAAAAGTCATCAAGCCAAAATGCTTTTGTTTGGCAAAAAAGGGCAAAATCGTCTCTTTCCCGTTGTTCGGCATGCGCCAAGAAGCCATAATAAGCTTTCGTTATAAGGCAACTTTTATTAAACCTAGGCGTACCCTGACACTCTTCACATTTATCTGATAACAACAACCAGCCTTTTTGAACCAACCAATAAATATTAATTAATTCGGGATTACCCGCATGAGCCGATAAACACTGATAAGGAGAGCCATCAGCATGGGGCATCGCTAGGGGCAACGTTTGCCATACGCTAATCCCGGCATTATGCAAAAAATCCACAAAATAATAGGCGTCTTGCCCTAAATCGCCGCATCTACCTGAACCTGGTAAAGATGTAATATGCAAAAGGACGCCTGCACGACGTTTGTTTAAAATTGTATTCACTCGTTATCTCAAATTATTGTTCGATATCCGGACGCTGCATCTACAGTGCCGATTCATCAGCTCCTAGCGTGTATGAGGTAGTCTAAAAACAGATGAACAGCAACCTTGTTATTTCGTTTATAGCGAACCTAACGAATCATGAACCAACTCGATCCGCCCGGCAATTTCCTAATTGTTTATCGATATGGCAATTTATATCGACGACGGCAATTCCAACAGAAATTCATACCATCCGTTTATCGTAAATTCACCGGACGTAATGTAATCGCTGTCCCAACATATCCGGAGTAACCAGTACAACACCACCTTCACTTACATAAAACCTTTTTTCATCGTCCGCCCTATCTTCGCCAATAACCGTGCCTTCCGGCACAATACAATCACGTTCGATAATGGCTTTTGTAATACGGCAATGGCGGCCAATAGTCGCGTCAGGTAACACAATAGTATCCTGCAAGGTAGTATAAGAATTCACCCTAACATTAGAAAACAGCAATGAATGGCTGATTTTCGACCCAGAGACAATGCACCCACCTGAAACCATTGAATCAACCGCAAAACCACGCCGTTCATCATTATCAAAAACAAATTTGGCAGGTGGTGTTTGCGCCTGATAAGTCCAAATAGGCCAAGTTTTATCATAAAGGTTCAAATCAGGATTTACCCCAATCAATTCCATATTGGCAGCCCAATAGGCATCTATTGTGCCCACATCGCGCCAGTAACTTTGCTGTCCTTGTAAATCCAAAAATGGATAAGCGTTCACCACATACTTATCAACCACTGAAGGGATAATGTCTTTGCCAAAATCGTGGCTTGACCCTTTCATATCAGCGTCTTTAAGCAACTGTTCAAATAAGAACCCCGCATTGAAAATGTAAATGCCCATAGAAGCTAACGCCGTATCAGTCCGTCCAGGCATAACGGGAGGTTTTTCAGGTTTTTCGACAAACGCCCTGACCCGACGGTTATCGTCAATATCTATAACACCGAAAGCCGTTGCATCTTCTAACGAAACCTCCAGGCAACCTATTGTTAAATCAGCATTTTTTTCAACATGATCGGCCAGCATAGCGGCATAATTCATCTTATAAATATGATCCCCGGCCAAAATCAAAATATGCTCAGGCTTACGGCGACGTAAAATATCGATATTTTGAAATACGGCATCTGCCGTGCCTTTATACCAAGAATCTTCACCATGGCGTTGCTGGGCCGGCATTAAATCAACGTATTCGCCAAATTCACCACGTAAAAAACCCCAACCTTGCTGAACGTGCCTAATTAAAGTGTCTGCCTTGTATTGGGTCAAAATGCCAATCTTACGGATACCCGAATTGACACAATTCGAAAGCGGAAAATCAATGATCCGAAACTTGCCACCAAAAGGCACCGCTGGCTTAGCCCGCCATTCTGTCATATTCATTAACCGTGAACCTCGCCCTCCGGCTAATATCAATGCAATGGTATTTCGGGTCAGATGTTGGATGTTAAGCTCATGTTTTTGCGTATTGGGTGCTGACATTTTTCATCTCCACATGGAATTGATTCACAATTATTATTTTATTTTGGTAACATTCTCTAAACATTATTCTACTAAATTGAGGGCAAAGCAAAGTGAAAAAGCAATCAACCATCATACTTGACGCTGATTCTACAAAAATAATAACCGCTAAGCACCATGACCCTTTTTCAATATTAGGCCGCCATCAAAAGCACAATAAAATCCGTATCAAAGTCTATTTGCCTTTTGCTGAAACTGTCAGCCTTAGCAACAGTAAAAAAGCCTTCACAAGGATAGAGGGCACGGACTTTTTTGACTATATCGTCAATGAAGGGGAATTGCCAGCACATTATAAATTGTCCTGGGTGGACAAAGAGGGGTATAGCCACGAGAATTATGACCCTTATGATTTCCCCCCTCAATTACCTGAGTTTGATCAACACTTATTTGGTGAAGGCAAACATTGGCATATTTATCAAAAATTAGGTGGACATCTACACACTGCGGATGGTATCGAGGGAGTCCTATTTGCCGTATGGGCGCCGAATGCCGGACGGGTAAGCGTGGTGGGCGATTTTAACCGCTGGGATGGCCGTTGTAACCCGATGCGTAGCTTGGGGGGGAGCGGTATTTGGGAACTGTTCATACCGGGCTTGGAAGCAGGCTGTTTATACAAATTTGAAATATTAAACCGGAATACTGACCAGATTCTGCTAAAAACAGACCCTTATGGGCAGCAGTTTGAATTCCGCCCTAACACGTCCTCAATAATTGTCCCAAAAATCAAGCATGATTGGCAAGACCAACAATGGATGGCTGAACGCACTAATAAAAATTGGCTGTATGAGCCGATGGCGATTTATGAGGTGCATCTAGGCTCATGGCGCAGGGATAATCAGGGCAATTTCCTTAATTACCGAGAACTCGCGGCCGAACTTGTCGATTATGCGAAAACCATGGGCTTCACCCATATTGAACTGTTACCGGTTACCGAACACCCGTTGGATGCCTCGTGGGGTTATCAAACCACCGGTTATTTCGCACCAACCAGCCGTCATGGCACACCGGATGATTTCCGCTATTTTATTGACACCTGCCATCAAAACAATATCGGTGTGATTCTTGATTGGGTACCTGCCCATTTTCCTAAAGATGCGTTCGCCCTTGCCCGCTTTGACGGTAGCGCCTTGTATGAACACGAAGACCCGCGCAAAGGCGAACATCGCGATTGGGGCACCTTGATCTACAACTATGGCCGCAATGAAGTCAAAAACTTTTTGCTGGCCAGTGCCATATTTTGGCTCGAAGAGTTTCATCTTGATGGCCTAAGGGTCGATGCCGTCGCCTCAATGCTGTATCTGGATTATTCACGTAAACATAATGACTGGATTCCAAATAAATACGGCGGTAATGAGAACCTTGAAGCCATTGATTTTTTGCGGGAGTTAAATACAGTCACGCACAGCCAGCACCCCGGCACGGTGATGATGGCGGAAGAGTCAACGGCCTGGCCGCAAGTGACCAGGCCAACTTGGACAGGCGGCTTGGGCTTCTCAATGAAATGGAATATGGGTTGGATGCACGACACTTTAGCGTACATGAGCCAAGACCCTGTGCATCGCAAGCATCATCATGACCAGCTGACTTTTGGTTTGCTTTACGCGTTTACAGAAAACTTTACCCTGCCGTTTTCCCATGATGAAGTCGTCCACGGCAAAGGCTCTTTAATTAACAAGATGCCCGGTGACCAATGGCAACGCTTCGCCAATCTGCGTCTGCTCTACACTTTCATGTACACCTATCCCGGTAAAAAACTGCTTTTTATGGGTTGTGAATTCGGTCAAGGCAGCGAATGGAACTTTAATAAAGCGCTCGACTGGTATGTCTTGGACTATCCGCACCACCAAGGCATACAAACCCTAGTAAAGGATCTGAATCATCTTTATAAATCACAACCCGCTTTATATAAGCACGATTTTGACCATCTGGGTTTCGAGTGGATAGACTGCCATGACGTCCAACAATCTATCATCAGTTACCGCCGCAAACACGAGTTTGACGACTTAATCGTTATCCTGAATTTTACGCCCGTCATCCGCGAAAATTATAGAATCGGCGTGCCTAAGGAAGGCGTTTACACGGAGATTTTTAATTCCGATTCCACTTATTATGACGGGACAAACGCCGGTAATGGCTTTGCTGTATCTGAGCCTAGGGCATGGATGAACCTGCCCCATTCCGTCAATCTCACCATCCCACCTTTAGGCGCCGTGATCTTAAAACTGTAACTGATCACAACCAGGAAGACTTATGAAAAAAATACTTTTTGTAACCAGCGAAGCGCATCCGCTGATTAAAACCGGAGGTCTCGCTGATGTGTCGGGTAGCCTACCTAAAGCGTTGGCAGAATTGGCGCTGGATATACATTTAATTATACCCAATTACCAAGCCTTAAAAATCAGCGGTAATGTCCGTATCTTATGTTCTCTGCGCGTTGACAACCGCACAGTCAACATCTTTGAGACCCAGATGCCGGATAGCCCTATCCCCGTATGGCTGGTCGATTACCCTGATTTTTTCAATTATCCGGGTAACCCTTATACTGATGAGAATGGTAACGCATGGCCTAATAACGCCGAACGTTTCACCCTGTTTTGCAAAGTGGTTGTTGAGATAGCAATGAACCGGACAGACCATGACTGGAAACCCGATATTGTTCACTGCAACGATTGGCAAAGCGGCTTGGTGCCCGCTTTGTTATCGTTGGAAAAACACCGTCCTGCAACCATTTTCACCATACATAACATGGCCTATCAGGGGCTATTTCCAGCCAACCAAATAACCGCATTAAACTTGCCAGGCCAATTGTGGCATGCCAGCGGTTTGGAATTTTTCAATATGCTGTCTTTTATGAAAGGCGGCTTAGTTTATGCTGACCATATCACTACGGTCAGTCCAACTTACGCTTTGGAAATTCAAACGCCGGAGTTTGGTTATGGTCTTGAAGGCTTGTTATCACATAGAAAAGACACGTTAAGCGGTATTATCAATGGCATTGACCTTGACCAATGGAACCCTGCAACTGATAGCTATCTTAACCATCCTTACAATGCAAAATCACTCGACAAAAAATTGGCTAACAAAGCTGAATTACAAGCACGTGTTGGGCTACCAGCCGATAACCAACGCCCGCTGCTCGGGCTAATCAGCCGTCTGGTTGAGCAAAAAGGTATCGATATGGTGCTTGAATGCATACCGGACATGCTGATCATGCCAATACAGCTTGTCTTCCTAGGCGCTGGCAACACCGAATTTGAACAGCGCCTGCAACAACTGCAAGCCCTATACCCCGATAAAATCGCCGTCACCATTGGCTATGACGAATCACTCGCGCATCTTATCGAAGCAGGATCGGACATCTTCCTCATGCCTTCGCGCTTTGAACCGTGTGGCTTAAATCAAATGTACAGCCAACGTTATGGCAC
Source organism: Methylovulum sp. (assembly GCA_028712695.1). GTDB lineage: Bacteria > Pseudomonadota > Gammaproteobacteria > Methylococcales > Methylomonadaceae > Methylovulum. Next base: position 94,367 of record JAQTQZ010000010.1, on the reverse strand, counting down.
CATTCCAATTGTGCGCAAAACGGGCGGTCTTGCCGATACGGTTGTGGACAGCACACCAGAAACACTCGCCAATAACACCGCCACCGGGATTGTCTTCACCGAAGCCAGCGCCGGAGCCTTGTTGGAAGCCATCAAACGCACACTATTGTTATACGACAACACTAAGGCTTGGAAAAAAATGCAGATTAACGCCATGGGCAAGGATTTCTCATGGCAACGCAGCGCTGAGCAATATTTGGAACTCTACCGGAACATTTAACTGGCTTGACCGTGACAGCCCGTTTGCCGCCACGGTCAAGGCCTTATTTTCTGGCTTCAATCAGCTTAATCATATCGCTGCTATGGTCATCCACATGCACTGATTGAAAAGCACATGCCTGTACACTTTTGACCGTCGTGCGATTGATGTTTGCCCCGAATAAAGCAACAACGATCGGATTAACCCGTTTCATAAACCAAGCGAGTACTGGCTTTGAACTTAAGACGTGCTCTAGCAGCAACACTTGCCCACCTGGCTTACAAACCCGATAAAGCTCCTTCAACCCTTTCATAGGCAAAGGTACCGAACAAAAAACAAACGATGCAATAACCGTATCAAAGCTATTGTCCGCAAAATGCAACGACTGCACATCCATTAAACCAAGCTCAACAGCCACCTGCTTTCTGCTCTTTTTGTGCATAGCTTGTTTAAGCATCCCAGGGCTGAAGTCAATCGCAGTGATACGTGCATCGGCAGGATAATAATCAAAGTTTTTCCCCGTCCCCACGCCGACTTCAAGAATATGATAACCCTCGACCTTGCCCCACAGCTTTTCGCGCCAGCGTTTAAAAAACAAGCCTTCCATCGCCGCTTCCAACACCTCAAAAAAAGGCGCTATCCGGTCATATCGTTTTTTAATTGCTGCGCTGTCTGATTTCATAGTTAGTGCCGTAAACCAAGCAATTAGGCTTATTTCATCATCCGTTTCTTAAATAGTGTATCCAATTGGCGGTTGGTTTGCTGATTGTAAGGAGTTGCATCGTCAACAATAGGGGCTCTTGGTGCTACCACAGGTGCGGATACTGGCTGTACCACAGGGGTTTCAGCGACGGGTTCGACTTCCGGACAAGTATCGAGACGGAACACGCCATTATAAGTTGTGTCAATGTCAAAATCGTCCCAGATATACAGTGGATAGGCAACCGGTTTGGTAGGGATCGGCAAACTAATTAAATCAGCAAGACCTACACTCATCCGTCCAACCATATTCAACAGGCCTTTAAACCCACCTCCTGTCAAACCATAAAAGATATTGCTTTCATTGGTTACGTTAATCACGTTTTTTGGCAATTCCAGTATGTTTGTACCCATGTTAGTCAGCGTGCGCAACGCTTTTTCACCAATTTTTTGGCCATAACTGCACTCAGCTTGGCTTATGGTGGCATAGCTGCCTATCAATCCGGTAAACAAGAGGGTAACGAAAAAACGGTTGTATTTGTTCATCTCAAATCCTGCAGGTGTGTTAATGATGGAATTAGTATAGCAGAGCTCTTGTTATTTACTTTCCCAATGCTTTTGCGAAAGCGTTGGCCATAGAACCTTGCGGCTGCACCGGTTGTTTAGGTTGTTTGACGGGCTTTTGCGGCGCACGCGTAGGACTCAAACCAGCAGCAGCCACCTCCTCCTTTGCGGCTTTCATGGTTAAAGAAATACGTTTACGTGCGACATCCACTTCCAGCACTTTAACTTTGACCATATCGCCGGTTTTCACGGCATCACGCGGATCTTTTATAAAGGTGTCCGATAAATGCGAGATATGCACTAAACCATCCTGATGCACACCAATATCAACAAATGCGCCAAAATTGGCGACATTGGTCACCACACCGGAAAGCACCATGCCAGGTTCAAGATCGGTGATTTTCTCAACACCGGCTTTAAATTCCACACTTTTAAACTCCGGTCTAGGGTCGCGGCCTGGTTTTTCCAACTCTTGCAGAATATCGGTCACCGTGGGCACACCGAAATGTTCATTGGTATAGTTTGCTGGGTTCAGTTGGCGCAAAAATTGGCTTTGGCCGATAAGATCACGGATAGATTTTCCAGTGCCGCTAATAATGGCTTCCACCACCGGATAAGCCTCGGGGTGCACGGCGGAAGCATCCAAAGGATTGTCGCCGTCCGTAACGCGCAAAAAGCCTGCTGCTTGCTCATACGCCTTATCGCCGAGACGTGGCACTTTTTTTAACTGTTTACGGTTGGCAAATGGGCCATTCTCATCGCGATAACTGACAATATTTTCACTGACACTGGCTGACAGCCCGGACACCTGTTTCAGCAATGCAACAGATGCGGTATTGACATCAACACCCACTGCATTCACGCAATCCTCAACAACACTATCAAGCCCACGCGCCAACTGCAATTGATTGACATCATGCTGATATTGCCCTACCCCGATGGATTTTGGCTCAATTTTAACCAATTCTGCCAGCGGGTCTTGCAGGCGTCTGGCGATAGACACTGCGCCACGCAAAGACACATCCAGCTCAGGAAATTCTTTGGCGGCAAATTCGGATGCCGAATAAACCGACGCCCCCGCTTCTGAGACGGTAATCTTTTTAAATTTCAATTCGCCGTGCCGCTTCATCACATCAGCAACCAATTGGTCAGTTTCCCTCGATGCAGTGCCATTGCCGATGCTGACCAGATCAACGTTATGTTGCGCAATCAATTTTGCCAGCGTGGCAACCGATTCATCCCATTGCTTGCGCGGCGGATGGGGATAAATGGTGTCCGTCGTAAGCAATTTACCTGTCGCATCGACAATAGCCACCTTAACGCCCGTGCGGATGCCGGGATCTAAACCCATTGTCACTTTTGCACCGGCCGGAGCCGCTAACAGCAAGTCCCGCAAATTGCTGGCAAAAACCCGAATAGCTTCAAGTTCTGCGGCCTCCCGCAAACGCTGTTTCAAATCCAGCTCGATGCGTGTGAATAGCTTGATTTTCCAGGCAAACCGCGCAGTTTCAGCAAGCCATGCTTCAGCTGGCTTAGTGGTGTCTGTAATAGTTAAGTGCCGCGCGACCCACTGAGCGCAAACTGTATGCCCTTCTTTTTCATCGGCATCCGGCTTAAGGGTTAAAGCCAACATATCTTCATTACGCCCGCGCAATAGCGCTAAAGCACGATGTGAGGGGATTTTATTAATGTTTTCCTGATAATCGAAATAATCTTTGAATTTTTCTGCCTGCGCCTCTTTACCTGCCACCACCGTCGCGTGGACAATCCCTTTTTGCCAAACCCGATCCCGCAAATCAGCCAATAACTGCGCATCTTCAGCCAAACGTTCCATAATAATTTGCCGCGCGCCTTCAAGGGCAGCAGCCACGTCCGCCACGCCTTTATCACTATCGATATAATCGGCGGCAATTTGTAAGGGGATTAATGAGCGGTCATCAAGCAACGCATCGGCCAGTGGTTCCAATCCGGCTTCGCGGGCAATTTGCGCCTTTGTGCGCCGTTTGGGTTTATACGGCAAATATAAGTCTTCCAGCAAAGTCTTGGTATCGGCCTGATTAATAAGCTGCGCCAGCGCTGGCGTCAGTTTGCCTTGCCCACTGATGCTGTCGAGAATAGTTTGCCGCCGCTCGTTAAGTTCGCGCAAATACCCCAACCGTTCTTCAAGCAAGCGCAATTGGCTATCATCAAGACCGCCAGTCACTTCCTTGCGGTAACGCGCAATAAATGGGACGGTCGCCCCTTCATCAAGTAATAAAACGGCAGCGCTAACTTGTTTATTAGCAACAGATAATTCTTCGGCAATGCGTTGGATAACGTCCATTTATTACTCTAGTACGGTAAAAAAATAGGCATTGTAACAAATTCTCGATGTGTGTTTTAAAACATAAACAGGGCAAAATGCGTGGCTACCAAGGGATTATGAATACCAGTGTTTGGTATCCAACGAGGACATTGAAACATCGTGGGAGGGGGGACTTGGAACAAATTGATTCCGTTCGTGGTGTCCTAAAAGCACCCTTGCGGTGGAACTTATCGGACTACGAACGGAATCAATCAATGTAGGCTCATTTTTCTAAGCTAATGGGGAACAACAACATCTAGGGCTGTAGATAAGTGTGGAATGCTTTTATTGGCCCTAAAGCACTATCCCTGCCATGCTTGCCTACCGCTGGCACTTTTAAAAACAAATCCCCAGCCCATTCGGGATGGCGTACGCTAGCCTCGTCCTTATGTCCATGCGGTATTGCCAACGCCGGATGGTCAAATGGCGCACGTTCCCAGCGCACCCGTTCATCAGTCAATGATTTCAAAAATTCCACTAAATCGGCTTTTTCTGTTGCGCTAATGCTCTGCGGGAACACCAAGGTGGCAAAATGATGGGCATTCTTGAAGTTACCACCGCGAAAATAAAAATCGACCACTTGCTCAAGCGTAAGCAAACTGCCATTGTGCATATAAGGGCCTGTCAGTTCCACGTTGCGCAAAGAAGGCACTTTAAACGCACCATTGACGGCCACCATCGCCCTGCCATCATTTCTTTTTTGCAACTCAGCCAACAGCACTGGGACTTTCGGTATCTTTGCGTAAATGGAGCGGTCACCGCAACTACCGACAATAGAGGTATCGTCGATAAGCTCGCTCCTCAAATAATCTTGATAAAACGCATTGTCCAAATCACAGGAATTGACAATCACTGGATCTGTCAGTGGCTTACCGGTCAACAAAAACTGCATATATTGCTGGCTGAAAGACAGCGGATTGCCAAACGGGTCAAGACCACCCACACCGGGATCAGTACTTGTCGGCGCAACACTGGTGTTAAAATACCCTTCATCCAACAACCCTTGTGCGACACCTTTAGCGCCGAAAGCGCCGTTTATGGTCTTGCGGTTCACCAAACGCAAGGATGAGAACGCATCCGATAAGGTATAAATGCGCGGATGAGCCGCCCCCGAAAAGGTTGGCCCCCTATGGCATTCAGTACAATGGGCATTAAGAAAAACGGTCAAGCCCCTTCGCTGCTGTGCATTCAGACCTTTCGGCATTTGTGGAGACCCTGCCAGACGCGGGGTGTCGAAAGGCGTTTGATCGGACACTAGGGTTTGCTGATACAGTTGCAATGCCAAGCCAAAAAACAGTGGGAAGTTAGCTTCCATTTGTGTATAGGGTGTGGCACTTATGGCAGGCTTACCGAATTCTCCCACCCCAGACCAGTAACGGGGGGCAAAGGCCGTTTTTATTAAAGCTTCATACGAGGTGTTAAGACCCTTGCCGGATAAATCCCGCCGTTCGGCAAGCACACTGTCCGCCGGATGGATATGCTGGGTTTCCAGTGGTCGGCGAGCCAATACTTTTCGGGCAATGTCAGGCAATGTCCGCTGCTCGCAAGACATTTCGGAGGTATTGACCGGCGGCGCTACGGCTTGTGATGCCAGCGCCGAATTTTCCAAACGTACCGTCTGTTTGCTGACCTGACCATTTTGCCCAACCACCCAGACACCGGCATTCGGGTCACGCACACCAAACGGCGATTCGCCGTTGAAAATATTATTGGCGCGCCCATCCCAAAAATTACGGAAATTAAAGCCCGCGTTGATAACGCTGGGAGCTTGCCTAGACTGGACTTGCCGGGTGTTTAAACCACCCGAATGGAAAATAGCATCCGCTTGGGGTGTGCACTTGTCGTATCGGGCATTGCCTTGACTGGAGCCGTCAAAGCGGGCCGAAAATACACCTGCTGACGAAACCACATCATCGGTGTCAAATATCACTGCCGATTCTTTGTCGGCAGGATTGCTAAATTGATGTAACGGGAAATCGCTACTTCTCAGGGTGTAATTAGTACCACCATCCGCACCCGACGCAGTCGCTTCAAAAGTCAGCGTAGTCGGTGCACGTTTCTGGAATTTTCCCGGCGACAGCTGATTTTTGGTGCGGCCGTCAGCACCTGCATGAAAATGACAAGACGCACAGGCCATTCCATCACTACCTACATTGACATCCCAGAATAAGGCCTTGCCAAGCTCAATAGCCGCGGTTTTATCAACAACTATCGGCGCATCGCCGTCTAGCAAACCCGGCACAACGGGGGCAGCAACCCCTTTTAAGGAGGGTGGTGTGTTCCCATGCGCTATAGCTTCGCCTGTCATTAGTGCGGTAGACAACAAAACTGCGCCTGACGCGACAACAATGTGAAAATAGTTAGCCGACACTGTATTTAAACCGTGACCTGTATTCATAAAATGACCTGTTAATTATTTTTGTTTGGACTGTATCTTGTGACTTTCGACTTAAGATTAAGAGAAGGTTGTGTCCTATCGGAGAAATGGGGCGTACCCACAAATACAGCACTGTTTGAACGTTAAACAACCCCTGTGGCCATTTCCACCGCCAACTGCAATGGAAATGGCCTAAAAAAAACAGCGGGCGATTACTTAAGGTGCAGTAACCGTAAGGTTAACATTTACGTCATACCTCAAAGAGGAATCAATCCCTGCATCAGGGTTAAAGCCACCGACCACAAACATATAAGTGCCTGGGCGTGATGCAGTAAAACTCACTTCCAATTCACCTGAGACACCATCTTTTATGGGGTTCATGCTTTTTACTTTTTTAGTGTTGCCATCCAAGTCATAACCATGGACAACATACTTCATGATAATATTGCCCAGCGCATCACCCGTTGTGTCATCAACCGCTCCAAATTTAGCAAAATTTGCATTTTGTGGATAAAAATGATCGACAACATAATCATTAGGTGCAGTATCAGATGGGCCACGATACCAAACGGTAATGCCCGGATGGATGCCCGCATCGACCGCCGCCATTTTGATGGTCACGGTCTGGCCTTTTTTGACTTGGACAGTTCCCCAGTCGGAGCTGTGCGTCCAACCCATATCGCCAAAAGCAGGATCCCGCCAACCTTTACTTTTAACGGAAAAAACATCATCCGTCACGCTAGCATTAAACGTAAAGATACTCGCTGGCTTTGTCGCTGCCTGACTTGCAGAAGCCGCCAACAGACCAACTGCAACCAAAGAAATAAAAGAGGCCATGTATTTGCTATTCGCTTTCATTAAAGTGCTTTCCTATTCAAAAAGTAGGTTTTTTGATTTACTTAGCATCCGTTTTTCATTAACGGATGTGCAACAACAGGCTGTTGTAAATCATTAAAAGCACCTTTTATGCCATTTTGTTTATAACTTAAAAATCAATAATATAAGCTAAAAAAACAAGCCTGCATTAAATAAAACTGCGTCATATCACTTAACTTGTAATTAAGAATATGCCAAATCACTTAATTTTAGCCAAGCCCCCTTAAAAATAACCTTAAATCAATAAGGTAATTTTACAGTTACTGGGTATATTTGGTTTTTTAAGGCGCTAATTGAATACCCAACGCATTCCAAAATATCTCATAAAATAGTTGAAAATCAGCTTATTATAAAATATACAGGAATATAACAAGGGATTTACCAAGCTGCGTCATATCACTTAACTAATGCTACCTACCTTCAGTCTAAAAAGTGTATTATTCCAACATGGAAACAAAGAAAAACAGAACCCTACTTGTTTAACTGCTAGGCAAAGTTACCTCCGATCCATTAACAGCCAAACAAACTACTACCAATTCTGTCCCCCGCAATCGCCCTGTCAGCACCCGGCCCTACCTAGCTTATGCAAAGCTTCGAAAATCTCTTCCAGATTAAGCACTTGCTGCGCCGCGCCTTTTTCAATCGCTGCTTTGGGCATTCCAAATACGGCTGAACTGGCTTCGTCTTGGGCAATTGTTACACCGCCCGCTTGGGCTATGGCTTGCAGGCCATCGGCGCCATCCTCTCCCATGCCGGTTAATAAAACCGCTAGCGTGTGGTTAGCGTAAAATTTGGCGGCAGCGTTGAAGGTGACGTTAACGCACGGGTAGTGCAAAAACTCTGTACCGTGGCTATGACGGAAGCGGCCTTGTTGGTCAAACTCCAAATTGGCATGGTCGGGAGCAAAATAAATATGCCCGTTTTCCGGTAGTTGACCGGCGATGGCAATGCTGACAGGCAATTTAACTTTGCCGCTTAGCCAGAGGATGAACGGGGCTAGAAAACCTTGGCTGATATGTTGGATACAGACGATGGGTAAAGGGTAGTCAGCAGGAAGTTTGGACAACACCCTTTCTAAGGCATGCGGGCCTCCTGTGGAAGCGCCGATAACGACAATGGCCGGTTTACGGCGAGGCTTGTTAGTGGTGACGGGAGGTAATTGGCCAAGCTGACTGGGAGCCACGGGTAGTTCAAGTTTGTTTGCTGCGATGTCGATGCTGGCGGCGCGTCCGAACACCATCACGCCAGATAGCACTTTGAGTTTGCGGGATAACTCTTTGGCAAAAGCCGCTTCGGGCAAATAGGCCGGTTTTACCAGCACTTCAACCACGCCTACCGCCAGCAAGTCTTGTTCTAGGATGGGATCGTTGTCGCCACTAAGGATGAGTATTGGCGTTGGTTGGTGTTCCATGATCTGCGCCACCAACGCCAAGCAGGTTTGGTCGGACAAATGGGCGGTGCTGCAAATGACGGCAGGTTTTAGCAACGTAATTTGTGCCAAAGCCTCCGCCGCCGTCTGCGCTGTACCGACGATACAAATGTCAGAATAAGCGGTAAGGCCAGCTTGTATTGCCGATAAGGCAGGCAAGTCGCCAGCGACTAAAAATACTTCTATCAATTGGTTTACTCCATTAAATAATCCATTAAACGCATTTCTAAGTTGTGGCTTGGAAATAATTTACAGGCCGGGAACGTTGTAAAATGAGTCCCCACGTGGATTAAACTGTAGGACCAAGTCTAGCCAATCTTCAGCTAAACCAAATTTTTTAATGCCTCTAGCAAATGCCTTTGGTCGAACGCACTTTTGCTTAAATAGCCATTGGCGCCCAATTCCAATGCACGTTGGCGATCATCGGCCTTATCCATGGCACTGAGCAAAATAATCGGCAAGTCTTTGTGTTGTGGATGGCTGCGGATTTTCTCAGTCAGCATCAGACCATCCATATTGGGCATGGTGACATCGCTCACCACGGCCATAAAGCTGTTGCCCGCCAGTTTTTCGTAAGCATCGCGCCCGTCCACCGCCGCCGTGACCACATAACCGGCCTTCTCCAAAAAACGTTTGATTTGCGTGCGGGCTGTAATGGAGTCTTCGGCATACAGAATATTGAGGTTTTTACTGGGCGTTGCCGATTGGCTTTTGGCGACAGGATAGGCCACGGGATAGTGGATGGCTTTTTTGCCATAAGCGGTTTTGACCAAATCGTGCGGATTTAAGATGAGGCAGATTTCGCCATTGCCCAATACGGTCACGCCGCTGATATTGCGTACCCGCTTTAACACGCCGCCTAATGGTTTCAGAAAAATTTCCTGCTCGTCCAGTAAGCGGTCAACTAATAAGGCCAGTTTGCCATGCTTAACACTAACAATCACCGCAAAATTAGGCATATTAGAGCTGCTGTTGGCGACACCTAACACATCACTTAAACGCGCCACGGATACCGCCTGCCCAGCTTGTAATACGCTGAGGCTGCCGTCAATATTGAACAACTGCTCTGGTGTCACGCTCCTAATCAGCTCGATGGCTTCCATGGGGATGCCATAATAACGTTTTTGTAATTCAACAATGATGACTTGGGTAGTCGCTAGCGTTATCGGCAAAACGATTTGGACACTGGTGCCTATGCCTGGCGTGGAATCAATGTCGATGTGGCCTTTAAGCTGCTCAATGGTGGTGCGGACAATCGCCATACCTAAACCACGTCCGGAAATGTCATTAACTTGGTCGGCGGTGGAAAAGCCTTGGCTAAAAATCAGTTCTTGCAGTTGCGGGTCAGTCATCGCCGCCAGTTCATCTGCGCTGTACAATTGGTTTTGCAAGGCCCGCTGCTTGATTTTTTCTACATTAATGCCCCCGCCATCATCGGCAACAGTAATGACGATAGTGGTTGGCGTTTGCTGCGCACTCAGGCGGATAGTGCCGGTTTCGGGTTTGCCTAAGGAGCGGCGTTGTTCAGGCGTTCCAATGGCGTGGCAAATGGCGTTACGGAGCAGATGGGTGAGCGGGTCTTTGATTTCTTCAATGATGCGCTTGTCTGCTGCGGTGTCATCGCCATCAATAACCAAGTTGACTTGTTTGTGTTCTTGCTTGGCAATATCGCGCACCATGCGCGGAAATAAGCTAAAGGTGGTCGATAACGGCAACAATCGGATGGAACGGATACCATCACCGATTTCGTGGTTTAAGTAATCGAAGCGGTTATTGTCTTCGTAAAGCTGATGGCGCAAGGCGTATAGGCGGCTTTCCATTTGCGCCAAATCGGCATTGTAAAGATCGCGGTGTTGTTGCTTCCATTCTTCCCAGTAAAACAACAGATCGCTGACATCACCCAGCCGCTGTGCCAATCGGTTTTTATTGACGGTCAGCTCGCTGACGTGGGTCATTAAATTATCCAATTGCTGCGTGCCGACGCGGATGGTGTCGATTTTACTGGTGGCAATCGGGGCGATGGCTTCGCCGCTATCGCTATTGGAAAACGGGGGGGGTGGGATGATTGGTTCGGGTGCTGTGGGCGTTAATGCTACGGTTTCTGGCGCGGCTGGTTTGGTGTCATTTGCGGGTTGTCCGTCCATTAAACGGGCCAGCACCGCATCTACGCCAATAGGATAGGCAATACCGGTGACGGCTTCGTCCGCCAAACCGCGCAAGTCGTCGATGCCGTGATACAGCCGATCGATGACTGCCACTGCCAACGGTGCATTTGTTTTTAGCGAGGCTTTTAATACGCTTTCAAAATGATGCGCGACTTGCTCCATATTTTTTACGTCCAGCATCCGCGCCAAGCCTTTTAAGCTGTGCGCTTCCCGAAACACCTCGTCCATAGGTGCAGGCAAGTCCGGCTGTTTTTCCAACTGCAATAAGTGTTGCTCAAGATTATGCAGACGCTCTTCGCATTCTGCTTTAAACATTTGCCGCAAATCGGGGTCGTCAATCATTGTTTTGTTTTGGCTCAAAAAGGAGCGCGGCCCTCTTGGCCGCAAAGCAGCGACCAAAAAGGCCGCATTCCCATTGCATCAAATCATGTTCTGCAATTGCCCTGCCGCCTTGTTCAAATTCTGGATCGCCAGCTTGCTTTGGGTGATGCCATTGGCGGTTTCTTTAGCACCGGTATTAAGCATATTCATTGCTTCCACCACTTGATTGGTGGCGTTGGCTTGTTGTTTGGCGGTGAGTGAAATTTGCTGCAAGACATCGGCAATATTGTTGACGGCATCAGACAGTTCATCGTAACTGCGTTTGGTCAGTTCCGCTTGTTGGCTGCTGGTTTGTGCGGTTTGGGTACCGGCTTCGGCAGCCAACACCGTAGTGTTGGTGACTTTCTGGATGTTCTCCAGCAAATTGCTGATATGTTCGGCGGACTTTTTGCTTTGCTCGGCAAGTTTGCGGATTTCTTGCGAGACCACCGTAAAGCCCTTGCCGTGTTCGCCAGCCCGTGTGGCTTCCACGGCAGCGTTGAGCGCCAGCAAATTGGTTTGGTTGGCGATGTCTTTCACGGCTTCAGTGATATGGCCAATCTGGCTGGTCTGTTCGCTCAAACGCAAGATTTGCGTGCCAATATGCTCAACTTTACCGCGCAAAATGTCCATGCTGGTCAACAGCTCTTGCATGGTGGTGGCTCCCGCCAACGCTTTGTTGGCCACTTGTTGGGCCTCTTGGCTGGCGGCATCGGCTTGCAAAATGGATTGCTGCGCTGAGCGCCCCAGTTCGTTCATAGTCGCGCTGGTTTCATTGACGGCAACGGCCTGTTGCGCGGCGGTGCGTTCGTGTTCGTCGGTAGTAATCGACAATTCGCTGGAGGTGGTGAACACCTCGGCGGTGGCTTGGCTGATCGGACGGCTTAACATGCGTCCGTAAAACAAGCCGATAGCGGCGGCAACAGCGGCCGTGGCCAGGCCAAACAGCAGCTCCCAATTACCTAGTTGGACGATTTCGGCATTAGCTTCGGCTTCGTCGATTTCCACTAACAATAGCCAGCCTAAATCGTAACGTTTGTTCAGCAGTTGCCCATCCGATGCGCCAACAATCGGCATATTGCGGTAGTCGGCATACAAGCCCGCCATGTCCCGTTGCTGGGTTTGGAACAGACGCACGGGTTCAGAATCGACTTTTTGCTTCAGGATGGCGTTGGGGATAAAACGCGACGGGGTGATCATGTAACCGTTTTTATTAACGATGTACGCTTCACCCGTTTCCCGTAAACCTTGGCGATTAGTGGTGATGTCGGTGAGTGTATCCAACGTCAGGCGGTTGGCGACTACGCCCAGCAGTTTGCCAGAACCGGATTGGCGGATGGGGGCAGACACTGCAAAACCTTGCTGTTTGCTGCCAGGATGCTCATAGACATCTTTGATATGCACACCGTCAAGGGCGGCATTGAAGAGGTCATCGGCAGATTCATCACGCCCCACGGCTTGGTTGTCGGTGGATGCCACCACGCGGCCATTGGCATCCATCACCAAAGTTTCGCTATAGCCGTGGTTGAGGTCAGCTTGGTTTGATAAGGTTTTGGCTTTAATAAGCTTTTGCCATTGCGCCGCCAGTGCTTCATTGTTGCTGGCAGCACCCTCGCTTTGCAGGAGCTGCTGTTGCAAATCGTCGTCAGCGGCAAGGTTTTCAATACGGATCACTTCAGTATCGAGGTATTGGCTGATGGTTTGCCCCTTGGCTTGGGCAATGGCGGTGAAATCGTTCAAAAACTGGGTTTTTAACGATTCCTTACCCGACTGGTAGCTCCAAAAGCCAATAAAGGCTATCGGTATTACCGAAGTGAGCAAAAAAAGGATTATCAGGTTATGGGTTAATTTGTGTTTGGCTATAAGCATTGTGTCCTCACACTTCGTCGTCGACAACCAACTCGCCTTTAGCCAGGATTAGCTTAAGGTCAAGCAGGGTTAACAGTTTGTCCTGATAAGGCATTTCGCCAGTCAGATAATCACCACTGACCGCTGCCACTGCGGTGGGTAGCGGGGTAATGGCGGCGGGGTCGGCATAAATGACTTCCGGCACGCTATCCACGAGCAGCGCCACGGCAAAATCATCATTGCCATTGATGACGATGGCTTTGCTGTCAGCTTGTAAGGGCTGTGGCGGCAAATGGATGATGTGGCGCATGTCAATTAAGGTAATGACATTGCCGCGCAGGTTCAAGCAACCCAACACATAATCAGGTGTGCAGGGGATGGGGACAATGTCGCCTATATTGGCAAATTCGCGCACCGCCAGCAAGTCGATGCCGAAATATTCGCCATTGAGCACCACCACGGCCAAGGCCAAATAGCCGCTGGCATCTTCGCGCTGTTCCCGCCATTTAAGTTTTTCTGCCCGTGATGCGAACACGGCATGGTCGCCAGGATTGGCGCGGCTGTAGAAATCGCGGTAGTCGCCTGGCGCTGACGGTGCGCTAAAGAACGCTTGCCGCAATAAAGCGGCCACGTTTAATAAGGTGATGACTTTTTCATCTTTGGTGATACTGCCGACCAACAACGGTTCTGGTAATTCGGCATTGATGCTGGTTGATAGCAACAAGGCATTGTCTTGCACACTATCGGCACTACAAACATCATAAATTTCACTGACGATCAAACCAAACACTTGTCCGTCTATAGCCAGCAAAATAATGCCGTCGCTGGCTTGATACGGCGGACAAGCTTGGCGAAAACGCGGGCGCACATCCAAAACGGGGATAAGGCTGCCCCGCAAATCAAATACGCCGACAACATCCGCAGAAACCGTGGCCAATAAGGTCAGTTCCGGCAGATACACAACCTCTTGCACCAAATGCGCCGGTACGGCGTAATAAAACGGGTTGAGGGCAAAGACAAAATACGTCTCGTTGTTGGCAATCATGAGGGCAACAAGTGGATAAGATCGCCGGCATGGGCGGCAATATCTTCAAAATAATGCTCTGGTGGCAATTGCTTCAAGCAGGTTAAGGCCTGGGTGTGGAGCTGTTGGTATTTGTCAGGTTCTTCATGTTCGCAAAGGGCCGCTAAGTCCAAATAGGCCGGCACAAAGGTTTCGTCCAATAAAATGGTTTTTTGCAACAAGGCCTTGGCATTCTCAAGGTCGTTTTGCGATTCTTTGACATGCGCCAGTAAATAATGGCAACTGACGGAACGTGGTTTTAAGGCCAGCGCGTCTTGCAGCCGGGTTTCAGCGGCATGGTATTGCCCGATGCAGGCAAAGGCTTTGGCTGACCAGTAGTAAGTTTCAAAATCGGTGCCTTGGCTGGGCTGGGTTTGGGCAATAGCCAATACGGCCGCGTAGTCTTCTTGTAGGTAGGCCTGTTTCATGCGTGCGGACGCAGTAAGTGGCAATGCAACCGTGGCAGATTTAGGTGCGGTGCTATCGGTTACGGTCTTGGTTGAAACCATGGGTGCAATAGCTTCGATAACCGGTAGTAGTAATGGTGGTAGCGCGGCACGCTTGTTGGCGATACGTTGGTAAACTACCGATTCTAAAAATAAGCGTGTTTCCAAACCGTTAAGCGCTTGTTGATACAACTCGCCGTGGCCTGTCAGTAAATAGCCTTCTGGTTTTAGGGTTTGGGTAAATTTGGCCAACACCGTGGCAATGGCTTGTTGGTCGAAATAAATGAAGACATTACGGCATAAAATCAGGTCGATATCGTTGATTTCAAAATCAGGAAACGGCGTTTGCAGCAGGTTGGTGCGACGGAAACTGACCCTATCGCGGATGCTTGCATCTAAAGCCAATTGCCCGTGTGCCGCAGGATGGAAATAGGCCAGCACTTCCGGGCCGACATCACGCAATGACCAGCGTGTGTACAAACCGGCGCGGGCTTTGGCGAGGACTTTGTCGTTGATGTCCGTGCCTAAAATCAGCACATCCCAATCATGAATATCGGGCAACAATTGTTGCAGCAGCAAGGCCAGAGAATACGGCTCTTCGCCGGTGGAGCAACCGGCACTCCACAAACGCAATTGACGGCTGTGGTGGTTACGCTGGATGAGTTCTGGCAGGATATGCTCTTTTAATATCTGCATTTGGCCCTTGTCGCGCAGGAAAAAGCTTTCCGGCACGGTTAGGACTTGGACGATATGCTGCCATTCTTGGTCGGCTGCCAAGCTTTGCGTCTCTAATAAACCCAAATAAGAGGACAAATCAAACAACCGGAGTTCCGCCACACGATGCTGCAAAAAGCGGACAGCTTTATCATAGTCGGAGGGGGCGATAGTCAAGCCTGTGTAAGCGGTCAGCAAGGGTTGGAATGCACTAAGCCACATGATGCCAGTCCGTCTAAATACTTTGCAGGGCAAGGGCTTGCACTTGATTGCGCCCCAATGCTTTAGCTTTATACAGCATGGCATCGGCTTGGTGCAGCCATTGTTCAGGCGTGTCGGAACTGATGGGCAGGCCGCTGGTCACGCCCAAACTAGCCGTGACATAAGCGGCTGTAGTTGAGCTTTCATGCGGGATTTGCGCATTGGCAATAGCTTTACAAATGCTTTCGGCAATAGCTAGCGCGCCTTCCAATCCCGTTTCGGGTAACAGCAAGACAAATTCTTCGCCGCCATAACGGGCAATCAAATCAGCTGGGCGATGGATTTGTTGTTTGATGATATTGGCAACTTTTCTTAAGCAATCGTCGCCTTGCAAATGCCCGTAGGTATCGTTATAGGGCTTAAAATGGTCGATGTCTAGCATCACCACTGCCATTGATAGCTGGTTCCGCACGGCACGCTTCATTTCGATAAGGATGCACTCGTCAAAATAACGGCGGTTGGCGATGTCGGTCATGCCGTCCAATTGGCTTAAGCGTAGCAATTCGATGTTTTGTTTTTCCAACTCGGCTTGGGTTTTTTGCAAAGCCTCAAAGACTTTATCGCGTTGCAGTTTGTGTATAAAAGCTTTGGAATGGTACCGCAGACGTGCGACCAGCTCGACTTTGTCGGGCAGTTTGACCAAATAATCATTCGCGCCGCATTCAAAGGCTTTCACTTTAGTATGCGGTTCATCTTCGGTAGACAGCATGATGACAGGAATATCTTGGATTATCTCATTCTGGCGTATTTTTTTCAGCAGCTCCAAGCCATTGATATTAGGCATCAACAAATCTAACAAAATGACGGTCGGCATGATGCTAACGGCTTCATCAATAGCAACTTCGGGGTTATGGCAATAGTGAAAACTGATATCCGTATGATTGGAGAGCACGGTTTGTATCAGCTTGCCAACGATAGCCTGATCATCGATCAGCATCACCAATATATCTACCCGAAACATCATGGCCTTATAGGCATCCATATCTGTATCCAACGCGGTGAATAATCATATTTTTACTGTAAAACTTAACGCTCTATTGTAATGGATATGACCCTTTAACAATATAAGCGGGCCGCTATTTTTGCGTAAATATTTTCCAGGGCGTCCTGCCCGAAAATCCGCAAAAATCACGCGACCCAATACTATGGAAAATATAAGCAGGACAACAGACGCCCTTAGCCCCATAACGGCTTGCTTGCCGGTCATAGCCATAGCCAGTAGAAAACAAATACTTTTAAATATCAATAACATAAATTCAATTGCATAATATCTGGCTGTTGAGTATGATGCGCCGAGGGTAATTGATGTTGTTGTTAGAATGGCATTACTGCCAGCCCCCAGGCATCTGCCAATAACCGCCAGCACACCAGCCCCGTTTGCCCTCTTTTCTGTCCCTTTATTTAAGTTGGAGTTTTTTTATGAAAAAATTACCGTTTAGATTTATTTTCAGCACGCTTTTTTTGGCTCTGCCCATTTCCAGCCATGCACTCGACCAATGGGCCTCTTCGGTCATCAGCTTTAGCAGCCAATTCAGCACAACAAGCTGGTCTGCCAAACAGGCTTTAAAGGCATCTAACGTCAATGCTTATGGCGACAATTCGTTAGCTTGGACAACGTCCACGCAAGACGCCGGCGAGGAGTTTATTACCTTAGGCTATAAAACCCCTGTCTATGCGACAGGCGTCACTATCCGGGAAACCTACGGGAATGGTTTTGTCACCCGTGTGGATGCCATAGACACCGCCAATGTGCCCCATAAAGTCTGGTCAGGCACCGATACCAGCGCACCCGGCCAAATAAATGACTTCCTGGTGAGTTGGCCGAGCACCCCATACCTTGTAAAAGCCGTGAAAATCACCCTCAATACCGCACTTCAGAGCAGCTGGGAAGAAATTGACTCGGTAAAACTGCATGGTATTGAACCACTGAGCGGCAGCATCGCACCTCGCCTTGAACACACGGCTAAATTGGAATGCACTAATGTAACCACCTCCAAAAAGGTATCCGCCACCATAAAAGGCCGTGGCCAAACCGCCCCGGTCAGCCAGTGGGATTGTGAAAAGGCAGGGTTAAAATTTAGTGTAGGCGATACTGTCAGCATTCAGATCACCGGAAATATTGCCCCATAGATAAAACCTAGAACACCAATCGAATAAATGAAACCCAGCAATCCACGCATTGGCAATACTGGGTTTCGACATGTTTGAACATCAAAAATACCGTTTAACTCGCCCCACATATCGTGCTTGCCGTTACCTCGCCCATCCATTTTTTACCAACGGTTAGCACCCAAACTATTGCCCGCCCTTCCCCACGCCATAAAAGCCAGTTTTTACCGTTAGTTTTTATGGGATAATCGGCCAATCCTTAACTTATACGGAACTGACCGCTATGACTTATCCCACCATTGAAGCCTTTGTTGGCAACACGCCTTTAGTTCGGCTGCAACGCTTGCCCGGCGATACCCGCAACACCATTCTGGTTAAGCTCGAAGGTAATAACCCGGCAGGCTCAGTAAAAGACCGACCGGCGCTCAGCATGATTAACCACGCCGAAGCCCGTGGCGACATCAAGCCCGGCGACCGTTTAATTGAAGCGACCAGCGGCAATACCGGCATTGCCTTAGCGATGGCGGCGGCCATCAAAGGCTACAAGATGACCTTGATTATGCCGGACAACATGAGCGAAGAGCGGCGGGCCTCAATGAAAGCTTACGGCGCAGAGATTATCCTGACGCCTGCGGCCGGTAGCATGGAAGCGGCGATTGATTTGGCCAGAAGCATGGAAGCGGCGGGGCAAGGCAAAATCCTCGACCAGTTTGCCAATCCCGATAATCCCCGTGCGCATTACGAAGGCACCGGCCCTGAAATCTGGCGTGACACCCACGGCACAATCACCCATTTTGTCAGCTCTATGGGCACGACCGGCACCATTATGGGCACGTCAAAATTTCTTAAGGAGCAAAACCCTGCCATTCAGATTATTGGCGTGCAACCCGAAGGCGAATCTAAAATTCCGGGCATCAGGCGTTGGCCTCAAGCCTATTTGCCCAAGATCTATCAAGCCGAGCGGGTTGACCGCATTATTGAAGTCGATCAAACAACGGCTGAGAACACCACCCGTGCCTTAGCGGCGAAAGAAGGCATTTTTGCGGGCATTTCCTCAGGCGGCGCAGTTGCTGCGGCGCTGGCCTTAGGCACCGAACTGGACAACGCGGTTATCGTCGTGATTATCTGCGACCGGGGCGACCGGTATTTATCGACCGGCGTATTTCCTGGTTGAACCCTTTATCCCGTTGCGAGGGGGGTTAGCCCTCTCGCCTTATCGTGCATAAACCGGTTATGCCAACCATGCCCTCGCTCTTTTTGATCTTCGTTTTTGTCTCGATGAGCCCGGTTGCCCACGCGCTGGCGGGTTTTTCACTAGCTATTGAGGCAATCACCACCCCGCAATGGCATTTGCAAGGCATCCACATCGGCCTGACCGATCCAGCCCAAGCTCCGCAAAAACTGGCATTGACTATCGAAAAACTGAGCCTACCTAAGCCTTTTCATGACCTGACGCTAATTGATATCCGCTGTAATGACTTCAGTTGGCAAGATCAAGCGTTAACATGCCAACACGGTCTGGCTAAAGTGCAAGCCAAGAATTGGCAATCATTGGCGGCCAAATTCTCTTTAGCCATAAAAAAAGACCACAGCTCACTCACCTTAAGTGGCTTGCAACTGGCGGGCGGGACACTAACAATTAACGCAGGGCAACAAGGCAACAACTGGCAAGTACAAGCCAGTGCAAAAGCGCTGAATAGCACACTGTTGCAACCACTGCCGCCAACAACAGCGGCAGCTGAATTAACCAGCGGACTTATCAACATCAACCTTAATGCTTCGGGTAGCAGCGCACTCATAACAGACGTGGCGTTAAGCGCTGACGTTAATGGCCTGACCGGACAGACAAAAGACGGCCGTTTTGCCACGGAAAAACTAACGGTGATAACCGCGCTAAAAGCACATCAGAATAAAGGGGTATGGCATTGGCAAAATGAAACCCGTTCAACAAAAGGTGCGTTATATGCCGAACCGATTTATCTGGAAACAGCTAGCCAGAACATCAATTTAACGGCGACTGGCGATTGGGATGCTGCCCGACAAAGCGTGTCCATCACATCCTTACAGTTACGCCATGCACACAATGCCACGCTAAAAGGTAACGCACTGATACGCTATAAAAAAGGCTTGGACATAGCAAAAGCCCGCCTATCCCTGCATAGCGATGATTTACAGCAACTTTCTGCCACTTACTTAAAACCCTTGTTTGAACAAACTGCGTTAGACGGCCTCTCTGCGGCAGGCCAGTTAAACGCTGATTTCTCAATCACCGCAAACGACTTATCGACACTGACCGCAACCGTCACCAACCTAGCCATCCATGATACGGCCCAGCGCATTAACCTCGAAGGCGGCACCGGCACTGTGTTCTGGTCTGACAATAAAGCATTTGCCACGCCCTCACAATTTGCTTGGCAAACCTTAAAACTCGGCCCGTTACCCATAGGCCCATCCTCTGTGGCATTTTTAACGCGGGCCAACACGACCCACCTGCTAAAAAAAACGTCCCTCCCTTTTTTAGGCGGTACAATCGCCATCGACCAATTAGGCTGGCAAACAAAAGCCACCCAAGAACCGGACATCTATTTTACGGGCAAGTTAGCCAATGTATCGCTAGAGAAATTGTCGCTGGCGTTAAACTGGACACCGTTATCTGGCAGCATCAATGGCACTATCCCCAGAGTTGAGTATCGCAACAAAACGCTGAGCCTCGATGGTGGAATAGACATCCAAGCGTTTGACGGGGTTGTTAAAATCACCAATCTCGCGTCATCAGAATTGTTCAGCACGTTTCCTAAACTGTATGGCGAACTGGAAATTGACCGGATAGACCTCGACCAACTTACCCAAAAATTTAAATTTGGCGGCATAACAGGTAAATTGTCAGGTTTCGTCAGAAAGCTCTATTTGGAAAACTGGCAACCGGTGACATTTTTTGCTTGGTTGGGCACGCCCGATGATGATGATTCCAAGCATCGGATCAGCCAAAAAGCCGTAAAAAACATTGCCAGCATTGGCGGCGGTGCAGCGGCGGGTTTGCTGTCAAAGGGCTTTTTAAGTTTCTTTGAAACCTTTGGCTACGATAAAATCGGCCTAGGCTGCTATTTGCATGACGGCGTCTGCCAATTAAGCGGCGTGGAAGCGGCAGGATCGGGTTATGTCATTATCAAAGGCGGCGGTCTGCCACGGATTGATGTGATGGGCTATAATCCCCGAGTTGACTGGGCGGTACTGATGGAACGGTTAAGCCGTATTGGGACAACGGATGAAGTTATTGTTAAATAAGGTTAGCCGTCATGGAATGCCAATGAAGTTTTTAAAGAAGTCTAAGCTGGCATTAACGGTTGCTGGTTTTTATCTGTTACTGGCAATGGCCGTTTTTGCTGCGCATCTTTATTCCGTCACAACCAATCCGGCAGACTCAGGGGAAAGCGGAATCCCTTTTTTTATGCTCACGTTGCCATGGATTAAGCTGGTGCCGGTATCTTGGTACTATACCGCTGCGTGGAGTTGGCTTGCCTATCCTGTTTCGTGGTTTTGTGTGGCACTTAACACGTTTATTGTTTACTGTACTGTTGGCTTAGCCCATTCGATAACCGCATGGGCTTGGAAGCGGTTTCTTGCCAGTGCCCGCAACCGCTAAGCATTCGCCACGAAACCAAACATAACCTCACTTACACAATCCGGAGAACATCATGAAAAAATTATCCCTTTTGGGTGCGTTATTATTGACGGCCTGTGTCACGATTAATATCTACTTCCCCGCCGCTGCCGCTGAAAAAGCCGCCGATGAAATTATCAAGGACATCCAGAACGTCACGCCGGAAAAAACCGAACCCGATGCCCGTTTGTCTGACTGGCAGGTTGCCGCGTTCCGGCTACTTGATGAGGCCATCAATGCCGTCGTCCCTTCTGCCCAAGCCGCTGATGCCGATCTTAACATCGATAGCCCGGACATCCGGCAATTGCGGGCGCGCATGGAAAGCCGCTTCGCCTCGCTACAGCCTTATTATGGACTGGGCTATATCGGCATTCAGGCCGATGGGCTGCTGACCGTCAGAAGTGCGGCGAATGTCCCGCTTAAGGAGCGCAACCAAGTCAGCAAACTGGTTGCGGCAGAAAATGCCGACCGGCAAAACCTTTATCAGGCAATTGCCAATGCCAACGGCCACCCCGAATGGATTACACAAATAAAATCAACTTTTGCCAGCCGCTGGGCCAGTAATGCGCAGCCAGGCTGGTGGTATCAAACCGCTAATGGAACTTGGAAACAACGATAAGCATGGCCCGTACACGATCAAGAAGAAAACCCTTACCCGACACACCGGTTAAAGTCACGATAGAATCACTCGCCCATGACGGGCGTGGCGTCGCGCATGTCGACGGCAAAGTGATTTTTATTGATGAGGCATTGCCCGGCGAAGAAGTCGAATTTATTTATACCGAAAGCCGCAAGGATTATGCCGAAGGCAAAGTGGCCACGCTGCTCAGCCATAGCCCCATCCGCGTCGATGCGCCCTGTGCGCATTTTGGCGTGTGCGGCGGCTGCAGCTTCCAGCATGTCGAATCGTCTGCACAAATCCACATCAAAGAGGACTTGCTGGTCGAGCAATTCAAGCGCATCGGCAAAGTTGAAATCCCTGAAATTTGGGAGCCCTTGAAAGGCCCGCATTGGGGCTACCGCCGGAAAGCGCGGATGGGCGTCAAGTACGTCGCCAAAAAAGACCGGGTGCTGGTCGGCTTTAGGGAACGGCGGCATCCGTATTTGGCCGAAATCGACAGCTGTATCGTCATGCATCCCATCGTCGGCACGCAGCTGCTGGCGTTGGGTGAGCTGATAGGCGGCCTGACCATCCGCGACAAAATCCCGCAAATAGAAGTGGCTATCGGCGACAGCCAGTGCGTGTTGTCCATCCGTGTGCTGGAACCACCGACCGCCGAAGACCAGGCCCGGATGCGGGCGTTTGGCCATGAACACAATATGAGCCTGTGCCTGCAATCCAAAGGCCCTGACACCATTGTGCCGCTGGCTGGCGAGCCAGAAATCATCCCGACCTACGCCCTGCCCGACCACGGCATCGAATTCAAATTCCGTCCCGCCATGTTCACCCAAGTCAATTACGAAATTAACCGGCTGATGATTAACCGCGTGCTAGAAACACTGGCGTTAAACGAAAACGACACGGTGCTGGATTTGTTTTGCGGCTTGGGCAACTTCACCCTGCCGATGGCGAAAAAAGCCGGACTCGTCGTCGGCATCGAAGGCGACCAGCCGTTGGTGAACCACGCCAAAGAAAATGCCCGCCATAACGGCATAGACAACGTGGAGTTTTACGCCGCCGACCTAAGCAAGGACATCAGCGACCAGCCTTGGGCGATGCGGAAATACAATAAAATCATGCTCGACCCATCCCGCGCCGGTGCCTCGGAAGTGTTGCACCATTTTAAAAAATGGCAGCCTGAGCAGATTGTCTACGTCTCTTGTAATCCGTCCACACTTGCCCGCGATGCCGGTATACTGGTGAATGAACTGGGCTATAAACTGGTTAAAGCCGGTGTGATGGATATGTTCCCGCAAACCGGGCATGTGGAATCTATCGCCTTGTTTACGCGATAGGCCAAAGCTAAGCTGCAAAATGCTGAACAATTTGGCTTTTACAATCTACTGTAGGGTACGCATCGCGTACCTTTTAGATTTTATAAGGTACGCGATGCGTACCCTACATAAAAACTGAATTGTAACTGTTTAACGCATACATACTTAATAATACGCCATCCCCCCACCTTTAAATTTTTGACCAAACAGCATGAGCAAAGAATATAACGCCGCAGCGATTGAAGTCTTAAGCGGCTTGGAGCCGGTACGCAAACGCCCCGGCATGTACACGGACACCACCCGCCCCAACCATTTGGTGCAAGAAGTCGTCGACAACAGTGTCGATGAAGCCATGGCCGGCCATGCCAACGCCATTGAAGTCATCTTGTCCAAAGACGGCTCTGTACAAGTCTGCGATAACGGCAGGGGCATGCCGGTGGACATCCACCCCGAACAAGGCATGCCCGGCGTTGAAGTCATCTTGACCCAGCTCCATGCGGGCGGCAAATTCTCCAACCAAAACTACCAGTTTTCTGGCGGCCTGCACGGCGTCGGCGTGTCGGTCGTCAATGCCTTGTCGGCACGGCTGGAAGTGGAAGTCAAACGGGGCGGCAAGGTTTATCTGATGACGTTTGCCGACGGCGAAAAACTCACCGAGCTGACCGAAACCGGCACGGTTGGCAAAAACAACACCGGCACCGCCGTCAAATTTTGGCCGAATGGAAAATACTTTGATTCCAGCAAAATATCGGTCTCACGGTTAAAACACAACCTGCGCGCCAAAGCGGTGTTATGCGCAGGCCTGAAAATCAGCCTGAAAGTCGAGCAAACCGAAGAAGAATTTGTCTGGTGTTACCAAGATGGTTTAAAGGAATATTTGCTCGACCGCATCGGTGATATTGAGTTTTTCCCTGAGCAGCCGTTTATGGGCAACAGTGCGGCTAACCATGAAGCGGTGGAATGGGGTGTCGTCTGGGCAGTCGAAAACGGCCCGGAAACCCTCGCCGAAAGCTATGTCAACCTGATCCCCACCGCGCAAGGTGGCACCCACGTCAACGGCTTGCGGGCGGGGTTGACCGAAGCCGTGCGTGAATTTTGCGAAATCAGGAACATCCTGCCGCGCGGCGTAAAAGTCGCCCCCGAAGACGTCTGGGAACACTGCCATTTTGTGTTGTCGGTCAAACTGCAAGACCCGCAGTTTTCGGGGCAGACCAAGGAGCGCTTAAGCTCGCGCGAATGCGTGGCGTTTGTGTCCGGCATTGCCAAAGACAGCTTCAGCTTGTGGCTGAACCAGCACCCGACCGAAGGCGAAAAAATCGCCGACATCATCATCAACAGCGCGCAAAAACGCCTGCGTTCCAATAAAAAAATCATCCGCAAAAAAATCACCCAAGGCCCTGCCCTGCCCGGCAAATTAGCCGATTGTTCGGCACAGGACATCAACCGCACCGAACTGTTCCTGGTCGAAGGCGATTCGGCGGGCGGTTCCGCCAAGCAAGCCCGTGAGCGTGATTTCCAAGCCATCATGCCGTTGCGCGGCAAAATCCTCAACACGTGGGAAGTCGAATCCAGCCAAGTCATGGCGTCGCAAGAAGTGCACGACATTGCCGTTGCATTGGGCATAGAGCCCGGCTCGGATGACTTGCAACACCTGCGGTACGGCAAAGTCTGCATCTTGGCCGATGCCGATTCCGACGGCAACCACATCGCCACCTTGATTTGCGCCCTGTTTTACCAGCACTTCAATGCGCTCGTCCGCGCCGGTCATGTCTTCGTCGCGATGCCGCCGCTGTACCGGATTGATGTCGGCAAGCGGGTGTTTTATGCACTGGACGAAGCCGAACGGCTGGGCGTGTTGGATCGGATTAAAGCCGAAAAACTCAAAGGCCAGGTCAATACCCAACGCTTTAAAGGCCTAGGTGAAATGAACCCCTCGCAACTGCGCGAAACCACGATGAACCCCGACACCCGCCGCTTGGTGCAACTGACGGTTGCCGAAAATGATGCAACCAGCGCCCAATTGGATTTGTTGCTGGCAAAAAAACGCTCGCAGGACAGAAAAACTTGGCTGGAAAGCAAAGGAAATCTGGCGGATGTTTTATAATCGGCAGGATCAATAACTGGTGATGGGT
The DNA here is from genome assembly GCA_028712695.1 of Methylovulum sp. Taxonomy (GTDB): domain Bacteria; phylum Pseudomonadota; class Gammaproteobacteria; order Methylococcales; family Methylomonadaceae; genus Methylovulum. The sequence goes on along the minus strand of JAQTQZ010000010.1, from coordinate 69,146 downwards.
TAAATCTGTAATTAGATAAATCTTAAACCGTTAAGTTTTTGGCCCTATATGGGTTTTAAGGTCTTTTCAAGCCACCTCCTCAAAGTTTAAAAATAAGGGAGAAAAACGGGGATTTTGGCCTATAAACTTGCTGATATTGGAGTACAAACCTAGGTTTGTACTCCAATAAATGACATTTGAAGCTTTTGGCGCCCATCATTCAAAAAGACCCTAAAACCCATATTGAGCCAAGTTTTTTATGTAGGGTACGCATTTATGCCCCTGAGGGTATCGCGTACCCTACAGTAGATTGCAAAAACTGACGCGCTGAGTATGTCTAATTACAGACTTAACCCCACGACCCACCATCCCTGAGGCGCTTTAACTATGGCAATTAACAGTGCCCTGCGTGCTGACTATGCGGACAACACCATCCTGATAATCGATGACCAGCCGGAAAACCTTACTGTCATCGGCGAATTGCTACGCCCGTTTTACCGGATACGGGCGGCCAATTCGGGTGCCGTCGCCCTTCGGGTTGCGGCATCGCCGCCTCTTCCGGATTTGATCCTGCTAGATGTCATGATGCCTACGATGGATGGTTACGAGGTTCTTGAAAAGCTCAAAGAAAACCCCGTTACGGCAAACATTCCGGTCATTTTCGTCACCGCCTTAGGTGCCGAAAATGATGAAGAACGCGGCCTTAAATTGGGTGCGGTAGACTACATCACCAAACCCATCAAGCCTATTGTGTTGCTTGCCAGGGTACGTACCCAGCTGGGGCTTAAGCGTACACACGATTGGCTGGCAGACCAGAATGCTTTCCTTGAAGCTGAAATCATGCGGCGCATGCACGATAACCTGCTGATTCAAGATGCCAGCTTAGGCATACTGGCAGGGTTGGCGGAAACACGCGATTCTGACACCGGCAACCATATTTTCCGCACCCAAACCTATGTGGGCATCTTAGGCAAACAACTACAAAAAAGCTATGCCACAGAATTGACCGATGCCCAGCTGGCGATGATCGTCAATGCCGCGCCCTTGCACGACATCGGCAAAATCGGTATCCCTGACCACATCCTGCTTAAGCCGGGCAAGCTCACCAAGAAAGAGTTTGAAATAATGAAAACCCATGCGCGTCTTGGCGGCCTAGCTATTGAAAAGGCCATACAGCGGACACTTAAACAGCATGGCCTGCCACAAGACCAGCGCGACTTGCCTGCGTTGGACTTTTTAAATGTGGCTAGGGAAATAGCCACCTACCACCATGAAAAATGGGATGGCTCAGGCTACCCTGACGGTTTGGCTGGCAATGCTATCCCGCTGTCTGCCAGGTTAATGGCACTGGCTGATGTGTTTGACGCGTTGGTATCCGCCCGCATTTATAAACCCGCCTTACCGTTCGACAAAGTCTACGGCATTATCCTTGCCGGACAAGGCCGCCACTTTCAAGCCGAGATAGTTGCCGCCTTTATTGCCTGTTACCATGACTTTACGGAAATTGCGACACATTACCAAGACGAGGCCATCAATGTATAAATTTTCCCGATGCCGCTATTTTTTGTCTGCCTAGCCGCCCGGCGGCGGCATTTAAAGGCGTTCCACACCGGATTGGCTTAAACACCCAGCAAACCAAGGTAAGAAACCCATGTCTCCCACGCTATTTTTTACACACACCTTGCCTTCCTTATTGCTCGCCTGCCTGCTGGGCGGCTGTGACAATCCGCCAGAAACTTACCAACCCCAGTACGGTGACCAGCCGCCACAGGCCACAACCAAACAAAACTATTTGCTGGGCGTCCATCCCCTGCATAATCCGGCGCGCCTATTTGAAGTCTACGGCCCTTTGGCCGATTTGCTCAGCGCCCGCATTCCAACCGCAAACTTCACCTTGGAGGCATCGCGCGATTACGCAGAATTCGATAAAAAACTCTATGCCCGCCATTTCGACCTGGCGTTACCTAATCCCTACCAAACCGTCAATGCGTTGGCCCACGGTTACCGGATATTTGGAAAAATGGCCGATGACGACGCTTTCCGTGGCATCATACTGGTGCGCAAAGACAGCGGCATACACACCATAGCCGACCTGAAAGGCAAGGCAGTGAGTTTCCCTGCCCCCACCGCACTGGCCGCCACGATGATGCCGCAACAATATCTCCACGACCACGGCTTGCCTATTTCCGCCTATACCTCGCGCTATGTCGGCTCACAAGAATCTTCGATCATGAACGTCTATCTTGGCGACACCGCAGCCGGTGCCACTTGGCCGCCGCCTTGGCTGTCCTTTCAAAAAGACCACCCCGACTGGGCCGCACAATTGACCGTACAATGGCAAACCGAACCGTTGCCGAATAACGGCCTGGTCGCACGCGATGATTTTCCGCCGGAATTGCTCAAACAAGTCACCGATATAGTGTTGAACCTGCAAAACAATGAAGAAGGCAAAGCCATACTGGCCCGTATGCCACTTTCGCATTTTGAGCCCGCAACAACCGAAACCTATGCGCCAGTGCGTAAATTTGTCGCACATTTCAATAACACCGTCCGCCCCTTGAAGGAGTAGCATGATGTCCACCCCCTTCCGGCATTTCCGTAACCTATCCATCCGCCATCAGTTGGTTAGTATTGTCGCATTGGGGATGTGCTTGCTGATAATCCCGATAATTGCCGTCCTGACCCTCAGGCAGCAAACTTTCCTGCAGCACCAAAGCCGCGAAGCAGCCATTGGTTTGGTGGATACGTTGGCGGCCAGTAGCGCCTCTTGGGTCATGGCGAATGATGTGGTCGGGCTTCAAGAAATCGTCCGGTCGATAGCGCATGAACCTAACGTCAACTATGCCATGCTGGTTGCGCCGGACGGCAGGGTGTTGGCGCACAGCCAGCCGGCCCATATCGGCCAATATCTTCAAGATGCGCCCAGCCTTAGTCTGCAACAGGCCGCCCTGCAACCTACCGTCCTTTTTGACGGCCCGCTTGCAATTGATGTCGCGGCGCCGGTATTGGCCGGAACCCGCCTGCTGGGTTGGGCGCGCATCAGCGAGGACAGGAGCCACCTAAGCTCCGTCATCAACCAACTTATCTATGAAACCAGCCTGACCACGCTGCTGGTGGTTATCGTCCTCACCTGCTTGGTTTTTTTCATAGTGACCTCGATGACCCGTGGCTTTAAACGGCTATTAGACGGCGTGGCACGGATAGCGGGTGGCGAGCGCCAATTCCGGCTGGCATTCAAATACCAAGATGAAATTGGCCGGTTGGCAAGCCAATTCAACAGCATGGTCGCCGCACTGGAGCAGTATGAGCTTGAGCGGGAACAGTCTGAACAACAATTGCGCAAATTATCCCTCGCGGTCGAACAAAGCCCGGAAAGCATTGTGATCACCAACACCGACGCCAAGATTGAATATGTTAACCAGGCGTTTACCCAAACAACCGGCTTTAGCCCCGCTGAAGCTATCGGCCAAAATCCACGAATCCTCCAATCCGGCTTGACTGTTAAAGACACCTACAATGATCTATGGGCCACCCTGACCCGAGGCGAGCAGTGGAGCGGCGAACTGTACAACAAACGTAAAAACGGCGATGTCTATTTTGAATTTGCCAGGATTACCCCTATCCGCCAGCCGGACGGCAAAATCACCCATTATCTGGCCATCAAGGAAGACATCACCGAGAGAAAGCGCTTAAACAACGAGCTGGAAAAATACCGTGAACACTTGGAAGAAATGGTCGGACGCCGTACCCTCCAGCTGGAACAAGCCATGCAAGCCGCCGAACAGGCCAACCAAGCCAAGAGCGCGTTCCTAGCCAATATGAGCCATGAAATCAGGACGCCACTGAATGCCATTGTTGGCCTCACCCATTTGCTGCAACGCAGCACCCACACCGATGAGCAACATGACAAGCTGCAAAAGATCACCGCCTCTGCCCAACATTTGTTGGCGGTGATTAACGACATCCTCGACATCGCCAAAATTGAAGCGGGCAAATTTTCGCTGGACCAAACCGATTTCAATTTGGAACTAGTCCTGCAAAATGTCACTAACTTGGTTTTGGAAAAAGCCAAAGCAAAAGGCTTGGAGCTAATCATTGACACCGGCGTGATACCGGCTTACCAACTGCACGGCGACCCGGCCCGCCTAAGCCAAGCATTGCTGAATTATCTCAGCAATGCCGTAAAATTTACCGAACAAGGCAATATTGTCTTACGCACCCGTATTGTTGAAGACAATGAGCACGACTTGTTGCTACGTTTTGAAGTTAAGGACACCGGCATTGGCATTGACCCTAACGTGTTCCCCAGATTGTTCCAAGCGTTCGAACAGGCTGATAATTCGACCACCCGCCATTATGAAGGCACCGGCTTAGGCCTGCGCATCACTAAAAGCTTGGCCGGGTTAATGGGCGGGGCGGTCGGTGTCAACAACAACCAATCATCCAATGGCAGCACCTTTTGGCTGACGGCGCGTTTTGCCAAAACCAAACAGACAGCTAGCCGAAAGCCTATTATCCATTTGGCAAACCAACGGGCATTAGTGACCGATGACAGCGCCGATGCCCGGATAATTTTGGCTCAGCTATTGGAATCCCTGCAACTGCACGTCGTCACCGCTGATTCCGGCGCAACCGCTTTAGCAAAGATCAAAACAGCCGATGCCGAAGGCAAGCCCTTTGATATGGTGGTAGTGGACTTGCATATGCCGGTAATGGATGGTTTGGAAACCGCCCAAAAACTCCACGCACTGCCGTTAATACAGCCACCCAAGCTATTGCTGATAACGGCCTATGACGAACCAAACTTAAGGGCAACCGCCCTACAATCCGGTTTTGATGCAGTGCTCACCAAACCGGTCACGCCTTCCACCCTGTTGGACACCCTAAACCGATTGGCACCCTCCACAATGACAGAGCCCCCCAAAGAACTATCGATATCGGATACCGAAACAGCCTTAATCCATAACCATCAAAACAGGCATTTGTTGTTGTGTGAAGACAATCCCATTAATCAGGAAGTCGCGTTGGCCTTATTACAAGAAATCGGTTTTAGCACCGACCTTGCGGAAAACGGTGTGATAGCGGTGGAAAAAACCAAGCAAAACCGCTACGACCTGATTTTAATGGACATTCAAATGCCAGTTATGGATGGTTTGCAAGCCACCCGGATTATCCGTACCTTACCTGGCTACCAGTCAGTCCCTATTCTGGCGATGACCGCCAATGTTTTCAACGAAGACCGGCAACGCTGTATAGCCGCTGGCATGAATGACCATGTCGCCAAACCGGTCAACCCTGAAGACTTATTTGCCGCTTTGCTGAAATGGTTGCCGCACTTGCAAATCGTAAACCCACCGCCAATCCGCCAAACCGCGCTTGCCACCCATGATCCCAGTTTATATCAACGCTTAAGCGCCATCCCTGGTTTGGATCCCGACGTTGGTTTAGCGGCAACGCGCCAGGACGCCGAAAAATATACGGCCTTATTGCGGATGTATTTGGCCCATCACGCCGATGATATAGAACGGCTCCGCCAAAACTTGATGGCAAATGACAGGCAACAGGCTGAACTGATCGCCCATAGCGTTAAAGGGGCAGCCGGGACACTGGGTGCAAAACGCGTTTACCAAACGGCCTGCCAGCTTAACGAAGCCATTCGGGAAGGCCGCGAACGCAGTGAAATCGAACTTTTTCTGGCTGACTTTGAAAAGGAACAGCGGCCATTTTTAGCGGCAATCGGCACTTTAGCGGCAGCGCCTGAAAGCCCATTGGTAGCGGTCGACTGGAATGAAGTGCGTGGCGAATTGGCCAAGCTTGAGACCTTATTGGCAATCAGCGACATTGATGCCGAAACCGTGATGCGCACCGCCGCCCCCTTATTACGGTCGGCCTTAGGCGCACCCGTAAACGTGCTGCAACAACAAATTGAAAACTTTGATTACGAACCCGCCTTGAGAACCCTGCAGGATTTATACGCCCAACTTCCTGATCCGACCGCCCAGCTGACGGAAACAGAACAGGCGGATGACGACCAGTAACGTTGGCACGGCAACACCGCACTGCGTAGCCCTCCGCGTCCGTTGGCTATTCCCTACGTTGCACACAGCATAAACACCTATGGCCTTGAAAAACCATGCTATCGATTATCACCACGCCTATCAGGCCGCATCCTAATTATCGCCGGGCATTACGGACCACCTTGTGGGTGCTGCTGTGCTTGGCGGTATTCCAGATGCTTGCCTGGTTTTTAATCAACGCCTATCCGCAGCAAGCCATCACCGGTTATGCGACCTTGCACACGCTGCTGGAAACGATTGCCATCGTCACATCCGCTTGCGTGTTTGCCGTAGGCTGGAGCACCTATGACCAACAGCGGGCTGACCGCTTTACCTTGCTGGCCTGTGTTTTTCTGGGTGTGGCGCTGCTCGACTTTCTGCATGTGGTGTCGTTTCGGGATATGCCCGCCTTTATCACCGCCAGCAACATTGAAAAGACAATCAATTTCTGGCTAGAAGCGCGTTTGCTGGCGGCATTAGGTTTACTATCCATATCGGTGGGGGGATGCCGTCAGACGCATAGCCCGGTATTACGCTGGCTGCTGCTGGCAATCGTGCTGCTGTTGGTTGCGCTGCTGGCTTGGTTAGGGTTGCTGCATAACCAATGGCTGCCGCGAACCTTTATACCTGGAACCGGATTGACACCCTTCAAGATCCACTGCGAATATGTGCTGATTGCGCTTTATGGCATCGCGGCTATGGGTTTTCTGTATAAAATGCGTGCGACCCAAACTTATGATGTCGTCGGTTTATTTGCTGCGGCGTCCATCACGGCGATGAGCGAAGGCTTTTTTACGCTATATGCCGATGTTGCCGATATTTATAATTTGCTGGGGCATATTTATAAAGTGGTTGCGTATGGCTTTATTTACAAAAGCATTTTTATTGACGCAGTCAGGGAGCCTTATCGGCGGCTTTATGAAGCAAAAAACCTACTGCAAGTCATCATTGATTCTGTTCCTATCCGGGTTTTTTGGAAAGACCCCGCGTTGCGCTACTTGGGTTGCAACACGCTGTTTGCCCACGACGCGGGCTTGGCCTCAGCCCAAGACCTGATCGGCAAAGATGACACGCAATTAAGCTGGCAAGACCAAGCCAGCCTGTATCAAAGCGACGACCGGCGGGTCATGTCCACCAACGAACCCAAACTGGGCTTTGAAGAGCCGCAGACCACGCCTGACGGCAAGCAGATATGGCTACGCACGTCCAAAGTGCCAATTTATGACCTGCATCAACAGACAGTAGGGATACTTGGCATTTATGATGACATCACCCAGCACAGACAGGAAATGCTGGAACTGGAAAACTACCGGGCACATCTGGAAGACCTGGTGGCCGAACGCACGGAAGCCTTGCGTGAATTAGAGGAACGCAGCCGTTTGCTACTGGAAGCCAATGCCAATGGCCTATACGGCATCGGCGAAGACGGCACATTCATCTTTATCAATCCAGCGGGGGCACAGCTGCTGGGTTATACGGCGGAAGCCCTAATCGGCAAGCCGGTGCATGCCGCCGTACATCATACCCTCGCCAATGGCTCGCCTTGTCTGCCCGAAACCTGCCCGTTGCTGTCCGCCCTGCGCTCGGGGCGAGCCGTCCGTAACGATGATGATTTGTTCTGGCGGGCTGACGGCTCGCCATTGCCGGTGGCGACTGCCACGCAAGCCATGTTTAAAGATAGCCGGATTATTGGCGCGGTGGTGAGCTTTATCGACATCCGCCAGCAAAAAATGCTGGCTGCCGCCCGCGAAAAAGCCCTAGCCGAAGCGGAACACTTGGCCCGCGCCAAAGCGGAGTTTCTTGCCAACATGAGCCACGAAATCCGCACCCCGCTAAACGGTGTGCTCGGTTTTGCCGAAATCGGCTACCGGGACAGTACCGGGCATGACAAAGCTAGGGACACTTTTGCCAAAATCATCACTTCCGGCAAATTATTGCAGGGCATTATCAATGATATTTTGGATTTATCGAAGCTTGAGGCTGGCAAGCTCCATTTGGAAAACATCCCCGTCAAACTTATCGACATAACCAAAGAAATCGTCGACGTGTTTAAAGAGCCCATCCAAACCAAGGGGCTCATGTTGAAGGTAAAAAAAGCCAATGACCTGCCTCTCACCTGCTTGGGCGACCCTTTACGGATCAAACAAATCCTGATGAATTTGCTCGCTAACGCCATCAAATTTACCGAGCAAGGCAACATCACCTTGTCGTTGGCAAAAGAAGGCGGATTCTTGCTGTTTCAAGTAAGTGACACCGGTATAGGCATGGAACAGGAACAGCTAACCCGCCTGTTCAATGCGTTTGAACAGGCCGATAGCAGCACTACGCGAAAGTACGGCGGGACAGGCCTAGGACTCGTTATCACCCGCCGCATAGTGGAAATGATGGGTGGTGAAATTCACGTCAGCAGCACAATGGGCATTGGCAGCGAATTCACAATCCGCCTGCCTTACCAAGCCGTCGACCCCCTGCAGCTAGCCGAAGAAGCTATCCCGCAAAAGCCCCCGTCCAAGCAACGGCTGGCCGGACTGTCCATCCTGGTTGCCGAAGACAATGAGGTTAACCAAGCCGTGTTAAGCGACATGCTAAGCACCGAAGGCGCCAATATTGTCATGGTCGATAACGGCAAAACCGCTGTTGAGCGGGTTCTGACGGATGGTGCCGGACACTACGACCTGATACTTATGGATGTGCAAATGCCGCAAATGGACGGCTATCAGGCCACCCGCCTTATTTTGGAATTTGCCCCCGATATGCCCATCGTCGGACAAACCGCCAACGCCTTTGCCGAAGACAAAACCGACTGCCTAGCCGCCGGTATGGTTGACCATTTAGCCAAACCCATCTCCATCGATGCGTTGGTTGCCACCATACTAAAGCATGTGCGGAGGCCGTAATCGCCATTAGCCTAGGTATATTTTCAGCTTTTGCAGCGTACCCTACACAAAAAACCGAAAACTAGACCGTTTAAAGTATATCTACGCACATGCAAAAACACCTTCTCCGAAGGGAAAATGTTGGGATGTGGGGAGTTTGGCGGATCTTGTTTGCTTGGAAAGTAGCTCGATTCTGTAAGTGACACCAAAAACTACGCAACAAAACTGTTGCGCAACAGTTTTGTTGTTATAGCAAGAAGGATAACGGAATGGGATTTGAAACGCCGTCTTTAACGTTTCAACACATCCATCCATAAGCACCCAAAGCATTACGGATCAACTAATACGCCTACTTGGATAAACCTGTTTCGCTGATAGATTCAAAGCTGAGTGCGGAATTTCAAACTGATTTGGTACAACTTGATAACTGACAATACACGGGCGTTCAGAAGCACTAATGGCTGTAGCGAATTCAAAAAGCTGTAACTCATTGATTTTAAAAAATAGGTGCGCAACATCAGTAGTTAACAACTAACAATCTGAGGTGCACTGGCGGCGTCGCTGGCGAGCACGGCTAGGGCCAAGTTGTCATGGTCAGGCGGATTGTCTGCTTCTAAGGCTTGATAGATGAATTGTTGCAGCGGTGTTAACGCGTTTGCATCGCTAGATAGTTTTTTCAGTAGAGCAGCGGTTTCATTTTCGTCTTCTACTGTCTGCAAGTGCAAATAACGATTCGCCAAACGGTGTTCCGGAAAAGTTTGGTTGAGTTGTTGCCAGTCTGTTTCAGGTGCGCGCGTTTGGTATAAGCGACAGGCGTGTGCTGCCCAAGCGTGGGGGGGCAGATTTAAAGCTTCATCGGATTTCAGCCATTGCTGATAAAAACACGCTAAAGCATCGCCTTTTTCTGCTTCTTGGAGAATGTAATCCGTATCGGCAGATAAGCTTCGCGCTTGGTTAAATTCACTTTGCAACCGGGCGCGGCGTTGTAATTCGCTTAATAAATCGGACATGGTTTTAGACTGAGTAAGGCTAGGTTGATCATTGTCCGCGATGCTTGGTACAGAGCTATCACTGGCTTGTTGGTTGTGGCTGAGTTTTGACGCGCTTTGTATTTCATGGTCAATGCCGTCATCAGCGTCAAAATCAAGCCAAGATGACAAATCAATGCTGCCATTTTTGATCGTCTTTAACAACTTCTGTGCTTGGTTGTTTTGCGGATAACGGTCTAAAAATTTCGTCAACAAGCCTTCTGCTTCTGGCGTTTTACCTTGTTTAACCCAAAGTTTGGCTAAGACTACGCGGGATGGTTCATTATTGGGACTACGTTCAACCACATCCCGCAACCAGCGTTCGGCTTCTTGATCGTTACCTTGCCGCATTAACAGCCGCGCCAGTTCCACGCGGGACGGTTCATTATTAGGACTACGCTCAACCACATCCCGCAACCAGCGTTCGGCTTCTTGATCGTTGCCTTGCCGCATTAACAGCCGCGCCAGTTCCACGCGGGACGGTTCAGCATTAGGATTACGTTCAGCCGCTTCCCGCAACCAGTGTTCGGCTTCTTGATCGTTGCCTTGCCGCATTAACAGCCGCGCCAGTTCCACGCGGGACGGTTCATTATTAGGACTACGTTCAACTACATCCCGCAACCAGCGTTCGGCTTCCTGGTCGTTGCCTTGCCGCATTAACAACCGTGCCAGTTCTACGAACGACGCTTCATTATTAGGAAATAATCGCACAGCCTCTCGTAATACCCACTGTTGGGCATCGCTGTGTCCCGAATGCGCCAAGCAGTTTGCCCATAACATCCAGACAAACTGATTCATAGGTTGCAGGCTTAAACCGCGCTCAACCATCAATTGCAAACGATTCAGGGCTGCCGCCGACAGTTTATGTCGTTTTAATAGGCGCTCCCCTAAGTTACTAAGCGTAGTGACAAAAAAATAGCTGTCGCCTGTGGCTTGACTGTAGGCGTAATTCTTCTCCAACGTCGTGAATAGGCGCTGCGCCAAAGCCTCGGCAGAATGGCGCGATGTCTTGATGTCGTCTAACAACGTATCAGTTTCGGCTTTATCGGCTGGCTGAGCAAAAATCGGGGACGTGGCACGTTGTGGTTTAGCCGGTTGCTGTAAATTTTCCAGCAAGTCTCTGGCAATAGCCGTTTGCACCTTAAAACCTCGAATGACTGTTTCCAACAGCATTTGCCAATGATCCGGCGCGGCGGGATAAGTGGCTCGCAAGGCCGCAAAGTGTTGGTTAAAAAATTGGCAGGCTTTTCCGCTATCGGGCAATAATACTGCATGCTGCAACAACGCAAATAATTGCGTTTGTTGATTACGCCGCGCATCGTGACCATTGGGCAGGCGTTGTAAGCCGACTAATGCAACGCTCAGATACTCGGGGCGCGGGTCGTCAGCCAACTGTAGCCACGGCGCCGGGCTGGCATGTTGGTCTTGCCGATGCGTCAATACGCGCCAGTATTCCAACGCGGGGTCGCGTTCGGGAGCCAGGCGCAAAGGAGCCAGCCAGTTGAGCCAACTGCTTGCAGTTTCTCGCAGGTGATAGGTTGTGATCGGCAAATCCAGTAACTGTATGCTAGTGAGCGCGTCACACAGCCGTTTGCTGTATATGCCGTAACCTAAGCGTCTTACTTGTGCGGCATAGTCACTGCGCATGGTGTTTAGCCAATGCAACAAGGCATGATCGAGCAGTTGCCGTGGCTCGGTGAATTCTGGTGTATCGGGAAACTCCTGATATAACAGCTCTGGAATATCTAAGCGCAAACTTGAACCTAAACCGGCTCTGCCGCTAAATAAATCTGTGATCGCTTGGTTTGGATTGTTGAGGAAATCGGTGTACCACTTATTCATTTCCGACCCTCCATCGTTTCACCAAAATCAGGACGGTCTGTTGCCTCTTGTAAGGCTAATAAATGCAAATCCCTCGTCTCACGTAAACTATTGTCTTCGACATTATGCGGACGGGTAATCATCGCTATTTTCCAGAGGTGTTTAGGTTGGTAGTCGATGCGGTAATGCAGCATTTCTGCAGTCAGAGTATCGGCCCGATCTGGTGCAAGATGCAAAGTCGCGCCGTAAGGATGCGATTTGGGCACAGGGAAGTAAAATTCGTGCATACCGCCATCAAGCACGGTAGGCAAGGCAAAAGCGTTGGGGACTTTGTGAGCGACGACTTCATCCAAGGAATAACGCATCAAGGCAACGGGTATAGTCACGCCTTTATCAGAGCCATAATGCCCTAGTCCCAAGCGGTCACGCAGTTGGTGTTGCCAGTTGTCGTGATCGGCTTCAGCTTGAACTTCGTCATAAAAGGCGGCAAACATGGGCCGACCATCACGCGCATTGTTCCAACTTTGTATAAGCGACTCTAAGCGCTTTTGCTCATCAACATCCTTACTGTTAAGTAGGTCTTGTAGGGTGTTAAAACTCAAATTTTCTTTGCTTAGTAAGCGTTCCAAATGTTCCAAGCGCACTACTGTACGATTAGTCGCTATGCCTTGAAGCCAAGCAGTTTGGTTAAGATCAAGAAAGCTGTCAGGAATGCTGGTGCTAAGCACTGTAACGCTGTCTTCATAATTTAACTTGTCCGCTTCACTCCAATCTGCCCAATCCGGTTTTGCCGGATCAAGCAAGCGGTTCTCAAATTTATCCCAACGTAATGGTGCAACACGCTCATCAAAACGGCAATTATCAGCAATAGCCGCTTTCTGAGCCTCGCTTGATCTGCTTAGTTGGTAGAGAAAGCGTTCAGTTTCAGGCTTCATAGTTAAGTTAGGCTTAGTTTAAATGTATGCGGGGTAGTCAGCGATTTTAATCGCGTACTTTTAATTATGCTAATAAATTCGCGAGCATACCGCATCGCCCGCGAAAAACGCGACTTGGTGTTGGACGTGATAGCGCGGATTGATGGGGTTATTAGGCTGCCTGGGGGTTGACCCGTTTTATCATCACGTCTAATTCGAGAAAAATAAAACAGTTGTTTGTTAAGAATGGAAAATAAAACGGAATTTAAACCTTCCTTATAAGAACTGAAAACGTTATGAAACCAGTTACAATGACAAATTAGCACTTAACTTGACCGCTATCTGGAGAAAATTGTATGCAGCCCGAACAAAAGCTAGCTTATTTAAAAACTGCGTTAAAAGTGATCGGTGTCATTTATGTCGTCGGCGTACCGTTAATGATGATGTGGATATGGCCTGCGGGTTGGGGCTGGACACCGGCACAACCTGAATACGAGCACATGATTATGGGCGTTTACGCCACCTTGGGGGTATTCTTGTATCAAGCAGCCAAAGACCCGTCAGCCAATGCCAGCCTGATATGGTTTACGGTTTGGTCAAACATTGTCCATGGTGGCGTCATGTTCTATTACGCCATTGTTGATGAAACCGACCGGATAAACCTGTTGGGTGATGTGCCCGCTTTATTTCTTGTCGCATTTGTTTTGTGGTATCTCATGCCAACAGAAAAATCGGTAGATTAGTTAGTTTTATAGTGTTTGCGGAATACACCCCATCCGTATCATAACGCCCAACATCCGGTCATTATCTCTACGGATGCAAATCTAACGGCACTCCTCATCCCAAGGTGCCGTATCCTTGTTTGGCTTTTAAACCACCATGAAATCCGCTTGCGTGACAGCCAGCCCTTTGCCGATAATCCCAATCTGTACCGAAGTGGATACGCCGCTACCATCGGCATCGTAGAACAACCCGCCTGAAGCCGTGTTGTAAAGGATGTGGTCATCGTCATCTATCGAATTTCCGTTACCGATGACTTTAAAAGCATTGGCTGCCAACACACCTGTAGAAGTTAAAGCGATAAAAATACTGTTATCCAGTTTAATCGTGTCATCGGCGACGCTAAAGTCAATGATAGTGTCTATGTTGCTAACACCCAGTGGGGTATTGAACACAAAAGTGTCTTGCCCTGCGCCTCCCTTTAGCCTGTCGTTGCCCAAGCTGCCATTTAAGGTGTCATTACCCGCACCGCCTAACAAAATATTATTTAAGGCATTGCCAATTAAGGTGTCGTTAAAACCACTGCCACTAATATTTTCGAAGTTTCGCAGGGTGTCTTTACCGGCTCCGACCGTGTTTTGCGCAACAGTCAGCCGCAGGTTCACTGTCACCCCTGCGTTTGCCGTCCAGTATTGCGCCCAGTCCCTGCCATTGCCGCCATCCATGGCATCATCACCACGCCCACCCAGCAAGCTGTCATTGCCACCACCACCGTTGAGTTTGTCATCGCCCGCCTCGCCATAAAGGGCGTTGTCCAAGGCGTCGCCGATCAAGGTGTCGTTTAAGTGGCTGCCGTTGATGTTTTCGATGGCTATCAAGGTGTCGGTGCCCGCACCTAGGGTGTTTTGCGCAGTGGTCAGCCCCAAGTTTACTGTCACTCCTGCGCTTGCCGTCCAGTATTGCGCCCAATCTTTGCCATTGCCACCGTCCATGACATCATTGCCGCGCCCACCCAGCAAGCTGTCATTGCCATCGCCACCGCTCAAGCGCTGGTTTCCGGCACCACCAAAGAGCTCATCATTGTTTTTTGTGCCTTGAATACTGTAAACGCTATTGTTGAAGCCTTGTCCGTCAGTATAGAAGGCGATCAACTTGATCTGTTGGGCAAGCAGGGTGCGGGTCAAAACAATATCGGTTCCGGTGGATAAATTGCTCCATGCGTGACCATCTGGACTGGACTGCCATTGATAGTTGATGGTGCCTAAGCCATCGGCATCGGTAAGGTTGTTGCTGGCTGTCAGGGTTTGGCCTTGGGCAATAATGCCGTTAATGGAAACATAGCCGTGCGGGGCATCATTGGATGGGGCGATTTTAATAACTGTGAAACCTGTGGTCGATAATGGATTAATACGGTCGCCGTCATTAAAAGCCCAATCCAGTTGTATGGTTGCGGGTGGTTGCTCGGAGCTATTGCGGTAAGCGAGCTGTTGCAACGTGCTATTGACCTGTTGCGTGGTGGCTGTGGTGAAGTGAAGGGTTAATTTCCCTAACATTTGTTCGCTACTGCCAACTACCTTGCCGTTAAGGGTGATGCTGTTGTCCGTCAGGCTGAGTGTGCCACCAGAACCAGCAGCAAAAACATCATCCGCTTTAGCACCACTATGGCGCATCAAGGTTAAGCTGGCGCCATAGTAATTGCCGTTGCCAGCATTTAACGCATCCAGTTCGGCATCGCCGACTTGAACATTGTCATTGATAATGACGGGTGCGGCGTTTTCCTTGGTGTTGATGGTGTTGCTTAAAGAATTGCTGAGCGTACCGAAAGAGTTATCTAATGAGCCGTCGCTGTTATAACGCGCCACTGCGAAATCATGGGTAAAATCATCCGCATTAATAGGGCCTTCCCCTGCAATTACGATCTTGCCATCGGGTTGCAAAGTGACACTGGCAATAGGGAAATCAACCCTCACTTTGCCGTCGCCACTAAAGCTGTTATCCAAACTGCCATCGCTGTTATAACGTGCCAAGTTTTTGTCACCCGCAACCACAAGCTTGCCATCAGCCTGCAACAGGGAACTGGCAATAGGGAAATCAGCCATCACTTTGCCGTCACCACTAAAGCTGTTATCCAAACTGCCGTCGCTGTTATAACGGGCCAAGTTTTTGTCACCCGCAACTATAAGTTTGCCGTCAGCCTGCAACATGGCATTGGAAATGGAGAAATCAGTAGGAAGCTTGCCATCGCCGCTAAAGCTGCCGTCCAAACTGCCATCGCTGTTATACCGCACCAAACCAGTCGTGCCGGCAGCGACAATCTTGCCATTGGGTTGCACAAGCACACTATGGGCGGCATCATTGTCAAAGCCAAGATCAGTGGTCACTTTGCCGTCCCCACTAAAGCTAGTGTCCAAACTGCCATTGCCGTTGTAACGTACCAACCCGAAATCATAGCTTCCAAAACCATCATAGGCGTGTTGGCTACCCGTTTGACCTGCGACTAAAATCTTACCATCGCGTTGCAAGGCAACACTATAAGCATTATTAATGTTTCCAGAAAAAACGGCTGTCACTATGCCGTCGCCACTAAAGCCGGTGTCCAAACTGCCATTGCTGTTGTAGCGGGCCAGGGTAAACTCGTAATAACTGTCAACGAAGTCAGAAAAAAAGCCGCTGCTGCCAACCACTAAAATCTTGCCGTCATCCTGCATTGCTATGCTAGATGCAAACGAATTGTTAGACATTTTTGTTGTCAACTGTCCATTGCCGCTGAAGCTAGTGTCCAAATCACCATTACCGTTATAACGGGCCACCGCAAAATCCGCGTCATAATTACCAGGCCCTATCATAGGATCGAAAAAGCGTGTACCGGCCACCACTATCTTGCCATCCGTCTGTACTACAACACGGGAAGCCTGGTCATCCGCCCCAAAATCAGTCAGCACTGGACTGATGCGGGTAATAAATGTTGGCTTGGTATTAATTGTATTGGTTTGCTTGCTCATAATAACCTCGATAATGTAAAAATTTCCCTGCCGATGAAACCGACCGGATAGAGACCCGCAGGGTGGACGCCTCGGCGTTATTTCTTGTTACATTCGTTTTATGGTGCCTCATACCAGCAAAAAACCGGTATATTATTGATTATAGTCCAGTCCCGTTTATTCAAATTAAATCTGTCCAACCAACCACCGAGTCCATCATGCGCAAGTCATACACTTTTTTATCACTGTTTATTTTTTCGTCAGTCAGCCCGTTGGCAGTTGGTGCAACCCCGCCAGCAATAGTCGAGTTGCAAACCAATGTCGGCACTATCACTTTGCAGCTCGATTATGCGAAAGCACCGATCAGCTCAAACAATTTTATCGCCTATGTCAAAAGTGGATTTTATAAAAGCACCTTGATACACCGCGTCATTAAAGGCTTTGTGGTGCAAGGCGGAGGGATTAATAAAGCGGACGGCAAGCAGAAAACCACGCGTGCACCGATTGTCAATGAATCAACCAATGGCTTAAGCAATTTGACCGGCACTGTCGCGATGGCCCGCACTAGCGATCCCAATTCGGCGACTTCGCAGTTTTTTATTAACCTTACGGACAATGTGAACCTAGATTACGCCAGTGCCGCCAACCCAGGCTATGCGGTGTTTGGCAAGGTGATAGAAGGGATGGATGTCGTTAAGAAAATTGAAGCGATGGCCTCTTTTAGCGATTTGCCTTATACGGGTTCGTCCAGTGTGGTTTTTGTTGAAAATGTTTACACTACTTATACATTTGACACAACGGTTGCCAAAACCAGAATCACCCGCATCGGCTCCGGAACTGTCACCAGTGAGCCTGCGGGGATTAACTGCGGCACCCGCTGTTATTTGGCAAAACCGGCGGGCGGCACAATAAAGTTAACGGCGACACCGGCTGCGGGCTATTTGTTTACCGGCTGGCGCGGTGATTGTCAGGGGGGTAACCGCTTTCTTACGGTCGATACCTTGAAGGGCAACCACAATTGCACCGCCGTGTTCACTAAGAATTCTTCTGCTATCCAATAAGGGCCTAAGTAT
This sequence comes from Methylovulum sp., assembly GCA_028712695.1. Lineage (GTDB taxonomy): Bacteria > Pseudomonadota > Gammaproteobacteria > Methylococcales > Methylomonadaceae > Methylovulum. The sequence continues at coordinate 51,698 of JAQTQZ010000010.1, read as the reverse complement.
TAGTCCATTTGGCGATTGGACGCCTGCCAGTCCTGCAAGGACTGGCAGGCGTTATGGCACCGAAATTATTGGCTATCCGCCACTCACCGCCTGAAAACGTCTACTTAATTACTTAATCCAGCAAAAAGTTAGCCTGTTGCGGTAGGTTTTCCAAACTGCTTTCTGTTGTCCCGTCTTTTAAATTAACGCCCGAAAACTGTAGCTTTTCCGCTTCATGGATCAGAAACAGCAATTTCTTCAATGCGTGCTGATAACTCAGGCCATTGCGATGGATATTGGAAATGCAGTTGCGGTCGGCGTCGGTGCTGATGCCCGGTTTGGCCTGGTAAGTGAAATAAATGCCCATGCTGTCGGGCGAGCTTAAGCCCGGGCGCTCACCAATCAACACGATGCACAGGCGGGCGGCATAATGTCCGGCGATAGCATCACCTACCGCCACCCGGCCGTGTTTTACCAGGCACACGGGCGGCAGGTGATAGCCGTTTGCTTGCAGTTGGGGCAGCAATAAATTTAACATCGGCACGGCATGATGCTCGATGGCTTTGGACGATAGCCCGTCAGCGACCACAATCACGGCATCCGCTTTCGGGCAGGCATTGCGTTGTAACGAATCAACCGCAGACACGCTTAATAACCGTCCCAAATCAGGGCGTTGCAAATAAACCCGCTGGTTTTCCGCTTGGCTTTGCAGGCTTAAGGTTTGATAGCCTTGTGCCTGGATGCGCTGGGACAAGGCGGCAAAATCCAACGGGATGTTGACCGCGTCGCGGGCCAGCGCATGGGCCAGCTGGAAATCCAAGCAGGCGCGGGTCGGCAGGCTCATGCCCGCACGGCCTAATGCGATACGCGCCGGGGTGAATTGGCTTAAGGCTTGCCAAGGGTCTAGGTCTGCCGTGGGTTTGTTGGCGTTGCTCATTGCCGTTCACTTTAGTTTTTGTAAAGCCGGTTTAAATAAGGCCGGTATTTCGCGTTGTTGCACTAGGCGGTTATGGCCATCAAACAGCTGATGTTGTTGCAGCCACTGCTCAAATTCCGGCGCGGGCCGTAAGCCCAACACTTGGCGCAGATACAACGCATCATGGAACGAGGTCGATTGATAGTTGAGCATCACATCATCCGCCCCCGGCACACCCATAATAAAGGTGCCGCCCGCCACGGCAAACTGCGTCAGCAACATATCCATATCATCTTGATCGGCTTCTGCGTGGTTGGTGTAGCACACGTCGCAGCCCATCGGCAATCCCAATAACTTGCCGCAGAAATGGTCTTCCAAGCCAGCGCGGATGATTTGCTTGCCGTCGTACAGATATTCGGGGCCGATAAAACCCACCACGGTGTTGACCAACAACGGCTTGAACTTGCGGGCGACGGCATAGGCCCGTGCCTCACAGGTTTGCTGATCCATGCCTTCGTGGGCGTTGGCGGACAACGCGCTACCTTGACCGGTCTCAAAATACATGCAGTTGTCACCCAACACGCCATTTTCAAACAGGCTGCCGCGCCCCAGTTCCAACGCGGCAAGGTGGGCTTCTTGCAATAAATCCAGATTAATGCCGAAACTGTCATTGGCTTTTTGTGTGCCAGCAATGGACTGGAACACCAAATCCACCGGTGCGCCTTGGCCAATCGCTTTCAGCGTGGTGGTCACATGCGCCAAGACACACGATTGGGTCGGTATTTGGTAACGTTCGATGACATCATGCAGCAGATGCAGCAAACGTGTGGTGGCTTCCAAGTTATCAGACGCGGGGTTGATCCCGATGACCGCATCGCCGCAGCCATAGAGCAAGCCGTCCAATAAACTGGCTGCCACGCCCGCTGGGTTGTCGGTGGGATGGTTGGGTTGCAGCCGCGTGGATAGCCTATTTTCCAGACCTATCGTGCCACGGAAGCGGGTGACCACACGGCATTTTTTCGCCACTAGGATCAAGTCTTGGATGCGCATGATTTTTGAGACAGCCGCCACCATTTCCGGGGTCAGGCCAGGGGCAAGGGCGGCCAATGTTGCACTGGTGGCTTGTTCGGAAAGCAGCCAGTTACGGAAATCCCCCACCGTCAAATGGCTGACCGGCGCAAACGCCGCGCTGTCATGCCCGTCGATAATCAAGCGGGTGATTTCGTCTTGCTCATAAGGCACCAGCGCCTCATTAAGGAATTGTTTTAGCGGCACATCGGCCAACACCCATTGCGCGGCGACCCGCTCAAGGTTGTTGGCGGCCGCCACGCCCGCCAGATAATCGCCCGACCGTGGCGGGGTGGCCTTCGCCATCAGGTTGCACAGGGTTTTAAAATCGTAGCTCAGGTCTGCCAGGTGTGTTTTATACATGAGGTAGGGTAATTATGTAGGGGTTACTCTTATGAAACTGTGGATATTAATCACCGCCTCCACAGCCCCCACTACAGCCGCCATCAGAGCTGCAACCACCGTCCGCGCCAACATCAAAATCAATGTCGTCATTACGGTCACCGCCACAACCAATATGGCTGGCGCAATAGCTGTTGTCCCCCGGCATACAGTGCAGGTTGTAAACAAAGCCATTGGCAATTGCAAGTTGGGTATCTATCGAGAATAACAACGGCAAACGGGCGGGCGTTAGGGGATTGAGCTTTTCTTTAACGCAAGCCAAACGCCAAGCCCGTTTTATGCCATCTTGCGCCAGCGTGGGCCGCGTCATGGCTTCGGCGGGCGTGTGGTGCAAATAACGGCCAAAGGCTTTTTGGCAAAATTGCCCGTAACTGCGGGTGAACAAAATGAACTCATGCCAAGCATCATCAACCACTTGCGACGGCATGGACACCATGCGGCGTTTGGCACGGTTGCAGCAATAAAAATAATCCCGCAAGGCGAGGAACACCGAATCTACCTGTGACTCGGTAAGGGTCGGGTGTTTTTTCTTGAATTTTTGGCGGATTGCCGGATGGAATCGGTAACGCTGGATGTAACCTAATTGCGATGTTTGTCTGACAATGACATGCAGGGCATACAAAATACCGGATACGACAAGCAGGAACAATAAACTGTGCATTCGGACACCTTATCTTGAGGAGGGGTATCGCAGTGCCCGAAGGACGGCGGCAAAACCGGGTTGTCTTCGACCTTCAGGCGAATGGAGAGGATTATGCTTTAGTCCATTTGGCAGCCAATTGTGCCGAGAACTGACCAAAATAAGTACCCACTACAATAGAAATGGAGATGACCAGCAGAGGATTGCTTAAAGAAACGCCCAATAGCACGTCTTGGGTCAATTTCTCAGGTGTTTGCAACAAATAAGCAAAGGTTGATGAATAACCCAACACGCTGGCAGGAATGGTTGCCAGTTGTGGGATATTAGCCGCAAGACACATGACCACGACAGCCACAGTGACAGTGAGTGCCGCCATGAAAGGGAAGCCCAGTGTGGCTTCAGGTGAGATTTCGGTCAATAAAACAGCGGTGACCCATGCCATAACAACGCCGAAAATGCTGCATACGATAGTGTTTATCAAGGCTTCTTTAGTGGCGCCCAAGAAAAAGTAAGTCGCCCATGCAATGGTTGCCGCCCAGATAAAAAATATGCCGCTAAGCGGGCCTACCGCCAAAAACGTCGCAAGGCCAGCCAGAACACCAATGCTTAATGAAAGTGCCGTCAATTTGTCCATCATGTATCTCCAAAATATCACCTCATTGATAGTAGTTGATTAGATTCCACAGTGAGGCGGATCGATGAAACCTAACTTTTTCTAACCAGACCGCCAGGGCAAGCCTGATGGCGCTGAATGTTAGCAGAGATTACCAGTTAGAGGAACAATTGCCGGGCTTTGCGCCTGAGCTACCCCATTAAAAAATGGGCCGAAACATCCATTAAGGCAGAATCAGCCCAGCCAGCCGCTTTACGCACACATTTAATCGTCATACGGTGCTTTTGGGTCTGTCATATCTCGTTCAAAACCGCATGGCGGATAATCGCGACTTGCTAATCAAAAAGGCTTTTAGCTTAGGCTCTATATGAGTTTCAGGGTCTTTTCGAATGATGGGTGCTAAAAAGCTTCAAATGTCTTTTCTTGGAGTGCAACCCTAGGTTTGTACTCCAAATATCAGCAGGTTTATCAGCAGGTTTATATGTCAAAATGCCCATTTTTCTCCCCTATTTTTAAACTTTGAGGGGTGGCTTGAAAAGACCTTGAAACACGTACAGAGCCTTAGCTTATTTGCGTTACGATGAAATGCCTTTTCCTTTTAAGTGGACAATAATTTCAGGTTCATTTTCATCATCACTTTTTACGGTTAAGTCTGTTTCAATTAAACCTGCCGTTGAGGGTGTAAAATCAATCTCAACCTGCTTGCTCTGGTTAGGTGCAAGCACAAAAGCCGTGGGTGATTTGACGATAAAGGCAAATGATGCTGACGTGATGTCACTGATGGTTAACTTTTTGTCGCCGACATTCCTGATGGTTATCGTTTTAGTCTGCGTTGCATTAATAGCAGTCGACCAAAAATAGCGGATGGAAGTCGCGAAAATATCCGGCAATCCCAAGCCAAATGCCGTTAACGTACCATCGCCACTGGCAACATATAACCCACTTTCCCCTAAAGCCAAGTGACCAGACACCGGATAAGACCAAACATTTTGCTGGGTTTTTAAGTCCACCGCATAAAGTTTATTTTCAGTCGTAAAAAAAACATGTGATTTTGTTGCGACAATATTATTTATGACAATGCCTTTAGCTGTGTTTTTCCACGCCCATAGGATTTTGCCTGTGGCTTGGTCAAGCGCAACTAATGACCCTTTCGTTGTGCCAACATAAACAACCGAGTTGGCTAAGGCCGGTTGCCCCGTGTAATCTTCATTGAAATTATATGTTTTTTGCCAAGCAATTTTATGCGTGTCAGTTTTAAATCTGTTTAGCATACCGCCATCAACAACAAACACATCGTTTAAGCCACCCAACATAGGCACCGCTTGTTGCTGTCCTGAGTTTGCTATTGTAAACAAGTGTTTTCCCGTCAACCGGTCAACCGCATAAAGCGAGCCTATATACGAATAAGCCAATTTTTCATCTACCGCAGGCGTCCAATTGTCGACTTGGGGCAAATCGCCATAAAACCAGTTCAATTTACCCTTACCGCCATTAAACGAATACATGCCGCCATAAGTCCCGCCATTAATATACACGTTGCCTTTATAGATAGTCGGCGCCAAATAGCGTTCCCATTGCGCTGCATGGGGCGCTTGGAAAACGAGGTTGCCACTGAGTGCGGCATAAGCCCGCAAATACGTGTCTGAGTCACTGTTGCCCGTCTGCACATACACCTTACCATCGGCATAACTGGGCGGGTTTATCGAAAAAATGTCAGAAAAGCTTTTGCCCCACGCCAATTGCCCATTTTTATTAATGGCATACAAATGCTGGGTATTAAAATAACCCCAGTCGGAAGCAAAAATAGAGCCTGCCGCTACGGTAATGGGATTTAATGCAGATGTACTGACCTGTTTTTTCCACCGGAATGCAATCTTATTAGAATCGATGGTCACGGGGATATAACCCGTGTGTGCGGGGTTGGCCTGATCCATGGCCCACTGGTCGCTTGCCATGGCTGGCACGCTTAGCAAAACACAACTGACCGCTAATAGCTTACTTATTGCTGCTGCTAATGTTGTCTTCATAAAGGTTACTCTTCTGTTGGGTTAATAATTTTGTGGGCAAGGGGGGGCACTGAAGCACCATCTACGGAAATGGCTTTAGCCAACCAATAATAGCTCAACCCTCATAAACATCATCCTGCATAATCAAAAACAGCACCCAAGAAAATTGCCCCGTGCTGATTTTAGAGCCGCAATAACCGCATTCGCCGGTTTGCCCCATCTTATCGGCAGGTGCGCCACATTGCGGGCACTGCTTTAAACTGTACGGCCCGGTGTGTTGCTTTGCGTTAGTACGGCGGACAAACGTCCAATATTCGCTATAACGGCGTAACGCACGTTTGGACCCGCCAATAACCTGGCCTCCCGGGCCTTCGGTGTAGTCATAGCAGGAAGCAAAAATCCGCACCGTTATCGCCTCGTAAAATTTGTCTTGTTCTATTTTTACCAGCTCTATTTGGGCAATTTTTATATCATCCAAACGGTTGAACCAGTTCTTTTCTGCATATAAATCCAGCCAGAATGAATTGGCTTCATATAATCGGTCTGACAATAAATGCCGCACAGCATCCCAATTGCGAGAGCTCCAGTGCTTATAAATAGTCAGGAAATAGGCCTTTACAATATCTTCAACAAAGGCTTGCCAGAACGCATCCCAGTCAGGCAACGCATGCAATTGTAGAAAGCCTTGCATTTGCTCGGTTAAATCGGTTTGTTTAATGGTCGCAAGCCCGGTGCCTTGTTCTTCGGCATAAGCCACCAATTCATTAACGGCCAACAGGGTCGTTTCCAACACCGCACGTTTATCCAAACACCACTGCATTTCCCCTTTCTGCACCACACTGCCGCAATGCCCGCACTGCCCCACATCGGTAAAATGCGCAGGCGCCCCGCAATAAGGGCAGCATAAAGCTTGCATTTTGTTAGACCCAGATGACAGCAACCCTTTTGTACGATGCAACAACCAGCGTTCGGTGACAGCATAGCGGGTCGATTTGCCTTGCAGATGCAAGGTATAATTGGCATCAATCACCAAGCAAATACTTTCAAATTCCGCGCCTTGGGTATTAATCTCTTGCCAACGGATGCCATTAATCACCACTTCATTAATCGTCCACGGCTGGGCTTGCTGGAAATGCTGCTGTAATTCGGTGCTAAGAAAGGGGCTAAGATATCTAAATTCGGGGTGCGTGGAATAACTGTAAAACTTGCTGTACAGCGAATGGACAAAATCTAAAAATAAAATGCCGGAAAAGTTAGGGTCACTTTGTTTGAGTGATTCCAGCCCGGATTTTATTTTCTGTTGTTGCACCGCCCTGTTGATCGCCGTGGGCGCCACCGTAAACACCTGCCTATCTTCCAGCCTTTTGAATAAGATAATAAGCACGATGACAAAAAGTAAGCCTATCACCAAACCGACCGGTTCAACCTGGACGGGCGTACCGGTGTTGTAATTGCCAGAAGAATAAGGCCGCTCAAATGGAAATGGATCGGATGGGAAAGCGCCGGATGATGAAGACGAACCCTGCCCCGCACTGGAATGCCCTCCCCCCGGCCTTGCCTGCGCCAAATCCAAGCACGCCAGCAAACTGAGCAATAACACCAAAACCAGAACAATCGCCTTCATAAGTCTATTTCCATCGCATCGTGCAATTCATTAATGTCATTGGCCAAACTTGGTAAATACCGGTTAAACAGCGGTTGGACGTTATGCAATTGCGTTATTAACGCTTCGGCTGGCTTACGGCTAATAAAAATGCCTTGAAATTCGGCGCGTAACCGCTGCCATTCTTCGGCTGGCAAAGCCATTTCCGCTCCCCTATCCGGCAGGATATAAACGCTTTTCTCCAGCCATGAACAATAAATCAACACGCCAATTTTCGCCCGCGTATGCCGGATGCCCGCTTTTTGAAACAACGCCCTCGCCATGATTTCAACGCTTCTTTGCAAACGCTGCTTTCCCACACCCAGCCGCGTTATCCGTGGCCAATGGGCGAGTGCATAGCCAATGGCAAAACCTAAAATAGGTGCGCAATACACCAGCCAATCTTCGAACAAATCAGAGCTGAACATGATGTAGCTAAAACTTAGCAACGCACCAATAATGCCACACAGTAAAGCTATATCCCGGTAATCTTCCGAGCGTGAACGGATAACCACCACTATTTCCACTTGGGAGGTTTGCTCAATCGCCCTAACGGTATCCCAGAGCCGCGTTTTAAATTCTGTAGTCAATGCTTTTTTCATAAGTCGCCAACAACCGTGAGATATAATCGTTATTTTACAAAATAAAGGAGTTAATCATGGCACTTTTTGACGGTTTAAAACGCCAACTGCGCACAGTTATCGAATGGCAAAACCCACAACCCAACGCCTTGTTTGAGCAATGGACCGACAACGGCGATGAAATCAAAAATGCCTCCACGTTGATTGTCGGCCCGGGGCAAGGCTGCATTTTTGTCTATCGGGGCAAAGTGGAAGCCGTTTACGACCAAGAAGGCTCGTTTAACCTGAAAACCGATAATATCCCATTTTGGACGACGATCAGCAAATTCATGCAGTTTTTTGAAAGCGAGTATAAAGTCGCCATCTATTTCTTTAGGAAGACCGTCATACTCGACCAAAAATGGGGCACCGCGTCCATTATCAAATACGTGGACCCCAACTATAAATTTCCGGTGGGGCTACGCGCGTTTGGCAATTACAGTTACCGCATCCAAGATGCCCGCAATTTTTTCATCAATGTCATCGGCAGCCACACCGATTTTTCCACTGACGACTTAAGGACTGTCATTGTCGCAAGGCTCAGCCAGCCACTGGCGGATTTTCTCGCCACCAGCCATTTTAGTTACGTGGATATTGACGCCAACCGCGAAGAAATCGCCAACGGCGTGCGGGACAAATTGGCGACCGTATTCACCGAACTGGGGTTTGAAATCACCGATTTCCGCATTGAAGGCACCGACTTTGATGACGAAACCCTAAAACGCATCAACCGTATTGCCGACATGACTGCCGAAGCCCAAGCCGCCCAAGCGGTAGGCTTGGATTATACCAAAGTGCAGCAATTGGAAGCGCTACGTGAAGCGGCCAGGAATGAAGGCGGCGGTGCAGGCATGGGCATGGGCCTAGGTGCCGGCATCAGTTTTGGGCAGAACATGGCGCAATCGATGAACAGCACTAACAACGCCCCGACGACAGACCCGATGGAAAAATTGGCGCAATTAAAAAAATTGTTTGAGGCGGAATTGATTTCGGCTGAGGAATACGCAACCAAGAAAAAAGCAATTTTGGATATGTTTTAACGGTAGGGTGCGTTGCACGTACCTTTATAAATCTAAGGTACGTACAGCGTACCCAGTGACTAGGAAACCCCATGCAAAATAACAACCTAGCAATAATCCACGATTTCCACCACCGTTACAAACAACTGTCCAGCACGTCCGGCTATGCGCTGGTCTACGACACCATGGCGCTGATCAAGGAATTCATCCCCTGTAGGGAAATGGGTTGCACCATTATAAAACCCGCCAGCGATGACCCGGACGACGTCAGGCCGGGCAGCATACCCCTGTGTGTCGCCACCCCGCTGATGGGCAAAGCCCAAAAAATATTTTATGGCCTATATCATCATATCCCGCACATAAAACAACTCATAAAAACGATCAAGCGCAAGCTGGCGGACGGCCACCCGGTCGAAGCCATTAGTTTTGTAGACGACCTCGGCTACGGCAAAAACGGCATAATCCATAAATTTTTCACCAAAATTAATACCAGTGATGCCGTCAGCACCGCAGGATTGGTCAACCGGCACCAATTTATCGAATCGCCCCACACGCAAAGTTATTATATCGCCTATTGCACCATCGAACGCGAAAACGGGGGAACATTCCAAAGCCACGAAAAGCAGCTATTCGCGCACTTCTTTGATATTTTTCTGGAAGATTTTAAGCACAAAATCAGCTGCCCGGAAAACAGCTATTTTTTGCCCTATTTGACGGGGGAGGTTTTCTGCAAAAAAACCAAACTGGAAGCCCTGTTCGATACCGGCACAAAATTCACCCCGCGTGAATTGGCGACCATCAAAGCCTGCTTCGACCTAAAACAAAGCAACCGCCCCGTCACCCGCGCCACCGTCGCCCGCTATTTGCACTTGCAGGATCGGGATGATTGCACAGCCGCAGAATTAAAAAAGGTCGGCCACTGGCTGGATTACGACCTCGATAAGATCAGGCAACACCTGTTAAGGGACTTAGAGCAGGACACGGCCGAGAACTACAGCAGACTCCACAAAGAGTTTGAATTGGAACACATCACCGACGTTTTTAAAACCTACGCCTATTTCGGGCTTTATCCCGATCCCCGCTCCGATAAAACCAGGCAGTTCATCAGCTATTTGTCGGACAAATTGGGCAACTAATCACTGTCCGTGGACAACGGCACTTTATCGTAAACCTCGCGCAGACTGAGCACGCAGCCTATGCTATCCAGCGGCACGGCAGCCTCAAGCCCGACGGCTTCCGTCAATAGCCAGGCGTCCCCCTGCCGCACATAATGCTCGATGCTGGGCTGGTCTTGCGCCACCAGCAGATATTCACACAAACCGGGTATTTTCCGGTAATGCATAAACTTGCCGCCACGGTCATACGCTTCCGTGGACGGCGACAGCACTTCAATCAGCACCGTGGGGTTAAGCAAGGTATCAAACTGCCCGTCCTCAAATTGCGGCGCGCCGCAAACAACCGCGACATCCGGGTAATGATAGCTACGCGCCTGCGCCGCCTTAACACGCATATCGTTTACATAAGCCTCGCAGGGGCGCTGTTTGAGTTGCGTACTGAGTTCTCGGGCAATATTAACCGTTATCAGATTATGTTCCCGGCTTGCGCCCGTCATGGCATAAATTTGCCCGTCGTAAAATTCGCTTTTATACGACGCACTACGCTCCAGCGCTAAATACTCTTCGGCGGAGTAGTACGTTTGCTTAAGTACAGTAGACATGAATCACCTCGTGGGTAGTTGGATTTTTTACACTTTTCCATTATAGCCATTAACGGCAGTTTGAAGGCTGTTTTCGGCTGATCTTACTGATTTTTATATTAATTTTTTAGTACAAGCCTAGGTTTGCACTAAAAAATTAACCTGATTAGCAAGATGTTTCAGCTGGCAGAGGATAGGTTGGAGTCCTGAGCTTGCTCTGGACTGTTTGAAGGTTCAAAGCAAGCTTTGAACTCCAGTATCTTTGAGCCTAACTGAAGCATCTTGCTAATCAGGAAAATTAATATACTTTCACAGTCCTCGTACCTACAGCGCTGTATCACACCCAATTCTCAAGGCGTAACGCTTCAACCCGTGTAAATTCCCGTCTATTGTTAGTCACTAAAATCAAGCCTTCACTGCGCGCATGGCCGGCAATATGCAGGTCATTAACCCCTATTGTACTGCCCTGTTTTTCCAGGTTCGCCCGAATATCGCCATAATGGCCCGCCGCTTTTGCGGTGTATTCCAACACATCCAGACGCGAAACAAAATCTTCAACCTGCCGCAGGTTATGCCCAGGTTGGGCGCTTTTTTCCACGCCATGCAGCAGTTCAGCCAAGGTAATGCTGGAAATGCACAGTTGCCCCACATGTTGGTTAAAGGTCGCCAACACCTCAAGCGGACGGCGTTTAATCACATAAATGACAATGTTGGTGTCAAGCATGTATTTCAGCATTAAAACGCTTCCCGAATGGCTTCTGTTTGTTCCGCTCTTGTAGCGAGAAAGTCGTCTGTCACTTGCTGGTCGGTTAAAAAGAAACTGTCCCAGGTGTTTTCAACCGGACACAAGATGCGTTCCTTACCGTTCGTGCGGATGGACACTTTTTTAACTTGTGCATCAAAACGGGCTTCCACCGGCAAGCGCACCGCCTGGGTTTTATTATTAACAAAAACAGAACCTTGTAGCATGGTATTTTCCTTGTTGGCAGAGGTATATAGGCAAAGTATATAGCTGTGGCTGATAATCAGCAAATTAAACCATTTCAACCCTGCCCATCACGGTGGTGTGTCGTTTTATCGGCTTCCCACTTAACCGTTAGGCAATCCGTATTTATCCAAACGCGGCGGCTTGCTGGCGCGAAGCCGCGCTACAGCCAGCTGCTATATAAACGCATAATTGTCAACAAAAAAACTTCACCAATTTTCCGATAACACCCCCTAAAATCGGAAAAACAGTTATCGGAAAAAATTGATTTTTTCTTTTTAAATCAATGTATTGCATGCTTTTCCGGTTTCTTGTTATCTTACCTTCTAGGGAAAAAACCTAGCCGGTAAGCTAGGCGTCCCTGGATGAGGCGGTACGATAGCCCCACTCTCTTTGCCCTTTAATTTTTCAACCGACAACAGGTAATATCATGTTTAACAACAACAAAAAAACGCTAACGTGTGCCTTGTATTTAGGCAGTGCCGTATTGTTCTCACTAGCCGCCGATGTGCAGGCGGATAGCCTGCGCATCCAATGGAAAACCAACCAGCATTTTTACCAACGCTTCGACCAGTCGGTCACTTGGGCGAATGCACAAAAGAATTGCCAAGCGTTGGGCGCGCATTTGGTGACGATCACGTCCGAGGCGGAACGTGGGTTTGTTTATAATAGCCTGTCTGACGGACAGTTTTGGATAGGCGGCTCCGATGCCGCTGTGGAAGGGCGGTTTACTTGGGTCACTGGAGAAAAATGGGTTTATCAATATTGGCGAGATAATGATGGCAACGATTATGTGCTTTCAAGATTCAATGAAGGTTGGAGAGTTGCGTCTGCAACCGACACATATACCTACATCTGCGAATGGAGCGCCGACAACTACGTCGGCCTGGCTGTCCTCCCCGACATGAACAACAACGGCTCCGCTGAAATCGCCGCGTTATACGTCGATTACGTCACCACCAAACACACCGTCAAAATCCGCGACCCCAAAACCGAAACCCTGCTCAGCACGCTGACCTTTAAAAACGGCCTGGTAGCCCCGCAAGGCCTTGTTGCGCTGGAAGACATTGATGGCAACGGCGTGCCTGAAATCGGCGTGTTGTACTCTGAATTTGGCCAGCCTTCAGTCATAATCAAGGATGCCAAAAACAACAAAACCAACCTGAACACAATACGCTTTTTGGCTGGTGGTTATAACCCCCAACTCATCACCGTATCACCCGATGCCAACAACAATGGCGCCAGTGAAATCACCGTGTTAGGCATCCACAAAACCAAAAACACCCCTAAGGCTGAAACCCGCGACAGCAGCACCGGTGCGCTATTAGGCGACACCACGTTCTAACAAATCCGAAACATTGCACTCATGCCGCGCATGGCTGCTGTTGCTGCTTTGTGCGGTTAAGATTGCAGGCGTAGGGACGTAGGTTGGGGTGAAGCATGAACCCCAACACATTGAAGCGCCAAATGTTGGGGTTCGCACACTCACCCCAACCTACGGCCCTTATTCATATTGCTTTCGGCGTACTTAAATCGGGCAAACCTTTTGACCCCAATTATGCCACTTAATTATCGGTTGCTTTTTTGTCGGCAAGACGGTATCTACCGGCTAATGCCAAAGCGTTGGAAAAAACAGAACAGAGGCGTTCAAAACCATGAAAACACTAGCTCTCAAACTTGGCATCACTGCCATTTCTGCATTGTCTGTTGCCGGTTGCATCATCAATCCGACGCCGAATGCAGGGTCTTTTTCAATGACCGAAGCACAGACCAAGGCGGCGCAATATAACGCCTTGCAAACTCAAAATACCGATCGGGAAGCACACCGTGGAAAGCTGCGTGACGAAATCGAAGTCAGGGCATGGGAGAGAAACATCTCAGCCCCTAACACCACTATCGTAGTGCCTTCAAGATATTGATAACCCAAGAATTATAAATCCTGAATTCATTTAACCTAATTTAAGGAGTGACAAATGAAAATTTTATCCGCGTTTGGTGCAATTCTAATCGCCAACCTGACCGCTGGCTGTGCCGCTACGCCTACTGGCCCCAGTGCGGCAAGTTATGGGGCGGGTTCAGATACCGCTTACCTGAACGCCTCGCGGGGCCGCGCCGATGCCCAAGTGACAGAGGCGCAAGTTGAGCAGTATCGACGGCAGCAGGCGATAGTAGGCGATGAAATGGCCTTGGAACAACAAAAGCGCGACAACACGCTTAACAACACCCGGGGTATCCTCCAAAATCTTCAGCTTATCCGGGGGATTTTGCCTTACTGAACCGATGGGATCATTACAACGGGTAAATTGGCTCGAAGCCAGAGCTTCTCGGACTTGGGTTCCCAAGCTGGAGCTTGGGAACCAGCGCAAACGAAGGAAGAATCTATTTGAGCCGGGCTGCCCTGTAGGTTGGGGTGAGGCACGAACCCCAACATTTGCCGCTTCGATGCGTTGGGGTTCGTGCCTCACCCCAACCTACGCACTTGGCGCTCTTGCGTTAAAAGATTTTACCCTCGCGTAAGGTTTTTAAAAAATTGCTTAATTTCCCAGTTTTTTTGGGTTCAATAGGCGCTGATTCTATTTTTGTTGCTGTCTCTACTGTCAAATAACCCAAAAGATAGCAAGCATTGTAAAACTCAAAAATAGTTGAAAGAGGAATTTGCAACGCTTCGGCAACCTCAAACAAATTGCCCGGCTGTTTGTGCATAAATTCAGCGATTTTTTTATAGTTCACCAGCGTGGGCGTTTTATTTACATCCGGCAACTGGGTCAGTTTGAAGGCCTGTTCAGGGAAATGGCCTTCTAACAAGCGCCCTTGGGAGACTTCAATAATGGCATACACAAGCAGTTCATCTAACGGTTGTGCGTTTAATTCCTTCCCGCTTTTTAGTATTTTAGCCAACCGCTGTTTGGTGACGACCGTTTCTTCCAGGTACTGCGGTGAAGCCGTGCAGTATGCCAATAAATCAGCTGCCGATCCGGTAAAGTAATAGCTGTTTTCAGATGGCGACAAATACAGGCTTGTCTGTTTATTCCGTTTTATCACCCGACAAGCGCTGTCTTTTTTGGCTTGCAAGAGCAGGCCAAAAAAATAGTTTCTGGGATATAACGGCCGCGTTAAGGGTACGGTGTTTTTAACGGGTTCTGGCTGGCTGTCGTCTTCGTCCACGTCAGGCAATGTTTCCGGCCCGATGTTTATAGCTGGTTCTGGCTGGCTGTTATCTTCAGCCACGTCAGGCAATGCTTCTGGCCCGATGTTTATAGCTGGCTCTGGTTGGCTGTTATCTTCAGCCACGTCAGGCAATGCTTCTGGCCCGATGTTTATAGCTGGCTCTGGTTGGCTGTTATCTTCAGCCACGTCAGGCAGCACTTCCGGTTCGATGTTTTCGCCATTGTTTTCCGGACTTGTTGGTGCTGTTAAAGCCGCTTGGGCGGCTTCTGCCAACACTATGGCGATTTCATTGAGGAGCGTGTTAAGTTCCCTTAAGCTGGGTGGCGCCTGATGTTTTTTTGCTAAAAACCAGCAGGTGTCAATTTCCATGCCGTTGTGTTCAGCCACCAAAATAATGCGGTAGGCAGGCCGAAGCTGCAGTTCTGCCGTTAAAAGCTGTTGCCCGTCACTTGCATCCAGATTGATCATGGCTATATCACTGTCCGGGTCATCCGTGACCAACCAAGTATCGGTCAAGGCTGATTCAGCCAAATCCAAGATAGCTGAGATTGCCTCTTGCTGGCTCAGATCAAAACCAACATATTTGATTGTGTACCGTCTCATTTTACTTTCCCGTTTGTAAACGTTGCCATAGTTTGTCCGACAAGCCATAGCGCTGCATTTTTTCGACTACAGAATCAACGCAATAAGGCAGTGCCACAAACACCATTTCCTGAAGTTCGCGGTCATAGACGGCACATTGTGTTTCTCGCCGTCCGTTTCTGGGCTGGCCGACTGAACCTGGACAAACCAAGCTATGGGCATAGGCGCTTAAATCCACTTTGTCTTCAGTGCAATGGTGGTCGCGCTGATAGCGATCCCGCGCATAGACCCCAGGCATATGTGAATGGCCGTGCAAGCATAAGGGGATGGCTTTTTGTTGCAGGCAATCCAAATTTTCTTCGGCGGTCATTTGATAGACATAGCCATAAAAAAATGCCGGATCTATCGGCGCACCATGGACGGCAAGCCAGTGCTGGTTGCGCGAGAAGACGGGCAGGCTGTCCAACCAATCACGGTGTTGCTGGTTTAACTGCCCGATAGTCCAGTCAATAACGGTTATGGCATTGCCAGAAAACCCCCGGCTAGTGTTGCCTGTGGCAACGGCATAGTCGTGGTTGCCTTTGATGATTTCAAAAGTGGATTCTTGGAGCCGCTCTATGCAGTACGCCGGTTCGGGGCCGTAACCGACAATATCGCCTAAGATAATCCCTTGGGTGATTTTTTGTTCACGGTAAAAGTCCAGCACGCAATCCAGCGCGGCATCGTTGGCATGGATGTCTGCCATAACCGCGTAATAGCGATTGTTATTATTTTTTCGGGCGTTGAGCTGTTCTTTGTTGGCCAAGTGCACTGCGGAGGTAATGGGGGATTGTGCCAACCCAGTGAGCAATTTTTTTAACAAGCACTCTTTTTCTTCCGACGGCATAAACAACGACTGCAATTGCGTGCTTATGATGGTGCGGCAATGAGGATCCTCAAAAATCCCATCAACCAGTCCAATCAATATGCCAGTCAATTTCGCCATAAAGGCTTCATCCAGCCACTCATAAGTGCGGATAAAAACGCCCAACATAACGGAAAAAGCAATAAAATTGTCCCAAGAATAATACTCATCATCCAGATAATACACGTCCCCCTTATCGTCTACGGCAAAGTTGGACAGACCTTCGTCAAGTTTGTATCCGTGCCTTTTTGCCAGTAACAGATATTTTTCGAACATGTCAGCCAGAATATCGAGGTATTGTTCCCGCATTGGAGGGGTTTGCGGACTAGGCTTCAGCTCTATATTCAATGGCTTTAACTGCGGACAGATGCTGCCGACCAAAACGGTGGCATTGCTTTGGTTATCAATAATGAACCAAGTCTTATGGGGATGATGGACAGCCAGTTGTTGTTCCTGCTGTAAGACATTAGCCGTCCATTTTCTGGCGTTCTCATGGCTTAAATCAAGTTCGGCACGGATCTTGACCACATTCTGCCCATTGGCGTAAATACACGTATCAGGCCGACCAGTGAAGGCCGTGCCAACGGCTAATTTTTCACGCTCTGTGGCTAACAACCCAGCGATATGATCTGCATTATAGTGATGTTTTCCGTCGACTGCGCCGATCAGTTCTATCGTTGACATAGAGCGGTTAAATGTTTGAATGGCAAGTGTGGAGAGGCCGTGTTTAGTTGCCTCCCCTAGGGGTTTATCTGTTGGTGTTGATCGGTTCAGACTATGGGCACAAAGGCGCAATCTTAGTCATGTTGTTGCGCACAGCGGCCCAGCCCATACCAAGATTGGTCACTTTGCTGGTGATCAGCACCATTAGGTAATCCGGTTTATCCTTAATCAAGGCCATAAAATGCAGCGTTTTTTCGGTGGTCATTTGCACTTCTTGAATGGTTTTTTCCACCGGTTTGCCACGTTGGCTTGATAGCAAAGACTCAACCGCGCGGACATTTTTACCACGCAACATATCAACCGCCGCCGCCGCCACCGCTTCTAGGTAAGATGACGTAAAATAAGGCACGTTATGGGCAACGCCCATCAACAGACCTGAGTTCAAATCGACAACGGCACAGCCTAAAGCGCCGTCAACATTAGAAACAACTTCTTGTAAAAGATCATCAAGTTTTGCCATGGTTTTTCTCCGTACTTTAATTTTTAAGGGTTACTTTTAAGGGTTATACAACTAATTCTTAGGCATATAGCCTTAAGAAGTTAAAGGTATTTTGGCATAATTAGGCAACTAATTTACGATTTTTAAGCACATAATAAAATATATTAATAGGCTACCTTAATTTCCAGTCGTCCGCCTTAAGAAAATACAGCAATCAGAATACCAGATAGTGCAATAACACTTGGATTGGTTATTTTTTGCCAATTTTTGAATCGCTGATTTGCAACAGCAATTTCATCAGCACTTTCTGCATGTCATTTTTATTGCGTGCGTCAAGCAACATGACCGGACAAGTAAAGCCATTGTCACGAATATAGGTGTGGTAATCCAATAAACTGGTGCGGGTGTTGTGGTCATCAAAATGGGTGATGGCGATTATGCCCGGACATTTTTGCAAGAAACTGCCGTGTTGATTTAGGTAATAGCTGATTTCAGTTAACGGATCAAGGCAACCGTTATCAATCATGACCACCATCCCGCAAGCGCCTTTACACAAAATATCTGCCATAAAATCGAACCGTCTTTGCCCTGGCGTGCCGTAAATATGCAGCTTGATCCTTTCTATATGGACTATGCCATATTCCATAGCAGTTGTGGTGGTTTCTTTTCGACGCAAGGCATCACGCTCAGTGGCTTTGCTTTCGGTGCCGACAACGGGTATTTCACTGATTGCCCTGATAGACGTTGATTTACCTGAGCCGACATTACCCACTACGATAACTTTAACTTCATTTTTTACGGCGCTCTCTTGCCGATGCTGCTCTGGCAGTATTGTCCAACCTGTTTTTGGCCCGGTTGAAACTACCGTTACCGTATTGTGATATACCCGCTTTTCTAAAGGCCTAACGCTAACGTAATTTTCATTTGTAGCGGCTACATCTGTAAATCTTACCGGTTCTATGCGTTGTATGTGTTGTATGTTCATAATTTGCGTAGATTATTGAAGTATTTAAAGTTAAATCTCAATTGCGTGTTGTTTTTTAAGATATTGAGGACGCGGCCCATGCCAGTTGTGTTGATACTTGATAAAAGAATGAAAATGACGAAAAGTAGATAATGGTTAAGCTTGAACTGTTTTTAAATCGCCTACACCACAAGAAACCGTATGACCGCCAGCAGGGCTGGACATCAGCCTGAACAGTAAGGAGTACGGGTCAAGTATAAACAAAGATGTAAGGCTCGTAAAATTACATTAATTAATGAAGGGTAAATATCCCATTTTGCCGGAAGTCCACATAAAATGTGACAAGCACAGGAATCAAAGTTCAAAAGCTTGAGAAAACAAACGATGGGGCCATCAGAAAACTTAAGGCATACAAAATGGGAATGAAGGTATCCTGCGGTTTGAGTGCCCAAACACGGGCAGAAACCTTTCATTTTATTGTCGCCGTTTTTGGGGATAACCCGGCAAAACAACATTCATTCACTCGATGCCTAAGGCGGAGCATCCGTTCCCATAATGTCATTGCCCCCGGCAACCGCGTTATGGCAGGTTAAATCACCCACCGCGATTAGGCTATGGACCAGCCATAGTTGAATTTTCATAGGGGCATATCCTCGTCCGGGCCAAAAGGTTTTGGTGCGGGTTAAAGCATAAAGAACGAATGAATCAAAATAAAACGATATAAAAAGATAGTTATATCTATTTATTAGGAATGGGCATGAAGCGATGTCGTCAAGGTGATGCTTATTTGGTGGCCCTGCAATCGGAATGACGGGTAAAAAGTCAAATTTGCCGTTTTATGGGTGCGACTGCCCGTCCTTTCTTGTGCCCCTTGTGGGTATAAGTATCTACACAACTCATGACGTGCTATAAAACATGTGTAGATACCTATGGCTCTGTTTTGGGTATCATGTCCTTTTGCCTGCCCCATACGCCGCCATGACTAGCACTTATCCAACCCCAATCCCTGCCACCTTACAAACACAGGTGACCGCTGCGGTGCAAAAATGGCAATTGCAGCTGGCCGAACGGAAATTGGACTTTCAACTAAGCCACGCTATAAACGAAGCAATGCCGAAAGTTTTTGCCTGTAGCCAGTTTGTCGCCGAAAGCTGTTTGCGCCAACCTGAATTGCTAGTTGGGCTAACCGCGTCAGGTGACTTGACCGCCCAATATAGCGCCAGCCATTATGCCGGACAACTCGCCCAGCAAGCGTTTGCCGACGAAGCCGACTTAATGCGCCGATTACGGCAGTTCCGGCGCCGGGAAATGGTCAGGATAGCGTGGCGCGACTTGGCGGGCTGGGCACAGTTGCCGGAAACTTTGCTGGATTTATCACGGCTTGCCGATGCCTGCATCCAAACCGCATTAACCTTTTTATACGACCAAGCCTGCGCCAAACGTGGCACGCCGTTGTTGGCCGACGGCAGCCCGCAGCAAATCATCGTGTTGGGCATGGGTAAGTTAGGTGCGTTTGAATTGAATTATTCCTCCGATATTGACCTGATTTTCGCCTACCCCGAAGACGGCGTGTTGCCCGACCGGAAAGCCACGACTTACGGCGAGTTTTTCACCCGGCTTTGCCAAAATCTAGTCAAAGTGCTCGATGAAATCACCGTGGACGGCTTCGTGTTCCGCACCGACATCCGCCTGCGGCCTTATGGTGACAGCGGCGCGGTTATCATGACCTTTGACGGCATGGAAGCCTACTACCTGACCCAAGCGCGGGAATGGGAGCGCTATGCGATGATTAAGGCGCGCCAAGTTGCCGGGGATTTCCAGTCCGGTGCGCAATTGATGGCGATGCTGAATGCGTTTGTCTACCGCCGTTATCTGGATTACGGCGCGTTTGAAGAACTGCGCTCATTAAAGATGCAAATCACCCAAGAGCTGCGGCGCAAGGATCGCCTCGACAATGTCAAACTGGGCGCGGGCGGCATCCGCGAAGTTGAGTTTATCGGCCAAGCCTTCCAGCTTATCCGTGGCGGCAAAGAAAAGTCCCTGCAAATCCGTGGGATTCTGGATGTCCTGCATAGGCTGGGCGAATTGCAGTTGATGACGCAGGCTGATGCTGACCAGTTAAGCCAATCTTACTGCTTTTTACGGCGCGTCGAAAACCATATCCAGCAATATCAAGACAAACAAACCCACGACCTGCCCACCGATCCGCTAGTCCGGCAAAGCTTAGCCTATTCGCTGGATTTTCCCTATTGGGATAGTTTTAAAACGACGTTGGATCAGGTCAGAAGCCAAGTCCATGAAGTGTTTGACCACGTTTTTTCCGTGTCAAAACAGGAACAAACCGACCAACACAGCCAACAACTCTGGACAGCAACCACCAGCGAACCGGATCTGCTCGCCTGTCTTGCCAACTATGGATTAAGCGATACGTCGGCAGGCCTTGCCGCACTCCGGCATTTTAAACAAATCCCCGCCATCAGACGTTTAAGCGCCAAAGGTGCGGCGGTTGTGGACAGGCTAATGCCACAATTGCTCAGCGCATTGCCAACCGTGGCCAATCCTGACGAAACCTTGCAGCGGGTGCTGGCTTTGTTTGAGGCCGTCGCCGGGCGGACGGTTTATTTGTCGCTACTGGCAGAAAACCCCGATGCGCTGGCGCAATTGCTCCGTTTGATCTCAGCCAGTATTTGGATCAGCGATTATCTGGCACGTTACCCGATTTTGTTTGATGAATTGCTCGACCCACGGGCATTGTTCACGCCGTTGCAAAAACAGGATTTGGACGCCCAACTCACCGCCCTGCTGTCCACGATTGACAACCAAGACCTTGAACAACTGATGATTGTGCTACGCCAATTTAAGCAACAGCAAGTGCTAAAAGTGGCGGCCGCCGACATTATGGGCGTGATCCCGCTCATGGTCGTCAGCGATTATCTGACCACTATCGCCGAAAGCGTGGTCGCCCACGTTATTGACCGTGCTTGGCTAATGCTGACCGAAAAACACGGACTGCCACCCGGTTGCGATAACAATTCAACCAGCTTTGCGGTGCTGGGCTTTGGCAAATTGGGCGGCATTGAATTGGGCTATGGTTCTGACCTCGACCTGGTTTTTATCTGCGCCTATCAAAGCGGCCTGGACATAACTGACGGCGAAAAGCCCTTGTCATGCGCCCAGTTTTATGGCCGTTTAGGGCAAAGGATCCGCCATATCCTCGACACCAACCTATTGTCCGGCGTGCTTTACGAAGTGGACATGCGCCTTCGGCCTAGCGGCAATTCCGGCTTGCTCGTCACGCCCATCAACACCTACGAGGATTATCTGACCCAACAAGCGTGGACATGGGAACATCAGGCATTGGTGCGCAGCCGCTTTATCGCCGGTGATAACCAGCTTAAAACAGCGTTTGAAGGCATCCGGCAACGCGTGTTAAGCCTGCCCCGTGCCATCGAACCCTTACAAACCGAAGTCAGGGAAATGCGTGAAAAAATGCGCACGGCACTGGCCCGTAACGAAGCAGGCAAGTTTGATCTGAAACAAGGCGCGGGCGGCATTGCCGATATTGAGTTTATCGTGCAATTTTATGTGCTGGCCCACGCGGCAAAGCATCCGGCATTGACCGTCTACACCGATAATATGCGCTTCCTGGAAGGCTTGGGGAAAGACGGCCTCTTGCCGGAAACGACGGTCTCCACCTTGAAAGCCGCCTACTGCACCTATCGGGATCTAGGCCACAAACTGGCCTTGCAAGGCAGCCGGGCATTGGTTGATGAAGCGGAAATCGAGGAATTTAAAGCGCCAATTGAACAGCTTTGGCATGAGTTGATGGACTAGACAAGCAAGCAACCCGCATGTCCACCAACTGAAAAAGTTAAGAATAGCTTCCTAACTGATGCTCTGAGGTATTGCTGTTATTGACTTTATAGTAAACTAGCCGATTTATAAATCAGACTACAGCTAGGCGGAGAAAAAAGATGGCGATGGACGATAGAGACGGCGTTATTTGGCTGGACGGACAATGGGTTGAGTGGCGTGAAGCGAAAGTCCATGTGTTGACGCACACCTTGCACTACGGACTGGGGGTTTTTGAAGGCATACGGGCATATCATGCTGAGCAAGGCACGGCAATTTTCAGGATGCAGGAACACACCGACCGGTTGTTCCGTTCTGCGCATATCATGAACATGAAGATGCCGTTCGGCAAAGAAGAGATGAATCGGGCGCAGCTGGATGCGGTCGCTAAAAACAATCTGGACAGCGCATATATCCGCAGCATGTGCTTTTTCGGTTCCGAAGGCATGGGGCTACGGGCTGATAACCTGAAAGTCCACGTCATGGTGGCGGCATGGTCTTGGGGCGCTTATCTGGGCGCGGAAAGCATTGAAAAAGGCATCCGTATCCGCACCTCGTCTTATACCCGTAACCATCACAACAGCACCATGTGCAAGGCCAAAGCCAACGGCAATTACATCAACTCCATCCTGGCGCTACAAGAAGCATTATCTAACGGTTATGATGAAGCGCTGATGCTGGACCATGAAGGTTTTGCCGCTGAAGGCAGCGCAGAAAACCTGTTTATTGTCCGTAACGGCAAAATCTACACGCCGGAAACCACGTCGGCGTTGGAAGGCATCACCCGCGACACGGTCATGACAATAGCCCGCGAACAAGGCTTTGAAGTCATTGAAAAACGCATCACCCGCGATGAGATTTATGTCGCCGATGAAGCGTTCTTTACTGGCTCCGCCGCTGAAGTCACGCCAATCAGGGAGCTAGACAACCGGGCCATTGGCAGCGGTAGCCGCGGCCCTGTGACCGAAAAATTGCAGGCGCTGTATTTTGACTACGTGCATGGCCGCCGCAACGACCATGCCGACTGGCTAACTTATCTTGGCTAAGCCAGCTAAAATTTTAGTCGTCGGCCCGTCCTGGGTCGGCGATATGGTGATGGCGCAAAGCCTATTCATCACCCTAAAACACACGGCGCCAAATTGCCGTATTGACGTCTTGGCACCGGCTTGGTCGTTCCCGCTTTTGGAACGGATGCCCGAAGTCAGCAAAGCCATTGCGATGCCGTTGACGCACGGGCAATTTGGCTGGTCTGGGCGCGTTGCACTGGGCAAACAATTGCGCGGTGAAAATTACGACCAAGCCATCGTGTTGCCCAATTCTTGGAAATCGGCGTTAATTCCCTTTTTTGCTTCCATTCCTGTCCGCACCGGCTATCTGGGCGAATGCCGCTGGGGTTTGTTGACCGATGCCCGAAAACTGGACAAACAAATCCTGGCTATGACAGTGCAGCGTTTTGTCGCCTTAGGTTTGCCAGCGACAGCAAGCTTACCACCCGACTATCCGCAGCCCACCCTGACCGTCACGCCCGACAAACAACACGCTGTCATACAAAAATTTAATATCACACCGTCAGAAAAAACACTGGGCTTATGTCCGGGTGCCGAATATGGCCCGGCAAAACGTTGGCCGATAGCGCACTTTGCCACCGTCGCGCGGCATAAAATCGCTGAAGGCTGGCAAGTGTGGCTATTCGGCTCCGATAAGGATAAAACCATCGCCGAACAGATCAACGCCGCCAGCAATGGGCTGTGCAGCGACTTTACGGGCAACACCTCATTAGCCGAAGCAGTGGACTTATTGTCGCTGGTCAACACCGTGGTCAGTAATGATTCCGGCCTGATGCACATCGCCGCTGCATTGGACAAAAAACTGATTGCCCTGTACGGCTCATCCGATCCCGGCTTTACACCGCCGCTCAATGCTAACGCCCACAACCTCTGGTTAGGATTGGATTGCTCACCTTGTTTTAAACGCGACTGCCCACTAAGCCACACAAACTGCCTGACCGGCATTCTTCCTGAACAAGTCATTGAGTTAATAACGCCATGAAAATCGCCATCGTCAAACTCTCTGCCATGGGCGATATTGTCCATGCCATGGTTGCGCTACAGTTTATGAAAGCGCACAACCCCACGCTGCAAATAGACTGGATCGTTGAAGCCCGATTTGCTGAATTGTTAAACCACCAACCGGATATTCACAAGGTATTGACGGTGGACTTAAAATCCCTGAAGGCAACCAAAACAGGGCTTTTAAAAGAAATCAGACGGATACGCCAATATGCCACACACGATTACGATTTGGTGATTGACGCCCAAGGCTTGCTTAAATCATCCATCACCGCCCGTTTGCTGGGCAAAAACGTTTCGGGCTTTGACGCTAAATCAGCGCGTGAAAGGACTGCCGCATGGTTTTACCATGTCAAAATCGCCTGCCCTTATGAGGCAAACACCATTGACCGCAATGCGACCGTACTCGCACAGCCACTGGGCATACATATCAGCCGTGAGCAAATCCTCGCTAAAAAACCGTTTTTATTTTTTAAAAATGAGGCTGAGTGCATTTATCTCTATTTGCATAAACATGCAAAAAATATTGTTTTTATCATTGGCTCCACTTGGGAAAGCCGTAACTATCCGGCAGAAAAATTCATTAAAATTGCTGAGGCCCTGCAACAAAACTGCCTGATTGTTTGGGGCACTGAACAAGAACGAAAAAAAGCGGAATGGATGAGTGACCAATCCGAATGGCTGCAAATCTTACCCAAAATGGACTTAAACAGCCTAAAAGCCTTGATTGCCCATGCCGATTTGGTCATTGGCAATGACACCGGCCCGACCCATATCGCCTGGGGGCTAAACCGCCCCTCCATCACTATTTTCGGCCCCACGCCAGTCAGCCGCGTCTATCAAACCGACATCAACAAAACCATCAAATCAGCCTCTGTGGTCAATCCCCACAAATTGAACAGACATGATTTTTCGATTCGGGATATTGATGAGCAGGACATTATCGGTTTAGCCCAAGCCCTGCTAGCCACGCAGTCGGAAAATACGGCTGGCGAGGTGGCTGGACAGCTTGCCCAACAGCCGCCCCTGATCACCGAAATTGACAACCAAGAACTTGATAAGATAGCTAAGTTTTTGCCCGATATTAGTGATGATGATTGTTTTTAACGTCCTTAGCCTGTAGGGTAAACGGATAATCCAGCCTAGGACGTGCTTTAAATACGCGGTTCAACTGGCGCACAAAGTATAAAACTGGCGTGTGCAGGATCTAACGCACTGCACAACGCAATAATCGGGTTGTGCAGCTGCTTTTAAAATATCTCCTTACAGTTAAAACGCCGGTAGTATACAGGCCAAGGCAAAATATCCCGTTTAGCAACCTGCATGGGCGTGGAGAATGCCTTTAACCAAATCGTCAACACCCTCCCAAGCTGTCTTTTATTGCTTTGCTCCGGCAAAAACATCGCCAGAAAACGCTTGTGCCGGATCCCAACCCATTCCTGAAATACTGTCTTTCCCTTTACTCACCCACGCGTCAATACTCCGTTGTTTAGCATCAATGATAACGTTTCCTGTTATATGGCAGGCAGAGTCAATGGTTAACTTACCGGTCAACGGCTTGGAACTCTTAAAATCAAGGATATAACATGACGACTTAGAGGAAATGCTCGTCCCCGAACTAGGCATAATTAGCATACAGCGCATTACAGAATCAGAAAACACACTGTAAATCCGCCACGTTCCGGTAAGGTCTGCACGGGTGCACACGGCCGAAACATTAAAGCTGGCAGTTGCCATACACAGCGATAAAAGATAAATAAGTAAGCGTTTGTTTTTTATTGACATGAGTTTTCTCCCAGTTAAAAAAACATACAAGAAGTTGGATCATTTGTTATTGGCAGTCTTACGCGCCAACAGCAGCACTAACACAATCGCCGGCAAACCGACGCATGAAGCATAGACAAAAAAGGCCAAATAGCCATAATAATCGACAATAACACCCGAAAAACCACCCAGCAGCTGGGCTGGCAAGGTCATCAGGGAACTGAACAGCGCATATTGGGTGGCGGTATAAGCCGAACTGGTGAGACTGGAAAGATAGGCGATAAACACCGATGCGGCCAGTCCGCCGCTTAAGTTATCTGCGCTGATAACGCCTGCCAGCAAAAACAGGTTGGGCTTGCTGACCGCCAAAACCGCGAACAATAGATTGGTGCTGGCCACCATGACCGCACCCAACAGCAAGGGACGCATAATGCCATATTTAGCGACTAGCGTCCCTCCTAAGGCAGCACCGGCAATAGTCATAAAAAAGCCAAAAATCTTGCTGACATCGGCAATTTCCTGCTTACTGAAACCCAAATCCATATAAAACGGATTGGCCATCACGCCCATGGTGATATCGCTCATTTTATACAGCGCTATCAACAATAAAATCAGTAGGCCGGTCTTACCGTTACGGGTAAAAAACTCGACAAACGGATTGACCATCGCTTCAACAAAAACCGTCGTTAACCGCTGCCCAATCGGTTTATGCTGGGCTGGGCCGGTAATTTCTTGCTCGGCGATTGGGTGTGGTGGTTCAGCCAGGCATAGTGTTGCCACGACACCCACCGCCATGAAAACAGCCATCACAAGATAGGCGACTGTCCAACTAAAAAAATCAGCAATATAAAATGCACCCGCACCTGCAGCCAATAAAGCAATGCGATAACCTAAGACATAAGCGGCTGCCATTGCGCCTTGATACTCGACCTTAGCCGATTCGATACGGAACGCATCAATGGCGACATCTTGGGTCGCGGAGCAAAAAGCCACCCACACGGCAAACAGTGCGACTTGTTGCAACTGGCTGTGGACATCACTGCCCGCCATGCCCAGCAAGCCACCGGCAATACCAAACTGCGCCACCATCATCCAACTGCGGCGTTTGCCTAAAATTCGAGTTAATAACGGCAGTGGCAAACGGTCAATAAACGGCGCCCAAAACACCTTAATGGAATAAGTGACGCCGACCCAGCTAAAAAAGCCGATGACCGACCTGGCAACACCCTCATCCCTTAACCACGCTGAAAGCGTTGAGAACACCAATAAAAATGGCAATCCTGCAGAAAATCCAAGAAACACCATACCCAACACATTGGGTTTGGCATAAACGGAAAAGGCCGATTGCCAGCTTTTTTCAATGGCCATCGACCTTACCTTAAAAACAGCACCGCACAGGCTGTGCGGTGCTTAACCAACAACTTACCCATTAATCAAATAGTGGGTAAAGATACTTGCCACATAACCTGCGGCAATCGCAGGCGTCCATTGCAAATGGCTAAAAAACGTGTATTTATGGTTGGATTGCCCCATTAACGCAACACCTGCAGCAGAACCCACAGACAATAACGAACCACCCACACCCGCAGTCAAAGTCACCAACAGCCATTGATATAAATCCATATCCAGATTCATGTTCAATACTGCAAACATCACTGGGATATTATCAACAATCGCAGAAATCAAACCGACCAGAATGTTAGCCGTTGTTGCGCCTAAACCTTCATACATCGCACCTGACAATAATTCAAGGTAACCGATATAACCTAAGCCACCGACCGCAAACACAACACCGAAGAAAAACAACAAGGTATCCCATTCGGCATGACGCACTTTATTGAAAATATCAAAGCCTTCTTCACCTTCAACATAGTATCTGGTTTTTATGAAGTAGCCATAAATCATCAATGCCGACAAGCCGACCATCATGCCCATAAAAGGCGGCAAATGCAGCACTTGTTTAAAGCTGACGGCGGTTGCAATCGTCAGTAAAAACATGACGCAAACCTGAATAGCGCCCTGTTTTAATTGCACAGCGGCCTCACTGGTGGCCTTAGGCTGCTCATCAGGCACGGCAAAGTACATAACCGCCGCTGGAACTGCATAATTGACGACTGATGGGATAAATAACTTGAAGAAATCAAAGAATTCTGCGTATTCCGCTTGCCATACCATCAGCGTGGTAATGTCGCCAAACGGGCAAAACGCACCACCCGCATTAGCGGCAACCACCAAATTGACAAAACCGATGCTGACGAATTTAGGATTGTCCGAACCTACCGCCATAACCACCGCGCCAACCAACAACGCCGCTGTTAGGTTATCAGCGACCGCCGATAAAAAGAACGTGATAATACCAGTGATTAAAAACAACTTACGATAGCCGAACTGTTTTCTGACCAGCCACGAACGCAATGCTTCAAACACGTTACGTTCAGCCATGGAATTGATGTAAGTCATCGCCACCAACAGGAACAACATCAACTCGGCATATTCTTTTAGATCATGCTCGAAAGCGGCGTGCATGGATTCCATAGAAACGCCTTTTTGCGACGCTAAAATAGCCGCATGCGCCCAAATGATACCCGCCGCCAAAATAACCGGCTTGGATTTACGCAAATGGGTAAACTCTTCCGTCATGACAAAGCCGTAGGCAATCAAGAAAATCAACACGGTGTAAATGCCCCGTTGTGTTCCTGTCATGCCCAAACTTTCAAAGGTCTCCGCCATTGCCATTTGCGGCACCAGCAGGACTAATAAAAATACCAATAAAGAACGCGCCACACTTCCCCCTAATTTTTAGAATAAAAAATAAAACGACCACAAAAAACAACCATTAATGGTATCACCAAACCAATAAATTTTGTCATTTTATGACGCACAGTATATTATGGACAATTAAGATTTTTCGCCTGTAAGGCACTTCAAACACGCACCATGTATCAGTATAACGACGACGACCAGACACTTGTTAACGAACGGGTGGCCCAATTTAGACGGCAAACCGAGCAATTTTTAAAAGGCGAAATTACCGATGACCAATTTCGCGCATTACGGTTAAGAAACGGCCTTTACATCCAGACCCATGCCCCGATGCTGCGGGTGGCAGTCCCTTATGGCCTGCTAAGTTCCAAACAAATCCGCAAAATAGCGCATATTGCCCGCACTTACGATAAAGGCTACTGCCACTTCACCACCCGGCAAAACATCCAATTTAACTGGCCTAAGCTGGAGCAAGTGCCCGACATCCTAGCGGAGTTGGCCGAAGTGCAAATGCACGCCATCCAGACTAGCGGCAACTGCATAAGGAACACCACGTCAGACCATCTCGCAGGCGTCTGTGCCGATGAGATTGAAGACCCCCGTCCTTACTGCGAAATCATCCGCCAATGGAGCACATTACATCCTGAATTCGACTACCTGCCGCGCAAATTCAAAGTTGCTGTCAGCGGCGCTTCACATGACAGGGCTGCCACGCAATTTCATGACATCGGCATCCATCTGGTTAAAAATGATGCAGGCGAAATCGGCTTTAAAATACTCGTCGGTGGCGGCTTGGGCCGCACTCCCGTGATTGGTCAGGTTATTAAGCCCTATCTGGAAAAAAAGCATCTGTTATCGTATCTTGACGCTATCTTACGCATCTACAATTTGTTTGGACGTCGCGACAACAAATACAAAGCGCGGATTAAGATTCTGGTTAAAGAATCAGGGTTGGAAAACTTTGCCCGGCAAGTTGAGCAAGAATGGCAACTCATAAAAGATACGCACGAACTAAGCGATGCGCGTATCGAAGCCATAAAAGCGCAGTTTATCCCGCCAGCTTACCAAGCCGACGCGGCACAAGAGGGCAGTTTTGCAGTCCAACAACAAGCGCATCCGGCGTTTGCCACTTGGGTTAAACACAATACGGTGACCCATAAGGTTGCTGGCTATCACGGCGTCTTTTTGTCATTGAAAGCACCCGATACGCCCCCCGGCGATATGACCGACACCCAGCTTGACACGGTTGCCGACCTTGCTGACCGTTACAGTTTTGGTGAAGTAAGAAGCACGCACCGTCAAAACCTGTTGTTTGCCGATGTGAAACAAGCCGATTTATTCCCGCTGTGGCAACAACTGGACGCCATCAAACTAGCAACACCTAATATTGGCACAGTCACTGACATGATTTGCTGCCCTGGCCTCGATTTTTGCTCGCTCGCCAACGCCGGTTCAATTGGCATTGCCAAAGAAATCAACGAAACCCTTGATGACATGGACTACCTCCATGACATCGGCGATGTAAAAATCAATATGTCCGGTTGCATGAACGGTTGCGCCCACCAAAGTGTCGGGCATATCGGCATACTCGGCGTCGATAAAAAAGGGGTTGAATGGTATCAACTGACCTTAGGCGGTTCATCGGAAAATGAAGCGGCCATCGGCGAACGGCTAGGCCCTTCGGTGGCTAAACATGAAGTCACGCAAGCGGTCACGACAATCCTTGATGTTTATGTCAAACAGCGCTTGGAAGATGAGTCTTTTCTGGATATGGTAAAACGGGTCGGAATAGACCCCTTCAAGGAGCAAGTTTATGCAAATCATTAAAAACAAACAGATTGTTGATGACAGTTGGCGCACTATCGCCGACGAAGACAACCTTAGCGATGGGGATATCACCCTCTCTTTCACCAGATGGCAGCAGCACAAACAGGACTTGCTTAACCATAATGGAAAACTGGGGGTGCGCATTAGCCCTGCCGATTCGGTTGCCGACATTGCCGATGATCTTGCCACGCTACAACTTATCGAACTGGATTTTCCTGACTTTGCCGATGGCCGTTTGTTTTCCCAAGCATGGCTATTGAGGAACCGCTACGGTTATCAAGGTGAAATCCGCGCGACTGGCCACTATATGCCCGACCAAGTGTTTTACTTATCACGGGTTGGTGTGGATGCGTTTAGCCCTGAAAATTCCGAACGTTTGGCGATGGAGCTTAATAACCTGAATGATTTCACAGTCAGTTACCAACAATCCGTCAATTAGAAAATAATGACGAGGAGTAAAAAAATAGATTTTTACTCCTCGTCGCTCCGGACAAGCCTCCAAAAAATTGTTATTTAGTGTGCGGCTCAGCAACCTTAAATTCTGTTAAAAACTCCCCATAACCTGCCGCCGCCATCTCTTCCACCGGAATAAACCGCAATGCTGCCGAATTAAGGCAATACCTTAACCCGGTCGGCTTAGGGCCATCATCAAACACATGCCCCAAATGTGAATCCCCATGGCGGCTACGCACTTCGGTACGCGGAAAAATCAGCAAAAAATCTTGTTTTTTGATGAGGTTATCGGCGACCAGCGGACGGGTAAAACTGGGCCAACCTGTGCCTGAATCATATTTGTCATTAGATGAAAATAACGGCTCACCGCTTACCACATCAACATAAATGCCCGTCCGTTTTTCATTCCAATAAGTATTTTTAAATGGCGGCTCAGTGGCTTCCTTTTGGGTCACCTGGTATTGCAAGGGCGTTAAGGTTTTCCGTAAGACATCATCAGCTGGCTTGCTGTAATCGGCTCGGACAGCGGTTTGGGGTGCAATATCGCCATAACAGACTGCTAGCAGGAGGGGTTGGAGCATTACAAACAAAAATAGACCCATTTTCATAACATTTACCTAATTTGTGGTTTTATCACTTTAGCTCAGTGGATTGCACCGTTGCTGCCAAGAGCCGGTACTTTTGAAAAACGCTTAATTCCCAATAAGCTGCACACCACCCCGAACAGCCAAATAATGGTCGCCAGCCAATTGCCGATGCCTTTGTCAACCATTGCCTTATCCGGTGCAGCGGGCGAATAAATCACGTTAACTTTTACCCCTAACGAAGAAGAGCCACGGGCAAAATTGTCAGTAAACTTTTTTAATGCACCCGTGCTATCTTGAAAGCTAACCACGGGGAATTTACCTGATGTCGGACTGCTTGAGCCATCCGCGTTACGGCTTTCCCATGAGATTTCTTTATAATCTACGATAGTGCCTTCAGCATGTCGGGAATCCAGCCAAAGCGGATAGTTCTGCTGGATGGAGACGCCTAAACCATAAAGACAGAACACCAACCCTGCAATTGAAAGAAGCTTAAAGACTGCAAACAATGTAGCCGCTATTTTTGGTAAGTCCAAATTGATTTCAGAACCGGACATTCTATACCCCGCAAAAGGCCTATGGAAAAGATAAGATCAAAATGCAATAGTTTCTATTTTTTTACTGTAGTCAAATTCAACACGGTCACTGGAGATTAACGTCACTTGCTTGTTTGAGAGCTCGTTTAGCTTCCCTTTGATGGCGTCCGCGTCTTGTTTGGCAAACCCTATGGTGATGAAATCACTTCCCTTTGGCGTGCTGCTAAGCCCGCGCTTGCTGCGCTCGATTAGATTAAACCTATCACATTGATTTTGCTTAAAATAAATAAGCATGATGTGGCTACTGTAAGACGTCCCGTCACTAGGGTCTTTTTCAACATGCTTGGCGGCAAAAATTATCTTTTCGATAACTTCCCATGAATAACGATTGGCATGGGTGTCAAAAGGTTGGCATTTGACTATGCCATTTGAGTCGGCTTCGAAAAATATTGCGCCCACTTTATCTTTCATTTTTGCATAATATTTTGGTAGACCTGCCAAAAGTAAAACGCCTACCGCCATAAAAACAGCGCCAAAAATACGCGGGAATAAATCTTCCGTTTTTATTTGCATAAAGAAAAAACCGAAGGTAATACAAAAAAGCCCCATCATTAAGCCGTACATCAATACAAAGCGTATTTCTTGATAAATCGTGACACTGGCGTCCGTTATTTTTGTCTTAGTTTTCATTACAGTTAACCTGCGCTTAGATTGGTGTCGCCTTCAATATCTGGACAAGAACCGGTCATAACTTGCCAGCACCAAAAAGATTATCGCCATTATGGCGATAACCGGTTTATCGCCTAAGCGGGCATAAGGTGTCATGCCGCCCATTGGCGTTATGCTTGCCTTCAATGTGGTTGCAGTGAACAAAGGTGCTTGGGCAATAATTTTCCCATTAGGGGCAATAACAGCCGTCGCCCCGGTATTGGTTGCACGCAACATAAAACGTCCGGTTTCAATCGTGCGCATCCGGGCGATTTGTAAATGTTGATGAGGCTCTACAGAATCGCCGAACCAGCCGTCATTGGTGACATTGACCAAATACGCAGCAGCTGGCAATCCTGCCAGTCCAGCATCGCCAAAGGCATCTTCATAACAAATCGTAGTGATAAACTGATAACCGCCTGCTTGCAGCAAAGGTTGCTTGTCGCCACCTGGCGTGAAATCGCCCATGTGGATATTTAGATTTTTTAATACCCAACCGGATAATGGCTGTAAAGGCATATATTCACCAAAAGGCAACAAATGATTTTTACGGTACATACCTGTTGTCTTACCCAAGGTGATGACCGCATTGTAAATCACGTCATCGGCCTTGCCTTCTGCCGGCAGGCTGATTACTACATCAGTCCCGTGCTGTAAGGCACTCTGTTTTAAAGGCTGTAAAAAAAACGCATCAACTTGCGATAAAAACGCGGGGATTGCGGTTTCCGGCCAAACAATAACATCAGCGCCCCAATTATCTTCTGTCAGCTTTTTATAAAGCAGCAAGGTGTTCAACTTATTTTCCGGTTTCCACTTCTGATCTTGGGTGATGTTGCCTTGGATCAACACAACCTGTAGCGGCTTACCAATAGGCGTAGTCCACGTTATGGCCCGCAGCAAACCGCCGCACAACCATACAACTCCAATCACCATAACCAGCAACATGCGGTGTTGTTTGTTGCGCAAAACGACCACCCCTGCCGATGCACTTAAGGTTAATAAAAAACCCATACCATAAGCACCGACCAACGGAATGTAACCGGCCAGCGGTGTTTCCAACTGCGAATAGGCCGCTAGTAGCCACGGGAAACCATTTAAGAGCAAGTAACCACGGCCATATTCAATCAATATCCAGATGAGCGGTATCATAATCACGTTCCGCTTGCTGTGCAATTTTACGGAAAGCCAGCCTGCCAGTGCCGGAAACAAGGCCCAAAATGCCACGAAGATGCCCGTTAATGCCGTTGCACTCCAAGCATCCGCACCGCCAAAATCATGGATACTGATATAGACCCAATAAACACCTAAACCAAATGAACTTAGCCCGAACAAATAACCACGCGCTAGCGCCCGGACGGGGCTGGCATGTTGCCAGGAGGCAAATAGCACAAACAAGGCGAGTGGCGCCAAATAAGCGTAAGCATATGGCGCAAATGCCAGCGTATAGAATCCCCCTGCCAGCAACGCGAAAAAATCCCTAGAAAAAGTATTTAAGAAGCGCATGGTATAAGTGCTTAAGAAGATTTGGAACGGCTTTAGCCAAGTGTACAAGGCTAAAGCCGACGGGCAAGTCGCTATGTCGCTATAATGAGGCTGATAAAGTCAGAAGCAATAAATCCGCACCCAAGTTTTATTAATGAAGGAATAGCTAACAGACTCGGTTGGCTCTAGCATTTTTCATTACCTGCTTTAAATCACTGACCGTTTGCGCCAAGCCTGAAAAGAGCGCTTGGGCAATAATGGCATGGCCGATATTAAGCTCGACTATTTCCGGTATCGCACAAATCGCTTCGACATTATAAAAATTTAACCCATGGCCTGCATTAACTTGCAATCCAATACTGTGTGCGTAACGGGCCGCCTGTTGAATACGGGCGAGTTCTTCAGCTTGCAAAATACGGTTGCCAGCGTCCGCATAGCGTCCTGTATGCAATTCAATGACTGGCGCTCCAGCTTTTACTGCTGCGTCAATCTGGATAACATCGGGATCAATAAATAACGACACGTCAATACTTGCCTCTGCCAGCGCGGCACACGCCGATTGTAGGCGGGCTAAATTAGCCACCACATCCAGACCGCCTTCTGTAGTGAGCTCGGCACGCTTCTCAGGCACCAGACAACACGCAGCGGGCTTTACCTGCCGGGCTATAGCAACCATTTCATCAGTCACCGCCATTTCCAAGTTCAAGCGGGTATGTAGCAGATCTTTTAGTAAAAAAATGTCCCTGTCTTGAATATGGCGGCGATCCTCGCGTAAATGTGCGGTGATGCCGTCCGCACCGGCCTGTTCGGCAACCAAGGCGGCCTGCACCGGTTCGGGGTAGCGCGTGCCTCTGGCCTGTCGTAACGTCGCAACATGGTCGATATTGACACCTAACAAGATCGGTAGTTTATTCATAGTCATAGCTGCTTGATAAGTTGATTGATAACGGTACGGCTTTTTAATGATTTGCCTTGCAAATGCGTGTCTATAACCGACCGCATCAACAGCTTGGCTTCGCTTAGCACTTGTGGCTGGGTAAAGTCTTTGCGGATAAGTGCCTGTAAGGTTGACCCTGAAAATTCCCCCTGTTCGGCGGCAACCGGCCCTTGTTCAGCATTAAAATGGTATTTTTTATCCGCCTCGACCGGCTGTCCATGATAAAAATCATACTCCAATTGCAGGCCATAACCGCTATATTCCATGAGCGCAAGCTCAAATGACCGTAAAGCGGCTTCAAGTGGCTGCTTGCCCCCCAACTGCGCCAAACAATCGCGATAATCAATAAAAACTTCAGGATGCGGGTCGTACGGATATAAAAAACGGCAGACCAGTTCATTCAGATAAAATCCGCAATAAAGCGCGAGCCCCGTTAAAGCTGTCATGGGTAGATCCATTTCAACGTGGGTCAATAGCTTTAGCTCAGACTTGCCGATGAATGACAATTTAAGCGGCACAAATGGCTGTAATAATCCGGCCGTTTTCGACTTGGCTTTTCTGACCCCTTTCGCTATAACTGAAACCCTGCCGTAATCTTGCGTTAAGACATCAAGAAGCAAACTGGTTTCACGAAAATGGCGATGCTGCAAAACAAATCCAGGCTGCAAATAAATGCCGTTAACCGTCATTAAAACCTAAACTTTGCAACGCCCGTTCACTATCGGACCAGCCGGATTTGACTTTGACCCAAAGCTGTAAATAAACTTTTTGCCCAATCAGCCTTTCTATATCGACACGGGCATCAGTACCGACTTTTTTCAGCATTTCGCCGTCTTTACCGATAACAATATTTTTTTGCGATGCTTTTTCCACCCAAATAATGGCATAGATTTTGGCAAGACCAGGATGCTCTTCGTAACGTTCAATTTCCACGGTCAACACATAAGGCAGCTCTTCGCCCAAACGTCGGGTCAGTTTCTCCCTGATAATTTCTGCGGCCAGAAACCGTTCGGGGCGGTCGGTGACCTGATCTTCTGGGTAGATCAGGTCACGTTCCGGCAACATCTCCATAATCAGCCCTTCCAAGCGCTCAAGATTGGTGTTTTTTAAGGCTGAAATAGGGATTAAATGTGCAAAGGGGAAACGGTGCTGGGCCGTTGCAAAAAACGCTAGAATATCTTCCTTGTCTTTAACCTTATCAACTTTATTAGCCGCCAAAATCACTGGCAAACCAGCCTGCTCCAGTTTCTTAAAGATAACTTCATCGTATTCGTGCCAAGACAACCCGTCAATCAACCAGACAATCACATCGACACCCAACAAAGTGGCTTCTGCGGTGCGGTTTAAGTGCCGGTTTAACGCGCGGCTCTCATTATTGTGCATGCCGGGCGTATCCATATAGATGGCTTGCCCTGCGGTGGTAGTGCTAATACCCAATATGCGGTGCCGGGTCGTTTGCGGCTTACGCGAAGTAATGCTGATTTTTTGCTTCAGCAAATGGTTCATTAGTGTTGATTTGCCCACATTAGGCCGCCCTATCAGGGCTACGAAACCACAATTCATTAATCAGCCTTATTTAATAATTCAAGCATTTTTTCTGCCGCCGCCTGCTCGGCTTTTCTTCGGGATATGCCGGTACCAATAGAGATGTCGGCTATTAACGATATGGTGCATTGCACTTTAAAGGTTTGTTCGTGCGAAGGCCCAGTCATGGTCAATAACGTATAGTCAGGCAAATCCAGTTTTCTCGCCTGCATGAGTTCTTGTAATTGTGTTTTAGGGTCTTTTTGGCCATGCGTTGACGACAACCCCTGTAATTTATCCGCAAACAATATTTCTATCCACTGCTGGCAAGCCACAATACCCTGGTCTTTAAACAACGCCCCCATAATCGCTTCCAGCGCATCCGACAGGATAGAGTCGCGGCGGAACCCACCGCTTTTCAGCTCACCCGGGCCTAGCAACAAATACTCCCCTAACTGATGTTTTCTAGCTAACTCAGCCAATGACGTTTCATTGACCAAACTCGCCCTTATCCGGCTTAACGCACCTTCACTGGCCTCCGGAAATTGGTCATACAACTTTTGGGCAATCACAAAACCTAAGATTGAGTCACCTAAAAATTCCAGACGCTCATTATTATTCGCACTAAAACTACGATGGGTTAACGCTGTCGTAAAAATTTTAGGGTCATTAAATGTCAACCCGAGCTTTTTGGCTAAGGCTTCCGGCTTTTTTATCACTGCTTACCCACCTCGACAACGTCATCAAACTCCACTAACACGCTCAAATTGCCCATAATTTTCCTAACCACTTCATACTGAATTTCAACTTTCAGATAATAACCGCTTTTATACACTTTGATGTCACTATCGCTGGCATCACTCACATAATTGAGATCAAAGCGTTTGCGCAACATTTCCCTAATATCCTGCTCACTTAGCGTCGCTGCATCAGGCGCTTCTTCAACCGCCGCCAATGCACTAGCAACTTTGCTGTGATCCAAATAAATAGGGCCTATCTTAAAAATCAGCAAGACAAAAAAACCGACTATGCCAAGAACAAAAACCAACGAAATAAAAGTTAAACCGCGTTGACGTTTAAATGCTGTCTTCATGCCTCTTCCCCCTTATTATGAGTGATTATTTGAGTACCGTACCAATACGTTCAAAACTGACACCTTTATATTGCCAATCCCAGCTCATCCAGATAAAAAACGCCTTTCCGACCAGATTATCTTCAGGCACCATCCCCCAGTAACGGCCATCGTTGCTGTTGTCACGATTATCTCCCATGACAAAATAGCTATGTTCAGGCACCACATAAACGCCCTCCGCTGAAAGCGCGCCATCCCTGATTAAAATACTGTGCTCAACGCCAGTCAGGTCTTCCAACAAGTGCTCGGCACCGGTCATGTCCCGTCCCTGACCAACCCCTTCATAGCGTCCTAATGAAATTTGCTTGGCCGGCACCCCATTGACAGTCAGTTTTTTATTTTCATAAACAATTTTATCCCCGGGCAAACCAATAATCCGTTTGATATAGTCGACTTTTGGGTCTTTAGGAAAGCGGAACACGACGATATCGCCGCGTTGCGGTTCGTTTATCTCCACCACTTTAGTATTAATGACCGGCAGGCGAATACCGTAAGTAAATTTATTCACCAGAATAAAATCACCCACCAACAAGGTAGGCATCATAGAGCCTGACGGGATACGGAACGGCTCGGCCAAAAATGAGCGCAACAAAAGGACTATCAGCACTATCGGAAAAAATGACCGCGCATACTCGACAATTATTGGCTCATTTTCTTCGTCAAATGTCGCGCCTTGCGTTTTTAGGTACAGCAGATAGCCGCCCCAGAGTGTGCCCGTAACCACCGTTGCCAGCAGCAGGAAAAAAGAGAAATCAAAATCCATAATAGTTAAGTCTGTAGGTTATAAGTAATCAGTGTATGAGGGAAAAGCCGGATCATTCCTTGTTAAGCTGCAAAACCGCCAAAAACGCTTCTTGGGGGATTTCAATATTGCCGACTTGTTTCATACGTTTCTTTCCGGCTTTTTGCTTTTCCAACAATTTTTTCTTACGGCTAATGTCGCCGCCATAACATTTGGCCGTCACATTTTTGCGCATCGCTTTAACCGTAGAACGGGCAATAACCTTAGCGCCTATCGCCGCTTGTATCGCGACCTCATACATTTGCCGAGGAATCAAATCTTTCATTTTTTCCACTAGGTCGCGACCACGATTCTGGCTCATGTCTTTATGGACAATAGTCGACAAGGCATCGACTTTATCATTGTTAATCAGCACATCCAATTTGACCAGATCAGCTTCCTGAAAGCGCAGGAATTCATAATCGAATGAAGCAAAGCCACGGCTAACCGATTTTAGGCGGTCAAAAAAATCCAGCACAACTTCGCTAAGCGGCATTTCATAATGCAATGACACTTGGCGTCCTGCAAACTGCATATCTTTCTGTACGCCACGCTTTTCTATACAAAGGTTTATCACCCCGCCCAGATAAGCTTCGGGCACGAGGATATTAGCGCGGATAATGGGCTCGCGGATTTCCTTAATCACCCCTATATCCGGCAGTTTTGCCGGATTATCAACCATCAGCACTGTCCCATTATGGGTGATGACCTCATAAATCACTGTCGGAGCCGTGGTGATCAAATCGACATCGTATTCACGCTCGAGCCGCTCTTGCACGATTTCCATGTGCAGCATGCCTAAAAATCCGCACCGGAAGCCAAAACCCAAGGCCTGGGATGATTCAGGTTCAAATTGCAACGCCGCATCATTGAGATTCAGTTTGTTCAATGCCTCGCGCAAATCTTCGTAGTCATCGGAACTGACCGGATAGAGCCCGGCAAAAACCCGTGGTTGCACCCGCTGAAATCCGGTGAGCTGCTCTTTAGCCGGTTTGTCAGTCCAAGTAATTGTGTCACCGACCGGCGCGCCGAAAATATCTTTAATACCTGCAACCAGAAAACCCACTTCGCCGGTATTCAGCACGTCCCTTTCCAGACGCTTAGGCGTAAAAACACCCACTTTTTCGGCAAGAAATGATTTTCCGGTTGACATGATAGTGATCTTTTGCTTTCTGCGGATGCTGCCGTGCATAATCCTAACCAGCGACACCACCCCTAAATAGCTATCAAACCAAGAGTCAATAATCAACGCTTGCAACGGCCCGTCAATATCGCCTTGCGGCGGCGGCACTTTAATCACCAATTGTTCCAACACATCTTTAACGCCTAAGCCAGTTTTTGCGCTAATCATCAGCGCTTCATCCGCCGGAATCCCAATAACCTCTTCTATTTCAGACTGCACCCGCTCAGGCTCGGCGGATGGCAAGTCGATCTTGTTCAGTACCGGCACGACTTCGAGCCCCTGCTCTATCGCCGTGTAACAATTGGCGACACTTTGAGCCTCCACGCCTTGTGCGGCATCGACCACCAGCAACGCGCCTTCGCAAGCAGCCAGCGACCTGGAGACTTCATAAGAAAAGTCTACATGCCCGGGTGTGTCGATAAAATTGAGCTGGTAAATTTCCCCATCTTTCGCCTTGAAATCCAAGGTGACGCTTTGCGCTTTAATGGTGATGCCGCGCTCCCTTTCAATATCCATCGAATCAAGCACCTGAGCCGACATTTCGCGGTCAGTCAAACCGCCGCAAATCTGGATAAACCGGTCTGCCAAGGTTGATTTGCCATGGTCGATATGTGCGATAATGGAGAAATTTCTGATATGTTTTAAATCCACGGAGTTTCTGCTGATGATAAAGTTGAAGGTCTTCGATACGCGTGATGGTTGCTATACCATCCGCATTGCTTGATATGCGCAACATTGTAACAGATTTACCCGCCCTCAAACTTCACTTTAAGCAATCAAGTTAGCATCCGCCCTTTACGCTAATCAACAATGAAAATATAGCAAGCCTTCTCAGGCCTATAGGCAATTAATGAATCCCCTGCCACAAGATAATGGCAAGGAAAGTGACGGCAATCCATCGGAGCGGTAAATATTAGGCTTCACCGCGTCCTCCCAACCTTACACACCAGCCAGGACAAAGCCTTGCCTGCTACGAAGTGCAAAAACTTGCATATTTATTAAAATATAATAATATATTAAATCAATAACAAACTGATAATTGCTTTGCCTATCGCTTTCGCGGCAATCATAAAATCACTATAACAATATAAGGTAGCGATTGGGTTTGAATTGGTCTAAAAATAGCTTACATCCCTGCCGGAATAACGGCTGTGATCTCAACGGCTAAACCACAACCCACCATTGCTGACCTGCTGCAATCCATAGGGACGGATAATATGGCCAATATTTCTTTTAGCCTTTTTATGGCGCAACATATTTTATATATCAATGGCATACAAAAATGCCTCAACCATAACGCGGTCTTTAACCATAAAAAACCTACTGAATGCGCTTTTGGAAAAATGTTTTATTCTGAAATAAAACCAAATATGGATGCGTTTTCGCATGATAAACAAAATCTTATAAATATTGTGGAAAAAACCCATATTGCTTTCCACGAAACAGCTTTTGATATCACTGAAAACAACCCTGATATTGAAAATGCCAAACAAACAGCTTGGCTGCATTCAACTAAATTGATCAACTTGCTCAACGCGTTGGAAAAAATAGCCGATTAATCGGCCAGATAGATAAGGGGGATGTGATTACGTTATGGCGACCCGACTTAATTTACCGCTTCCCTCCCCGTAAAACACCAACCAACCAAACCACCTCATCCCGAGTCATAAACGGCTTCCAAGGCGGCATAGCCGCACCCTTACGACCTTCCAAAATGGTTGTCACCAGCAACTCATCCGGTTTTCCGGCGAGGCTTTCCGGCAATAACGCAGGCCCCATGCCACCTTGTAAGGTTAGGCCGTGGCAGGCTCCGCAGTCGTTTTTGAGCAGGTTGAGCAGTTCGGTTTGCCGTGCTGGCGAGGGTTCTGTTGCCCAAACGCTAGATATGGGCAAGCAGAGCGTCAAAAAAAGGTGGAGTGAAAAAATAGGCTTTTTCACTCCCTTTGATAACCACATCAAGGTTTCAACTTAGCGTAATACGCCGCAACATTGGCAATGTCGGCATCCGATAAAGAACCGGCAATCGCGTTCATGATGTCGGACTTGCGGGTTTTATCGCGGTATTGTTTAAGGGCGGTTTGCAAGTAGGCCTCGTCGCGTCCGGCCAAGGGCGGGAATGGCGCTTCGGCAGATGGGTTTTTAATGCCGTGGCATTGCGAACACACCGCCGCTGCCCGTGCTTGTCCGGCATAAATAACCGCCGCACTGACGTTGTCGGCAGTGGCAAAGCACAACGTCAGCAATCCTGAAAGCAACAAGCGCTTCATTAGTTGGCTCCTTTGATTTCATCAGGCGACAGACCACGCGTCATGTAACGTACCCGCCCATGCGAGAAAATACCGGCGGGGCTTTCCATGCTGATCGAAGCGACTTTTTCCAGACTGGTGGAATCATAAACGACCACTTCATCACCGCTGTAACCGGCGCTGACGTAGAGGAACTTGCCGTCGGCGCTGTATTCGGGGAAGTAAGCATGACCGCCAACATCCAAGGTTTTGGCGACTTCCAAAGTCTTCTTGTCGATCAGTTGCACGGTGCGGGCACGTCTGTCTTTGCTAATGATGTCCACGGCAACATACGGCGCGTTGGCATGGGCGGCGGGGGATTCGGTGCCACCGGAGACGGGTATCTGTTTAACCACTTCCATTTTGTCCAGATCCCAAACGCTGACGACGGTTTTGTCGCAATCGCCAAAGTTGGTGCCAAAGCCTAAAGTACGGCCATCAACAACAACGGCAGAACCGCCGCCAACGTGCGGCACACAACCGGCAGCCAATTTTTTGATGATTTTGCGGTCTTTCAGGTCAATCGCGGCGACGATGCTGTCATCGTAAGAGGCGATCATCAGCTTGCGGCCGCCGTGGGTCAGGAACGCATCATGCAAATGATGGCCGACATCGGTGATGCGGGTGACGGGAAAGCCGTCTTTCAAGTCAACCACCCAGACTTGTCCGGCGTTTTCCAGAGCAATGGCAAAAATATCATCAAACGGCGTGCCAATGATCATCCCGGAATCGGAGCTGACTTGCTTGCCGTCAGGGTCTATGCCTTCCAATTCAAACGTTTTCAGCGGTTCTAAAGTGTCCGCGTTCAAAATTACCGCATTGTGCGGTACGAACGAACCCGCCATGATGTATTTGCCGTCACGCGATACGCCCATGCCAGGCCCGTTCCAGCCAGTTTTGATGCTGCGCACGGCTTGCATGGAGTATAAGTCAACTTTAAAAATCTCGGCGGTGTCGGTTTTGACATAGGCCCAGCGGGGGTTGGCAGGATTGTAGTCAATGATGTGCGCAGCAGTGCCAGTGGGCACTTCGCCGATTTTTTGGTGCGTTTTGCTGTTGATGAAGATTGCCCGTGAACCTTCACCGCGTCCGTATTTGCCACGCGCTGCCACGCCGATGACATCATCCATGTTGTCGATAGCGTAAGCCGGTTTGCTGGGCAACTTACTTTCATCGGCGACATAAACTTTCAGCGACGCTTTCATGTCATCGATGGTAAACGGTGGATTAGGCAATTTAGGCGTGTTTTGCAGATGTTTGATAACGCCGCGTATCTCGTCATCGGTCAACTTGCCGTAGAACGGAGGCATTAGCGTATCAAAACTGCCTGCCATGACAATCGTGCGTAAGGCGGTGGGGCTGCGGCCTTTGAGCGTGTCGGCATTTAGCGCCGGCGCCAAATAGCCGCCGTGGTCGGAACCATGGCAACTGGCACAATTGTCCTCGTAGAGTTGGTGCATTTTTTGTCCTTCATCCGCTATGGCAAAGTTTGCCAAAGGCAATAGCAGAGCGGTTAAGACAGACAGGGGTAACGATTTTGTTATTTTCATTATGACGGACTCCAGTTGGTATTGACTCAATACTATATGATGATGAATAAAAGCTCAAGCGTGATTATACCCAACGGCACAGCCTGTACTTGTAAGATTAAAATCCATTATGGATAACGGCAAGCTGTATATTATTAGCGTTGTAAGGTGTTTTTCGAAACTTTTATTTCACAGCGGGAGTAACGTATGACAAAAGATCAAGATAAACAAACCGAACCTAAAAAGCATTACAAGCACACGTTAAAAGCCCTACAAATCGAGCTGGTCAAGCTACAGAAGCATATCATCAAGCATGACGATAAGGTTTTGATTATCTTCGAAGGCCGTGATGCGGGTGGTAAGGATGGCACGATAAAACGGATTGTTGAATATCTCAGCCCGCGCGAAGTGCGCACCGTGGCGTTAGGTGCGCCGTCTGACCGTGACAAAAGCTGCTGGTATTTCCAGCGCTACGCGGGGCATCTCCCCGCCGCACAAGAAATGGTGCTGTTCAACCGGAGCTGGTATAACCGCGCCGGGGTGGAACGGGTGATGGGATTTTGCACTGAAGATGAATATTATGAATTTTTGGAAACCGTGCCCAATTTTGAAGAAATGCTGGTGCGCTCAGGCATTAAGCTGCTGAAGTATTTCTTGGATATTAGCAAGGAAGAACAAAAAAAGCGTCTGGAAGAACGTGAACGCGATCCGCTGAAACAATGGAAAATAAGCCCTATTGATAAAGCCGCGCAAAAGCACTGGGATGACTACAGCATTGCGCGGAATATCATGTTCGCCAGAACCCATCACATCAATACCCCTTGGACGATTGTCAGGGCGAATGACAAGCAGACT
Source organism: Methylovulum sp. (assembly GCA_028712695.1). Taxonomy (GTDB): domain Bacteria; phylum Pseudomonadota; class Gammaproteobacteria; order Methylococcales; family Methylomonadaceae; genus Methylovulum. The sequence continues at coordinate 7,068 of JAQTQZ010000010.1, read as the reverse complement.
GCCCGTATCAATGTCATCAAGGACATCTTGTTCCGGCTTAACTACGCGGACAAGGAAGAATCGCTAGTGCTTCCTGATGCCGATATTGTCTTCAATTATGCCGAAAGTTATTTGGCTCAGGGCATAATTGCACCTTAAACCTTCACTCACTGTCACTGCTGCTAAACGCCATGAGCACAATAATCAAAAAAATAACCACCAGTAACGGCGAAAGGAATGGGGCGATAAGCGCAATGCCCAACATGGCGAAAAACAGGGTCGCGAAAAATAAGACGATACCCACGCCTAAAAAAATCAACACGCTAAGTGCACCGGCAACAAACATAACAGCTAATGCGGTAGGGATAGCGGCAAACCGGCCTAATGGCTCGGCGATGGGTTCACCGTTGATAAACAAACTGAACTCCCCTACGTCAGGATGGAACAGATAACTCAACACGGCGATAACCAAGCCGATGATAAGAATGGTTGGGATCAATCGGTTATTGTGTTTAGGTGTTGAGGGCATAAGATTCACCGTAAGGTTGTTGGTAACTTATTGCTAAGAACGTGTTTTAAGAGCGACGCCCAATAAGCAGGCACTTTGGCAATTGAACATATTAATTTTAGCTGGGATATTAGATGTGAGTGATCTGGAAAGTTTCAAATTGTTAGGTATTGCTTTAGCAATAGGCCTGCTTATCGGTTTAGAACGGGGGTGGCATGCCCGCAACAGGGATGAAGGGATGCGTGTTGCAGGATTGCGGACTTACGGGCTAATTAGTTTGCTCGGTGGGCTATGGGGCATTTTGGCGAAGGAAGTAACCCCCTTATTGATAGGCTTCGGTTTTTTGGGGCTAACGTTGGTTTTGCTGGTGGCTTACCGTGAAAGTCTGAATAAATTGGAAGACCTAAGCATCACCAGCATCATTGCCTCATTGATTACCTTTGCGTTAGGGACGCTCACCGTATTTGGCCATATCACGGTCGCCTGTTCGGCGGCGGTAGTGATCACTTCGTTACTGGGCTTTAAGCCGTTACTGCATGGCTGGATGAAAAAACTGGCACAGCAAGAGCTGGAAGCGACCTTGCAGTTATTGCTGATTTCGGTGGTGATCCTGCCGATATTGCCCGATCAGGGTTACGGGCCATGGGCTGCTTTTAATCCGTACCATATCTGGTGGATGGTGGTGTTAATCGCAGGCATTTCTTACTTGGGGTATTTTGCCATCAAAATACTGGGTAACCGTCATGGCCCAGTTTTAACAGGCGCATTCGGTGGCCTGGTCTCATCAACGGCGGTCACACTTAATTTGTCCCGATTATCAAGCCAATATCCCCGCAATGAGCGGGTGTTGGCGGCGGGTATTTTAACCGCCTGCGCCACGATGTTTGCCCGTACCCTCCTATTGACATGGATTATCAATCCTGGCCTGTCCCGCCTGCTACTGCCCGCATTGCTGGTGATGAGCCTGTTCACTTATCTGAGTGCCTTTTTGCTGTGGCGAACAGCGTGGGGATTCCGTACCAATGAAGAATTAAGCCTTGAAAACCCCTTTCAAATAGGGATGGCCTTAAAATTCGGGGCCTTTTTAACCATCATTTTATTGTTGTCCAATTTGCTAAAAATGTATTTCGGCAACATGGGCACGTATTTCTTAGCCGCCGCTTCGGGGCTCGCCGATGTGGACCCTATCACCCTGAGCATGTCACGCATGAGCCAGCATGCGTTAAGCCTACCGGTGGCCGCCAGAGCTATCTTGATTGCAGTCTCGGTCAATTCGGGCATTAAAGGCATTTTTTCAGGGTCTATCGGTGGCTTTGTTTTGGGACGGTGGGTCATAGGCACGCTATTGGTTGCTGTTGTTGCCGGATTACTGGCCACGTGGCTGGGCCATTGGTTTTAAAAGTGAAACCGATGTGTTTAGCTCGTCCTTAAAATCATACGCCTTACTTGTAAAGGCATCCTGAGCATCTACGCGCCATCAAGAGATTAACATCCCCACCTGCCACTACCATGAGCGCGTGTCAACGCAAAATACGCCCTATAAATGGACTTTGCCTTAATATCAGCACCAAAATAGTGCGGTATGTTTTATATCCCCTTTAAATTTGCCCGCCGGTGAAGTCATATTTTTTTATTGGCAATCTATTAAATCAATGACATAACCGATATTTGCGGAGCTTATGCCGTAACTGACAATAAGTTTCTGCAGCTACCCTATCATCCTTTGATTTGGCACGACATTTGTATTGTTATCCAGCGGAATGTTATTTTTACTTAAGAAGGACTATTTATGAGTGAACTACAGCTTGTTTGGGTGGCGGTATGCGTGGTGCTGGTGTTTTTTATGCAGGCAGGATTTGCTTTTCTGGAATCGGGGGCGGCACGGGCAAAAAACTCCGTTAACGTATTAATGAAGAATTACATGGATATGTGTTTGGGCGGGATACTTTTTTGGGCATTGGGCTTTGGTTTAATGTTTGGCGATAACCCAACAGGCTGGTTAGGCATAGACCAATTTTTCTCCCAACAGCTGACTAATACGGAAGCGATAAAACTGGCCTATCAAATCATGTTTGCCGCCACAGCAGCGACTATTGTGAGCGGGGCAGTGGCGGAAAGGATGCACTTTACGGCTTACCTATTTTTTAGCGCCATAGTGACGGGCATTATTTATCCTGTGTTTGGCAGTTGGACATGGAACGCAAACGGCTGGCTGGCGACTTTAGGATTTGTCGATTTTGCCGGATCTACTGTGGTTCATTCAATTGGCGGATGGTGCGCGTTAGCTGGCATTATAGTATTAGGCCCCCGGTTGGGACGCTATTCCAGACAAGGAGAAACACGGGAAATCCCAGGCCATAACCTGCCGTTTGTGGCGTTAGGCGGCTTTATCTTATGGATGGGTTGGTTTGGTTTTAATGGCGGCAGTATCAGCAGCCTAGAACAGGATAATTTAGGCCTGATCTTGTTAAACACCCACTTGGGCGGATGTGCGGGTGGCTTAGGCGCTTTGCTATTTATGTATCTGAAAAAACGGCCCATCTTACTGTCAGCCACCATCAATGGCAGTATTGCCGGTTTAGTCAGCATCACCGCAGGGGCGGCGACTTTATCGCCACTGACGGCGATTATTGCCGGCTTGGTGGGCGGAGTTTTTTACCTTATCGCCGTTGATCTATTGGACAGATTCAAACTGGATGATGTGGTCGGGGCGGTTGCCGTGCATGGCGTTGCCGGTACTTGGGGAACACTCGCGGTGGCGCTGTTTCCGCAAGGCGATTTTAGCTTTTCGGCACTCTTAGTGCAGTTGGCCGGAGTAGTTGCCGGATTTTTGTGGGCATTTCCGGTTGCTTACGGTTTCTTTAAACTGCTGGACAAAAGCTTGGGTGTTAAAGCGTCAACGTTGCATGAACAGCGCGGTTTGGATTACACCGAGCATTTTGAGATAGGTTACCCTGAATTTCAAAAACGCTTAGATGCAGACGCATAGAGGTGGCCGACCATGAATCATGAGATGAGACAACGCAGAAGAAAAGTGGCCTGGGCGTGCTTCCAGCCATTTCTTAACGAACAACAGCTTATGGAATCGGTGCAAATATTAGAGCGGGGGTATCAGACTGACAGCGTCAGTAACTTGATTGCCTATATCAGCAAAATATGCACAGAATTTGGGATCGGAGGGGAAATACGCAAATCCTTGTATAGCCGCTTCCACCAGATGATGTTTGAAAATACCGACTCATTAGTAGACCCATTGGCCTTAGCGCAGGGCAATAAGCAATCCACACTTAGCAAAAAAGCCGTAGAACCTAGTCCAGCACCCGCCGCTGCACCAGCACCACAACCGCCCCTCCCTGAGGAGACAGCAGCGCTGCCGTTACCTGTCTTAATATTTTCGTATTTTATGCAGCAGATTATTGCCGGCCTGGCGGATGATGTGGATTTCTTCCCCATCATGCTAGAGCATGTAAAAGGCGACAGCCAACAAAACAAACAAAGTTTCGACCTCATCATGCAATGGGCGGACAGCCCCGACAAGTTCGATTGGGCAACAGCACTTAACGAAAAAATGCTGGCTGACTTGGTGCATGTGGTTTACACCACACTATGCGACATTTTAGGGCCTATTAATGCCGATAACGCATTCCATAGAGCGGTCGCATATTGCGAACAAAAACCGGAGGCCAGGCTGTTCCCGCCTTCCCGCTTCTTTTAGGGACGTAGCCATACCATCCTCTAATAAAAACCGATAGCTTGGTAAAGCAACTCATGCCCTGCCTATCACCTCCCCAGCATAAACCAGCTTGGGCTTACTGCTTCATTTCATCAGAAAATCGAGTTGCAGGTATAGAAGTCATTTTGAAAAATCATTAACGTAAAGGTGAATTAATTATGAATCATTCAAAAGCGCTTAAACTGGTTTTTGTCGGCAATGTAGGTTCTGGCAAAACATCAAGCATTAATGCAATCAGCGAAGTGCCAATTGCGGGCACAGAGGCTAAAGCGAGTGAAGCTGACGCCCTGCACCGCAAGCCTTCAACCACTGTCGCGTTGGAATACGGCATTGTCCATCTTCATGGCGCTAAGCTACACATTTACGGCACACCTGGGCAACGGCGCTTTGACTTTATGGCCAGCCTATTATGCAAAGGTGCAAAAGGCATGGTTATTATGATTGATAACGGCCATACCAACCCTTTAGGTGAATTGAATTATTTCCTGCAATTTCATAAAGATTTTTTAGAGAAATATCCTGCAATTGTCGCCATTACCCACTATGACGACAACAACACCAATACCTTACTGATTGAATATCATCAGTATGTCCGCGATCATGGTTTTAGTTGCGCAGTCACGCGCCTTGATGCCCGTAGCAAAGAAGATGTCCTGCGTGTTGTCGATAAATTAGTCATGGCAATTTTGCCGAGCAACACCGCGCCTGATTTACTCCAAACGCCCCATATCGCCCAGTATTGTTATTCATAATTTGGTAGTGGGTTAAATCTGGTGGTTGGAGTACAAGCCTAGGCTTGTACTGGCGCAAATCCAAGTTTGCATTCCACGTTACGAACTGGAATTATAGATTTAACCCACTACCCATAATTTTAGCGACCACACGATTGCCGAGCCTAAAAAACCAGCAATCGTGTCAGCCATTGTCCAGAACGCATGCACTATAGCCCCGCTTAAAAGCGGTCTTTTAATTTGCGCAACTCGGTGAACACATCCAGTGCGCTTTTACCAGACAGGCCAATAGCCTTCTGCAAGGCCGGGCTATCTTCCCTAAAAAAAGGATTGGTCGCCAGTTCCTGCGCGATGGTTGACGGCACTGTCGGCTGGCCATTTTCCCTTGCTTGCTTAACAGCTAATATGCGTTGTTGCAAAGCCAGGTTATCTGGTTCCGCACTTAACGCGAACCGGCCATTGGCTTGCGTATATTCGTGGGCACAATAAATGCGGGTGGCCTCCGGCAAGCGTTTCAATTTCTGCAACGAGTGCCACAATTGTTCCGCAGTGCCTTCAAACAACCGCCCACAACCCATAACAAACAAAGTGTCGCCGCAAAACAACAGGCCGTGGTCGGCAAAATAATAGACAATATGCCCGCTAGTATGGCCTGGTGTGGCGATAATGTGGGCGGCAAGATTGCCCAGCATAACCACCTCGTTGTCGTTAACTCCAAGGTCGTAACCTGGGATGCGGTACTGGTCGGCTTGTGCGGCAACCACTTTGCAACCGGTTTTTTGTTTCAGCTCCAAATTGCCACCGACATGGTCGCCGTGGTGATGGGTGTTAAAAATAAAGTTAAGTTGCCAGCCATTAGCCGCCAACACATCCAGGACTGGCTGGGCTAGGGTCGGGTCTACGACGGCAGTTTGCTGCGATTCGGTATCGTGTATCAAATAGCTGTAATTGTCGTTAAGCATCGGAATAATAGTTACGCTGTACATGACATTACCTTTAGTGGTTTAAAATGGTGGGTAATTATATTTTCGGGTGTCCTTTATTATGGCAGTAAATTAAGTGACCGATACCTTCAGCAGCGCAAAACCAATAAATCGAATGAACACAACACAACCCTACGCAGGCAATCTCGCCGTGCTTTATGAAGGCATTGGCGATAGCCTGCCCTTCCAACAACTGGCGGACACACTGGCTGTCCCGCTTTATCATGCCGTTAGCGCCGACACCCAAGAAGCCTTTTTTTTAAGCTGGCGCGAGGGGGCACTAAAACTGATTGACCGGGAGCTGCTAAAAAAAGGCGGTTTATCCGTCGATATTGAGCCACGCAACGGTGAACAACGCTCTTGGCCTGCACCCAAGCAAGGTGCGTTGGCACAAGCTATCGGGCGAAAAACAACCCGTGTTGTTGATGCGACTGCTGGTTGGGGGCAAGATGGTCTGGCTATTTTCCGCATGGGGTACGAAGTGCTGTGCATTGAACGCTCACCCGTTATGGCGGCGTTATTGGCAGATGGTTTCAACCGCTTGGCACAGCAAAACTGGATGCAAAACCTCCAGCTCCAGCCACCCAAATTACTTACGGGCAATGCCATTGCACTATTAAGTTCGCTGCCCACGCGCCCTGATTGTATTTATCTTGACCCGATGTTTCCACCGAAACGTAAAAAATCGGCGTTGGCAAAAAAATCAATGCGGGTATTGCGGGATTTGCTCGGCGATGATGATGACAAAGAACAGCTTTTTGCAGCGGCATTGGCTACAGCAAACAAACGGGTGGTGGTAAAAAGCCCGGATTATGCCGAGCCGCTGGGAGGCAAACCGGATGTCAGTTTTCAAGGCAAATTGCTGCGTTATGATGTTTATCTGGTGGATAAATGAGGCTAGTCGCACAAAAACAAGCTGCAACACTGAAATCAGCGCCCTATTGGCATACAATTAGCCCCCTGATTTTATCTGGCGCGAGAATAACAATGGCGACTTTTGACGCTATAAAGCGGCAATTACGTACAGCCACAGATTAGTACCCTGCCCCAGCAATGGCGCAGCAACAAAAACACTATCTTGGAGGCACAATAATGGCCATTTGTAGCCACTGTTCAGCGCCATTACCCGCCAAC
>JAQTQZ010000066.1 GCA_028712695.1 Methylovulum sp. | reverse complement strand
CACCCACCTACGCAAACCCTATACGACTTGTCATCCTTATCCTTTTGGATGGGGAATACGGGCCATCAGCAATTAGTTCTTGAACATATGAATTCAAGCGAACCCCTAAGTGCTGGATTAAAGGTATTGCCAGACAAAATCAGTAGCTTCGCCAGTACCCATGCCGCTTGGCGGTTCCACGCGAACGGGTCGGCCAGCCTGCCGATACTCCAGGATCCGCTCACGGCAGCCACATGAGGGCATCGTCCGACATTGCAACCAGTTATGCCTTATGCGTGCATACCCTCAGGGGCATAAATGACTGGTCTCAGCTAAGCTATAAGCACCTTAACAAAACTGACACTTACGCCACTAGCGCCCCGTGTGGGTGTCACGCACGAAACCGATATGGGATATGGCCTGCAATCCAGCCTGATTGTCAGCGACCGGACGGAGTTGCCGCTGGCACCGGTGGCACAGCGGCTGGTCAGCGCCGATGGGAGCTACGCCACCTACGGCGATACGACATCCCCGCCAAACACCATCTGGAGGAAGTGAGTGATTGCATCCGGCACTTGGATAGCCAAGGCTTTCCCAGACCCTTGGTGCATCTGATCGGCCGCGAAGGCGGTTCGGTCGGCCACATCCGCCGTTGGGATGCGGCTGGCAGCCGCTGGTTGGTGCGGGTCAAGAACAATCCCAAAACGGACTACGTGGGCAAGCCCACGGCCTGTAAAACGGAAGAGGGGGGGCTGCCTCAGGCTTAATGCCCCGCGCCAAATCTTGAATCGCTGAAACTAAAACTGGGTGGTGGCTCAAGAACCGGCATTCAGCAAGACTCGGCAAGTCAGTTACCACGGCAAGACCTATTGGCAGTGGGTGGCACAAGCCTAGGTGGCGCTGGGGCGTCCTGCCAAACCCAGCCAAAAGAAAGGCAAACAGTCCGCTGTTCCTGCGTTCCGGTGTCGACAAGGCTGGTGGTCAGCCGCATCCTGGACGAAGACGGCGACGTGTTGGCACAATGGCTGTTGTTGACCAACGTCAAGGATGTGGATGCCGCCACTATTGTCCTCTGGTACTGCTACTGCTGGCGCTTACAGGGCACAAGGGCAAATCGAGTGCTTTTTCAAACTGGTCAAATCGGCAACTACCAGTTCTAAGCCTCGCAACAGGAAATCCGCCTTGGCCATCGCCAAACGCCTTCTGGTCGCCAGTATGGCCTGTGCCACGGTTTGGGAAATCGTCGCTGATTCATGCCCTGTGGGTACAACACCCCGGAAGCCAGTGAATTTCGGGTGTTTCTGGTCATGTCCAAAATTATGGATACTGACTCTCAAGAGGAATTGGAAGCTTTAAAAGCGACTGCACAGCAATTCTTGGGAAAAGTTGTGTAGATACTTATGGTCAGGACGATGGATGGCACTATTATCTTATTTCAGGGGATTTGTTCAGCGATTCCCTAAAGGAATTCTACTGTATTGAAAATAAACTGTTACACGAAATTATTTGCACCCTAGGCTGGGGGCTTAACCCGCGCCTATGGCGATACCGCCACTGGCGCCGCGTCAATTTCTTCTTACATCGACTGGGTCAAAATGCCATTGACTTTGCATTGCAGCCAAATACAACCGTTTGAATATCTATTAAAAAAGCTCAACGGCCAGATTGTGAAACAGGTTTTTTTGAACAGGTAAAATTGGTTGTGTAATTACCGGCAGATCATGCCTGTTTGTTACAGCAGTCTTTCCCTGATACATATTGATTGCCCAAACGATTAAAATATCGGAAAATGCTCTATGATTCTCAATCAGCCGGTGTAGCTCAGTCGGTAGAGCAACACATTCGTAATGTGTGGGTCGGCGGTTCGATTCCGCCCATCGGCTCCAGTTAAATCAATAGTTTATATGTTTTTATAAGTTATTTTATTGATTAGTGTCCTTTAAGTGTCCAGTTTAAATTCTATTGGATTTAGTTTTGTTGTTTCTTCTAAGTGATCTGGTGCGAGGTGCGCATAGCGCATTGTCATTATTAGGTTTCCGTGTCCTAAGATTTTTTGCAATACCAAAATATTGCCACCGGTCATGATGAAATGGCTGGCAAATGTATGCCGGAATATATGGCTTAATTGCCTTTTTTGCAGTATGAACGTTACGTTTTTAATACGTCGTTTTAATGTTGAATAACTGTATTTAAACAGTCTGCTTTCCCTCATTGGGATTGATTCTTCAAATTCTTTTAAAATGGGTACGGTTCTGTTTTTACCGTTCTTGGTGGCCCGGTAGGTGATGGTATTGTTTTTGATGTCTGTATCGAGTAGGTTTTTCGCTTCGCTCCGCCTTGCTCCAGTTGCTAAACATATTCTTGCTATGTGGTAACAGTCGCTTTCACTTTTTTTAGTTCAGACAATAATTCTTCAATTTGCTCGGTTTTTAGGTATAGCCAATCCAAAATAATCTGATAAGGACGTGCGTCCTCGAAGGACGGGCAGTCCTAGCCATCGCTTTTTTTACACCATCAATTTATATCGTATTGGCTATAATCCAGCTCTTTATCGTCTAACTTTAGTTGCCTAATATTTTTATTGGATTTTCTGCTTTCTATTCATCTAATCTGATTAACTCGCTGAACATCGCTCTTAAATATGCCTGTTCATGGTTCATCATGTTTTTACTGGTTCCCGCTTTTAACCGTTCGTTTCGGTAAACTGAAAAATCACTCGTGTTTAATGCTTGTCCGTATGGGTTGCCGGTTTTTCCAGCCAAGTTAGATAACATCGCTTTTCGGTTTTTACCGCTTTTAAGGAATTGCTCGTGTTTTTCAAACCATAAATTGATGAGGTCGTTTAATTTCCGTTTGTCCTGTTTTTTTGGTTCCCAATCTTTTTTATCAGTTTTATTGGTTAATAACCATGCTTCATAACGTAAGTAACCGTTCATAAATTCTTTAACATTTTTATATCTACAAGCCTATAGAAATGAGGCTTGCTTGTTAAAAGACTTTTGCACTACTACTTATAACTCTGTTTTTTCTTTTTCCATCCCGGAATAATACGCTTTTTGGAGCTACCCTGCGTAACATCAGTTATATAAGCTCTCGCAGGTCTTTCCAGTGATTTTATAGAGAAGCCTCCTGTTTCGTGTGGTTACATCAGATTTATTGTAGGACAAATTTAAGACCGATAATGAGAAGGAGTGACGCTAAAACAGGGCGCAAAAATCGTTCAGGAATTCGTGCGCTCAAGTGGCTTCCTATCCAGATGCCGGGCAATGAGCCTATCAGCAAGCTACCCAACAACACTAAATCAACATTACCCAGGCTGAGATGCCCCAGCCCGGCGACCGCTGTCAACGGAATGGCGTGGGCTAAGTCCGTCCCGACAATTTTTACTGTCTTCATTTTAGGATAAAGGAACAATAGCGCGACCGTGCCTAATGCCCCTGCGCCAACTGAGGACAGCGTCACCAATATTCCAAGCACCGCACCGACAAAAATGGTGGCGGGTATCTGTAAGTGGTGAAAACGCCCGACCACTTCCAAATCATCATCGGCATCATCAATCGTATCGTCAGCTTTGTTTTTTGCGGCATTACGCATTAGCACACTGCGTACTAACAGGGAAGCGGCCGTTAGCAGCAGTGCGACACCCAAAGTAAATGTAATCGCACCTGATGTCTCTTTACCTACTTCCATGAAGTGCCTGAGGACTAATAATGTCATCAGGGCAAAAGGGATGCTGCCCGAGGCAAGCCAAGCGACAATTTTCCAGTCTACCGAGCCGTGCTTGGTGTGATGCACCCAGACACCGCTAGTTTTAGTGATTGCTGCAAATAACAAGTCTGTGCCCACTGCAACCGAGGGTTTAAAGCCAAATAAAAAGACTAATAATGGTGTCATTAATGAGCCGCCGCCAACGCCGGTAACGCCCACTAGCAGCCCCACAAAAAAACCAGAAAAAGTATATGCCACATTCATAAAAACTAACCTTCGCTATTTATTACTTAAATTTAAAGATGGCGCTACTATATCAGTGGGAGCGTAGAACTATTAATGATATATTATTCTATGGTTATCTTGTTTAGTTATAATAAAAAATGTTAAAGGCACTAATGAAGCTACATCAATTACGTTATATACGCGAAGTTATGCGCCAAAATCTGAGCGTTTCCCAAGCTGCCGATACGTTACATACCTCACAGTCGGGAGTCAGCAAGCAAATACAGTTGCTGGAAGAAGAGCTTAACCTGCATATTTTTCAGCGTAGCGGCAAACGGATTGCCAGCATGACGGAATCGGGCAAACTAATTCTAAGCATGGCCGAACGGGTGCTTTATGAAATAGAAAATATTAAACGGGTGAGTGAAGAATTCAACCAAAAAGAAGTCGGCAGCCTAACCGTCGCGACCACCCATACCCAGGCACGTTACCGTTTGCCTGCAATAGTCAGCCTATTTATGCAGCGTTACCCCGATATTAAGCTGCACATCCATCAAGGCACGCCGACCCAAGTTGCAGAACAAGTTGTCAATAACGAAGCAGATATTGGCATAGCAACTGAAGTGATTAGTTCTTACGATAAATTACAGTGCTTTCCTTGCTACCAATGGAACCGTTGTGTCATTACCCAGCATGGACATCCCTTGCTTGCTGATGCGCCGTTGACACTGGAAAAAATCGCCAAGTACCCTTTGATTACCTATGACTTTACCTTTACTGGGGGATCTTTGGTTAACCGTATTTTTACCCAAGCAGGGCTGGCGCCTAATATAGTCCTTACTGCTATTGATGCGGATGTTATAAAAACGTATGTTAACTTAGGTCTCGGCATTGGCTTGTTGGCAAATATAGCCTATCAACCGGAGCGTGACACTAATTTGAGTGCGATAGACGCAAGCCATTTGTTTCCGCTTAGCACCACCTATCTTGGTATCCGCCGTGACGCTTATCTTCGTGGTTATATGTATGAATTTATTCAGTTACTTGCGCCGCGATTTAATCGCAAGGCTGTGGAGGCCGCTTTACAATGATAAACATAATTAATTCTTAGGAGGCGAATTCGTATCATAAGCGCATAACCCGCTTGGCGAGACGGGATGCGGCCTTACCTCATGGGGTCAGGAGCAAGATGTGGCAAAAAGCCTCCCGAAAAACGATTCGCGGGAGAGCTTTAGGGCTTACACGCCTTACCCCGGAAAGGCATTATATCGAAACACGGCATAAGCTAGAGGATTCGGCTATTTGCATTGGGGCGCAGCCAATCGACCGTCAGCCGTGAACTGGGGCGTAATCGTGGCCAATGTGGCTATCGGCACCGGCAAGCGCATGGCAAAGCCCAACAACGCCAAGCGGATAAACCCAAAGAGGTCAAGCCGCCCCCAGTGCTGGCGGGCGAGATTGATGCACTGCTGGAACAGCAATGGAGTCCCGAACAGGTCGGCAGGCTGAAGCGGGAAAGCAAAGCCTCTGTCTGCCATTTATGTCTTTTGGGGATGAAACCCTCTACCCGCATCTGCTGAATGATGTGTCAACACTTTTCAGTACACAAAGTTAAGCCGTTTTATTCTGCATTTCAAATTCTAAGCCATCGTTAGAATGGGGCTGTTATCGGTTGTAGAAGACTTCGAGATAGCCGAAGATGGATTTTCTGGCAGCTTCACGGATTGCATGGCTTTCATGGTTGATGCATTCGGTTTTGGGGAGTGAAGAAAGCACTCGGAGACGGCGTTATATCTAAGGGGCAGACCTACTTTGCCGGATGCCGTGTCGCTTAAGCAGTTTTCGGAGCCTGTCAGAGGTGTATTGGCTGCCTCGGTCGGTGTGCCGCAGCAAGCCTGATATGTCAACATTTTTCCGGACACACGGTTAAGCAGATTTTAGTTGCATTTCGTGGTCCACTGGCGACAAACAGTTATTGGCAGGATGAAGACGTTCACGGTTGTAAAACACTTCGATATATTCAAATATATCCTGCTTAGCTTCGGCTCTGGTTTGGTGGCGCTGATGATGAGCCAGCTCTGTTTTCAGCGCATGGAAGAAGCTTTCCGAAACGGCATTATCCAGAGCAGTTGCCTTTGCGGCCCATGCTCTGGATAATGCCATGTTGCTGCAACAGTGCGCGATGACCGTCTGAGGCGTGCTGGCTGCCGCTATCGGTATGCCAAATCAAGCCCTTAGCTGGCTTACGTTTCCAAACTGCCATCGATAACGCATCATTCACTAATTTAGCCCTCATGTGCTCGGCCATTGACCAGCCGGCCACCTGCCGAGAATATAAGAACCTGTTCAATATCTCCTACAAGCGTTTAGAATAGCGGGATGAGAAAAACTTACCCCAGTGACATAAGCCGGGAGCAGTTCGAACAGGTCAAAGACCTGCTGGAACCAGCCCGCAAGAAAAC
>JAQTQZ010000042.1 GCA_028712695.1 Methylovulum sp. | reverse complement strand
CGACAAGCCCGTCGCCGTTGCTAAGCCTTGGTTGCAGATCAGGTAGTCTGTGTAGAGTTCGGTTTTTTCTTTATCCATCCTGGAATGATACGCTTTTTGGGATGGGGGTGCGTAACATCAGTTATTAAAATACTAATTCACCGCTTATCTAAAGCTTCATTCAGCATGTTAGTGGTTGCAACCATTTAATGGCCCGTTATCTTGCAGAGAATGGATTTAAATAGATCAGGCCTAAGACATCCAAAATTTGTTTCTTAATACGAAAATTGATGTCGGAAAATAATTAAAAAATCCCTGCATAAAAACTAACTACTACCTATTGATATTTTAAAAGTTCACGTAGTTGTAGTTGTTTTATATGTTTTTATTGTTTTATATGTTTTCGAAGCATTTTTTTCTTTATTTATCATACTGTTATAACGCTAACTATAACAAAAACAGTGTGAACTATAACAAAAACAGTGCGAACTATAACAAATTCAGTGTGAACTATAACAAATTCAGTGTGAACTATAACAAATTCAGTGTGAACTATAACAAATTCAGTGCGAACTATAACAAATTCAGTGTATGCTATGGCAAATTTGGTTTATATGTGCATTTTTGAACCCGAAATCTAATGTTTTTTTGGATTTACCGCGTATGTTTAAAATAATAATTTTTTAAAAATATGTTATAAAACATATAGTTAAATTTTAACTATAACAAATTCAGTGTCAATTTTATTAAATATGGCAATTTAGGTAAGCTTCATGGCTAAAATAAAGAAAAAACCGCTACTTGCTTCGTTAATAGTCACCCAAGCCAATGAGTTAGTTGAATCCCGCTATAATTTAACGTTAGGTGAGCAACGGCTTATCTTTACAATGATAGCCAGAATTCAACCGGATGATGAGGACTTTAAGCCGTATAGCATTAGCCTTCATGAATTGGCGGATTTTTTAGGTATCAATAAAAATCATGTTTATGCTGATTGTAAGAAGATTACTAAAAATTTGTTAGGGAAGGTTGTAGAAATACAGGAACCCGGAAGATTGTTGCAAACCCACTGGGTTTCTTCCGCTGATTATATGGATGGTACCGGGGCTGTTAATTTAACCTTTGACCCTCTATTAAAGCCTTATCTGTTACAGCTTAAAGGTAATTTTACTTCCAGTAGGCTTGAAATGTTGCTTAGCTTTAAAAGCCAGTACACGATGCGGATGTACGCATTGTTAAAGCAGTATGAGCGCTTAAAGGAGCGCGAAATAGGATTGCAACAACTTCGGGATATGTTGGGTATACGGAAAGACCAATATAAGCTTTACAGTAATTTTAGGGATCGTATCCTTGAACCCACCCAAAAAGAATTGGCGGAAAAGGCAGACCTTTATTTTGAGTTTGACGAAATTAAACAGGGACGCGCGGTAGGCGCCATTCGATTCCTGATCTTTATTAAGAAACCCCTCAAATCCATACCGGACAGACCAGAAAACCCATTACTTGAATTACTGGAGCCAAGTAATGAAATATTCTCATCACTGGATCAATTGCTTGCATTAGTTCCAGAACAGCACAAAGCCAAGAAAACCATACTGTCGGCTTTAGAAGCCTTTGAGAAAAGGCAGGGTTTTGATTATGTCAAACGTAATATTTTGTACAGTAATACCAAAGCCGATAAATCCTATGCCGGATTTTTGAATAACTCGCTGAAAGAAGACTGGGGACATGATTGGGAACTGCAAGAAAAGGAAGTGTCCGTAAAGAAGAAAGTGGTGGAAATATGGGAAAACCAAGGCTTCGGTAGCGAGAAAGAATACAATGAGTTCATGTACAAGAAGCAGATGGAAGCTTATGGTAAAAAGGTCTGATGGATTTGTCGGGCTGTTTTTCCCTAGAAAATAATGGCATAAGGCATGTGGTATTGGGCGATTTTTTTGTCAACGGTGATTAAGTGTATTGATTGTTATGCGATTTGGCCATCAATAACCGGTCAAAAGGGTCACGATGAATTATGGGAAATGGTGTTGCCAGCATCGTATTGTCTGAGTTTATCAGCAGTTCTTGTAAATTCGCTTTGAGTGATCTTGTGTGAATATCTTCGATCCGTTTAATACCGTACTCCGGCCAAATAGTCGATTTAATGCCAATTTCCCAGAGATTAACCGGGCTAAAAAATACAGCATTTTATTGTTAAATCCAATTCAAAATCCAAATTGGCGAAGGCATTGGTTTATATAAACCAATTATTATAATTAAACAATTTTAGCGGCTAAAATTTAAGCCAAAAATTAATATTTATCGTGCATAATCAAATTTTTTTACTAACGTTCTTCGCTTACTGGCTGAAAGCGGTTGGGTTAAGGAATGTCAAGCGGCTTTGAAAAATTTCCACAATATTCCCGGAAAGATCGTCGAAAAGTTTCCAATTAACGTCTAGGGTTATTAGGTTTCTACCGCCTTTTTTCGCTGTTTAAATCGATAAGGATCGTTACCTGTTTCCAGAATATCGCAGCGGTGTGTAATGCGGCCCAATGACAAGACCAACAGCCTTATAAAAACGCAACCGTTTGCCTTGGTGTATGGCGGCAGCTCCCAAGCCGGTGGCCAAATAGGTTTTTCCGGTACCGGCGCCACCGACTAAAATGAGATTGTGGGCTTGCCGCAACGGTGTTTCATGCCATTCAAAGCCCATCACATCACGATGAAGGGGAAAGCGTGCGGCCTTGAGCGGGTAATTCAAGCAGCGTGCTTGCCGGTCAGCCTATTCCGCCGCTATCAAGCGATCCAGCCAGACTTCCGGCATCACCGGTTTTTACTGGAAACCGTGTCCAGCTTGCCAAGGCCGCTGGCAAATACGCTGGCCGTATCGCTGACACCACGACCCATCAGCGTACCGTTGCGCTACGTGGGGCTGGCCATACCATCAAACAGACCGCTGAGCAGGCTGGATGCAGCGAAAGTCAGGTTAAACGGATAGGGGCAGGGCATAAGGCCAACGCCTAGACTATATTTTCTGTCCTACCGAGTAGCCGTTTATATGCTTATGGGGTTACCCTATGCCAGATTTTGGAATACACGAGATAATTAAGGACTATGACACAAAACACCAACAACCTGGCCGCTTACATCTGGACGTTAGCTGACTTATTGCGTGGCGACTTCAAACAAAGCCAATACGGCCGCATCATTCTGCCATTTACCCTGTTACGCCGCCTTGAAGGTGTTTTGGAAGACAGCAAAGCAGCGGTGTTGGCTCAGGTTGAAAAAATCCAAACCATGAACCTGCCCGAAGAAGCGCAGGAAAAACTACTGCTACGGGCCACCGGCGGCCTGTCGTTTTTTAACATTTCCAAAATGGATTTGTCCAAACTCGGTGAAGCGGGCATTGCTGCTAATTTAGAATCGTATATCCAGGGTTTTTCCAAAGATGCCCGCGAGATTTTTGAGCACTTTAAATTTAATGAATTTATCGGCCAGCTCAACGATGCCAACCTGCTTTATAAGATTGTGCAAAAGGTCCGGCAAACTGACTTAAGCCCCAAGGCTATTTCTAACCATGATATGGGCTTGGTGTTTGAAGAGCTGATCCGCCGTTTTGCTGAAAGCTCAAATGAAACCGCCGGGGAGCACTTTACCCCACGCGATATTGTCCGCCTCACCACCTCGCTGGTGTTTATGGAAGATGATGATGCACTTACCAAGCCGGGCATTATCCGCACCATTTATGATCCAACCGCAGGTACCGGCGGTTTTTTGTCTTCGGGCATGGAATACGTGCATGAGCTAAACCCACAAGCGGTCATGCGGGGCTTCGGGCAAGAACTCAATCCCGAAAGCTACGCCATCTGCAAAGCCGATATGCTCATCAAGGGCCAAGAAGTTAAAAACATCAAACTCGGCAACACCTTATCCAACGACCAACTGTATGCCGATAAATTTGATTACATGCTGTCCAACCCACCGTTTGGCGTGGACTGGAAAAAAATCGAACAAGACATCAAAGACGAACACAGCCTAAAAGGTTTTGATGGCCGTTTTGGCCCAGGTCTGCCACGGGTTTCTGACGGCTCATTGTTATTTTTGTTACACCTGATTAGCAAACTTCGACCCAATGACGGTGACGTACAGGGACGTACTAATGTCGCGGGAGGCACGACGCCGGGAGCGACCGGCGCACATATCGGCATCATCCTTAACGGCTCGCCATTATTCACTGGTGGTGCCGGTTCTGGTGAATCCGAGATTCGCCGTTATATTTTGGAAGCCGACTTGCTGGAAGCCATCGTCGCACTGCCCACCGATATGTTTTACAACACCGGCATTTCCACCTATGTCTGGATACTCTCCAACAAAAAAGCCAGCGAGCGCAAAGGCAAAGTACAGCTGATTAACGGCGTCAACCTGTGCGGCAAAATGCGCAAATCCTTAGGCGCCAAACGCAATGTCATGGATGAAACCGACATCGCCACCATCACCCGCTGTTTCGGCAACTTTGAAGTGGTCGATGCGCGTGAATTAGATAAACCTGCCGAGCAAAAGAGCAACCGTGGCCGTCGACCCTCTTCAGCCACGACCGCAAGGGAGGGCGGAAGTGCTGGCAATGCAGGAGCAATTGCCAGTAAAACTTTTGCCAGCAAACTCTTTAATACTTACGAATTCGGCTACCGCCGTATCAGCATCGAACGACCCTTACGCTTATCCTACCAATTCAGTGATGAACGGATTAACGCCTTGCGCTTTGCCCCCGGCGCTTTAAACGCCGCCATGCAATGGACATATAAAGCATACGGAGCAAGCTGGACTGATGATCAAGCGTGCGGTAATTACGGCGTGTTAACTGAACAGGCCCTTGAGATACGTGCCTGCTTAAAAAGCCATTTTAGCGAGCTTAAAGAAGCGCAAATAAAAGACCTGCTCGATGGCAAAACCTGGGCAACCCAAAAACAAATCCTGCTCAAAGCCCGGCAACTGCAACAAGCCATCGGCACTGCACAGCACGATGACATGAACGATTTTGAGGCGACACTAAAAGCCGCCTGCAAAATCCAAGCAGTCACCTTGGATAGCAAAGAAAAGAAACAAATCACCGATGCGGTCAGTTGGAAAAACCCGGCGGCAGAAAAAGTCATTAAGAAAATCCACGCAGGCACACCCAAACCGCTGTATGGCTTATTTGCCGTTGGCGGCAAAGCCATTGAATATCAGGCCGACACCGAGCTGCGCGATAATGAAAACGTCGCCCTTAATCCTAGCCAACCAGTCAACGCCCTTAACGAAGCCTATTTCCTTAAAGAAGTACAACCCCATGTGCCCGATGCCTGGATAGATGCCAGTAAAAAAGACCACAAAGATCAGGAAATCGGCATCGTCGGTTATGAAATCCCGTTTAACCGGCATTTTTATCAATACCAACCACCTAGGGATTTAGTGGAGATCGATGCGGACTTGGATAAAGTCAGCGCCGAGATTATGGAACTATTGCGCGAGGTGCATTCATGAAGAAACCCATAAGCAAAGGCGCAGATAAAACCCCCGCTAACTTAGCAATTAGCCCTAAATACAAAACTTGGCTGACGGCATTAAAACAGCAGTTTTTACAGGCGCAGCTTAAAGCGACAGTCAAAGTTAATGCGACACTGCTGGAGTTTTATTGGGCTTTGGGTGCTGATATTGTTGAAAAGCAAAAAGACAGCGCTTGGGGAGAGGGCTTTCTCACGCAGTTAAGCAATGATTTAATGGCCGAATTTCCTGATGCAAAAGGCTTTTCTAAGCGCAATTTAGAGCAAATCCGCAAATGGTACCGCTTTTGGTCGGCTAATCCGGCAATTGCGAAACAGCCTGTTGCGCAATGTTGGCAAATCCCTTGGAGCCATAATCTAAAAATCATAAGCCATTGCCAAAACACTAAAGAAGCCCTGTATTACCTAGAAAACACCCTGAAATACGGCTGGAGTAGAAGCGTATTAACCCATCAAATGGACAGCAAGCTTCAGTTGCCCATCCCTTTGAAATTCATGATAGAGGGATAACATGCAATATCGGCGATTATATCAACCCGGTGCGCGTTATTTTTTTACCGTAGTTACCGAAAATAGAGAACCGCTATTAATTGAAAACGTTGAACGATTGCGTGCCGCCTTTCGCTTGTGTTTATCACGCTACCCTTTTGAGATTGAGGCGATGGTAGTGCTGCCTGAGCATTTGCATACGATATGGCGATTACCGGAAAACGATGCCGATTTTTCCAAACGCTGGATGGTGATTAAACGTAAATTTTCAGCAGGATTGCCAAGCCGTGTGGTCAGCGATTCCAAGACCAAAAAGCGTGAAAAAGGCATTTGGCAACGACGTTTTTGGGAGCATTACATTCGCGATGAAGACGATTGGCGACGGCATGTGGATTATATTCATTTTAATCCGGTTAAACATGGATACGTGTCCAAACCACAGGATTGGCCGCACAGCTCTTTTAACCAAGCCATCCGTAAAGGATGGTATGAGCCAGGCGTTTTGTTAGATGATAATTTTAACGGGCTTAATAATGAGAACATCGGCAATGAGTAGGATGGGCAAAGCGCTAGCGTGCCCATCAATAAGGGTCGGCATTGATGTTGATGGGCACGTCGTACCTCCTTTGCCCATCCTACGGTGGGTTGTTTTAGCGGTTGATGCGGCTTTGGATAAGGTGCGGCTGTGATGGCGGGAAAATATCGGGCGTATCCTGAATATAAGGAGTCTGGGGTTGAGTGGTTAGGGGAAACTCCCGAACATTGGTTTCCCACACGTTTAAAATTTGAATCATCTATAAATATGGGGCAATCTCCAAATTCGGATGACTGTAACCAAGATGGAGATGGATTACCTTTTCTTCAGGGCAATGCTGAGTTTGGGGTTAAAAGCCCATCTCCAAAGCAATACTGCGATATTCCACGGAAGGTCGCAAACAAAGGTGATTTGTTATTTTCCGTTCGTGCCCCTGTTGGTGCTTTGAATGCGGCAGACCAACAGTACGGCATTGGTCGTGGCTTATGTGCTATAGCAAGTTATGACATGCTTGCTAGTGATTTTTTATGGTGGCTTATTCCTGTTATTAAGTCTGAATTAAATTCAGTATCGACTGGTAGCACTTTTGAAGCTGTGAGTGTCGAGCAAGTTGAAAATGTTGTATTTTTTAGACCCTCATTGAATGAGCAACAGCAAATCGCCAACTTCCTCGACCACGAAACCGCCAAAATTGATACCCTGATCGAAAAACAACAACTGCTCATCAAGCTGCTAAAAGAAAAACGTCAGGCCGTCATTAGCCATGCCGTCACCAAAGGTTTAAACCCCAACGCCCCCCTGCGCGACTCAGGTGTTGAGTGGTTGGGTGAAGTGCCGGGGCATTGGGTTGTTGCCCAATTGAAATTTAATACAGTAGACATGCAAACGGGACCATTTGGCAGTCAACTGCATGCCGAAGATTATATCGAGGATGGAATCCCGCTTGTAAATCCTGCCCACATGGCAGATGGAAAAATAATACCTGATTCAAAAGTTAGCGTAGATGAAGCGACTTGGCATCGTTTAAAACGGCATCAATTATTCCAAGGCGATTTAATTTTTGCCCGAAGAGGTGAGCTAGGACGTTGTGCTGTGGTCACTAAAGAACAAGAAGGTTGGCTTTGCGGGACAGGAAGCCTAAAAGCAAAGCTGAATAGCCGCCTCACTCCAGAATATTCTTACCTGTTGATCACATCAAATGGTGTGGTATCAGAGCTATCTTTAGAATCGAAAGGCTCAACTATGGACAACTTAAATACTGAAACTCTTGGAAGAGTTAGATTACCTGTTCCTCCTGTAGACGAGCAAAAAAAAATATTAGATTACGTGAACGCTGTTTCAGGTAAGTTTAGAAATCTTATTAATAAAGCCTGTTTAGCAATTGAATTGATGCAAGAACGCCGCACCGCCCTAATCTCCGCCGCCGTCACCGGCAAAATCGACGTAAGAAATTTCAAAGAAACAGGAGTATAAAATATGCTAGCCATCCGCCAGATTATTGAAGACCCACAAGATGTGATTGCGATTCCGCCTGAGTTTCGCCATCGCCGTACCGAAGTTATTTTTATGGCGCTCGATTCATTGCCAGAACAACTAACTCCGACAGCTAAAAAACATACACTCATGTCGTTAGCGGGTTGTTGGGAGGGTGAAACGCTAGAGCGTGCACCTCAAGGCGATTATGAAACACGTCGGGAATTTGAATAATGTGGTTACTGGATACGAATGCTTGGATTGCTTATCTTGAACGAGCACCGAATTCCGTAAAAAACCGAATTGCCACACTGCCAGAATCAACTATTTTGCTGTGCGATGTGGTTAAAGCTGAATTGATTTATGGGGCTTATAAAAGTGAGTAGGATGGGCAAAGCGCAGCGTGCCCATCAGGCAATACACAATCTTTTGATGGGCACGCTGCGCTTTGCCCATCCTACTGATTGCCGCCAATTGATTGATGAAGCTAAACAATCTGCCACGTTGGCAGTAAATGCCATTTGAAGCTTTTTGGTGCCCATCATTCAAAAAGACCCTAAAACCCATATTGAGCCTTAATAATTAAGTAGATGGATAACAAATCAGTAGAGCGCATCTTTCAAAACGACATGGTTGGTCATTTGCTTGCTAATGGCTGGCTATTGGGCAAACCGGAAAACTACAACCGCGAACTGGCGTTATACCCAGAGGATTTGCTAGGGTTTGTGCAAGACACGCAGGATGCCCAATGGCAAAAATTCGGCGCCTTGTACCCGAATAATCCCGAACAAACCTTTTTAGAGCGGGTCGCCTCGCAACTGAATAAAGCCGACCCCAATGCCGCCAATAAAGAAATGCGCACCTTTGGCACCTTGGGTGTGTTGCGCCACGCCATCCGTGACCGGGGCACGCGCTTTAATTTGTGCCAGTTTAAACCGGAACATGATTTAAACCCGGAGACCTTAGCCCGCTATCAAAAAAACCGCTGTCGGGTGGTGCCGGAATTGGTGTATAGCCCTTGGGCCACTGAATCGCATTTAGCTGAAACCGGCGCAAAAGCCAAAGCCTGGCGTATTGATTTGGTGTTGTTTGTAAACGGCTTGCCAGTAGCAACGCTAGAGTTAAAGTCGGAATTTAAACAGGCGGTACACAACGCCATCAAGCAATATAAAACCACTCGCCATCCGGTAGATCCAGCCACCAAAAAGCCAGAACCCTTGTTAACCTTTAAGCGCGGGGCCTTGGTGCATTTTGCCGTCAGCCAATATGAAGTCTATATGGCCACCCGTTTAGAAGGGGCTGACACATACTTTTTGCCGTTTAACAAAGGTACGAAGGAAGGCGGTGCCGGTAACGATGTGCCGGAGGATGTTAACCAATACGCCACGGATTATTTATGGAATGAGGTGTTGCTGCCCGCCAACCTGCTTAATATTCTTGCCCGCTTTGTGCATTTGCAGATTGAAGAAAAGGAAGACTGGGACGGGCGCAAGTACAAAAAAGAAGCCCTAATTTTTCCGCGTTATCACCAGTGGGATGTGGTCACCAAGCTGGTGGAGGCAGCACGCACCGAAGGGCCCGGCCATAAATACCTGATTCAACACAGTGCCGGTTCGGGTAAATCCAACTCCATTGCTTGGGCCGCGCATCAGCTGTCGTCGCTTTACGATGCCGCTGGCCGCAAACAGTTTGATTCGGTGATTATCGTCACCGACCGGACGGTGCTGGATGACCAGTTGCAAGACACCATCTATCAGTTTGAGCATGTCGACGGTGTGGTCGGGCGCATCAACAACAAAGAAGGCGATGGCTCTAAATCCGAAAAACTGGCCACTGCGCTGGAAAATTCGCAGCCAATTATTATCGTCACCCTGCAAACCTTTCCCTATGTGTTACGGGCGATTGAGAACAGCGTCAGTTTAAAAGAACGCCGTTATGCCATCATTGCCGATGAGGCGCATTCATCCCAAACCGGATCAACCGCACGGCAGTTAAAAGAAGTGCTGATGATCGATGCGCAAGGCAGTGATGACGAAGAGCTGACGTCCGAAGATATTCTGGATGCCGCGCTTGCCTCGCGTCGGGCGTCGGGCAATGTCAGTTATTTGGCCTTTACGGCGACACCGAAAACCAAAACCCTGGAACTGTTTGGCCGCCTGCCTAACCCGAATGAAGCGCCGTCTAAAACCAATTTGCCCGAAGCCTATCATGTCTACAGTATGCGGCAGGCGATAGAGGAAGGCTTTATTCTGGATGTGTTGAAAAACTACACCAATTACAAAGTGGCCTATAACCTGGCATTAAAAATCCAGGGCGCGGATCAGGAAGTCGAAAGCAAAAAGGCCAAGGTCAAACTCAACCAGTGGGTGCGCCTGCATGATTACAACATCGCCCAAAAAGTGCAGGTGATTGTTGAGCATTTTAAAGACAACGTGATGGGCCTGTTAGGCGGGCACGCTAAAGCGATGGTGGTCACCCGTTCCCGTAAGGAAGCCGTGCGTTACAAGCTGGGGTTTGATAAATACATTAAAGCCCAGGGCTATCAACACATCCATGCCATGGTGGCATTCTCTGGTGAAGTGGAGTTTAACGATAAAGCGCCGAATGTTGCCGGTTTGCTTGGCAAGAAATTTACCGAAAGCAACATGAACCCAAACCTTAAAGGCCGTGATTTGCGCAAAGCCTTTGATTCTGACGATTACCAAGTGATGATCGTCGCCAACAAATTCCAGACTGGATTTGATCAGCCCAAGCTGTGTGCGATGTATGTCGATAAAAAGCTCGGTGGCGTGGAGTGCGTGCAAACGCTGTCACGATTAAACCGCACCTATCCCGGCAAAGCGGAAATGGGCACGTTCGTGTTGGATTTTTTTAATGCGCCGGAAGACATCCTCGATGCCTTTCAGCCCTATTACCAAACCGCCGAATTAGCCGATGTATCAGATCCGGATTTAATCTTTGACCTATTCGATAAGCTGCGAGCGGCAGGTATTTTTACCTGGCAAGAAGTCGAGCAGTTTTGCGAGGCTTTTTTTGTTAAAAGCAAAAGCAATGCGGCTATTGCCAATATTTGCAAACCAGCCGTGGAGCGTTGGCAAAAACGCTATAAATCAGCGCTGGACGCGTTTAAACAAGCCAAGAACATGTTTGAACGGACTAAGAAAACCGCCGATGCCGTGTTGATTGCCAATGCAGAAAACAGCTTTAAAGCCTGTAAGCAAGAAAAAGATGCCTTGGAAATCTTTAAAAAGGACTTGGGCACCTTTGTGCGCTTTTATGAGTTTATGTCGCAGATAGTTGATTATGACGATAAGTCTTTGGAAAAACTCAGCCTGTATGCACGTAATCTAAGGCCGATGTTACGTGAAACTTTATTGGAAGAAGATACGATTGATTTAAACGGCGTGGTGCTTAGCCATTACCGCTTGTCGGTTATTCGCCAGCAAGATTTGAAACTCAAAGAAAATGCCACTGAATATAAATTAGAGCCTGGAGAAGGCTTGGGCACGGCGAAAGCCAAAGATAAACATGAAGAATTTATCTCGCAGATCATCAGCCGATTGAATGGGCTGTTTATTACCGATCATCTCACCGAAAAAGACCTGGTGAATTATGCCTACACCATCAGGGATAAAATCAGTGAAAACGAATTGGTGATGAAGCAAATCGCCAACAATTCAACTGAGCAAGCGATGCTCGGTGATTTTATCAAAGCCGTTGATGATGCCGTCATGGACAGCGGTGATGCCCATAACAACCAGATGATGCAGTTGTTGTCGAATCCTGCCAAAGCCGCGAGTTTTGCTAAGGTGGTGTTTGATTTGTTGAAGTTGGCGGAGTGACGCCTATCCTTTTAAATATACCCTGAACGGTTATGTTTTCAGCTTTTGCAAATTACTGTAGGGTACGCATTTATGCCCCAGTGGGTATCCGCAACCGGGCGGGTAACCGCCTAAAGCGGTTGCTGTGGGACGGCAACGGCGTTTTTAGCAAGCCCAATGTTTAGGCCGCAATTTGCGGCGCATCAACGAATTCCTCGGCTACAGTGCTGTCCAGATCGACGACCAAATCGTCCAAACCCACCGCATCTAAAATGCCGCGCCGCGTTGCCGCCACCGCGCTGCTGGTCAGGGTATCTGCAATCGTCGCCCGGCGTGCGCTATCGGCCTCATCGGTCGGAATGACCGCAGTGACTTGGCTCCAGGCATAGGCGTTGTTGATCGGATCGTTGCTTAACTGTAACTTTTCGGTGTCAATCTGTTGGCTCGGCGCGGGGTTAGGCACGGCAAACGGCACAATGCGGTATCCGCATAGCAGACCGTCGAGCAGGCTGTCGCCTTGCAAGTCGATCGCCAAGGAGCCACCCCATAACGCGGTGGGCAGGGATTTGTAAACGGCCATTAGCGTGAAGGTGTTGGCCGGAACGGGAAGATTATCCCAGCTTAACGTGATGCTGAGTTCGCAACCGACACGGCTGGCATCGAGATCCATCGGAGCGACGCCAAAGGCGCTGTCCGCGCTTGCCAGCGGTAAGGCGGTTCCATTTAGGAAAACGGTCTTGCTGGGAATCGCGCTGTTAAGCAGCAAGCACAGGTTTTGCGGATTGACGATACCGAAATCACCGGTATCGGCATCATTTACCGGCAGCGCCACCTGCCCGGATTGCACCGAGACACCGATAACTTGCGCAGCAGGCGGCAGGAACGCACCGGCAAAGTCATCCCATTGCTGCAACGGTTGGGGTGCTTCCGCCGCTGCGGCGCCAAATTCGATAGTGAATGAGACCAGGGTGTAATCGATATGCACCTTGCCGGAGAAATCGGGCCCCCACAAGGCAAGGTCGGCACCGACATCAAAACTGACTGTTTTGCTCAATCCCAAGACACTAAAGGTGTAAGAAGCGCCGACATCGACACTGAGCGCGGTGCGGTAGAAATAGGGTTGCCAATTGAGTAGAAAATCAGCATCGGCATTAAACCAGGCGGAAATGTCGCCGCTATTCCAAGTCACCTCAAAATGGCCACCGGCCATCAGCGCAGACGGCACCAAGGCGGCATATATATTGCCCTTGATCGCCAGTTCGGGAAGGATCTGCCAGTTCAAGCCCAGCGGTGCCATACGCGGGTAATTGGGATGGTCTTGCAGCGGAAAACCCGGATGATAGCCGCCCAAAGTCAACACAAAGTCGCCGGCGTAGATTCCGTTAAACCAAGCATACATGGCAAAACCGCCGGTGATATGGCAGTCGCGCGATAATACAAAACAGGCTGGGGTCAGGCCGCCTTCTATTGACACATAGCCTTGGTCGGGCACAAAGCGCCCTTCCAGCGCAAGCTGTAATTCAGCTAGCGGTGACACCGGCACGTCCAATTCAACAGCCGGGGGGGGCAGGGTGGCCGTGGATAGGCCCAATACATCGACTTCAATCCGCTCGCCCACCATCACAGTCAATAAGACTAATGAATCGATTAGGCCATAGGTGCTAAAGCGCACGCCCATAGCGAGAAAATACTCGCCAAGCATCGGCGGAATGACCGCTTGCATCTGCAACATCATGGCGTTCAGATCGGCTGGCGAGGTCGAGGTCACACCGCTACCCGCCGCAGCAACCAGCGGAAAACTGGTGACATGGTTGATATCCGGGATGATCAGGTTCCGGTTGAAA
This sequence comes from Methylovulum sp., assembly GCA_028712695.1. GTDB lineage: Bacteria > Pseudomonadota > Gammaproteobacteria > Methylococcales > Methylomonadaceae > Methylovulum. Next base: position 14,263 of record JAQTQZ010000042.1, on the reverse strand, counting down.
CCAAAACCGGCGGACAGGCCGTCCACAAACAAAAAGCCGGGGCCGCCGATCGGGGTATCGAGCACGCCATACAGGAACAGCGAAGGGACGTGATTGATCTCGGCATAGGAGGCCAATGCGCCCAACGTTAGCCCCGGCATACTGAGCATGGCCGCGCCGTCGTATTCATCGTAGCTGACACCGTTGAGGGTGCCGGTGGTATGCAGCAGCGAAGCGCCGATTTCCAGCGGGGTTTGTTTATATTCAATACCGATGCCCAGCAAATCAAAGCGCACATCGAAATCGGTGATCGGCGAACTGGCGGTCAGCCCGACATACACGGTCAGCCCATCGAGACTGAGGCTTAACCCGGCTTCAGAGACTGAACCATACAGCGAAAAGATAGCGGAGAGGCGGTTATCATCATAGCCGACCGTACCACCAATCTTATCCAAATACACCGGGCCGAAGTTTTTTTGCAGCTTAAACCAAGTGATGCTTTTTAAGTCGCCGGCAGTGTCCAATTGCAGCATTGCCTGGTTTCCGGCAGGGGCTTGGGTGCTGGGCACCATGTTGCCACCGCCATCAATCGCAACAGGCAAATCAAAGCTGGCGGAATAATTGCCGAGCATCAGACACGTCACCAGATCAAAACCTTCAGCGATGGCGGTATCACCGTCAGCGCTGGCACCGGATGCCTTGGGCAGCGGTGTGTTGTCCGGCGGCAACAAAGCATTGAAACGGTTAACCTCGGCTACAGTCACATCAGACGTGGCGATAACGAGTTGGAACACAAGCTGTAGCGTTACGTCCGGCGGCAATTTTTGCCCGATTAGTGGCAGGTTTGACAAGTTCGCCCCAGCGGCAATGTCCACACCAAACACTAGGCTATAGCCTTGGGATTGGCTATCGGCAAAACCGATCAGGGCATCTTGTAAGCCAATCTCCAAACTGGATGGAATCCAAGTGCCGGCCCAACCCGACCCGGTAAGGCAAGCCACCAATTGCTGCACATTGACCTGCCCGCCCACGCTGTCATGGTAGGTGGCGAGGAAATATGCATCACTGGGCTCTTCACTGAAAATCAGGTCAAATTCCAATTGCAGCTCATCCCCTTCTTCAAGCATAAGCTGACCACTGAAGGTTTTGCGATAACTGCCATCGGTTTGCTGGATCACATCGATGCTGATTGTGGCATCGAAGGTGATCTCCTGCACAGGGAATTCAACTTCAGCCACAAAGCTGAAATGGTTGGTTTCAGTGTTGAAGGAGACTGAAATTTTGTCGATCTCCAGGCCTTGCAAGGGAGCTGGGATACTGGCATCGACACCAAAATTAGCCGCCAATTGTTGGATAAACTGGGCGATGGCAATTTGCTGCCCTTCTAGGGTATCACCGGAAAACTCCCAGCCGTTGACATGCTTAAATGCGGCGGCATTAAAAACGATGTTGTTGTCGTTGGGTTCTGACTCCGAGCCTTGGCCTAGGACAATATAGGCTTGGATAGAAGCTTCTATCTGTCTAGGCGTCGCCCCTTCCCCTTGGTTAAACGGGTTGCTTACTGAAGCTTTCAGGCGCGGCATCTGGATGCTGAACACATTCGGCACCAGTTGTAATACGGCATCAAACTCCAAATCCAGGGTAACGTTGTCAACGACCTGCGAAAATGGGTTGAACTGGAAATTGAAATCATTGAGCTTAATGCTATTGGCGACCAACATGCCCGCAGGCAACTGAAAGTCGTTAAGCGGGGTATTGCTGGGCAGTGCATTCAGCGTGGTGATATGGCCTAAATCTATCTCGCCTTGCATTGCCAGAATCCAATCCTCCTGGGTATCGCTCGAGATATACAGGCTCATATCAAAAGACAGGTCATCAGAGACGCTAAAGCTGCCAAACAGCGTGAGGGTAAACTTGGGCGGCGCGGTATCCAGCGTAAACAACAGGTCAAACCCCAAGCTTTCGATACTGAAGTAATCCTCGACAATGACAAAGGGATACGACGAAACCGTGCTGAAGCTAATAAGCTGGTAAGCGCATGCTGTCGGGTCATAGTGCAATTCCATGCCATACATAATGAAGGCTGGAATGCGGTTTAATTGGGGTGGCAGATTGTTTTCGAATGTGCCGATAAGGCCGCCGAGATTAGCGCCGCTAAGAAATAGCAACAAATCGGCAAAGCCTTCGCCAAGCAACAGGGACTCGGTGATGCGGAAGATCCAATAGCGATTGGCAAACAGCGTGCCTGTGGGCAGCTCAATCTGTGTGTCCACCATCGTGTTGCCGAAGACTAATTGCGCATAGAGGTTCCAGGACTGTTGTTGCGTGAGGTATTTGTTGGCGATTTCAAAACCGACATTAGCCAACGCAAAACCGATTGCCGATGCCGGTAAATTTACTGGGGTCGTCGGCTCGAAGTTACCGAAATACAGGTTGTATTCCACCGAATCGTAGATCAGTTGGGTCGCTTCAAAATTGGCACTGAGGAGATCGTTGATATTGTTGATCCCGTTCAGGATAAGCACATTGGCCGCAATCAATTGCCCAATGCTGAGTTGCCCAAAGGTTGCGCTGAGTTGGAACGCAAAGGTCTGCGGATTTTCAGGAATGATGAAATACAGCGCCATGTCGTCCAGCGATTGCCCCCAAAGCCCGATGCTACCTGTGACATAAAAATTGTCGCCGTCATCCGGGTAGGCCGCAACTTCGGCGGCACTGATCTGAAGGCTGTCCAACCCAAACACTGCCAAGAACTGCGCAAATGCCGGACTGTTGTCCATCAATGCTAGTGTTAAGTTTAACTCGCCGAGATTATTGATGGCTTGCTGCAGGCTGCTCTGTGATGGAATCGACATGGGTGTCCCTTGAGATGTTTACTTTCACGACGCTTAGAGGTGTTTTACATCATCCCTGGCTCAATGATTGTCCCTTCATTCGTTAAATTCTTCCTTTTGTTTTCAGGCAACAGGTCACTCTCGCCTTTTCTCTTTCGTGAATTCGATTTAAGAAACTCAGGGCATTGATTAGTCCCCTCGTAAATCTTTACAGGCGGGCTCGCCCCCCCATCAACAAGATAAAATTGTCCGTTACATTGCGAGGCGAACACAAAATTAAATAGTGTTTTTTGATCTGCTGGCGACATCAATTCCAATTTTTCAGGACGCAACTCATACTCATCAAGCTTAGGTTTCGGGCTGATGGCATATAAAGCTTTTAACTGATCCGAAATGGCCCCTACCAACGAGGCAATAAAATCGTCCTGTGTGTTTTTGTCTAGCTTGAATTGCGTTATATACGCGTCTTGCCATGCCCCAAGTTTTGGTAGATTATTCTTTACCAGATCCATATTCCCCTGATTTGTGCGCCCCACCCATACCAACGTAGCCTCGCTATTAAGAATAATATCCATGATTTTTTCGCTACCGTTATTGGTGTTAACATTCGGTGCTTTAAATGATTTCGGGAAGGGGGAAAAACTTTTGCTCTGGCTTGGGCCATTTTTTCCTTCCGGCAAGAGATAGCTACCCGACAGGATCCACACATCATGGTTATTTTTTTGTATCACCTGGCAAGTAACAGGAAATACAGGTGCGGTATTGCTATTATTGCCGCCCGCTTCACCACCGCCTGCCGGAAGCTGGCTCCAGCTCCCTATCGAGGGCACCCGTATACAGACGGCACACGGTTGGTTGTTTTTGCTGTTTACATTTTGCTTGACAAGTCGGGTGTTCTCAATCGGGTCACCATCAGTTCCTGGTTCTTCACTACCCGTCCAATAAACCAGATTGGTGGGTAACTCGGCTGAATTCACTAGCTGCTTAACATCGTTATATGTCGTTCCGGGATAAGGAATGTAAAGCGAATAAACACACTCGTTGACAAAATAGACACAGGCCTTGTCCTTTTCTTCTGGGTTATTATTATTTTTATTCACCCCCCATGTTTTTACCCGCGAATAGAACTCTGAACCCGGCGCACCTAGCAGCAGGTTGGTAGGAACGATAATCGTGGTCGGTGCAAGCTGATCGAGGAAACCTGGAACATCTTCTTTTTTTTCATTTTTATAGGGGCCATAAGTGTTATATGAACTGCCATGATGGTCAGCTTTCAGCACACTAAGCGGTTTATCTTTTAAATAGCCATTTTTTAGATAATTGACCAGTGGTTCTTCAATGTTCAGATAATGCTGCAACGATGGATCGCCGCTTAAATCGCCGGCGGTGTAGTAATAAAAGTCTTGCGCTGGCCAGGCAAGAATAAAGGCCAGCGAATAATTGTTGGGACTGGAAACTGCCGATGCCGGCTTATTTTGGGCATTGGCCTGCTTTTCTGCGGATTGCAGTTCCATCACATTGGTACCGTCAGCGAGTACGCCGTCGGCGGCAACACAAAAAAGCGAAATTTTGTCTGTGCTTGACTGATAAAGAACGATCTCGTGAGGCGTTAGTATTTGTGGGTCCTTACACCCCCCGTCTTTATTATAGTTGGCAGCATCGATAAACGGGATGGCTTCGCGGGTGGCATAATTGCTGCCCGAAAGCGGTGGTTGCTCGCCGCCGGTACCGGATAGCTTATGAATATAATCTTTATATTTATTAAAGGCAGCCGATAGTTCGTGCAACTGATTTCTGGGATTCACCATATCAGCACTCTGCCAATAGCCGCCAATATCAATGTACTTCTCAAATTTTGGTTGTGCCTTCAAAATCCCGGTCATGTGGTCTTTATGATAATGCGAAACCGCCATGTAATCGAACGTGTTGCCTATCCCATATTGGGAGCAATACGTATCCAGAAGATTGGCACCTTGGTTGAGCCCGCTAATATCGATCAATACCTTTTTTAAAACCGTATCACCTTGCTTGACCAGAATGATCGAACCATCACCGTTAGTGACATTCACATGATGAATTTCAAGACTGATGGCATCGGCATCATTCGTTTGTCCGTCACCGCCCATAAACTGATTCCCCCGCCCTAATTCGTACTGACGCCAGTATAAATAATGAAATAGATACCGAAATACGGCGGCCGGTTTTCGTGGCCCTGGCTTCCCCCGGTATTGCCTATGGTGACCGTATGCGTATGCGCACTCTGATAGTCGGTATATTCTTGATGGTCGGCGCTGACATTGTTGCCCCAATTGCTGGTCAGCATATCTCCTGAACCGTCATTGCCGCCGCCGCCCGTATCGACCAGGAACGAATGCCGATGTTGGTTTTCAGAACTGACGCTGCTGCTATGGTTATGGCTAGGTAGTTGGCCGGTTGTCAGCGTGACCGAAGCAGCGCCGCCGGTAGACTTGGGCGAATAAAGGTTGCCTGCACCAACCACAAAGCGGTCTACTAGGTTTGGCAGGTTAAAGACATTGACGCCGTTTATATTGGCCAAATGGTATTGCGTTAGGACGGCATAAAGTTCCGGGTAATTCGGCTGATCCAATTGCCGTCCATCGCAAAGCATCCAGCCATCCGGGACATTACCGCTGTCGCCCGCCCACATCATGACCATGCCCGGCTGCACGATCCCCCTGCCGCCGCTGAAGGAACCGGCGGAGAGATTGTAGTCTATGGCCGCTTCCGGAGCATTCAGGGATTGCGTGATAAGCGCTTGCGGCGTCTGCACATTGCCTTGCGAGACGATGTTGGTGGCGGTCAGTGTGCCCGACACCCGAAGTTTGCTGTTGCCGTCAGGCGTGGCGGTGCCGATGCCCACCGAATGGTCGGCGTCGCTTAAGTAAAGCAAGGGCGTTTTGACGATAATGCCGATGGCTTGGCCATCGGCAATGCCGGATACATTGCTGAAATCGATATACAAATAGGCTTCGCCACTGGGCAACGAAGAACCTAGGTTTTCTAAGGTAAAATACAGGCTACCGCCCGGACTCAGCGAAAAGGGAGTATTGGTCGGTTGCAGCGTGCACTGTATAGATTCACTTTCATTTGTTATCTCAACAGCCCAGGTATACGCCTTCGGACTCACGGAAAAACTGTGCAAATCGTCAGCCGTCCCCATATCCCCTTCCGAACTGCCGACATCCATGGCGAATACGAGCGACGTGGGCGTATCGGAATCCGTGGGGTTAAACGTGAGGGTTTGCCCGGAAATGTTGGTCAAACGCATATCAAAGCTGTGACAGCCCCCGTCGTTCAGCAGGTGGTTGGATTGCGGAAAACTGACCAAGAACGGCGTGCCGCCGCCGGTACCTGACGACGGCTGAAAATTATTGACCAAGGCCACCCGCTGGCTGCGGCTGCCACTGACCGGCGTACTGTCGCCGGCATAGTTGAGGTTGGCGTAATCCAGTTTGACCAGGGTCTCACGCGAGCCGCCCGACGGATTGGCGCTGAGGTTTACAAGGGTCATCAGTAGCGGGCTGGCGCTACTGAGCGTGGTGTTGGCGGAGGCAATAAAATAAAAACTGTAAGAGCCGCCATTCAGCAGTTCAGGCCCTGTCATTTGCCAGCCTGCGCTCGCCAACCCGGTCGTGGCGATGGCGTCTTGCGACAGCACGCCGGGGCGGAAATTCAGTGCAAAATGATAATTTGATAGGGTCGGAAAACCTGTCAGTGGGTTTAACACAATTTCCTGGCCATCAATATTTTCCACTTGCAGCGTCAAGCTATGTCCGCTGGCGCTGTCGTCAATATCAATCAGGCTCAAGTCGTTTTCGTTGTACACGCCGAAATCGATGGGCTGGGTGCGGGTAAAAGCACTGGTGCTGGTGCGGTCCCCGGTGATGTCCAGGTTGATCTGATCGGCATCCAGAGCCCAGCCGTACAGGCGGAAAGTCCCCAGTGCGCCGCTGAGATAGCAGCCACTGCCGCGCGAGCCGAGGTACAGTGGTGCGGTGTTGGCCGTACTGGCAACCGTGGTGTCGGCAACGCCGTCCGGTGCCGCAGGGTCTAACGCGCCGTCGACATAAAGATACCAACGCCCGGCCTGTAGCACTAGGGCAAGATGGTGTAACAGCCCGTCATTGATAACCGTCTGCGAGGTGATGCTGGGGCGACGCGTGCCGTCGTAACGCGAGGCATAGACACTGCCGCCGCTGTTATAACGCAGCGAATAAGGATAGGCAGTCGCGAAGCCATCCCACTTTTCCACAATCACGATGTCCTCGGTGGTGGTTTGGGGATCTAAGGCCGCAACCCAAACCTCCAGGGTAAAGTCGCCCTCCGGGTTTAGCACATTGTTCTGGGCAACCGAAATGTCGTCATCGACGCCGTCCAGATAAACCACCGCGCCCAAGGTGTCATTGGGCACGGTCTGCGCACCCTCGACATTGCCGTCAAGGCCGTTGCCCGAGGTATCTAAAATCTGTCCCGCATCGGTGATCTGGTTGCAAGGCAATTCGATGATCGGATTTTCGTTATTGCTCATGGGCTTATTTTCCCGTGGTGGAATTCAACAGTTTCAACTTTAACCAGCCTTCGGCCAGTCTTGATTGGCCGGTAAACTCGGCCTGGGTGCTGGGCGTACCGATGGCGGCATGCAGTAAAATGGCCTCAATGGCATCCTGACGGTTGCTATACTCATCCGACAAGGGCTCACTACGCTGGTCGCGCGCGGTGACGCTGGCGGTGTTTACTATCGGATCGGTGACGCTAATCCAGCCGCAGGACTGCAACGCCAACCAAATGCCGTTGGCGTCATCTACGCCGAAGGTGTCGGTAAAGGTCTGTTTACGCACCGCCGCCACCGCCGCCGTCTCTTGCCAGCCGCTGGGGCATTTTTCCAGCCACGACCAACTGCCGCCGGGTGTCAACGGCAGCGGGACCTGAACTTGGTTGCGGTCGGTGAGGATGGGTGCGGACAGAAAACTGACTTCGATGTTTTGCAAGGCATCTTGATATTGCTCGGGCGGAATGTCGATGGCCTTGGCCGGGACAATACCGCTACTGGCATGCACCAGCCCGCGCGGATCGAACAGCATGCTGAGCAGGCAAGGCCGGTCGTCGAAAGCCAGCCCGATATTGATCGGCGTTTCGGAATGGGTACGGATATGCGGATCGGCTACATCATCGGTTTGCGGCGCAAAAAACGTATCGTCCCGATAACCGCCGTCCTCTTCAATCCAATAGCCCACCAGACTGTCGTTATACTGGTGATAGTCGCCGATGCGCACTGGGAAACGCACTTGGGTGAAGGCATCGCTTTCGCGGGTATTGCGTTGCAAATCCTGACGGAAGCGGTTCCAACCTTGATGAATCGCCGGCAGGCCGAACAGCTCCAGGTTGACCGAAGCACGCACGAGTGCGAGCGGCTTGCTCATCAACAAGGTCATGCCCTGATCCTGCGCGGGATTTTCAGGTGCCATAGTGGCGAACGCGTTGTCGATAGCGAGCAGAAAAGCGCTGAGGAAGCCGTGGCCTTGGCGTAGTATCCAGGCCACCATCTGACGCAAATGCGGATTGCCGATGAGATTGACATTGACCGGCCAGGGGCTGCCCGGTGCAGGCTGCCACGGCACGGCGGTGTTGGGGGTGATCGAGCCCAGCGCGGTGCCATCGGCGTCGTACACCGCCAAGCTATGATCGAGATGGTTGGCAAGCACCCAGCCACAGATCGGGCTGGAAGCGGGGTGGTCGTTCATCTCCATCAGGTCGTCGCTGGCGGCCAGCCAGCGCAGATTGAGCCTTGCCGGTTGCGCCAGGCGTGGCGGCAGTTCCACGCTTTGCGGCGAACCATCCAAGTCCAAAGGTTCCGAGGCATATAACGCATCGCAGGGTACGGTTTTGACCCGCCCGAAATTGTCCACCAGACGTAGTGCGCGAAAGCGCAGCAGGCCCGTGCGGATCGGGGTGAAATCGTTCATCGGCAGCGGCGCGCTGCGGTTTTGCCCTTGCACCGCAGCACAGGTTTGGGCACTGAATGCCTGCGCGTCGGCAAAGCCCAATGGATCGGACAACGCCAGCTGCAAGGTTTGATGCTGCATGACCAGGGCTTGGTTGAAGCCATCCAACGACTGCGACAAGACATGCGTGGTTTTGAGCAACGCCAGCGCGCGGAGGGTGGTGTAGACCGGGTCTTGCGCTTGCGCTTCGGCGTTATTGTCAAGATAGGTTTGCGCGTACCAAGTCTGCAATTCGTCAATCGCCTGATACACCCCTTCGGCGTTTTGCCCGACATCGTCATAGTCGGCATAAAAGGCTTGCAGCATGGCCTGCTGCTCCATCAGGAAACTTAGGCCGCTCCCGATCAGTTGATTCTTCGCATAAGGGGAAAGCACGCTGGTGCCGCTGTACACAGAAGCGGACGCCGCCACCCCACCCTGTCCGGTTTTGAGCGCCAGATCGACAGCCTCGCTCGCCAATTGGTACGAATGGCTGATGTAACCGGAATCGTATTCTCGGTTATCGGTCACGAGATTACCCAGTGCTTGGGTGGGGAATAGCTGCACCTCCCATTGCAACAAGACCGGATGCCAAGGCTGCTCTGTCCAATCGGAAAAGCCGGTCTGGCCGGGTTGCGCGTTTTGCCCGATGTTATTGAGGGTCTGTTCAATTTGGCTGAGATGATCCGGGATCAATGCTTGCTGGTCATTGAAACTCTCGATCTGACAGGTCAACAAGCCGTCATTGTCGGCACCGTCTTGACCATAGCGGTCGGAGGGCCCTACCTGATCCCCTGTCAACAGGATCACCGGGTTGGTCGGTTGCCAATAGCGCGCTGAAGGAGCTTGCCGTAATTGGTACGCCAGTCCGGCAATGGAAGCCAGCAGGCCATTGACCGCATCCGCCAATTTTGCCGCGAGACTGTCTGGCGGGTCGTCCGTGCCACAGTTGGCGGCGTTGACTGCGCCGTTATCGTCGAAACTGAGGCTGAGGCTACCAGTGGTGCAAATCTTTCTATCCAGATTGACCAGCCCACGCTGCTCGATGAAATAACGCACGCGGTCGGGATCGGCCAGTTCATCCCGGGTGAACAGGGGGGGATAGCTCGCCACCATGTATTTGTACCAGTCCGCGAACAGATGTCGGCGTAGCGACACGATCCCGGCCAGCGCGGTATCGTATTGTTGTTGCCGCAGATTGAGCAGGTTCAATTGTTCGGCCAAGGCATCGGGCAAGGTGGCTTGGCCCGCATCACTGTCTTTGGAAGTGCCCCTCGGCAGCATGCTCCAACGCGAGCCGCCGATGCTCGCGGTAAACTGTTTCTGGTGGCGCGCCTGTTTGAACTTCGAACCCACATCCAGCACATGCGCACCTACTACGGAGCCCAGTTGCAACGCTTCCAGTTGGTCTTCCAATAAAGTCTTATAGGCAGGGTCTATGGTCTCGGCGAGATAGGCCGAGAGCGCTTCCGTGCCAGTGTTGCCGATAGTCACCGGCGGCGAATCATCGCTGCTTAGCGCCGGATTTTCGGAAGGCGACCCGCCGTTGGGAAAATGTATGCGTGCATAGCACAGCATTCTGTCCGGAAAATCGCCTCCAGCATCACCGGCATCAAAAGTCCAGCCAAAGGCAAGCTGCAAGGCATCCAGGGTTTCTGCGATAGTTGGGCCTCGCCCGTTTTTATCGTTAAAATTCTGGGTGAAATCCTGCAACCAGATGCCTAAGGCATCTTGTGTAGGATCGGCAAACCAGCCAATCACCTCGTATGCCAAGCCTGCCGGAATTTGCGTACTGACATCCGGGTCGTAACAACCAAACACACCTTGGGAGTTAGGGTAAAAAGCCGCAAAGCTAGGCTCACCGTAACCTACCGCCGTGAGGTTGGGCAAATAGTCATTATTATTTAAGTCCGCATTCGACCAGCTAGCATAGGGTACTGTCCGGCCAAGATAGCGATAAGGGCGGGTATCCGGGGCAATTGGCGTCCAGGGTACGGTAACCGCGCTTGACGCGCTGCCCTGCCCATCCGGATAGAGGTAATCGCTTTCCACCACATATTGCACCGTGGCTTGCCCAGGGATACTGCGGGTCACCAGCCAACGATTCGGCACCAAGCGGAAGCTGCCGCCGCCCTGCTGTCTGGTCAGGCCGTCAGGCAAAGCCCAATGTAGGTGTAGCCCGGCCTTCAGACGTAGATTGGCGTCTTGAAACGGGTGGGACAGGATCGATTCGCTGAGATTGGCATTGTTGAAATTGATGTCGCGCTTGCCGTCGTTATAGGGTAGCTTGCTGAAGTCGGCGAATGCCTCGACCACATTAAGGTTCTGCGCCAGCACCAAGGCATCGAGATGGATGGGAACAAACAAAACACTATTCATGCCGCAGCTCCAGCTGGCGCTTGATTGAAGGACACCCCCACGGCGCCTTCAATCAGTTGGAAAGCAAAATCGGCCGAAGTGACTGTAATCTGGCCAAGTTCTTCGGCCATGCTACCTGCGAGTACGGTTACATCGACCACGCCGCCTAAGGATTGGCTCTTGAACGGGATCGTGATGGTCACTTGCTCGCCATTACTGGTGAGGGGGGCGCCATCCTGATCCCGTAGCGGTTTGATCAGACCTTCCGAAGTGCCGCTGAGATCTGGCGCAAAACCAAAGTGCAGCATCTGGGGCCGTGGACTTAACACCAGCTGCTGGACGGTACCGGCGAATATACCGATCAGGACATTACCGGAGAGCTGATCCTGGCGCAACAATGGCAACGTCTGTTGACCTTGTCCGGCGGCTGGCTGGCCTATCGCCTCGATGATCCTATCCGGCCAGGATGCCACCACGGCAGAACGTAAAATAAAACCGGATAGCGTGGAATGCGCACTGACGGGCCGCTGTGGAATATGGTTGCTGACGTTACCGATTGCAAAAGCGCCATCGAGCAGGCATTCAACCCACAAGGAATCGACCTGGAAGAAACGGATCGACTCGGGTGGCAGCATCCGCGTATCCGCCACCAGATAGCGGAAAGGAATGCCGCGTAACAATGCCTTGCTTTGCAGCCAGTCGATAATGTCTACAGGCGCTTCCAGCACGCCCTCCGCCAATTCCGTGCGCGCCGTGGCACAGCGCCCGCGTAGCGGCAGATAAGCGTAAGACGGTAATTGCAAGCGCTGATTTTCCCTCTGGGCATAAGCCTGTTTGAAGCGATACAGGCTGGACGCAAACTGCTGGCTTTGCAACGCCAGAAGGCGCCCTAGTTCCCAGGCGGCGGCATAGGATTCGTCAAACAGGCCGGATTCCTGATCGTAAAACACCAAAGCATCGGACGATGTCGCCGGTAACGGCAATTGCGACTGGGTGGGCCCAGGTGCCAACGGGCCGCGGTACCACGATGCGGTCTGTTGTGCTTCGCGCAGGTGGTGTGGTATGGCGGCATAACCGGCATTCAATTGCGCATCGGCCATGGCGTTCTGATGGTTTGGCGGGAGTTGCAGCCCGGCATGGTCGCGGTTTAGGGCGGCGAGTACGTCGGCAAAATCCTGTGCGCTTTCGGTCGTCTCAAACGACCATTGTTTGAGGCAAATAAGGCGGATCAGATCGTCTTGCGCCGCATTCTGATAGTCAAAACCGGCAGAGTCGTAGCGTTCTTCGATGGAGATCAGGAAGGCTTGGTAACGCCCGGCGTTTTGCGGTATGCGATTGGCCGTAACGAGCGCCGAGCTTAGCTGCAATGCTTCCCCGTTATCGGACGAACGGGTATCACGCACATGGGCGAGAAAAGGCAATTCAGTGCTGGCGGGCAAGAGTTGCTGCAAAGTTTGTCTACTGACATCAATGACCGTGGCGCGATCCGCGTCGCGGTCGTCACTGATTCCGGCCAACTGCGGAAACCAGGGGGATGTCATTGTAGCAAGCGCATCCACTTCGGCGATTTGTGCCGTTGGTGCCTCATCCTCGGCAAACAATAGTATTGCCAACCAAGGCAAAGCACCTGGTGCTAAGTCGTTATCGGCTTTGCGCTCCCACGGCAAAGTGCTGCGCGTAAGCACGATATGCGGGAGAATGTCGCGGCGCACATCGGTACTGCCATCCGCCGGAAAAACGGCTTGGATATCACTGGCTTGAAGCGCGAAGCGGGGGCCGGCAACCTTAAAACTGGCACCGTATCCATAGCTTGCCGTGGTAGTTCCGGCACCGTTGAGGGTGACGGTTTGGGTAACCCCAATCTGATAGCAACCGTCTGGCAACGGCGGAGCTTGGTAAGCGCTAAAACTCAGAAGAGTGTTGCTCATATAGTGTGCCGCCGTTTTCCTTTGAGAATTTTTTCTTAAAAGGCCTAGGTGCCCATCGGAGGATAATGCTTAATGCCGGATTTATCCCCCGCATTTGCCCCGATACGCTGGAATTGCGGGGCAACAATAAACAAATTATTGTCAAAACGCAAATTCACTGTTTCCGTATTTACCCAGGAGTAATTTTTGAAGAGATCAAGCGGTATTACGCCAGATACTTCGGGACGCAGTTTTTGCTTTGCCATACGCTGCGAGGTTGCTTGATCAATAGACATTATCGAAATTAACACCTGTATTTAGTTGCTCTTGGGGCTTGCCTGAATGGCATCGAACTTTCAAACTGTCGTTTTCACAATCGCCGCCAAATGCCATCTATAGGGCCCTGAATTGATTAAGCTACATTGGCACAGGCATATTGAGTGTCAGGTGGCGAATTCGCATCATAAGCGCATAACCCGTTTGGCGAGACGGGATACGGCTTACCTCATGAGATCAGGAGCAAAATGTGGTAAAAAGCATCCCGAAAAAAACTGAAGGGAGCGCTGTATGGCTTACAAATACCTTACCCCTTAGGAAAGGCATTATATCGAAACACGGTACCAGCTGAAGGACTCGACCGCAGCAATAGCCGCCGCATTGGGGCGCACAATCGACTATCAGCCGTGAACTGGGGCGTAATAGTGGCCAACGTGGCTGTCGGTACCGGCAAGCACATGGCAAAGCCCGGCAACGCCTCTGCCTGCCATTTATGCTTTTTGGGTATGAAACCATCTATCAGCATGTGCTGGAGGACAAATGCGCCGGTGGTAAGCTGTACCTAAACCTATGCCACCACAGGAAGAAATGCTGTCAGCGTTGCGGTGGTCGCACCAGCAGCTTCAAAGGAATCCCCAACCGGGTGGACATTGACGGACGCCCTGACCTGGCAAACCAGCGCGTCCGGCTGAGAGGCCAAAGGCAGCAGTTTTGAGGATATCACGGACGAGGACGTTGAAACGGTCATGCACAAGCTGAACCAGCACCTACGCAAAACACTTAATAACTGATGTTACGCAGCCCGTAATTTCTGCAACTCTTCATAAGCGATCTGGTTAGCCTTGATGAACAGCTTAGCCCGCATGGCGAAATGGTTGGTTTTATGTCTGATCTTCAAACATTCCAG
>JAQTQZ010000009.1 GCA_028712695.1 Methylovulum sp. | reverse complement strand
CTCGGAAGTGAAACCGCTTAGCGCCGATGATAGTGTGGCAGTTTGCCATGCGAAAGTAGGGAATCGCCAAGCGCCCAACACCGGAACCCAAGCCCAGGCTTGGGTTTTTTTTTGCCCAGGGGCTGTCATATTGTGTTCGGCCAATCCGGTCATCCTCGTTGCTGGAGGTGAGGTAAAAAGAAACCAGTCCGCCGCGTTCGTTGACAACCAGGAGCAGCTTAAAGCCAAAGAACCAGCCGGTTGACGATTTGCCGCGTCCCACCACGCCGTCAAAGGTCTTATGGCGCGGGATGCGGATGTTTTCGCAGACGCACAGCGGCGTTGAACCGACAAAGGCAATCCCGTCGCTTTTGGCGCACCGGCTCTGCATAAAGGCGGTCAAAGGCGCCAAAGCCTCCTACATCAGTTCAACGAAACGGTTATACCCAAAGGGCATAAATGGCTGGGCAAATGGGGGAACTCCCCGCGCAGCAAAGCGCAAACGTGCTTCTGATAAAACCACTTGAATGTCCGGTAGCCGCTCATTTGAAAATACACCACGATCCTGATGATTTCACTTTCACATAAGCATTTCTTTTTACGACGCTTTTTGTTACCGTTTTCCAGTAGCCCGGAATGCCATGCTGGCAAAAAACCGGCGCAAAAATCGTCAGCATCACAAAAAAGTGGGTATAAAATCATTGTAGGTGACCTTTGAAAAAAAAGTGGGGGCGGAACTTCCATTCTTTCAGGTTTTTCAGCAGGCCGCTTTTTGATGTCGAACTCAGGTTATTTCTAGGGGCTGGTGTTCGGTGCATGTTTCAAAAGTGTCAATGAGCAAATAAAAACCAGACCTTATTCGATAAGATTCAAGGCCGGAAATGCACAGCTTGGTCGATAGGCTGAGCTTGATTATGATCGTTGTTAGGAAACTAAAGGAGTCCGACTATTACCGCTCAGCTGGGTCGGTAAACACACTTTTGCGCGGATTTTCTCTATTGCCTGTTGAGAAAAGATTGCTAGGTGTTAATGGCCACCCTGCACCGCTTCAATTCATCTTGTTATGATAAATTTGATGTTTGGGATACTTGATCGCTGAGTTAGTGGCTTTTAAAACACGCACTAAGTAAACTTTGAAGTGTCGGATAACTGTAGGCTGGAATCATCCAGTTCGGGTGTTGGCAAAACTGGCATTATGTACAAGGTGGCCTACCAGAAACGGCCACTTTGCATTACGCATGGCACAAGTAGTCCAGCTGGGGATAGTTCAGTAAAACAGCATTGACTGGCTAATTAGTGCCGATTTGAATTATTTTATTGGACGCCCCGTATATGGATTGCAAGCCATATTGTTGAAGTGTCGGTTGCAGTCGATACAATACGGTGTCGGGTATGAGCTGGAATTAGTAGATAATTGCCTGCCGTTAATGTGATGAATTGAATATCTTGCTCGTAGCACAGCACTGCTTCGCCCTTAAGCAATATGACCCATTCATCCCAATCCTGATCATACCATTGTCCAACCGGCGTAATGTGTCCTTTAGAGATAATACGTTCAATAGTGATGTTTTCTTGATCGAATAGACATTCAATTAATTCTTCGGGGAGCTGGTCAGGAATACCTGTAAAAATGTTGTTGGGGATAGCCATCTTTTAAAAATGATTGGGTTGATAAATGCAAGCAATATCATATTGTACAATTTTAAGATTGGCATCATTTCCATTAAATAGTAAATTATAAAAAATGTTGAAAAGGGTTGTGGTTATTGGTGGGGGCCCAGCTGGCTTGATGGCAGCGGATGTGTTAAGCCAAGCGGGTATTAGGGTTGATATTTTTGATGCAATGCCTACAGTGGGGCGGAAGTTTTTAATGGCTGGTAAAGGTGGGATGAACATTACCCATTCCGAACCATTTACTAATTTTTTATCTCACTACGGGGCGCAATATAGTTATATTGCACCCTTAATCAAGGCTTTTACACCTGATGCCCTACGCGAATGGATACAACAACTTGGCATTGCTACTTTTGTAGGTTCATCAGGCCGTGTATTTCCTGTCGACATGAAAGCAGCGCCATTGCTACGTGCATGGTTGCATCAGTTAAGGGGAAGGGGCGTTAAATTTTATATGCGGCATGTGTGGGAGGGATGGCAAGCAAATGACCCAATGGTTTTATTATTTAATACCCCGCAAGGGCGTTGCGAAATCAATGCGGATGCCATAGTACTGGCACTGGGAGGAGGAAGTTGGGGACGGCTTGGGTCAACAGGTGCATGGGTGCCAATATTGCTTGAAAAGAACATTTCTGTACATCCATTAAAACCATCAAACTGTGGTTTTGATGCTGACTGGAGTGACTATTTTCGTATCCGTTTTGCCGGACAGCCTTTGCAAACAGTAGGTTTATCTTTTACCAATACTGAAGGTGTGAATTTCAGCCAGCAAGGCGAGTTAATAGTAACCGCAACAGGAATGGAGGGCGTCCTTATTTATGCCTTGTCAGCCCCGTTGCGTGAAGAAATCGCTATTGCTGGTAATGTTGTTATCTATCTTGACCTAGCTCCTGATCGAAGCGCACAATTTCTTATTGATAGATTGTCACAATCACGTGGCAAGGATTCGTTAACCAACTATCTTCGTAAACGTGTTGGTGTTGAGGGTGTGAAAGCAGGTTTACTAAGGGAAGTAGCAACTACAGCGGATTTTAACGAACCTAGGCGGTTGGGTGCTTTGCTCAAAGCATTGCCTATTAAGTTGTTGGCAACACGACCACTGGATGAAGCCATTAGCAGTGCAGGGGGGGTTGATTTTGCTGAACTTGACGAAAACTTAATGATACTTTCTAAGCCGGGAGTTTTTTGTGCCGGTGAAATGCTGGATTGGGAAGCGCCTACTGGCGGCTATTTGCTGACAGCATGTTTTGCTTCAGGGCGTGCTGCTGCTTTTGGCGTATTAGCTTGGTTGCAAAAAAACAGGAAAGTAGGCTCTGATAATAAAGGGCCACTTCCTTAAATTAATACGGTCTTATCAGTGTTACTAAATAAAAGTAGCCGTTACTATTGTCGGTCTATGAGGTCATAAAATCCGCGATGAAAATACCTAAAAGTTTTGAACCCCTTGTGCGTGATGGCCTTGTCGATGAGGTTATAAGGCCTTTAAAAAGTGGTAAAGAGGCGGCTGTCTATGTTGTTTTGGCCGAAGGTAATATTTGCTGCGCTAAGGTTTATAAAGACGCGAATAAAAGAGGGTTTCATAAGCAGGCACAATACCAAGAAGGGCGAAAGGTACGTAGCAGCCGTGAAGCACGTGCGATGGATAAAAACACCCGATTTGGGCGTAAACAGCAGGAGCAGGTATGGCAAAATGCTGAAGTTGATGCTTTGTATCGATTGGCATCTGTTGGCGTGCGCGTACCCAAACCTTATAATTTTGTCGAGGGCGTGTTGCTGATGGAGTTGATAACCGATGGGCAGGGTAGCGCAGCCCCTAGACTTAATGATCTTGATTTAACCCGAGAACAAGCGCTGGAATACCACAGTCTTTTGATTAAAGAAGTGGTCCGGATGCTGTGTGCAGGCATTATTCATGGGGATTTGTCTGAATATAACATACTGGTTGATAGCGGTGGCCCAGTAATTATTGATTTGCCCCAAGCTGTTGATGCTTCAGCTAATAATAATGCCGCCAGAATGCTGACCCGTGACGTTGAAAATTTAGCGGGCTACTTTGGTCGGTTTGCACCAGAGTTGCTTACAACCCGTTATGATAAAGAAATATGGAGGCTTTACGAAACGGGAGCCTTACATCCTGATGTGGAGCTGACGGGGCAATTTAAGGGGACGGATAAAAAAGCGGATGTGGGAAGTATTATGCGGGAAATTAATGATGCTCGAGAAGATGCGCTAAGACGTAAATACGGGCAGGAGAATTGATTATCAATGGATGGTTGCGGCAGGCTTGATTTTTTAAACTCAAAAACCTATTTAGCCTAGCGTTGGGATAATCGAGCAATGAAAGCTACGTCTTTTATGTAATAGATTGTTTTTAAATAAAAATATGAGACTCCGCCAAGTAGGATAGTTTACTGAAGTATTGGCAGTATAAAAGCTATAGTCCCTCCGAAGTAAAACATGAGGCCCGTGCCATACGGGTCAAGGTCAAGAAAATATGCAGCACCGTAGTCAGCTGATCGAAAGAAACGGTTTTTGACGAAGTTAAAGAAGTCTGCCAAATGGAACGTCCCTTGCGTACCGTTCGTTTGTAGCTTTGTCGCCAACTCATGGTGGATATTATTGTTTGTCTGATACACCTTCCGCTCTGTCCATGAACAAGGTTTTGGTAAAAGCCTGATTGCTTACCTAAAAACGGGGCTGGATGGTTATGGTTAGATGTTATTTATATTTTTTTTATTTATAGTTTTGACACAACACCTTATCTCATGATAAAAATTACCCCGTTGTTTAAGAAAATTTCAACAACCGGCTCAGAGCGCATTTTGTTTTTGGGTTGTTCCCTTGAGGAAGGGAAGATAATAATTATTATTTATAAAACATAAGAGGATTTAAAAATGTCTGAAGCACAAGAAAAAGATAACTTTTGGTTAATCGTTGGTGGGCTTATCGTTGCAACTGTTATTTTAGTTGGTGTCTTAAAAGGCAGAGAAACTGAACACTTACAAAGTGGCGCAGTGGCCCAGCTTCAATCAGAAACCTTTTCAAAAATAGAAAAAAGACATACTAGCAACAACAGTACTGCTGAACAAATATCTGGTAAATAAAATACCACACCCCTCCGTAAATTTTGTTATTTCGGAGGGGTTTTGCAGCGAATGCTGTCAAACCAAATTAAAACGAATTTTACCTGCTTACCATACCATTCCAGCGTATTTCATTTTTTTCAGCAAAAATGCTGATACATCTTATTTGCTTCACTTGCTTTTAGCAGCTCCCTCGATTTTATATTTAAGCAGTTGCATCTCCTAGTCTGAAATCTGATGATTCATTTAAGTGCATGCACTACTTGTTGGCTTTTTCCACGTTATTCCATATTCCACTTTCTCTCCAGTGACAGAATTAGCAATATTTTTTAGTAGCCATGGTGAGCTTTCAAGAGTTATTAACGGTTATCAGCCCAGACGAGACCAGGTTGAAATGGCTGAAGCAATTGCTCGGGCCATCGATAGCAATCAACATCTGATAGCTGAAGCCGGGACTGGTACGGGGAAAACCTTTGCTTATCTTGTGCCCGCCATTTTGTCAGGCAAAAAAGTCATTATTTCGACAGGCACAAAAAATCTGCAGGATCAACTTTTCACTAAAGATTTGCCTGTTATCCGTAAGGCGATCAAACAACCGTTTATGGTTGCTTTGCTGAAAGGCAGAAGCAATTATTTATGCACTTACCGATTACAAAACGCCTTGAACTCGACATTTGGCTTCAGTAAGGAAGAGGCGCTGTCTTTAGCCAAAATAAAATCTTGGGCAAAATGTACCCAAACTGGCGACATATCAGAAATGCCAGATGTTACGGAAACAGATCCAGTCTGGTATCAAGCTACCTCGTCTATAGATAACTGTTTAGGGCAAGAATGTAAGGACTATGCCGAGTGCTTTTTAGTTAAGGCGCGAAAAAAAGCATTGGAAGCGGAAATTTTGGTGGTCAACCATCATTTGTTGTGTGCGGACTGGTCCATCCGTGATAGCGGTTTTGGTGAATTGTTACCGGATGCCGAGGTGGTGATTATTGACGAGGCACATCAATTAGCCGATACGGCATCTAATTTTTTAGGTATTAATGTCAGTGCGAAACAGTTTAATGATCTCGCGGCAGACACCTTACTGGAATATTTCAAAGATGCCACCGATATGCCCGCCTTACGGACAGCCTGTGAAGACCTTGAGTATGAAGTCAAAGATTTACGATTGGCGTTTGGTGTCGAGCTTAAGCGTGGGGATTGGCAGGAAATTGAAACTAATCCTAAAATTACTGCTGGTTTGAACGCTGTCAAAGAACAGTTGCAACGATTGACAGAACAACTGGAGCTGGCGTCGGTTAAAACCAAGGGTTTGGAATCGTGTTTTAAGCGTGCTGACGAATTGATGCAGCACACAAAGATTATCTTGGGCGATACCAGCGGCAAATGGATACGCTGGTATGAGATCCATAAAAAAACGTTTACCTTAAGTAGGACGCCACTTGATATTGCCGCCGAATTCCATACCTTCATGCAGCGTCATCAGGCTGCTTGGATTTTCACTTCGGCAACGTTGATGGTGGCGCATAAATTTGATCATTTTGCCAATAACCTCGGTCTGGCTAATGCCGTCAGCGCCAGTTGGGGAAGTCCGTTTGACTATGCTAAACAATCGTTGTTCTATCATCCTAAAGGATTGCCGCAGCCTAACGATCCTGAATTTATTCCAACCATCATAAATTTTGCCTTGCCGGTTTTACAGGCTAGTAAAGGCAGGGCATTTTTTTTGTTCACCAGCCATCGCGCACTCAAACAGGCGGAAGCGCTGTTGAAAGATAAGATAAATTATCCTTTACTGGTGCAAGGTAACCGCTCCAAGGCTAAGCTGCTCGATGAATTTAAAGCGGCAGGTAATGCGGTGTTGCTGGGCACCTCCAGTTTTTGGGAAGGTGTCGATGTGCGTGGCGAAGCCTTGTCTTGCGTGATTATCGACAAATTGCCGTTTTCATCGCCCGGCGACCCAGTGTTAAAGGCGCGATTAAGCGCTATGGAGCAACAAGGCCGAAACCCGTTTTTCGAGTATCAGCTACCGGCAGCCGTGACAGCTTTAAGGCAAGGTATAGGCCGTTTGATTCGCGATAGTACTGATCGCGGCGTATTAATGGTATGCGATCCGCGTTTGTTAAAACGCGCCTATGGACAGGTGTTTTTAGATAGTGTCCCACCTATGAAACGTACCCGCGATATTGAAGAAGTACGGGTATTTTTTCAACAAGAGTCTTAGTAATGAAGCTATTAGCGGTAGAAACATCTACAGAAGCCTGTTCGGCAGCACTGTTTATTGATGGTGCTGTGTTTGAGCGTTTTGAAGTGAAGCCCAGAGAACATACCCGATTGATTTTGCCAATGATTGAATCGTTAATGGATGATGCGGGGTTAAGGCCGCAACAACTGGACGCGTTGGCGTTTAGTCGGGGGCCAGGTTCATTTACAGGGGTGCGCATTGCCACCGGTGTTATTCATGGCATTGCTTTAGGCGCTGACTTGCCTGTGGTGCCAGTTTCTACATTGGCGGCAATCGCCCAGAATTATTTCGATAATAATGCGGGCAATATCGCTTTTACCGCGATGGATGCCCGGATGGGTGAGATATTTTGGGGCGTTTACCAGCGTGATGGCCAAGGTTTTTCTGAGTTGTTAGGCGAGGAAGCGGTCAGTTATGCTGAGCGTATCGAATTTCCTGACGTTTGTGGGATAGGGGTCGGTTCTGGCTGGGCTGTTTATCAGCAACAATTAAGCGGCCGATTGCATGGACGGGTTGAGCGGTACGTCGTTGATGATGTGTTGCCAAGAGCGGGAGCAATTGCCCGATTAGGGGCGCGTTATTACCAGTTGGGGTTGGCTGTTGCTGTCGAGCAGGCAATGCCGGTTTATTTGCGCGATAAAGTGGCTAAAACAGAACTTGAGCGTGCAAAATTAAACGGACAGATCCCTAACGCGTATTAAAAACTACAATAGTCTTGCCATGGGCCGTCAGTAGCTCCTTATTTTCCAATTCCTTCAAAACGCGACCGGCCATTTCTCTTGAGCATCCGACAAGGCGGCCAATTTCCTGTCTTGATATATGCAGCTGCATGCCGTCAGGGTGGGTAATGGCATCCGGTTCCTTACAAAGGTCAAGCAACGTCCGGGCAATACGTCCTTCGACATCCATAAAAGCCAAATCACTGAATTTGCGGCTAGTCATTAGTAGTCGAGTGGCTAATTGGTCTCCAATCATGAATAATAAATCCGGCGCGTAAGGCAGTAACTCCGTTTTTAATGCCTGTTTAAATCGTTCATAGTGGATTTCTGCCAATTGGCATTGGGTACGGGTTTTGACGGCGACTTTACGGACTTGTGGGCCTTTAAAAAAACCGATCTCACCGATAAAGTCATGCTTATTCAGATAAGCTAATACCAATTCGTATTTTCCATTAGTCCCTTCCGTGCAAATGCAGACTGAGCCGCTAATAATAAAATACAAACTGTCCCCGGTATCGCCTTCTTTTATTACAGTGGCTTTACTGGGATAGTTTTTTATATTGCACAATTTTAAAAAATGTGCCAGTGCTTCTTTACAATGAGGTTTTTTTTGAACGTTATAAGGCATGTTAGTTGTTATCGGTGTTATGCCATTTTATTCCCAGACGCAATGTGCTTTCGTCAACGATGATGGCATGGCTTATTAGGAGATGTATTCTATCTGTAATGCAGAAATTTAACAAAAAATCAAAATTTAATAATAATTAATGTGCTACGCTATGCGTCTTTTTTCACTGGGAGGGAAAAACAAATGCAAGCAACAGTCAGATGGGTCGATGGCGTGATGTTTGTCGGTGAAACGGGCAGTGGCCATGCGATTGTGATGGATGGCCCCGTCGATCATGGTGGCCGTAACATGGGCATTCGGCCGATGGAAATGCTCTTGTTGGGTGTGGGTGGGTGCTCTTCATTTGATGTTGTGCAAATTTTACAAAAAGGCAGAAATAACATAATCGATTGCGTTGTGGAAATTACTGCCGAACGGGTTGATGCCGTGCCTAGCGTTTTTAGCAAAATACACCTGCATTTTATTGTGACAGGGCGCGATTTGAAAGCGTCAGTTGTTGAGCGGGCTGTGCAATTATCAGCCGAAAAATACTGCTCCGCATCGATTATGCTGAGCAGTGCGGGGGTGAAAATCACCCATGATTTTGAAGTTATCGAGGTTTAATAATTTGAAAAAGTTGCAATTACAAGGCTTTAATAATTTAACGAAGTCGCTTAGTTTTAACATATATGACGTTTGCTATGCGCCGGCGGAACAGCAGCAGGCCTACATTGAATACATTGATGAAGCCTATAATGCTAAAAGACTGACACAAATCCTTAGGGATGTCGCAGACATTATCGGCGCACAAATCCTCAATATCGCCCATCAGGATTACGAGCCGCAAGGCGCTAGTGTGACGATGTTGATTTCTGAAGGCGATTCAATGCCACCGCCCAATATGAACACCCAGTCGCCGGGGCCGTTGCCGGACACTGTTCTTGCCCATTTGGATAAAAGCCATATCACCGTGCATACCTATCCTGAAAGTCATCCAGATAACGGCATCAGTACGTTTCGGGCGGATATTGACGTGTCCACGTGTGGTCAAATCTCACCGTTAAAAGCATTGAACTACCTGATCCACAGCTTTGAATCAGATATTGTCATCATGGACTATAAAGTGCGTGGATTTACCCGCGATATTTCAGGAAAGAAGCATTTTATCGACCATAATATCAACTCTATCCAAAACTATATCGCCTTGGATACGCTGGAAAGCTACCAGCTGATTGATGTTAATGTGTACCAGGAAAATATTTTCCATACCAAAATGATGCTCAAGGAGACCGAGCTTGAAAATTACTTGTTTGAAAAAGAGAGTAATTTAACGGCTGAGCAAAAAACGGAAATTGAAAGCAAGTTGCAAAAAGAAATGTCGGAAATTTTTTATGGGCATAATTTCCGTCGTAAATACGATTGAGC
Source organism: Methylovulum sp. (assembly GCA_028712695.1). Lineage (GTDB taxonomy): Bacteria > Pseudomonadota > Gammaproteobacteria > Methylococcales > Methylomonadaceae > Methylovulum. The sequence goes on along the minus strand of JAQTQZ010000009.1, from coordinate 110,456 downwards.
CCATGCTTAAAGCCTAACGGCGTGGGCGACTGGCTATAGTCGCCTACATCATCTTGCCAATCATTTCAGTTGCCGTGCAATTAAAGTGATCGGGTGTAGCACTTCCAAAGTGATTCCGCGTTCCTTCAAGCCCGCAGCTATATGTAATGCACAGCCTATATTCGAACTCACCAAGTAATCCGGCTGATCGCTTGCTAATGCCGCATCCAATAAATCATTCAGTAATAGTTGCGCCATTTTGGCGTGCTCAAGCATATAACTGCCCGCTGAACCGCAACATAGCAGGGTATTAGGCAAGCTAGCTATATTGATGTCCGGGATGTGTTGCAAAAGTTTCAATGCCCCTTGTTCTGCCCGCATGGCATTTTTTAATGAACAGGGTGTGTGCAAGCAGACAGTTGCTGGTAATGGCTTTAGCAATTCGCCTAGCTGATTTGTGGATTGTGCTAAAAACTGGCTAATATCAGCCACTTTGCCGGAAAACTCGGCTGGCATGTGGTCTTGCAACTGGCTGCCACAGCCGCTGGCAATGGTTAAAATTACGTCCAATGGGAGTTCTTTAAAGGCGCGGTGATTGACTTCAGCCAGCTGCGCTGCGTTTGCCCCATCGCCATCATGCAAAGCCAAAGCGCCGCAACAGGTCTGTTGTTCGGGCAAATACACATTAAACCCGACCGTTGTTAATACGCTGATTGCCGCACGAATGGTTTCTTGATCCAGTAGTGTTCCCATGCAGCCGACGAATAGGCCGACATTGCCTTTGACGTGGGCAGTGGTCGCGTAATAGCTTGATTCTAAACTAACTGGTGCCACATAGTCGGGTAACAGACGATCAATTTTTTCCAGTCGAAATAATTTGGGTAAGCTAAGCAGGCGGGCTATTTTTTGTAAGGGGGTGGTCTGGTAAAGTTTTAAGCCTGCGTGCGTGATATTTTGCCAGGGTTTGTTGCTGGCAACCTTTTTCATTAACGATAAGGCGAATGAAGCATCGCTTTCCACATAGAGGTGGCTGCGAAAGTTATCAATCAATCGGCCATAGGGCACAACGGCTGGGCATACCCGCTCGCACGACCGGCATAACAGGCAATTATCAATATGTTCAACGAGTTTTTCCGAGGTTGCCAGTTGCTGGTTCGCCCATGCCTGAATCAGGGCGATGCGGCCGCGAGGCGACTCATTTTCGTCATGGCTGTGGGTATACGTTGGGCAATGCGGTAAACATAGGCCGCATTTAACGCAGGCATCAGCGTTAGCTAATAATTTATCCATGGTTTTGTTTGTTGGCCAGGGCGGTGATTATACTGAGGTATTCATCGGGTTTCGGGCGGTATAAGAACAAACCCAATACGGACATGCTGGTAAATATATAAAGCGTATTGAAATCATCGCCGAGGATAAACATGATGAAACCAAAAATACCGATGCTCTCAATAAGGGATAGGGAGACGATGACGGTTACCAGATAGCGGTTTTTGGCGGGGGTGTCGCCGGGCATGGTTTGATTGAGCCGTAATTGGATATGGCGGAGCAAATTAGTCATAGGAAAAGTGACAATTGCAATACCATACAATACTGTCCTTAAAAGTATGCGTTGTGCTTCCGGTAGGGGGTGTTGTAATTGGTTACCTAAAACGTGGCACATAACAGGGTAGGCTATTAGCATTGCTAACATGATGCCGGTCACAAGCCAGGCAGGCTTAAGATCCGCATTTAAGCGATCACGGTCGATTTGATCCGGCATATGAATTACCTTGATAAGTTAATGTTTGCGAGGAAAGGTGTACGTTGGCAATGAGTTGCTGTACCAGATAAAAAATATAAGGCGGGCGGGTTGTTGCGGAGCTGGTCAATGCGGCCTGTATCGTGACTATAAATGGCTTGGGTCTGATACAGGCTGCGGTGGCTGTTATAAACAGTTAGTGCTGACGCGAAAAGTCCGGTTCCTTAGGTGGCGTTTTCTCTTGTAAGCAGTGATATGCCGCATTTTCGTATTTGATCCGTAAAGACTGGGGATTTTCATGCTCGGCAAGAAATTTCTCAGCTTCTTGAGAAGTTAAGTCTTTCGATAAAAACTGCGCGATACAGTGGCAGGGTTTGCTAAAGCGTTCTTTGTCAGCCGCATTGCCTGAGTTTTTTGCTTCCCTGTCGATGCATTGGGCGGCAAAGTCATGCTCAAATTGGCGTTTTTCACTGTCGGTTACTGGAACATCCGCTGAATGGTCGAAAGGATTAGGATTGTGGTTGGCTTTTTTGGTAACGGTTACTTTTTCTTTATCATCAGATTTATCGGAACAACCAGTGCCAGTTAATGCAAGCATGCTGCCCAGCATGCCAGCAACCAATAGTTTTTTAGTAAATTGTAATTTTTTCATAATGTTGCATTGAAATAGTTAAAAGGCGTATAAGCTATTTGAAAATGTTGCGGGCCGGGTCAGGACAAGACGAAAAATTGCGCAAAATGGTATCTAAGGTTTTGGGCTATTTTTCAACGCAGTCATGGGCGGGCGTAGCCGTTTTTAAACGGCTTCTTAAGGTTCAAAAGCTAACAATAACTCCCTTGAACCGGAAAGCTCAACAATAAACGTTAAAACTTTGCCGGTCAATATAGGCTGGCGTTTTTATATTACATAAAATTCCCTGACTAACCTTATAATGGGAAGTTATTTTTACTGATTGTTTAGGTGATGGTTTATGCAAATTATTCAGGAAGCACTCACGTTTGATGACGTTTTATTAGTGCCTGCGCACTCAACGGTGTTGCCTCGCGATGTGTCGATCAAAACCCGGTTGACGCGCAACATCGAACTCAATATCCCGTTGGTTTCAGCGGCAATGGATACGGTGACTGAAGCACGGCTTGCTATTGCTATGGCTCAGGAAGGCGGCATAGGCATTATCCATAAAAATATGACTATCGAACAACAGGCACGGGAAGTGCGGCATGTTAAAAAATACGAGAGCGGTGTTATCAAAGACCCGATCACCGTATCGCCGGACGTCAGTATCCGTGACGTCATTAAATTAACGCGGGCTAAAAATATTTCCGGTGTGCCGGTGGTCAAGGGTGATGAATTGGTTGGTATTGTCACCAGCCGTGATTTGCGTTTTGAAACGCGGTTTGATGAACCCGTGGCGAAAGTGATGACGCCTAAAGAACGGTTGATTACGGTTAATGAAAATGCCGATCCCAAAGAGGCCGTTGCATTGTTGCACGAGCATCGCATTGAAAAAGTCTTGGTCGTCAATGATGAGTTCCATTTGCGCGGCATGATTACGGTTAAGGACATACAAAAAGCGAAAGACTATCCGCTAGCCTGTAAAGACGAGCAAGAACGTTTGCGTGTCGGCGCGGCGGTTGGTACCGGTCATGGTACGGAAGAGCGGGTTGCCGCATTGGTTGCCGCTGGGGTCGATGTCATTATTGTTGATACCGCCCATGGCCACTCGCAAGGCGTATTGGATAGGGTGCGTTGGATCAAGCAAAACTATCCTGATGTCCAGGTTATCGGCGGCAATATTGCCACCGCCGCCGCCGCACAAGCTTTAGTGGAGGCTGGTGCGGACGGTGTTAAAGTTGGTATCGGCCCCGGTTCTATTTGTACGACCCGTATTATTGCCGGGGTGGGTGTACCGCAAATCACCGCCGTCAGCAATGTCGCCGATGCGCTGAAAGGGACGGGCATACCGTTGATTGCTGATGGGGGCATACGCTATTCAGGCGATGTTGCCAAAGCGTTGGCTGCAGGCGCACATGCGGTCATGTTGGGTGGTTTGTTTGCCGGTACTGAGGAGGCGCCGGGTGAGGTTGAATTGTTTCAGGGCCGGTCTTATAAATCTTATCGGGGTATGGGCTCATTAGGCGCCATGTCGCAACAACAAGGCTCCAGTGACCGTTATTTTCAGGAAGAAGCGGATTCGGTTGAAAAATTAGTGCCGGAAGGTATTGAAGGGCGGGTGCCATATAAAGGCAGCTTGCTAGCGGTCGTCCATCAATTGTTGGGTGGTATCCGAGCCAGCATGGGTTATACCGGTAGCCAAACCATAGAAATCATGCATGACAAAGCCCAGTTTGTGCGCGTGACCAGTGCAGGCATGCGGGAAAGCCATGTCCATGATGTGGCCATTACGAAGGAAGCACCGAATTACCGCACTGAGTGATTGTTAGGATTAGGTTGGCTGTGCAGGCAGGCCCGTTATTGAAAAGTTAATGTGCATCGTAAGATGTAGTGTTTATCCTATCGCAAAGTGATTTTATGGCTAATTCCAATCCATTGGTGGTGATGTTTAGTGCCGGTGAGCCGTCCGGCGATCAGCATGCCGCCAATCTGTTCCTGGAGATGAAAAAATCCCAGCCCACTATTAAGGGGATTGGTATGGGCGGCACTAAAATGGCTGAGGCAGGTATCGGGCTACGTTATGATTCAGCCAACATAGCCGTTATCGGGGTTGTTGAGGTGATTAAGCATTACCGCGAAATCCGCCGTGCATTAATGCTAATGCAGCAGTTAGCCGTGACCGAAAAACCGGACTTACTGATCTGCGTGGATTACAAGGAGTTTAACTTTAAGCTGGCGCGTTTTGCCAAACAACATGGCATCAAGGTGTTGTTTTATGTTGGTCCGCAAGTCTGGGCATGGCGGGCAGGGCGGGTTAAGCAGTATGGCAAAGTTATCGACATGATGGCGGTCATTTTTCCGTTTGAAACGGCTTACTATGAAGCTGAAAATGTCCCTGTCCGTTATGTGGGCCATCCCTCGGTCGATAAAGTCCATCCCCAGCACAGCAAAGCTGAAGATTTGCTACGGTTTGGTTTGGATAGGCAGCATCCGGTTGTTGGTTTGTTGCCTGGTAGCCGAGTCAACGAAATCAAGCGCATGTTGCCGGTTATGTTGGCGGCTGCTGAAAAATTGCAGGCTAACCTGCCTGACGTCCAATTTGTTTTGCCGCAGGCCGGTTCAATTGCCGACGAACTGTTGGCAGGCTATTGCCAACAATCATCCGTTAACATAATCCTCATTAAAAATCAGCCTTATGATGTCATGCAATGTTGTGATGCCATAATGACCACATCCGGTACGGCAACGCTAGAAATAGCGTTGCTGACAGTGCCTATGGCGATTGCTTACAAATTGGCGCCGGTGACTTATTGGTTAGGGCGTTTGCTGGTAAAAACCCCGTTTATAGGTTTGCCGAATATCATTGCTGGCAACGGTATCATCAAAGAGTTTATCCAGCATGAAGCGACCCCGGAAAACTTGGCCGCTGAGATGTTGCGCATTTTGACGGACAATTCCTATAACGCCGACATGCGTAAAAATTTGTCCGAGGTCAAACAACGGCTGGGTCAGGGTGGTGCGTCAAAAGCAATGGCTGAATTGGCGCAGGGGATGTTGTCCTGATTTGATTGTTCTGTGTAAAAGTCTTTAAAGCTTATTTGAACAAGCAATCCTGTTAGCTTTGGGTGCGGTTCTTGTACCGGGTATTAGCCGCGATTATGCTATAAAGTTGGGTCAGTTGTTGCCTATATTTTTAGTAAATTCAGCACTACCCGAAGCTATGCCCCTATGTAATAATAAACGGCTTTGGTTTTGCAGTTCCCTTTCTAACCTTATAACTCATATCGCCCGTATTTTTAGGGCATAACGCATATACAAAGGCATTAACAATGGATGAGAACAAAAAGAAAGCACTTGGCGCTGCACTGATGCAAATCGAAAAGCAGTTTGGTAAAGGTTCGGTTATGCGGATGGGCGATGTCGCCGCATCCCGTGACATAGAGGTGGTTTCCACCGGCTCATTAGGATTGGATATTGCCTTAGGTTGCGGCGGGTTGCCGCGTGGCCGTGTTGTTGAAATTTACGGGCCAGAATCATCCGGCAAAACGACATTGACGCTGCAAGTGATTGCCGAAATACAAAAATTGGGCGGCACAGCCGCCTTTGTTGATGCTGAGCACGCGTTAGATCCCGGCTACGCCGAAAAAATCGGCGTTAACGTGGATGATTTATTGGTTTCCCAGCCTGACACAGGCGAGCAGGCATTGGAAATTGTTGATATGTTGGTGCGTTCTGGGGCAGTTGATATTGTCGTCATCGATTCGGTTGCCGCCCTTACCCCTAAAGCCGAAATTGAAGGCGATATGGGCGACTCCCACATGGGATTACAAGCGCGGTTGATGTCTCAGGCATTGAGAAAATTGACCGCAAATATTAAGCGCTCCAATACGCTGGTTATTTTTATTAACCAAATCAGAATGAAAATTGGGGTTATGTTTGGCAATCCTGAAACCACCACGGGTGGTAACGCCTTGAAGTTTTACGCATCGGTGCGTTTGGATATACGGCGCATTGGCTCGATTAAAAAAGGCGATGAAGTGGTCGGTAATGAAACCCGCGTTAAAGTGGTGAAAAACAAGGTCGCGCCACCGTTTAAAGAAGCTGAATTTGAGATTTTGTACGGTGAAGGTATTTCTTTTGTCGGTGAACTGGTTGACCTAGGCGTTAAGTACGGTTTTATCCAAAAAGCGGGGTCATGGTACAGCTACGGCGATGAAAAAATTGGCCAAGGGAAGGATAATGTTAAGAACTTCCTGAAAGAACATCCTGAAAAAGCGCGTGAAATCGAAACTAAAATCAGGGCGGAAGCCTTTGTTAAACCCGCAGCCCTTGCCGGCAATACCCTTGTTGAAAGCGCTGTGGATGATGACGATGTAATGTAGCGGATCGTGGCCGACACAAAGGAAATCAACAACTTTTGCTTAAGTTTGCTGGCGCGTAGGGAGCATAGCCAAAAAGAACTGCTTACCAAGTGCCTACTGAAAGGTTACGGGCGTGATGGAGCCCTTGCTGTCATTGAAGAGTTGGCCCGGCAAGGTTGGCAAGACGACCTAAGATATGCGCAGAGTTATGTCCGGCACCGTATCCAAAGAGGTTACGGCCCTATTTTTATTGGCTACCAACTCCATCAAAAAGGGGTGGATACGGTCAATCTTGAAGACATTGCAGAAACTGTGGCAGGCAGCTGGATGGACGTGCTGGAGCAGGTTTATAACAAAAAATATAAGCACGACCCTGATAATAACCGTATGGACTGGCAAGAATGGGCAAAACGTAGCCGGTTTTTAATGCAACGCGGCTTTCCTGCGGTAATGATTAGTGCGTTATATGACCATTTGAACAGTAACAACCCTAAGAATTAGTTTTATCTTCATTAAATACCCCACCTTAAATCATGAAAAAATTGACTAGCGCAGAGCTACGCGCCGCCTTTCTGGACTATTTCCGTCAACATGGACATGCCATCGAGCCTTCCAGCTCGCTAGTGCCTGGCAACGACCCGACCCTATTGTTCACCAATGCCGGTATGGTGCAGTTCAAGGATGTGTTTTTGGGAAGAGAGCACAAACCCTTCAGCAAAGCCGCGACCAGCCAGCGCTGTGTACGTGCGGGCGGCAAGCACAACGATTTGGAAAATGTCGGCTACACCGCACGGCACCACACGTTTTTTGAAATGCTCGGCAATTTCAGTTTTGGCGATTATTTTAAAAAAGAAGCCATCCATTATGCTTGGGAATTTTTGACCAAAGAAATGGAAATTCCCGCCGAAAAACTTTGGGTGACGGTTTACTCAGAAGATAAAGAAGCCGAAGTGATTTGGTTGAATGACGTAGGCGTTGATCCCGAACGTTTCTCGCGCATCGCCACCAAAGACAATTTTTGGTCAATGGGCGATGTCGGCCCTTGCGGGCCTTGCACCGAAATTTTCTACGACCATGGCGAACACATTTTCGGCGGCCCTCCGGGTTCACCCGATGAAGACGGTGACCGCTACATCGAAATCTGGAACCTCGTGTTCATGCAGTATGACCGTTCCGCCGATGGTACGATGACCCCGTTACCAAAACCATCCGTCGATACTGGCATGGGATTGGAACGTATCTCAGCGATTTTGCAAGGGGTCCATAGCAATTACGAAATCGACTTGTTCCAAAAGCTGCTCAACGCTGCCGCCGTATTGGCGAAAACCGCCGATCTGACTAATAGCTCCTTACGCGTCATCGCCGACCATATCCGCTCCTGCGCGTTCTTGATCACCGATGGCGTGATGCCGTCCAACGAAGGCCGTGGTTATGTATTGCGCCGCATCATCCGCCGCGCCATCCGCCACGGCTACCGTTTGGGCATCTTGGATATTTTCTTCTACAAGCTCGTCGCGCCGTTGGTTGAAGAAATGGGCACCGCTTACCCCGAATTAAAAAATGCCCAAGAACAAGTAGAACGTGTACTAAAAAAAGAAGAAGAGCGTTTTGCGGAAACCCTAGGGCAGGGCATGAAGATTTTGGAAGCCTGTGTCGCCAAATTGGAAGGCACGGTCATTCCGGGTGACACTGTGTTCCAACTTTACGACACTTATGGTTTCCCAGTCGATTTGACCGCCGACTTCGCCCGCGAACACAACCTCACCGTCGATTATGACGGCTTTGAGCAAGACATGGCGGCGCAACGCGAACGCGCCCGTTCCGCCAGTAGCTTCGGTGCCGATTACGATCAAGACATCAAGCTCGACAGCCAAACCGAATTCACTGGCTACGACAATTTGAATGATGACGTGCATATCGTCGCGCTCTATCAACAAGGCAAATCGGTAAGCAGTTTGGCTGAGGGCGAGGAAGGCGTGGTGGTGTTGGACAAAACCCCGTTCTATGCGGAATCTGGCGGGCAAGTCGGCGATTGTGGCGAATTGAAAACCGACGTTGGCGTATTTGCTGTAGCCGACACGCAAAAGCAAGGCGGCACATTGTTTTTGCACAAGGGTAAAGTTGTTTCTGGTGAGCTAAAAGTCGGGCAGCTGTGCAACGCGAAAGTCAGTGCCGAACAACGCAAAGCCACCGAACTCAACCATTCCGCCACGCATTTGCTGCACGCTGCCTTACGCCAAACCTTGGGTGAGCACGTCGCGCAAAAAGGCTCGCTGGTCAATCCAGAACGCTTGCGCTTTGACTTCTCGCATTTTGAACCTGTCACGCCCGAACAAATCGCCACGCTGGAAAAACTGGTGAACGGGCAAATCCGCCTAAACCAAGCCGTTTCCGCTGAAACCATGGCAAAAGACGACGCGGTGAAAGCGGGGGCGATGGCCTTGTTTGGCGAAAAATACGGCGACGAAGTGCGCGTGTTGAAAATCGGTGCATTCTCCACCGAATTATGTGGTGGCACGCATGTTGAACGTGCGGGCGACATTGGTTGTTTCAAAATTATTAGCGAAACCGGCGTGGCGGCAGGGGTGCGCCGTATCGAGGCTGTTACGGGGGCTGGTTGTTTGGACTGGTTGGTTGAACGTGAGCACGTGCTGAACGCCATTGCCGGATTGCTCAAAAGCGCACCCGACAAAGCGGCGGAAAAAGTCGAGCAACTGCTGGTGAAAAGCCGCGATTTGGAAAAACAACTCGAACGCCTCAACGCCAAACTCGCCAGTTCCCAAGGCGACGATCTTGCCAACCAAGCGGTTGATGTCGTCGGAACTAAAGTATTGGCAGTCAAACTTGAAGGCATAGAAGCCAAAGCCCTACGTGACCTTGCTGACCAGTTGAAAAACAAACTGGGCAGCGCAGTAGTGGTGTTGGCAGTGGTCGACGGCGAAAAAGTCAGCTTGGTTGCTGGTGTCAGCAAAGACCGGATGGGACAAGTTAAAGCGGGGGATTTGGTGAATTTCGTTGCTACGCAAGTCGGCGGTAAAGGTGGCGGCAGGCCGGATATGGCAATGGCTGGAGGGAATGATCCGAGTGGGCTAGATTCGGCTTTGGTAGGGGTTGTTGGTTGGGTGCAGGAGAAATTAGCTTAACTTTAGTACGCGGAGCGCACCCTAAACGGTTTCTGATGATTGAGTTATTTTAAATATCCAATTGAAAAATAATAAAAAATAATAAAAAATAAGTAAATCTTTATTCCGGGCTCAAATTGGTTAGACGTAGGACTTCACTATCATTATCATTATCTTGGTTAGGCCAAATATAAGACAAATTATCGGAGCAATAATTATGAGCATGAATCTGTTTTTTCGGGCGTTTACCCAACAAGAAATTGACGATATGGGGAAAGACCACACCCTGATCGACAGATGGGTGGAGGACGAAAAATATTCGGTCGAAACGGATATTGAAACCGCATGGGATGTTCTGAAAGAAATATTAGACGGTGTTGGGATTCTTATAGGCGAACAAATTGATGACGCCCTTTTCAATGGTTGTGCCTTGATCTCCTCGGATACCGTAAAAGACCAAGCGCAGAAATTGGCTGATTGGACACACGAACAGGTAGTGGAAGGTCTTCGGAACTTAGATGAGGACGAGGATTTATATCATCTTGATCTCTTCCAAGAGGATGAGGAATACTTGTTGGAGCAATTCGATTGTTTGGTGGCTTTTTATAAGGAAGCGGCTGAAAAAGGATTGGGCGCATTATCTTATGCCGCTTGATTTTGTGGCGTAGGGTACGCACCGCGTACCTTTTTAAAACTTGCATGAGCCGTAGATTAGCAGATTTGGTAAATCAGATCCGATACTCCTCCTCAACGATTAAGGCATGATTATCGGACTGTCTCCCGCCACCCAAACCGGATATTTCACCATAACCGTCCTGAACAATTCGGTGTTTAGTAACGTCTCCAGCCACTGTTTTAGCCGCTGATAATTGGAGCTATGAAACCAATCATTATCAACACCGGCAAATTGCCTTACAAATGGAAAAATAGCGGCATCGGCTAGGGAAAAATCGTTGCCGCACAAATACCTAAAACACCTTAAATGGTTTTCAAGCGCAATTAAAAACGCCTCAGCTTGCCGCCGGTAATGGTGTGCCGAAAATTCAGGATAGCGGTCGGCGTATTTGTAGCGATCCAGAAAGTATTTAAACGCGCCATCATTCCATGCAATTAACTGCTCACCCGCCCCATCAAGAGCCAGCCAGCGCTCAGGGTCATTGTATGCCAATGCCCAGCGCATAATATCCAAGCTTTCATCGATCACTACGCCGCCTTCAAGCTGCAACACCGGCACGGTTGCTTTTGGCGATAGTGCCAGCAGTTGCGTGGGTTTATTTTTTAATGCCACTTCCCTAATTTCAACGTCAATAGCTGCGTAAGCGATAGCCAATCTGACCCTGATGGCATAAGGGCAACGGCGAAAACTATATAAAACAGGCGGCTTGGTCTGCATGGTCTAACGGGTCATTAAATAGCTTTAAGTAAATGGGAGTCATCAAATTGACACAGAATTTTCATCATGTCGTCAACTTTTTACAGTCTACTAGACGGCTCATTTAATCACCATAAGAGACTGTTTATGACTTTCACAATTCCTCGTATACTGCTAGCCAGCTCCTTTATAATTGCCGGTACCCTCGCTATCAATTCAACGGCATGTGCCGCCCGTCCGCCTGTTATGGAACAAGGCATTCAGTTTGGCGACCTTGAAAAAGGCAGTGTTATGGTTTGGAGCCGTTCTAACCGCGATGCGCGGATGATGGTGGAGTATGCGTTTAACGAGCAGTTCACCGACTCCAAAATTATCCGCGGGCCTTACGCGCTAGGCATCACCGACCATACCGCCCGCCAAGAGTTGACCGGATTGCCTGGTGGCACCGATGTGTTCGTGAAAGTCTGGTTTGAAGACTTGACCAATGAGCGTAAAAAAAGCGAACCGGTGACTGGTCATTTCCACACTATTGGCGTGCATGATAATGTCCACTTTGTTTGGGGTGGTGACACCGCCGGTCAAGGTTGGGGGATTAATGAAGCGTTTGGCGGCATGAAAATCTACGAAGCCATGCGCCAAGTAAAACCCCAGTTTTTTATTCACAGCGGCGATAATATTTATGCAGATGGTGTAATTAAAGAAACCCAAACTGCTGAAGACGGCCAAATTTGGACTAACATTGTTACCCCTGAAGTCTCTAAAGTTGCCGAAACTCAAGCTGAATTCCGTGGCCGTTATCAATACAACCTGCTGGATGCGAACGTCCGTGCTTTTAACGCCGAAGTGCCGCAAATTTGGCAATGGGATGACCATGAAGTGGTCAACAACTGGTCTGATTCTAAAGACCTGAGCGGCGACCCGCGTTACACCATTAAAGATGTGCCGCTGCTGGTCGCCAGAGCCGCCACCGCTTTCCATGAATATAGCGCACAACGTCCGCATAATGCTGAAGAATCAGACCGTGTCTACCGGAAAATTTCTTACGGCCCTTTGTTGGATGTGTTCGTCCTCGACATGCGTAGCTACCGGGGCCCTAATAGCAACAATTTGCAAACGGTTGAAAGCGCAGAAACTGCGTTTTTGGGCAATGAGCAAGTGGCTTGGTTGGAAGACGGCTTGAAAAACTCTAAAGCCGTTTGGAAAGTCATTGCCGCTGATATGCCGGTCGGCCTTAATATCAGTGATGATTTTGTCAATAACCCACCACAGCGTTGGGAAGCGGTCGCTAACGGCAATAACGGCCCAGCCGCAGGCCGCGAGCTGGAAATGGCCCGTTTGTTAAGTGACATTAAAGCGGCGGACATTAAAAATATCGTTTGGCTGACGGCCGATGTGCATTATGCCGCCGCGCATTATTATGACCCATCAAAAGCAGCATCCAGCGATTTTAAAGGGTTCTGGGAATTTATCGCCGGGCCTTTAAATGCCGGTTCTTTCGGGCCTAATAGCACTGATGGCACCTTCGGCCCACAAGTCGAATTTGTTAAGGCACCGCCTGCAGGTCAAGTTAACTTGTCGCCGTACGCAGGCCTGCAATTTTTTGGTGATGTCAACATTGATAAGAAAACCAAAGCAATGACAGTTGATTTAAAAGACCTCTATGGCGCTTCTGTGTACTCTAAAACATTGGCTGCTGAATAAATAGCTGTCTGTAACCTGACCCGTCCAGATTAATCTGGACGGGTTTTTTTATGTCTGCCGGAGTGACCTGTAGAATCCTCAGATCCTGAATTCCCCCTAGGCTCTGTTGACACTATTAAAAATAGGCATTCAAAAACATTCGCTTAAAAATATTAAATAAAAATCACAACCTATTGATACACTAAAAGTTTTTATAAAATACTAACAGAACTTAGTTGCCTTATTTATTGAAATCAGGGTGAGGTGTTTAATGTTAATGTGGGCATGCCAGAGTGCTGTTGATAGGGTTGGTTTCGATGACGATTAACAAAGGGCAGGCGCTCAAGGGGGATTTATGAAAAATAACGTGGAAAGAATAAAAGGTTGGCTGGAAAAAAATTCAAAACAAACACTAAGCCATCTAAATGGGCCTGCACCTGAAAATGAAATTGTTAAAGTTGAGGCGGAAATAGGTCTTAGTTTGCCGGATACGTTTAAAGAATTTTTAAGGACACATGATGGGGAAGATGGGAAGACATGGTTGGCGCTGTTTGGGGATGGCAACCAATTGCTTCCTTGTCATGCGATTGTTGAGCAATACACGCTTGATCAACAGATAGGGACGGGGCTATATGATCCAGAAATGCACATAGTGGCTTTTTGGAAAGACCGCGTGGAAAGCAAGGTAATATTCATCAAAGGCCCAGTTAAGCCGTTAATGTTACATCCCAAATGGATTCCTATAACATGTATGAATGGGGATGTGTTCCGTTACATTGACTTAGATCCGGCTCCTGGTGGGATTTCTGGCCAAATAATCGAAGTTGACCCGGAAGGCTGTAGTTATCAGGTACTGGCTTCGAGTTTTGGTGAGCTAATGGAGCTATATTTTGCCCAGTTGCTGAGCGGAGGATACGATGTGGATGATGAAGGATATATAGAAACTAAAAAAGAAAATGAAATGAATTGGGGCGTCCCTGAGTGGCTGAAAAATGCCTGATAACCTTCATTATTTGGACAATCGAAAGCGCCGCTTCGCCCTGTTTTTTGGCCTGTCGGTAATGTTTAGCGTTCGCCCCACAAGCATAGGACATAGAGGCCAATCATCATGCGGAAATTCGGGATCATAGCTTGCCTTGTTTTTAGCCTTTACTCGGTAGCGGCAATTGCGATTGCTTTGTATGGTCTGAATGACCATGCGGATTATGCCGATATGATTGTCGTCCCAGGCAATACCGTCGCGCCGGGAGGCGTTCCCAGCCCACGCCTGCAGTCAAGGCTTGATGCGGCACTCAGGCTCTTTAAGGGGCAGCGGGCACCGCTAATCTTTGTTAGCGGTGGTGTTGGCGGAGAAGGCTATGATGAAGCAGCCGTCATGGCGGCCTATCTTATCTCGAAAGGTGTCCCGGCGGAGGCGATAATACGCGACCCATCGGGTGTAAACACGGCGGCGACTGCGGTGAATGCCGGACGATACCTACGTGCGCACACATTGCGCTCAGCCATTGTCGCGACCCAGTACTTCCATGTTGCGCGTACCGGATTGGCACTTGGACGTAACGGTGTCGATGTGGTGGGCACGGTACATGCGCGGTATTTTGAAGTTCGGGATGTCTACTCCCTGCTTAGGGAAGTGCTGGGCTTTGCGGTTTACTATGTAACGTTGAAGGATTATCCATCGTGACGCATGGGTGTTTTGGGGGATTGTTTAGCCACTTCACGTTTCCGCCAAGCTACTTGCGCACACTAGGCCCTGTCACCGGAATCCCCTGTCCCATAAAACTCAAAAAATATTCCAGATTACGCAATTCCACACTTTGTTCCGGCAACGGTTGGGCGCGGATTTGTTCCAAACATTCGGCAAATCGGCGGTGCAAGCTGCCTAGTTCGCCCCATTTCAAGCGATAAACCGGCCAGTTTGCGGTGTGGCCTAGCAGCGCACTGAGCGTTTCCGAACGGATTTTTTTACCGGCATTTTGGATATGGCAGGTGGCGCAGGCAAAATTTAACTGCCCACGGCGCTGATAATAAAACGCTTTGCCTTGTTGGTAAGCCGCTAAAGCTCGGGGATCATTCTCTGGAACGGTTGTGTCAATGGGCTTGCCACGCGAGCGGTAGGCGATGAAAGCCTGCAGGTTTAGCAGGTCATTATGTGGATAAGCCAAGGGTAATTCCCAGTTGGCGATGCGGCACGCATTAATGGCAACTGGCAGGGTAAGCACTTCGCCCTGTGCCGTGTTCCACTGCGGATAGTGGTGGGCAATGCCAGGGTCAGGAAAACAGTCTGCATAGTGCTTGCCGTTGGCAAAGGGGCTGTTAAACAAGACTTCGCCTTGGTCGATAGCGGGTTCGTAAGGCGGGAATTCTTCTATCGCCTGCCAGGATTCACGGGCAACGGCATCTATCGCATACACCCCGTTGCGGTAATCCGCTAAGGTCAGCTGGGGGAATAAGTGCCGATAATATTGCCGCAGTTCAGTTTGGTCTTGGTGAGGGTCTGCGTGTAACGGCAAAGCCCATAATAAGGCCGGCAATAATACTAAGCGCAGGATGTTATTTAATGACATGGTCAGCGGCATCTTTGTTACCTAGGTTATCGGCCCAAGCGATGCTGATTTGATCGCCAATTTCGCCGCCTTTAAGCATAAAGGCAAAATAGGGGTCTTTGGAAATACTGGGCCCCATCGCACAGTTGACCAGCACTTTTTGATTAAGGCTTAGGGTGAGTTCTTGGATAAAATGTGCAGGGATAAGTTGGTTGGCTTTGTCGCGATTGCGGCCATGTTCCATAGGATGGGCAATTAACACCCTGACTTGGGTTTTGCCGTCGATGCGCTTACTGCGTATTTTAATGCTGGACATATCAACCTCCACAGCCGCCGATAGTGACTTTAACCTGCTGTTTAGTGCGGTAAATGCCATCACTGGTTTCAACCAGCGCGATTACCTCAGCGGTTTCCGCCATTTTCAGCCGCGTTGAGACCGAAGCGTCCAGCATGGGGCTGAGTTCAAACCTAATTGCCAGCGGGATGGGATTTTTTTCGACCAATAGCGAAATGCTTTTAACGTTGTCCAAGGTAGTGCTGACGCTAACCGGCACTACCGCGCCATTTTCTGCAATGAGGGGGATTTTTAAGGTAATTTGGTCGGTGTCGGTTATTTTTTGGTTTGGCACAAGCCTTTTTAGTGTTGCGTCAAGCAACCCCGGAGCAAAGTCTTCCGCTTTCCAGAAGGCAAGTGCTGAAGGCATGTGCCACAAGCCAGCCGCCATTGTTACGGCCAGCGCAGCAGTTTTTTTGATGAATTGTCGCCGATAGTTAGTCATGGTTATGGCAAACTCCAAAGATAATCAACCAGCCAGTCCAATTCGGCATCGCTAAGGATACGGTTTTTACCGAACGGCGGCATACTGGTTTCGGGGTTAAATTGGCGGGCATCGAAAATAAACGCCCGTAATTGCTGTTGGTCTTGGAAGCGGTTGGCAACAGCGTTTAAGGCGGGGCCGATAGTGCCGGGCGACTCACCGTCAGCAATGGCATGGCAGGCCAGACAATTGCCCTTATTGCGCTCAAACGCGATACGTTTGCCTTGATCCAGGCGTTCTTGCGTGATGCTGCAAGCGGTCAGCAAAAACAGCAACAAGACAAGCCTGTTCATCGGAATAAGGTCTGATAAGAACGCGCCGCCTGTTCGGGCTGGGCACCATCAAAAAGCCCGCCAATAACGGCTAACAAATCGGCGCCCGCCGAGAGTAACGGCTTGCCATTGGTAAGCAGGATACCGCCGATGGCGACAATGGGTATGGTCACTGCCTGTTTGGCTTGTTGTAACGTGGCAAGTTCGGCGGGTGCTGCCAACGGTTTGGAATTGGACGGATAAAAGCGGCCAAAAGCCACATAATCGGCACCTTGCTGTTGTGCCGCCAAAGCCCGCGCCACACTGTTGTAGCAAGACACGCCAATAATGGCCGCTGGCCCCAATAAGTCCCTTGCCGCACGCATATCGCTGTCGTCTTTACCCAAATGCACACCGGCTGCACCCACTTGGGCCGCCAATCCGACATCATCATTAATAATTAGCGGCACTTGCTGGCTATGGCACACGGCGACCAATTCGGTTGCTAAGAGCACCGCGTCGATAGGTTTTTTGTCGCGGTATTGCACGATGGCGGCGCCGCCCCGAATAGCCGCCGTGACTTCAGCAATCACTGCGGCTATTGTTTTATGTTCAGTTTGGGTGATTGCGTAAAGCCCGCGTGCCGGACATTTCATGCGTCGTCCTCCATCCAGAAAAAACGGTTGGGGTTATGTTGGCCTTTGCCGGGCTGATAGGCGCTGTTTAAGGCGTTCCAAGTGTATTCTTGCGCTTCCATAACCGCTTGGATGGGCTCTAGGCCATGCGCAAGCAAGGCGGCAATGCTGGCGGCCAAGGTGCAGCCGGAGCCGTGATAGCTGTGTGGCAATCTGTCCCACGTGTAGGTTTCCCAAAGCCTGTTGTCATGGAATAGCTGGTTGCTGACCACAGGTGTATGTTCGTGAGTGCCGGTGACCAGCACATATTCGCAGCCTTTATCCAGTAAATCCAGGCCACAATCTTCCAGTTCTTCATGGCCTGCCAACAACCGCGCCTCGTGGCTGTTCGGCGTCAACACGGTCACACAAGGCAATAGCAAATCGACCAGCGTGGCAACCAGCCGTTCGTTAGCCAATTCAGTTCCGCCGCCTGCAGCCAATACGGGATCTAGCACGACCGGAATTTCTGGATGCTGTTTTAGGATGGCATAAATGGCCAAGGCCGTTTCATGATGGCCAATCAAGCCTATTTTAAACACCTTGACATCAAAGTCATCGAGCAAGGTGTTGGCTTGGCTGATGATTTGTTCGGACTGTTGCGGGATCAGTTTTTTGACGTTGTGGGTGTCTTGCTCGGTCAAAGCCGTGATAATGCTGGCGGCATGGCACTGATGGCTTATCAGCGTTTCAATATCGGCTTGCACGCCCGCGCCGCCGCTAGGGTCATGGCCGGAAAATGAGAGTACAATAGGGCGGTTTTGGGCCATAGCGGTTCCTTAATGATTAACAATAAATTATTGCCCAATTGTCACTGAGTTATCAGCCATACTCAATAGCAATATGCAATCACTGTAGATTTCCCCCATAACCTCCGAAAAATTAGAGCTAACCGCATGGATAACCGCACCTTTACCAATCGTATCGTCGTCCTCGATACAGAAACCACCGGCCTTAACCCGCAGGAAGGCCACCGGATCATCGAAATTGGCTGTGTAGAGCTGGTTAACCGCCGCCTGACCGGCAATAGATTTCATGTCTACATCAATCCAGAGCGGATGATCGATGAGGGTGCAATGGCTGTGCATGGCATCAGCAATGAGTTTTTACAAGACAAGGCACGCTTTAAGGATGTTTTTGATGATTTTATTGCCTTTATCAACGGTGCTGAGTTAGTCATCCATAACGCACCGTTTGATGTCGGTTTCCTTAACCGCGAATTTACCTTACTCAACAGTCATCAAAAAACTGTTGCCGATTACAGCGCCGTTTTTGACACGTTGGCGTATGCCAAAAAGAAACACCCGGGACAACGTAACAGCCTGGACGCGCTATGCAAACGTTATGGTGTCGATAATAGCCACCGCGATTTGCACGGCGCGTTGCTGGATGCGGAAATTCTGGCGGATGTTTTTCTGTTGATGACCGGTGGGCAATCGTCATTGCTGGACGATCCACAAGCAACACAAACAGACGCAGAAGCCGCCAGCCACAACAGCACGGTTAAAAGGCTGGCAGGAAACCGGCCGGCATTAAAGGTAATCCAATGCAGTGCCGAAGAAGTGGCGGCCCATCAAATGCGCTTGGAGGCCATTGAAAAACAAGCGGGAGTTTGTCTCTGGAACCAAACAAGTTTTTCGGCCAATTGATGGCTTGTCCATTAAAACGGCTTTATGGCTGATCTTTAGCGGGTGGTAACTGGATAAAAAAACCTTTATTTTTAAGGCTGTCCATAACGGTTTCGACGTTTTCCCGTGCCAGTTTACGGTGCGCTGAAAGCATCAGCTCCATGACAAACTCCAGTTTTCCTAGCTTGTCAAAAAGGGCGTCGGGCACGTTGGTGAAATCATATTTTTTATCAATATACAAATAAAGGTACTCTGTTTTTAGGCTTTTATAGATAAAACACTGCATAATTTAAATTGTCGTGGGTAAACCGGCAATTGTATCTTAGAACATTCTTAAGAGTGCTTCAGAATGTGTCTTAAAAGCGTCGCGGCTGGTGCTTCCGGTACAAAGCGCAGTTTGTGCAAGAGGGTTTCGAGTGTGTTGTCCTGGGCTTGTCAAAGAGGCCGTAATCGGGTTGCGTAGCCGCTTATTAATGCAAAATTTCCACAGTGACTTCCGCAAATTAAGGGCTAGCTTACGGATGCAACAAAAAATACCTGACGTCTTTATTTATATAGCATTGCCTTGTGAGGCAAAGCCGATGATTGACTATTTTCGGCTAAAAAAAGACACGACAGTCAAGCCCTTTGCCGTGTATTTAAATCAGGCGGTTTGCCTGACCGTCACCGGCGTTGGCAAAAATGCAATGGCTGCGGGTATTGCCTATACACAGGCTTTGTTTGCACCGGTGGAGCCTGTGGTATTGCTCAATATCGGTATCGCCGGACACAAAGACCAAGCGTTGGGAGGCTTGTTTCTGATCAATAAAATGACCGATGCGGACAGCAAAAAAAACTATTATCCGCCGTTGGTTTTTGGACTGCCCTGTGCAACGGCTAGTGTGCGGACGGCATCGAAACCGCAGCTGGATTATGAGCAGCCAGGACTTTATGACATGGAGGCCTCGGCATTTTATGAAACAGCGGCGCGCTTTTCTACC
This sequence comes from Methylovulum sp., assembly GCA_028712695.1. Lineage (GTDB taxonomy): Bacteria > Pseudomonadota > Gammaproteobacteria > Methylococcales > Methylomonadaceae > Methylovulum. The sequence goes on along the minus strand of JAQTQZ010000009.1, from coordinate 90,688 downwards.
GGCGAATTGATCCATTGCTTGAAAGTTGTTTCAGACAATAAAGATGCGCCGGTCGAGGCTATCAATCCAAAACAGGTGTCGGCATTAATTGCCACGCATCTGCCAATCATTGCCGGCTTAATAGGCCAAGCCAAGGATCTGGCTACGCAGATAACTTGGCCTGCTCCGCCGATATTTGAACAACTGTTGCAACAGCACCGTTTTACAACAAGTGAAAGGTTGCAGTTAAAAGAGTTGTTATGCCGTAAGACGGTTTTGGCTAATGGCGCAGCTCTTGAGCTAGCGCATATCCATGCCAATAGTGGGAAAGAGGTGTTAAAGAAGCTGGCCCAGCAGCTGGGTGAAACAGATTTTTATTTGTGACAGGGTTTGTCTATAAAAAGAAGAACGCATTTTTAGTGACCGCAACTATACCAATATAAACGAAGCAAGTCATGGCGCCACCAAAAGCCAGCCAGCGGACGGTGCCACGGTTACGCATAGTCATTACGCCCAAGCCGATATAACCGGTTAATGCCACTATTTTGGCGATAATCCAGCCATACTCGGCGGTAAGCCAAGCACCCTGAAACACCAGCATGATACCGCTTAACATTAATAGGGTATCAACAACATGCGGTGCTATTTTGAATAGCTTTTTTTTGAGTAATTCAGGATGGGTTTCTGACAGAACCACCCGGCTAACAAAACTAATAATAGATATTAAAACAAAGCTAAGATGAAAAATTTTAATCATGTGATTCTCTAATAAGTTGTAGATGCTGGCTTTAACGGTTGCAATAGGGGAGCAACAACCGGCGGTTCAATTAGCGCAACTCTGCGAGTAGTTTCGCCATAATGTTTTCGGCTTGCCTTAAGTAGCCAATGCCAAATAAATTCAGGTGATTTAAAACATGATACAGATTGTACAGCGTTTTTCTGATGCCATAGCCTTCATCTAAGGGCCAGACATCTTGGTAGGCGGCATAAAAATCCGCACTAAAACCACCGAATAACTCGGTCATTGCCAAGTCTGTTTCCCGATCCCCATAATAACAGGCAGGGTCAAAAATAACAGGGCGGCCTTGTTGGTCGGCGGCCACATTACCTGCCCATAGGTCGCCGTGCACTAGCGAAGGTTGGGGTTGGTAAGTGGTGAATAATGCGGCAAAACCATCACATAACTGCTCCCCCAGTGTTTGCAGGTTACCTTTATAGCCTTGCTTAGCTGCGAATTCTAATTGGGTTTTCAAACGTTGTTCCCGCCAAAAAATGGGCCAATCAGCGCAACATTGATTAAATTGGGGTGTCCTGCCAATGGTGTTATCGGTGCCCCAACCAAAATAAGCTTTAGGTTGCTGATGCAGGCTGGCCAACTGTTGGCCCAGTAGGCATTCAGATTTTCGGCTGGAAGCACCTAGTGCAAGATATTCCAGCACTAGAAATGAATGGTTTTGGGTTGTGCCATACACAATGGGCAGAGGGACGCGTAGTGTTTGCGTGCTCGCCAGCTCCTGTAAGCCAGCAAATTCAGCGGCAAACATGGCTTCCAGATTAGCGTGGTTCAGCTTGATAAAATACGCTTTGCTATCGCCTTGTAAGCGAAAGGCGGAATTAATGTCACCCCCCGTTATCGGGTGGGTGGACATGATCTTAAATCTTTGCCCTGTTGCTGAAGTAATGTGTTCTGAAATAATCTGCCAATTCATACCTAACCAAACCGATGGCGCCAAGTGATCCGGTGCCGGTTGCCATCCGCCCAGCAACTGGCACCAGAGTCCTGATAATTAATCGTCGTTGCCGCCAATAAACCGATAGGCTATTGCACCCAGTATGGCGCCAACAATGGGGGCGAACCAGAATAACCAGAGCTGTGCCAGTGCCCAATCGCCAACATAGAGTGCAACCCCCAAGCTTCTTGCCGGATTGACCGAGGTGTTGGTGACCGGAATGCTGATCAGATGGATCAGCGTCAAACCCAAGCCAATTGCAATGGGGGCGAAACCGGCAGGTGCCCGGCTATCTGTCGAACCTAAAATGATCAACAGGAACATCATAGTCATCACCACCTCTGTTATCAGGGCGGCAAGCAAAGAATAATTGCCTGGGGAATGCTCCCCGTAGCCATTGGCGGCAAACCCGGCAGAAAGATCAAAGCCGGCCTTGCCACTGGCGATCAGATATAAAACGCCACCCGCGACGATGCCGCCCAAAACTTGGGCGGCAATATAAGGCAGTAGTTTGCTTGCGGGAAAGCGCCCGCCTGCCCAGAGCCCAATGGATACGGCGGGATTAAGATGACAGCCAGAAATATGGCCTATGGAATAAGCCATTGTTAAAACAGTCAAACCGAAAGCAAAAGCAACACCCAATAAGCCGATGCCCACATTGGGGAACGCTGCGGATAAAACCGCACTACCGCAACCACCAAGAACTAACCAAAATGTTCCGAAAAACTCAGCGCTATATTGTTTCATTGTCATTCTCCTGTTACATAGATTCATGTGAGGTACGCCTAAGCCGAATAGGCAGAAAGACTCTAGGATAATAGGTGTTGCGAGTCAAATTAACTGTTAGCCGCGTTAATTTTTAAGGGAAAGCATTTTTTATAATGGCGGGCCAACGCCAAAGTGCAATCGCCAAAACTAGGATATGGGGAAGGCTAGCTGTCATAATTCAAAGCTTATTCCTATCCGACCAAAGACGGGGAACGTGCCTGAAGGACTACAAACAGCCAGCCAAGCACGGTGTCAGCCTCATGGTCAGCGCTGCCTATGCCCCCTGGTGGGAAAAAGGGTATAAAAAATTGCAGATTTCACCTGCTATCGTTAGTGAATATGTACTTCCCGCGCTTTTACCGTATCGCTTCTTTTTAAGACATAACGATCCGCATTATCGGTTATCCTTGTCCCGTCATCATTAAGCTGTATGAGCGTCCCTTCATTTTCAATATGATAGTGGCGTATGGTTGCCCCACCTTTTTTGGGTGTTAAAACAACGGTCTGCATTTTTTCATCCCAGCTATATTTCCCTTTTTCATAAAACTCCCTTGAGGACTCTTTCGCAGGCTGCGTCACCAACAGGTAATTGTCTTTTTGTTTTAAAGACAATGTTGCTTTAATCCCGGTGCAATCGTTGCAAGGGAGAAAGCCGTAAAAAACGCCATGGAACTCCAGGCTTTTATCATTGGGATTTTCATGTGCACTGTGATCTGTTTCTTTTTGGTGGAGCTTGGCCCGCGCCTTGGCCAAGTTTTCTTGGTCTTCGCGGTCTGTTGTCGCCATTGCCGGAATGGCGGAAAGTAGACTGCCAATAAGGATCAAGGCCAAGTTTTGTTTTAATTGTTTTTTTGACGCTCGCATGATGACTTCCTTAGAAATTAACGGTGGTTGTGGTAGTTGTAAAACTTACCATATTTTTCAATAAAGGAAAGGGCTTCTAAATTTGCCCGCTAAGCATCCATCACTGAGTCAGGATGAAGTTAGGCAGAATAATTTGAAGTTTTTTACAACTATGAAGGTGACGTTCCGCTAATGGGGATGTGTCGCCAGTAGGTTATACTTTAAACGGTCAAGTTTTCAGTTTTTTGTGTAGGGTACGCGATGCGTACCCTACGAAAGAATATAAAAGCCGTAAATATGACCGTTCAGTGTAGATGATGCGCACTGTAAAGGGGTTTAGTATTGCCAGCCATTCAAGGGTGCATTTTTTATGCTTCTTACATGTTGCCCAAGCGACCCTTACAACAAAACCCGCTCAATCCCGCCATTGCCCGCCTGATCAATATAATTTTTCATCCAGCTATCGCCCAGCACATGTTTGGCGATTTCCACGACAATGTAGTCAACTTCCATAGGATCCACGTCATCAAAGCGTTTTAAGCCTTGCACACATGACGGGCAAGAGGTGAGCATTTTGATGGGGCCGCCGAAACCATCGCTACGTAGTTGCGCAGTGTCGTTTTGCAATTCGGCGGCTTTGCGGTGGCGTACTTGCGTGGAAATGTCAGGACGTGCCACGGCTAAAGTCCCTGACTCGCCGCAGCAGCGTTCGGATTTGTTGACGGGTGAGCCGATCAATTCATTGACAGTTTTCATCGCGTCTTGCTGTTTCATCGGGCTGTGGCAAGGGTCGTGGTAGAGGTAGCGCGTGCCGTTCACGCCTTCCAGTTTCACGCCTTTTTCCAGCAGATATTCGTGGATGTCGATCATTCGGCAGCCAGGGAAAATCTTCCCGAAGTCATAATCTAATAATTGGTCATAGCAAGTGCCACAACTGACCACGACGGTTTTAATGTCCAGATAATTCAAGGTATTGGCGACACGGTGGAACAACACGCGGTTGTCGGTGCTGATTTTTTGCGCCTTGTCGGCTTGTCCGGCGGCGCGTTGCGGGTAGCCGCAGCATAAATAGCCGGGCGGCAACACGGTTTGGACACCAATTTCAAACAACATGGCTTGGGTCGCCAAACCGACTTGCGAGAACAGACGCTCCGAGCCGCAACCTGGAAAATAAAACACCGCTTCCGAATCGGCGCGGGTTTTGTTTTGGTCGCGGATAATCGGCACGATTTGGTCGCTTTCTATGCCTAGCAAGGCGCGGGCGGTTTTCGACGGCACTTTGTCGGGCATTTTCCGGTTGGTGAAATGCACGACATACTCGCGCATGGCGGGTTGTCCGGTCGATGAGGGCGGTTCCACCAATTGTTTGCGGCTCCACGGTTTTAGTAAAAAATAACCGATGCGCTGGGCTTTATACGCCCATTCAATCAGGAACTTGCGCATGATTTTGATGCTGTTCGGATGGCCAGTGGACAAGAACGCAATCGCCGCCGTTTTTACGGGATTAAAGCTTTGTTTGCCCATTTTGCGCAATAAATTGCGCATGTTCATCGACACATCGCCAAAATCAATATCCACCGGACACGGATTGAAGCATTTATGGCAAACCGTGCAATGGTCGGCGACATCTTCAAACTCTTTCCAATGGGTGATGGAAATGCCGCGCCGCGTTTGTTCTTCGTACAAAAATGCCTCAATTAACAACGAGGTGGCGAGGATTTTGTTCCGTGGCGAATACAATAGATTGGCTTGCGGGACATGCGTGGCGCAGACGGGTTTGCATTTACCGCAACGCAGGCAATCTTTCACGGAATCGGAAATTGCGCCGATGTCGCTTTGCTGCATAATCAGCGATTCATAGCCCATCAAACTAAATGACGTGGTGTAAGCCGCGCTCAAATCCGCACCGGGCATCAGTTTGCCTTTGTTGAAACGGCCTTCCGGGTCTATACGTTGTTTGTAAGCGTGGAAATCGGCGAGTTCTTCTGGTTTTAAAAATTCGTATTTGGTGATGCCGATGCCATGTTCGCCGGAAATCACGCCGCCCAATTCGCGTGCCAACCCCATAATCCGCCCTACGGCGGCATTGGCTTCTTGGAGCATTTCGTAATGGTCGGAGTTGACGGGCAAATTGGTGTGGACATTGCCGTCACCCGCGTGCATGTGCAAGGCCACGAACACACGTCCGCGCAAAATGTCTTTATGCACGGCTTCGATGCACTCAATGACGGGGCGGAAGTTATCGCCTTCAAAAATTTCTTTTAGGCGCGGCAATAGTTCTTGCTTCCAGGACACGCGCAAGGAACGGTCTTGCAAACGGTGGAATAGCGTCGGTTGCTCGGTGCGGTTGGTCAATTCTGTTACGTTGATGCCCAAAGCGGCAAACTGCGCTTCTGCTTGCGGCAACGGCAAATCCAGATTGTCAAACAGCCATTGCCAACGTTCGCGCACCGTGTTGACGGCGGCTAAGGCGGACAGACGACGGTCGCCGATCAATTCGGCCTTATTGACGCTATCTTCATAAGCGCGTAACGGCAATTCGCCGTCTAGCAGTTGGTTCAGCGCGTCGCATAAACGCAATTTGTTGCGCAACGACAATTCGATGTTGATGCGCTCGATGCCGTCGCAATAATCACCCATGCGCGGCAGCGGAATAACCACGTCTTCATTGATTTTAAAGGCGTTAGTGTGTTTAGCAATCGCGGCGGTGCGGGCGCGGTCCAGCCAAAAGGTTTTGCGGGTTTCGGCACTGACGGCGATAAAGCCTTCTGCGTTACGGGCATTGCACAAACGCACGACTTCCGAAGCCGCCAGCGCGACTTGTTTTTCATCGTCACCGACAATATCGCCAATCAAAACCATTTTTGGGCGGCCATGATGCTTGGCTTTACTGGCGTAGCCAACGGCTTTGACGTAACGCTCGTCCAAATGCTCCAAACCTGCCAGCATCACGCGCTGCGGGCCATCTTTTGGCAGCGCTGCGAGATAATCGCGGATTTCTAAAATGGCGGGTACGGCTTCGCGCACTTGCCCAAAGAATTCCAAGCAAAAGGTGCGGATGTGGGGCGGCATTTTATGCAAAATCCACCGCGCCGAGGTGATGATGCCATCACAGCCTTCTTTTTGGATGCCGGGCAAACCACCGAGGAATTTGTCGGTCACGTCTTTGCCCAACTCGCCTTTGCGGAAGGCTTTGCCGGGAATGGTCAAGGTTTCTTCGGACAGCAAGTTTTTGCGGCTACTGTCGTAATGTTTCAGGGCGAACGTGACTTCGGCCTGTTCGTGGATTTTGCCGAGATTATGGTTGAGGCGTTCGACTTCCAACCAGTTGCCATCGGGCATGACCATGCGCCACGAAGCCAAATTGTCCAAGGCCGTTCCCCACAACACGGCTTTTTTGCCGCCCGCGTTCATGGCGATATTGCCGCCTATGCAGGACGCATCGGCAGAAGTCGGGTCGCAAGCGAACACCAGTCCAGCTTTTTCAGCGGTTTCCATGACCCGCCGTGTCACCACACCAGCACCTGTGTAAATCGTCGTGTAAGTTTGGCTGATGCCAGGCAAGGCGGTTTCCGGTTCGACGCGGCCTATTTGGATGAGTTTTTCGGTGTTGATGACCGCCGCATAAGGTGTTAATGGGACTGCACCACCCGTATACCCTGTACCGCCGCCGCGTGGGATGATAGTCAAGCCTAAGGTGATGCAATCGCGCACCAGATGGCCTATCTCATCTTCTGTGGTCGGATATAAAACGACAAACGGATATTCCACCCGCCAATCGGTAGCATCGGTGACATGGGAAACGCGGGCGAAACCGTCGAAACAAATATTGTCTTTGCGGGTGTGTTTGGACAATAAGCCTAAGGCTTTACGGCGCAGTTCACCGGTGCGGTCAAAATGGGCTTCAAAATCGTTGACGGCCCGATGTGCGGCTTCGATCAACAACGTCACCCGGCGGGCGCGGTCGGCATTTTCGCCTTCATGTTCGGCGAGACGGTTGCCCATCTGCTTGAGCCGGTGGCGTAACGCGCCCAATAAGGCGCGGCGGCGGTTGCGGTTATCCAGCAAATCGTCCTCAAGGTAAGGGTTGCGCTGCACTGCCCAAATATCGCCCAGGACTTCAAACAGCATCTTGGCGGAACGGCCAGTTATCCGCTCGCCACGCAACATTTCCATAATCTGCCAACTCTCTGCACCCAGCAAACGGATGACGATTTCGCGGTCGGAAAAAGACGTGTAGTTATAAGGGATTTCGCGTAGCCGTGCTGGCGACGCTTCGGAAAACAAGGTGGGAAGTTTAGGATCCACTGATATTCTGCGCACTGATATGATTTATAAAAACTTATTGTAACACTCACGGACGGCGCGAAAATACCGGAAGCTGAGTAAGCGCCATTAATTTAAGTAGGGCATTAAAAGCTTAAATGCCTTAATAGCCATAGAAGACGGCAAAGTGGAGCATACGTTACATTTCAACCCATCGTGATGGGTAAGGGTAAAGCCGGAACTGTTTTGGATTTTCCACACCACAACGGCTGCCAGTCGCCAACCTAAACAGGCGTAACCCAAACACACCCCATTATTTGATCGTCACCGAAGCCAGCCCCTTCAGCGGGGCACTGGAATGCTCATTAAATGCATCGCCTTGCTGTTCGATAAATAACGCCGCTATGCCTGATTTGTCGGCGGCTTCGATACCTGCTGCCCGGCCTAGGCATAACAGGGCAGTGGACCAGGCGTCGGCTTGGGTAGGGTCATCGTGGAACACGGTGACCGAGACGGTGTTATGTTCAACTGGGACGCCGGTTTTGGCATCCAGAATATGGCTATAGCGTTTGCCGTTGACATCAAAATAATGCCGGTAAGTGCCGGAAGTCATAACCGCCACGGGTCCGGTGCTGTTGATGGTCAACACTTTTTGCATCGTGCGCTCACCCGACAAGGGTTTTTCCAGCGCGACCCGCCAAGGTTGCCCGTCCGGTTTTTTGCCGTGCGTCACCAATTCGCCGCCAATTTCCACTAGATAATCATTAATGCCTTGCTGCGCCAATAAACTGGCGATCCGTTTTACGCTATACCCTTGGGCAATCGAAGAAATATCAACACGTAAAGTGGGGATATGTTTGCGCAAATGGCTGGCATCGACCACTTCAAGCTGCTTAAAGCCGACTTGTTGCAAGGTTGCTTTAAGTGTTTCGGCATCGGGCGGGGTGAGTTGCTCGCCTTTAAACCCCCACAAGTCAAACAAGGGCTTGATGGTCAAATCGTAACAACCGTGGCTGGCCTCGCTGACAATCCGCGCTTGTTCAATCAGGCTGACAATTTCTTCAGGAACCGCTTGCGCTTCAGTGCTGGGGTTGGCGTTAAACTGTTCGAGGGTGGAATCAGGCCGGTAGTTGGACAGCAGCTTGTCAATCCGGGCAAATTCCTCATCCACTGTTTTTTTTATCGCGGCGCTATCAGGGGGTTGTGCTGACCAAAAACTGACGTGATACGTGGTGCCTTGGGTGTAACCGGCGATTTTTTGGACTTCAGCGGGTTGGTCGCAGGCGGATAGCAAGACAGCAAAAAGCATTAAAAGCAGGTAATAATTTTTCATGGGGCAGAAGAGTAGGGGCAGAGGGGTTAATAATCGTTTGGTAAGCGTGCGGCCAGTTCATCCCGGCAATCATCAGGTTGCCTAATAAAGTGAGTTTCTTTGCGTGCGAAACCCATAATAACGGTTTTCAGGTTGGCGGATAGCGTTGCGATTATAACGCGAGACGGCTGGAAATGCAGGAACTGGGAATATTACAAATACTTCTGCTGGCATAAAAAGCGACCCGATTAATTTAACGGAACCTCGGTGTGGATAGTCATGTAAAGTTATAAAATTATTCCCCCGATGCCTAGCATTTGCTATTTGGCGTATTTACCGTATACCTATGAATTCATAATCAATTTTAAAAAAAGGAGAGGCAGCCATGAATATAAAACCACTTTATAATTTTCTGATGGTCATTGCTGGTTTGGTTGTTATCTATTCCATTCTGGTATTTATGCCAATGTTTTTTACATATCTTTCCGAAGGCGATGTGCGCGCACCTAGTGGCGATAACCTTACGGGCCAGTCTGTCGCTGATTTGCACAAGAAAAAATATGCCAACCAATGAACTGACTTTTAACCCGGAATAGCCGGTCATGGGGGCGGCTTGTTGGCCCTTTGCTTTTTTGCCGTTGCCAGCTATGGCTTAATGTCGCCCTCGTTGGCCGCGCCCTTATAGGCGGCAAAATTAGCATTGTGTTGGCTTATCCATGTGGCGATGTCATGCCAAGGCTTTTCCGCCTGCAAATCCCTAAGCAACAAATGATAACCGTTAGCATAAAAAGTGGGTCGGGTTTGCGGCGTGGGCATTTTGTCCAACATGCGCAGTATAGGGCCGCGCGGCACGACTTGGTCTTTTTCGCCATACAGCAGCAGTGTGGGTATATCCAGTTTGCCGGCACTACCCAGCGCGGCATCCATTAACGCGACCAAGCCATACATGGCATCTACCCGCGTTGCTTTGATGACTAGGGGGTCGCGGCTGAGGGCCCGGAGCATCTCGATATTGTCCGAAGCCATAATGTTCAGGCCTTTGCCGGTCAGCCGCAGCCACGGCAGGGTGTAGGCCATGCTGTCCAATGTGGCGCGTTGCCACCAAGGCATGACCGCCCGGCCCCGGACAGCAGGCGCGGCGAGGATCAGGCCGTTGATGTCCGGTGGTTTCGGGGCGGCCATAGTGACGATAGCTATGGCGCCGCCCATGCTTTCGCCCAACACATAAAGCGGCCTGTCGGGATAGTGGCGGCGCAACAGCGCGATGAATGCCCGCAAATCATCCACATAGGCTTGTGTCCCCGCCCATAAACCCCGCCCCGGCGCGTTGCCAAAGCCGCGTTGGTCGTAAGCATAACTGGCGATGCCTTGCTGGCTGAGAAACTGGCCTGGTGTGGTGAAAAAATAGCTGTAATCGTTAAAGCCGTGCAACGCCACAACCACCGCTTTAGCCGTGCCGTTTGGCGGTAGCCACGACCTTACCGGCAACACCGCGCCGTCAGTGGCGACAAAATAGCCCCGCGCCAGCTTGGGCGTGGTAAGCGCCGCACCGGGCCGGTTGACTATAGGGGCGCAAGCGCTACACAACAGGCAGACAACGGCGAAAACTCGGCATATTCTGGCGGAAAAAAGAGGGCGCATCGGCAATTTCCTAGGGGTTAGGTAACAGTGGAAGCTATCACCACTGCTCGGATTTTTGCGTATCAGCAAGGGTGTTTTTATGTTTAAGCGGTTGGCGCAGCAAGGGGTTTTGCCGGTAATAAAGTTGTAGTTGTTGGTAAACGTCAGGAAAATGGGTGTGCAGCACGTCTGGTGAGCAGAAAAAATATTCGCTGACAACGGCAAAAAATTCAGCGGGACTGCTGGCGGCATACGGGTTAATGCAGGTGCGGTGATGATGTTCAACGCGGGCGAGCAACTGTTGGTAAGCCGCGTTTAATGCGGTTGACCATTGCGGGATGGACATGCCGGTATGCAAAGGCGGGAAGCCGTTGGTACGACCATTTAAAACATCCAATTTGTGGGCAATTTCATGGATCACCACATTACGGCCCGCATGGTTGGCCAAGCCATCTTGTTCGACCTCCGACCATGACACAATCAACGGGCTGCGCGACCATGACTCACCGGCTAATATCTGTTCTTCATGATGTACCACCCCCGCTTCATCGACGCTATCCCGGCTGACCCTAAAGGCTGCCGGATAAACGATGACATCTGTCCATCCTGCTAAACACGCTAAGCCAAGCCCCAATATCGGAAGGCACGCTTGCACGGCAATCGTCACGCGCAGGGTAGGGGTAAGTTCAATCCCTTGTGCGCCAACAAAATGTTTTTCAGCTAAAAATAGTGTGCTGAGTTTGCGCAAGTGGGCTTTCTCTACGGCGCCCATACCTTGTAAACACGCCAAGTTTTCGACGATGCCCGTCCACAGGCTATGCGGGATGGCATGGCGATGCAAGGTGTGCCGGATGCGTGCGCGGGTGAAAATATTCATGGTTTATTTGTAGGAGGTGTTGAATAAAGGGCGGCTGTCCATTATCTGACCATCGTATTATGGACGGGTTCGGCGATAGTTAGCCGCTATGGACAGGCTTAATCATTTGGTTAAAAAACTTGCCGACCTTGCCGTTGTAGAGCCCTTGGTCTTGGTAGGGTTCAAAACTTACGGCATCACCCATTATTACCCGCCACGTTAATGGGGGTGAGGTGCCATATTTCGTTGTTGTATTCGCTGATAGTCCGGTCGGTGGAGAACTTACCGCTAGCCGCACAGTTTAGGATGCTCATTTTTGTCCACCGTTCTTGATCGCGGTAAGCGGCTTCCACGCGTTTTTGTGCGTCGACAAAGCTGCGGAAATCGGCAATAGTCAGCCACGGGTCGTGCGGGTTTTTGAGCGCGGCAATAATGGGGTCGAAAATGCCGAACTCGGATCGGTTAAAGTGCCCCGATTCCAGCAGGGTAATGACACGTTGCAAATCCATATCTTGTTGGATGATGGCTTGCGGGTCGTAGCGTTGGCGCCGGTTTTCCACTTCTTGTTCCGTCAAGCCAAACAGGAAGAAATTTTCAGCACTGACTTCTTCACGAATCTCGATGTTCGCACCGTCCAGGGTGCCGATAGTCAACGCGCCGTTCATCATGAATTTCATATTGCCGGTGCCGGAAGCTTCTTTGCCCGCCGTGGAAATCTGCTCGGACAAATCCGCGCCCGGGCAAATTTTTTCCATCGCCGACACCCGATAATTCGGCAAGAAAATCAACTTCAGCTTGTCGCCGACTTCGGGATCGTTGTTGATGATATTGCCGACATTATTGATCAGTTTGATGATGCGCTTTGCCATGAAATAGCCGGGCGCCGCCTTGCCGCTGATCAACACGCACCGGTCTGTCCACACGTCGGTGTTGCCACGCTTGATGCGGTCATACAAATGGATGACATGCAGGACATTGAGCAGCTGGCGTTTGTATTCATGGATGCGTTTGACCTGCACGTCAAATAACGCATTGACGTTTAAGTTGATGTCCAGTTCCTGTGTTTTAAAATCAATCAGGTTTTGTTTGGCTTGTTGTTTAATCTCACGCCAGTGTGCGCAGAAGGCTTTATCATCCGCATAAGGCCGCAGGTTTTGCAATTGGGACAAGTCGGTTAACCACGCGTTACCAATCGTGCCGGTGATCAGCTCCGCCAACGCGGGGTTACAGGCGGCCAGCCAACGCCGTGGCGTCACCCCGTTGGTTTTATTGTTGAATTTGTGAGGCCACAAGGCGTAAAAATCGCGGAACAGGCCTTTTTGCAATAACTCGGAATGCAATTGGGCGACGCCATTGACCGAATAACTGCCGACTATTGCCAAGTAAGCCATTCTGACGTACTGAACCTGGCCTTCTTCAATCAGCGACATGCGCCTTAACTGGTCGATGTCGCCTGGCCAGCGGTGCGACACTTCCGCCAGAAAACGGGCATTGATTTCAAAAATGATTTCCAGCAAACGCGGCAGCAAGTGTTTGAATAATTTGACCGGCCAGCGTTCCAGCGCTTCGGGCAACAAAGTGTGGTTGGTATAGGCCATCGTCGAGCGGGTGATTGTCCATGCCTTGTCCCATGACAGGCCGTAAATGTCGACCAACAAACGCATCAGTTCAGCAACCGCAATGCTCGGATGCGTGTCGTTCAATTGGAAGCAATGTTTGTTGGCAAAATCAGCAAAATCATAGCCGTGACGGCCTACCCAAGTTTCGATGATGTCTTGCAAGCTAGCGGAAGCCAACAGATATTGTTGGCGCAAGCGTAGGGCTTTGCCGTTTTCGTTGGCATCATTGGGATATAACACCATGGTGATGTTTTCCGCGCTGTTTTTTTCGGCAACCGATTCGGCATAATCACCGGCATTGAATTCATATAAATCGAATTCGTCGGTTGCCATCGCCTTCCATAACCGCAAGGTGTTGACAGTGCCGTTTTGATAGCCTGGGATAGGGGTGTCAAAGGGCACGGCATACACGTCACGGGTGTCTACCCAAGCCACCCGCAGCCTGCCGTTTTCATCGATATGGGATTCGGTATGGCCGCCAAATTTAATCCGCTGTTTGTATTCCAGCCGTTGAATTTCCCAGACATTACCGTTGATCAGCCAATGGTCGGGGCTTTCCACTTGTTCGCCATTGACGATGTCTTGCGAGAACATGCCGTATTCATAACGTAAACCATAGCCATTGACGGGTAAGCCCAAGGTTGCGCAACTATCAATAAAACACGCTGCCAAGCGCCCTAAGCCGCCATTGCCCAAACCGGCGTCAGGTTCGCAATCGACCAGTTCTTCCAACTCTAACCCTAAGTCGTATAAGGCCTTTTCAACGGCATCATTAATACCCAAATTCAACATGGCATTGCTGAGCATTCGACCCATTAAAAATTCCATCGACAAGTAATAGGCCTTTCTACAGTCTTGGTCTTTGTAGGTGTTATAGGTTGTTTTCCAGCGTTCGGTAAGGCGGTCGCCGATTGCCAAAGACAAGGCTTGATAGGCGTAGTTGAGCGTGCGGCAGTTTTCATCGCGGCCTAAGCGGTGCCCATAATAACGTTTGAAATCAGCTTCTAAGTGTTTGCTGTCCATACCTAAGTCCGGGAGGGTGGCGGTGTTCAGTTTGGGTAGGTGCTTGTTGGAACGTCGGATTAGCATAGTTTTCGGTTTTAATGGGCTGAACAGCAATTCTAGTATTATGCTGATTTTTACTCTGGCTAAGCAAAAATATCGTTTAGGTGGGTTGTCGCAGGGTAAGGATAGGGCGTTTCTAAAGATATGATCCTATTGCTTTTAGTTGTTGTTATGCTCAGGAAAACCCTGTTGAACTATGAAGGGAATCAAGTTATCCAACATCCATTTTGGATGGTGCGGCGATTTTTTAAGTAAAGCAATGGGTAGTTGTACTAATTGTAAGACAGGCAGTATTTTGTTGGAATTAAAAATTCAGGCTTAATCTTATGGCTTCCACGCCGCTTAAAATCATCCCGTGCAATAGGCCGACTATGAACAGCCGAGGTAAGCAATGAATGATATTGTGAAGGAAGCCGGACTACCCCGTGAGTATCTGGATAAGGATACCTTGGATGGCCTGGTGATGGCTGTGATGGGACAAGTACTGCGGCCCATGTCCATCAACCGTTGCTTGACCCATTACACGTCGGTGCACGGTTAGTCATCCCGGTCGGTTTGCCTTACGGTTACCAGGAGCTGATTGTGCTGGAAAAAAGGCAGATAATGAAATCAACTGTCGGGCCGTTCTAGGGATCAGTTTTGTGCCTCTTACGGGTGTTTGCAACAATAATCAATCTTAATGGTCTGCCGCTATGCTTAACTACGACGCAATTAACCAGCCTATGCTTAACTATGACATTAAAGACTTTTCGTTGGCTGACCAAGGCCGTGAGCGCATTGACTGGGCATTTACCGAAATGCCGGTGCTACGCGCCATACATGATCGTTTTAGCAGGGAACTTCCCCTGGCAGGGGTCAGGATCAGCGGCTGCCTGCATATCACGACGGAAACCGCCAACTTGGCCCGCACGTTGATTGCCGGTGGTGCCGAGCTGGTGTTGTGTGCCAGTAACCCCCTCAGCACCCAAGATGACGTTGCCGCTGCCTTGGTGCGGCATTACCGGATTCCGACCTTTGCCATCCGCGGCGAAGATAGCGCCACGTATTATTGGCATATTGGCAAAGCGCTGGCGCATAGGCCGCAACTGACCATGGACGACGGGGCTGATCTGGTCAGCGAGCTGCATAAACACCGCAGTGACTTATTGGCTGGCGTGATCGGCGGCAGCGAGGAAACCACCACCGGAGTGGTGAGGCTACGGGCAATGGCGGCGGATAATGCGCTTAAGTTTCCGGTGCTTGCCGTCAACGATGCGCTGACCAAACACCTGTTCGATAACCGTTACGGTACGGGACAAAGCACATTGGACGGCATTATCCGCGCCACCAATATTTTATTGGCCGGCAAGACTTTTACCGTCGCCGGTTACGGCTGGTGCGGACGCGGTATTGCCATGCGTGCCAAGGGGCACGGTGCCCAAGTCATCGTCACCGAAGTCGACCCGCTCAAGGCGCTGGAAGCCGCAATGGATGGCTTTCGCGTGATGCCGATGCTGGACGCGGCGGCCTGCTCGGATTTTATTGTTACCGCGACCGGTGATAAGCATGTGCTGGATACCGCACATTTTGCCGTTATGAAGGACGGTTGCGTGATTGCCAATTCCGGGCATTTTAATGTCGAAATCAATATTCCGGCACTGGAAGCGTTGGCTGTCACAAAAGAAAGGCCGCGTCCTCATGTCGAGTCCTATTGGCTTAAAAACGGGCGTAATATCCGGCTGTTGGCCGAAGGGAGGCTAGTCAACCTGGCGGCTGCCGAAGGCCATCCGGCGGCGGTTATGGATATGAGTTTCGCCAATCAGGCGTTGAGCATGGTTTATTTATGGCAACACGGCGCTGGGCTTGAAAACGCAGTGCATCCGGTGCCCGCTGAAATTGACCGGCAAATAGCAGAAATGAAACTGGCGGCGATGGGCTTCAGCATTGATAAGTTAAGCCTTGAACAACAGCGTTATTTGACTTCTTGGGGAGAGGGGACTTAATTTTTTAGCCGCTAGGTTTCCAGGCCGCTTTAAAAATCAAGTCCAGCGCAGATATTGGTTTGTTAAACCCCATTTAAACCGTGTGCTAGCGATACCATTTAATATGGGTTTCCTCGGTCGGGATAGTGGCATGGCAATGAAAAGGCACTATCCGTGGCGTATAGTGCTCAGCCGGACGGTTTGCCGAAACGGTGGTTTCGTAAATATAGCTATTAATAGCGCCCGGCAAGGCGGCCTTGCGCTCCATGACTTGGCAAAAAGGTTGGTTATGGTCTTGGGCGTTTGCACAGACTTCTACGCTGATAAAGTCTGCTGACAATTCATCCAGATAGACTTGCAAACTGATTAAATAATGGCCTGATTCGGATAATTCAACCCGAAGGTTTTGCATATAAAGCGCTGACCAATGCTGGGTTATTTGCTTTTGCCACGCCGCCAATTCTTTTGCGATTGCCGCCTGGTTAGCGATGCGCTGCCGATAATGGCGGCTCGCAGGCGCATAATAATGTCCAACATAATCGCTTAACATCCGGTTGCTGCTGAATTTAGGCGCCAAGGCCGCCATGCTGGCGCGGATGCGGGCAACCCATTTGCCGGGAATGCCGCGCTCGTCACGGTCATAGAATTCAGGAATGATCTGCTCTTCCAGCAAGCTATAAAGCGCATCCGCTTCGATAGCATCCCATTCCGGTTCAACATGGGTTTGCCCGTCGCCCAATGCCCAACCGACTTCCGGCGTGTAAGCTTCAGCCCACCAGCCATCCAATTCGGAGAGGTTGAGGCCGCCATTAGCCAATAGTTTCATGCCGCTAGTCCCGCAGGCTTCCCATGGCCTGCGCGGCGTGTTGATCCAGACATCCACCCCCTGGACAAACTGTTCAGCCATGGCCATATCGTAATCGGCCAGAAAGACCATGTGCCCACGCACTTCAGGTTGGCGGACAAAATTAGTTATTTCCTGCACCAGCCGCTGGCCGACCCGGTCAGCCGGATGTGCTTTTCCGGCAATGACCAACTGCACCGGATAACGGGCATTGGTCAGCAGACGGATTAAACGGTTCGGATTATGGAGGAACAGGTTGGGGCGTTTGTATTCTGCAAAACGGCGGGCGAAACCCAAGGTCAAGGTGTTCGCGTCAAAAATATGTTGAATTAACGCCTGTTCATCGTCGGGCGCCCGACGGAGCCTTAATTGTTCGTTGCTGCGTTGACGGACATAATGGACTAGCTTGGTCCGGCTTTCACCACGGAACGACCATAGCGTTTCGTCCTGAATGGCGGCTATTTGCGTGCGTAACGTGTCCACTTTTCCTGTCCAGCGGCCCTTGCCGCACGCGTTAGTCCATAAGGTGTCGGTAAAACGCGAATCCCAAGTTGGCACATGCACACCATTGGTGACATGGCCAACCGGAATTTCTTCAATGGGCCAGTGCGGATAAAGTTGATGAAATAGCTGCCGGCTGACCTCCCCGTGCAAGCGGCTGACGCCATTGGCGGTGGCGCAAGTGCGCAAGGCGAAATAAGTCATATTAAAGGGTTCGTCAGGCCGCTCTGCTGAGGTTTGGCCCAACGCCAAAAATTGGTTAAAGGAAATCCCCAGGGTTTGTACGATTTCGCTTAAATATTGATAGATCAAGTGCGGGCTGAAGCAGTCAAACCCCGCGCTTACCGGAGTATGCGTAGTGAATATATTGCCGGCCCGGGTTGCCCAAAGCGCTGCTTCGAAAGTGACCTGATGGCAGCGCTGGAATGCGCAAATGCGTTCCAACGCCACAAAGGCGGCATGGCCTTCGTTCAGATGGCAAATTTCCGGCGTTATGTCCAACGCTTCCAGCAACCGCCAGCCGCCAATTCCCAAAACGATTTCCTGTAGCAAGCGCATTTCTTGGCCACCGCCGTACAGTTCTGCGGTAATAGCCTGGTCAACGGGGCTATTCATAAGGTCATTGCTATCCAGAAGATATAAGGAAACCCGTCCCACTTGCGCTTCCCAAACACGGAGGAACAGCTCACGTGCCGGTAATTCCAGAACAATTGTCAAGCGATTGCCCTGCTTATCCAAAGCGGGACGGATAGGCAAGCTGGCGGGCTCATTGTAGGAATAGAAAGCCAGCTGGGCGCCTTGGGCATCAAGCATTTGCCGGAAATAACCTTGTTGGTACAAAAGGCCGATGCCCACTAACGGCAGGTTCAAATCGCTGGCCGACTTTAACAGATCGCCCGCCAATATACCCAAACCGCCAGCATATAAGGGCAACGCTTCACCAAGCCCATATTCCAAACTGAAATAGGCAATGGTGCCAGGCGGGCCTTCTGGATATTCGCATTTAAACCAACCGTCTTGGCGATAATATTCAATCCGTTCTTGTTTTAACTCGGCTAATTTGCTCAGAAAGGTCTGGTTTTGGGTTAGTGTTTTAAGGCGTTCGTTACTGACATTTTGTAATAGCATCCAAGGATTCTGGGTACGCTCCCAAATTTTCGGGTCAATAATTTCCCATAGCGCATCACCGGCATGGCTCCAAGTCCAGCGCAAATCAAGGGCAAATTCAATTAATATCTCCAGCTCTACTGGCAGGGTACGGGGCAGATAAGGATGTTGCATAGTCTCACCTCTGGGCGTTTAAGTTAATTGCTGTCAAGCGTATTCTGTCCTACTAATTCGGGCGCTATTTTCAACATGGCACTGCGCGCTTTACTGACTACAATAATCAGTATTAATGCGGCAATGATGCCTATGCCAACCAGCAGCCCCTCGTGAATGAAGCTGGCGGAATGCGAACCACTGACGGCAGTGACCACATGCTTGGTGGCATAACCGAAATACACCAATGCCGTGTTGTAGATTAAGATGCCGCTAGTGGCGATCAGATAAGGCTTGAACTGGACTTGGGTCACCGACAACGCGTAACTGAGCCAAGCAAAAGGCAAGGGTAACAGGCGCAATAGCAACATGACGTGCAAGCCGTCATTAGCCAATACGTCATTGAGTTTTGAAAGCTTCTGATGCTTGCGTAACAACAGCGTCACTTTTTCCCTGAAAAAATAGCGCCCAAGGATAAAAATAACGGCGGCGGCACCATAGGTGGCGACAATGACATACAGCATCCCCGGCAGTAAAGGGAATAACACGCCAGCGACAAAGCACAGGGTGTCAACAGAGATAAAAAGCGGTGTCGCCACGACAAACAAGGCAATAAACGCGATAAATCCAAAAGCACCCAAGCCTTGAAGCCACTTTTCCAAGTCGGGAAGATATAATTGAAAGCCCCGCACGGACAGGAATATCGTCAGCGCCAACCCTAAAATGCCGAGCAGGCGCAGATAAATCCGCTGGTTATTCAGGGCGTTTTTAAGCGGATTATAGGAGATCATTAGAATATTTGGCCTGTTTATGTTTTGTGTTATGGCTATGCAAAGAGGCTTTAAGATGGCTGAGGAAGCGGTTATGTTTTTTGCTCTTATACTCTAAATGCCGGTACACCCATAATTTCAAGCTATCTTCAATAAACACCCAAAATAGACAATAGGCCCAGATCAGCCCCACATATTCCCAAGAAATAGGCGTGACAAGCCAGCCAAATCCGGCAATCAATGCGGCGACGAGTTGCGTGCTGATAATCGCAAACAGCAGGATCGGGGCGGGAAATGGTGACGTGAAAAAGCGGTTTCGGGTACGGGCGACAAAGAGCGTCAAATGACCGGCGACGGCTAGCTTCAGGAAAATAATGGTTTGCAGTTCTTCAAGGCTGACATGAAAATAATTTTTGGCAATGATCAACAACAGAAAGGTTTCTGCCACACCCAATGCACCCAGCACCGTCGCAACGGTCAATACTTTGTGCATATCCCAACGCACCGGTGTGGGCGGCAACCACGTGTTATCTTTGGCAATGGTTAAAATGGGCAGGTCGTTCAGCAAGGCCAGCAGGATGATCATCACGGCGGTGATCGGATAAAAGTTGTAGATCAAAATCGCCGAGACCATAAATAGCATAATGCGGATGGTTTCAGTGATCCGGTAAATGGCATAGGCATTCATGCGCTCAAAAATCCGCCGCGCTTCTTCAATCGCATGGATAATCACGCCCAGTCCGGTACCGGTCAAGACCAAATCAGCCGCCGCCCGCGCCGCATCGGTGGCGCCCGAGACGGCAATCCCGACATCGGCCTGTTTTAACGCCGGTGCATCGTTTACGCCGTCTCCGGTCATGCCCACCAAATGATTGTTGGCTTGCAAGTCTTTGACTAGCCAGTATTTATGCTCAGGGAACACTTGTGCGAAGCCATCGGCCCGTTCGGCGCATTGGGCAACTTGATGGATAACATCTTCATTATCCTTCGCCTTGATAATCTGTTCGGCCAGCAGGATGTTTTGCCCCAAACCCAGTTCACCGGCTATTTGTTTGGCAATGGCAATATTGTCGCCGGTGACCATTTTTATCTCGACGCCATGTTCTTGCGCTTCTTTTATGGTTGCGGCGGCATCTTCGCGCGGCGGGTCGAATAACGGCAAAATGCCTAGGAACCGCCAGTTTCCGGTGTCATCTGTTTTAGCCACACCTAAGGCGCGATAACCTTTTAACGCGAATTCGTCCACGGTCTGTCCGGCACGTTCCCGCATGGAGGTGTCAGGCTGGCACAAATCCAAGACGACCTGCGGTGCGCCTTTGCTCACTTTGAAAGCTTGCCCCTTTCCGGCCTTTATTTCCGCTTCAGTGCGCTTTTGGATCGGATCAAAAGGCATAAAATGTTGTTGCTGAAAAGGTTGTAATACGTTGGCATTGTCCAGTTGCTGCAAAATGGCGCCATCAATCGCATCTGGGTTTTGTGCATCGGAGGCCAGCGCCGCCGCAAGAATAATCCCTTGCCTATCGGTGCCGTTAAACATCACCGGCTCACCTAAGGTCAATTTGTTCTGCGTCAGCGTGCCGGTTTTATCGGAACACAGAATATCCATGCCGGCCAGTTCTTCAATCGATTCCAAGCGGGAGACAATAGCTTTCAATTCAGCTAATTTTATGGCGCCAACTGCCATCGTCACCGATAGGACTGCCGGTAAGGCAACGGGGATCGATGCCACCGTCAGGATCAGCGCAAATTGCACCAGTTCCATCACCGGCAAATTCCGCTCCAAACCGACCAGCACCAAGATGATGACCAGCACCAAGCTGATGAAAATCAGATAATCGCCGATGTTCATGACCGCTTTTTGGAAATGGGAGGCGCTTCTGGCAGAACTGACCAGTTTTGCGGTTTTGCCAAAATAAGTATGGGCTCCGGTGCCAGTCACGACCCCCGTCATTTCGCCCTGTTTGGCAATGGAACTGGAATAAATCAGATCGCCGATGCGTTTGTCAACGGGTAAGGATTCGCCGGTCAAGGCCGATTGGTCGATGCTGAGATAATCGCCTTCAAGCAAGGCAATATCGGCGGGCACCACATCACCCAAACGGATTTTGACCTTATCGCCGGGAACCAATTGCGCGGCATCAATGCTTAGCCATTGTCCGTCCCTGAACACGCGGGCTTTTAACGCCAGATTCTTTTTTAATTGGTCGATGGCGCTGCCAGCCTGATATTCCTGCCAGAAACCCACAATGGCGTTAAAAAACAGCAACACCAAAATAATGACCAGGTCATCGGTGTTATGGACAACGGCGGACAATATCGCCGCAATTTCTATCATCCAGGGGATTGGGCCCCAGAAATAAGACAAAAATTTAAGGAGCGCACTTTGGTGTTTTTCTTGAAGGGTGTTCAGGCCGTAAAAAGCGAGCCGCGCCTCCGCTTCTGTTGCGGAAAGGCCGTTCAAATCGCTTTTCAGGTACTTCAATAGGGCTTCGGTTTCAAGCGCCCGGATTTTATCGGCATCCAGTGGCGGCGGGAATTGCTGCGTATTATCTTTCATGGTCAATGGCCTCTTTTGTCGGGCTTAATAAAATGAGCTTCCAATCCCACGCGATTGTCTGAATGGTTTCGATAGTTATCCGTTTAGGTGGTGTTTTTGTGATGTAGGCTGATGTTAAGTAACGACCCGCCCAGAAAAATCATGTTGATGCCTAATAACAAACCCAGTATCCACGCTGCAGAGCCAGGCCAACTGGCACAAATGACAATTGCCAGCAATAAAGAAGTGATGCCGCTCAAAAGCATTCTGCTCCAACGGGCCAGAGGGCGCATCATAAAAGCCAAATACGTTTTTACAATACCTTCTATTGCGAACAGGACGGTGAGCAACATCGTTAAGGTCATTATGCCTTCAGAGGGTTCCGATACCAGAAAATAACCGATGACAACCTGTAACAAACCGGTGAATAACCATAAGCTAAAGCCTGGCATATCCATAATGGTGACCACTCTGACAAGCTGAATTATTCCGCCTATCAACAGCAACCAGCCTAAAAACAGGGTGATCCCCACAGTAAAAAGGTGGGGGACTATGATGGCTGCCGTACCCAGAATAATGAAAAAAACACCTTCTACGGCAAACAATTTCCAATGCTGCTGTAGATAATTTTGCATGTTTTGTTGCATTTGCCGCATGTCTATATCGAGATTAAAGTGTTCGTACATAATCGATCCATTGTTTTTGATTTATAAAAATTGGCAGTATTTATCCCTAACTGGCTTCGCAGATCGCTGGATAACACCGTATCAATGTGTTTGGAGACGGTTATTTTTAGGCTGGATGATTTTGTTTTTTAAGTCGGTTAAGTTTTGCTTGATTTTCGTCCAGGTTGACGCTGATTTTTCGGAATGCAGTGTTTCTTTGATTTCATCGATTGCGGTGTAAAGCAACTGGTAATCCTCTTTGCCGCCGTAGCCTAACAATTGCGCTATGTTCAGTTTTTCTTTTGCCGCATCGGCAAGTATTAACACGTCAGCCCTACTTTGTTCCTTGGACATGTCGCCATTATGTTCCAGTACTGAGGCTTCGGTTAGCAATGCTTCTGCACGCAGCAGGGGTAAAGGGATGATTTCTGTGACGGCAACAAGGGTGTTCAATACTTCATCCAATACCTGCGCAGCCTCATTTGTCTTCCCTGCGGCAATGAGCGTTTCCGCATTTTTGATGGCGGCAGGGAAAGTGCCCAGAGGGATGCTAATGGTGGTGATCTGCATTTCACTCGCCAATTCGGCCATTATTTGTCGTGCACTTTGCAGATTTCCGCCATCGAGCAAATCATCGGCTTGCTTGATCTCTTTTTTGATGGCGTCCGCATCGCCTTCAAAATCAAAAACATCGGCTTCAATATCGGCGGGAAGCAAAGCCAAGCCAGGGTTTTTGGCTAGCATAGCCGCCAGTTTTTTTGATACATCTTGTAATAGGGTAAGCGCTGTTTTTGTGTCGTTGTTCTCTAAAGACAGCAGTGCTTGTTGGGTGCCTGATACCGCATAGCGGGCTTCGTCGGTGATTTGTTGGCTTTTGTCCGCCAGTATCCTGCGCTTTGTTGCCGATATGTTCCTGCCCTTACTGGACAATAAGGAGGTGTTTGGCTTTTTTTCAGCATCGGCGTCTGCGAACGCATCTACCGGAAAAGAAAAAGAAAGGGCTGAAATTAAAATTAGCGCGGTGTGTGTTGCTAATTTATGGACATGTTTTTTCATAATATTCTCGCTGTTAAATTGATTGGCTGGCATGCAAACCAACGCTATTTCCATGCCACCGGCTGGCAATTAGGAGAATGTCAGTAAAATCAAGGCCTGTTCTTGAATAGGAACGGCGTAGCGTTGCTGATGGGGAAGAGAAAAGGTTGAAATGAACCTTCTTATTTGGTTGTTCTAAACCATATTAAAAATGCGTTTACCAAGAAAGCGGGCCAAACTTGCCTGTATTCATCCGGTTCATTTCTGATCTTAAGCCTTGGTTCACAGTAATCCTGCTTATACCGGAACTTTCGGTATATGAGAAAAATAGCCCGTTGAAAATAATGATAATTGCGAAATAGGACAAGATGCAGTGTGGGCAATCTGTAATTCCAATTGATAACGTGGAAGAGGGGATAAGGGCATGCCGTGAGCTATTTGCTTTTAGAAACCTAAGCTACACGATACAATGCCCAGATTGCCAATCAACAATAGGGTGTTTAAACGTACTCTATACGATAGCTGATTGCAGATTCCACCCGTAATACAACGCGGCTGTGAAGAATGATAATAATTACCCCATAAGCCTATTAAGGAATACCAGTATGTTGACTGAAAAACACACGTTAGTTCATGAGTTTCCTGAGTTTCATGACCGTATCCATGAACTAAAAATGAACAATGCGCATTTTTCCAAATTGTTAAACGAACACGATGAGCTAAGCCGGGTCATCCATCGTGCTGAAATAGAAGTTGAAGTGCACGCCGATGATTATCTGGAAACTTTGAAAAAACAGCGTCTGGCTTTGAAAGATGAGTTGTTTCAGATATTGCACGGTTAAACTGGCGACCAACCGATAAGTTGGGGCATCGTCTCTGTCCGCCCCAGCAAGCTTCGTAGACCAAAGTCCCCCAAGGAATGACAATACGTCTTTTCTAGCCTTAGCAAAAGGCCGCAGCTTCTTTTACCGGCACACTATCCAATCCTACAAACTTGGTTGGAGTCCTGCGGCCTAAACGATTTAGCCGAACCTAAAATGAGCTTACGCTTTCAGATTAATGTCAGAATTATTCTCACCAGTATTGCAATACTGATTTTGGGCGGCTCTGTTGCCATCTGGCAAGCCCGTAGTGCGGTCAGCAAGGAAATTGACTCCTCACTGAATCTGGCCGCACAATTAATAAAGCTCAATTTTCCGCAATCGCAAACAAGCACTGTCGATGTTAGTGACTGGTTGCCGCGCTTTGTTTCATTGGAACAAACGCGGCATTTGAAAATCCAGCTCAAAGAAGCCACCAACCAAGTCGTAAAATTTAGTGCCAAGCAAAGCCCCACGGCGACTGCCGATGTGCCGCCACAATGGTTCATCAATCTGGTTTCCGTACACTACCCAGAAGTTGAAGAGCAACTGGCAACAACCGATGGCAAGCAAATCACGCTGATGATCCAAGCCGACCCGCTTGATGAGATAACCGAAGCTTGGCATGAAAGCTATTCATTTTTTGTCTCATTGCTGGTACTGACGCTATTAACTTTTTTAGCGGTCAATTTGGTGTTCAATAAAGCCTTTAAAGCAATAGCATTGATTGTTGATGGCCTGAAAGCCATTGAGCAAGGCAATTATCAGCAAAAATTACCGGAATTCTCCACCCAAGAATATGGCGATATTGCCAAAACCATCAATCACATGACGGCGGTGTTGGCTACCTCGCGCCAGGAAAACAGGGCGTTGGCCTTGCATTCTCTGGAAATACAGGAGGAAGAACGGCGGCACTTGTCACAGGAATTACATGATGAGTTGGGCCAATCGTTGACAGCAATTAAAGTGATGGCGGTGACGGCAAAAAAACCCAAAGCAGATACGGGACAGATTACTGATGCCATCATTGATATATGCGACCATCTGATAACCGTTGTGCGCTCAATGATGCGTAATTTACATCCGTTGGTGCTGACCGAACTGGGCTTAAAGGCCACGCTGGAGGATTTGGTGGATCACTGGTCAAGCAGAAACCCAACCTTACTATTAAAGCTAAATTGCGTTAATGAAGTGGATGATATGGAGCAGAAAATCACGATTCAGATATTTAGGATAGTTCAGGAATGTGTTACCAACATCATGCGCCATGCAGAGGCGACGCAAGCGACAATTAATTTGGACATAACGTCAGGTAAATTATTGCAATTGCAGATTAGTGATGATGGTCTGGGCTGTAAGCCGGAAACCCTAAAAACAGGTTTTGGTTTATTGGGTATGCAGGAAAGGATCCATAATCTGGGCGGGACATTGGCGATTAACACACAACCAGGTCAAGGCATGTGCATAAGTGCAAGTATCCCTTTGAAAAGAACGTGATGTAAAACAGGAATTTTTCCAGCCAGGAACAGGCAATTTCCCCAAGGCATTTTGCGGAGGATTATTAAATAATGTCCCTTTTCAGGAATTATTGATTATGAAGTTCCCTGCTATTGTATTTTCCAGTCTGTTGATTTTCCCTCTGAGCGCATTGGCACACGGGCCTACCCCACAAAAAGCCAAGGAAAGTGTCACTATTAATGCGCCGGTCAGCACGGTCTGGGAAGCCGTGAAAGCCTTCGACGGCATTGCCAATTGGCATCCCGATGTTAAAAGCAGCGCAGGCGACGGCAAGCACGAATCCGGCGGCATCCGCACCATTACCTTGCAGAATGGCGGGCAATTAGTTGAAGAGTTGGATTTTTACAGCGATAAAGACCATGAATACAGCTACCGCTTGAAAACTGAAAACGTCCAGGCGTTTCCGGCGAGTTCTTATTCTGTCACCTTGCAAGTGGCACCTGGCAGTGATGCCGACAATAGCACTGTGGTTTTGAAAAGTCGGTTTTACCGTGGCGATACAGGTAATACGCCACCGGAAAACTTAAACGATGAAGCGGCAGTAAAAGCCATGAATGCGTTTTTTAAGAACGGTCTTGACGGGCTTAAACAAAAGTTGGCGAAATAAGCCGTTATCCGCCAAAGCCTGCCATGTTTTTGAAACTTGGCAGGTGCATCACTCGATGCCTACCCATCATTTTGCAGGGCTTTTTGCACTTCGATCAACCCCTGCCTTGTCGCCAAAAGCGTCAATTCGGCAACCGTTATCGCCCCTAGCTTTTCCTTAATCGCCGTGCCGTGGTTGCATACGGTCTTATAGCTTAAGCACAATTTTTCCGCCGCCTTATGCGTGGTATAGCCATTTGCCAATAGGCAAAACACGTCGAATTCACGTGGCGATAACAGTTTTATCTTTTCGGCATCATCCAAACCAGAAGTCATGGTGACTGCCAGTTGCTGGGCGAGTTCCGGGTCAACAAACGTGCCGCCTTGGGAAATTTTGCCTACTGCCGTGACAAGTGTTTCGGGGATGCTGTTTTTAGTGATATAGCCTTTTGCACCGGCTTTCAGGGCACGGGTGACGTAAACCAGTTCATTGTGGATACTGAACACCAAAATTTTTGCGTGGGGGTCGCGGTTGATTAATCGCCGTATGGTTTCAAAACCGCCGATGCCAGGCATGGACAAATCCAGCACGACCAAGTCGGGCCGATGCTGGTTGTATAACTGGCAGGCAGTTTCGCCTCGGTCAGCTTCGTAAATTTGCCCGATATTTTCCGATAACGACAAATAGGTTTTATAACCGGCCCTGACCACCGCATGGTCATCAACCAGCAAGACATTGATTTTGTGTGACACCTTAGCCTCCTTCCTGATAAAACGCCCATGATGCCGTGTTTGCGATACTGGGACTATAGGAAGATTTCCTTTTTTTGTTTTTACCCTCGTTCCCAAGCTTCGGCTTGGGAATGCGGTTTTGGAAGCTCTAGCTTCCTGCCGTTCTCGAAGCTGGAGCTTCCGGGACTTGGGTTACCAAGCCGGAGTTTGGGGAACGGGCAAAAAACTTGAACATCGAGTGACAGGAATATTTCACCCACTTTTGCCGCCATTTTCCCAGCTGTTTTAAAGGCTTATTCCGTAACGGCCTGCCTGCCTCCTCCCGTATCATTCCTGTCCAGCATAGCCGGGTGTCCTAAGCAACCATTGCTCGATCAAGCAAGCCAAGCACTTTCGGGACACCCGGCTAGGCCCTATTGAACACACACCCAATAATATTCTGGAGGAATCATGCGGATTTTGAAAATGGCCGGTTATGCAGGACGCACTGCATTGGCGGCGGGCATACTCTTGGCGTTGGCGCAACCCGCGCAGGCGAATAAGGAGCTGGACAAGCTGTCACGCCAAAACACCAACTGGGTGATGCAGACCAAAGATTACAGCGCGACCCATTTTAGCGAGCTGTACGACATCAATATCACCAACGTCAAAAACCTGAAACCGGTCTGGTCATTTTCAACAGGCGTGCTGAACGGCCACGAAGGCGGCCCCTTGGTCGTCAACGGCATCATGTATGTCCACACCCCGTACCCCAACAATATTTTCGCCATCGACTTGAACGAGCCGGACAAAATCCTCTGGGAATTCAAACCTAAACAAAATCCGGCGGCGCGTGCCGTGGCCTGTTGTGATGTGGTCAACCGCGGCTTGGCGTATGCGCCGGAAGGCAACGGTTACCCGGCGACCATTTTCCAAAACCAATTGGACGGCCATATCGTCGCCTTGAACGCCAAAACCGGTGAGCTGCTTTGGAAAATGGAAAACTCCGACATTGCGATGGGATCAACGTTAACGGTCGCACCGTTTGTCGTCAAGGACAAGGTCATCGTCGGCAGTTCCGGCGCAGAATTGGGGGTGCGCGGTTACGCGACCGCTTACAGCATCAAGGACGGCAAGCAACTATGGCGCGTTTACGCCACCGGCCCGGATGAAGACATCAAGCTGGCGAAAGATTTCAACAAAGCCAACCCGCATTACGGGCAATTTGGTTTGGGGCTAAAAACCTGGGAAGGCGACGCGTGGAAAATCGGCGGCGGCACCAACTGGGGCTGGTACGCTTTTGACCCTGACTTGGACATGCTCTATTACGGTTCCGGCAACCCGGCGCCGTGGAACGAAACCATGCGCCCTGGCGACAACAAATGGACGATGACCATCTGGGGGCGTGATGTCAACACGGGCGAAGCGAAATTCGGCTACCAAAAAACCCCGCATGACGAATGGGACTATGCGGGCGTCAACTACATGGGGCTGTCTGAGCAAGTGGTGGATGGCAAGAAAACCAAGTTGCTGACCCATCCCGACCGTAACGGCTTGGTGTACACGCTAAACCGTGAAAACGGCGATCTGGTGAATGCGTTCAAGATTGACGACACCGTCAACTGGGTGAAAAAAGTCGACCTGAAAACCGGCTTGCCAGTCCGTGACCCCGAATATTCGACGCACATGGATCACGAAGCCAAAGGCATTTGCCCGTCCGCGATGGGCTACCACAACCAAGGCATCGAATCTTACGACCCGGCGAAAAAACTGTTCTTCATGGGCATCAACCATATCTGTATGGATTGGGAACCGTTCATGCTGCCTTACCGCGCAGGCCAGTTCTTCGTCGGCGCGACCTTGAACATGTACCCTGGGCCGAAAGGCACATTAGGCCAAGTCAAGGCCATGAACTCCGTCACCGGCGAGTTTGAATGGGAAGTGAAAGAGAAATTCGCGGTCTGGGGCGGCACGACCGCCACCGCCGGGGACTTGGTGTTCTACGGCACTTTGGATGGTTACATCAAAGCCCTGAATTCAAAAACCGGCGAAGAGTTGTGGAAATTCAAACTGCCTTCCGGCGTTATCGGCCACCCGATCACTTACCTGCATAACGGCAAGCAATATGTGGCGATTTATTACGGGGTAGGTGGTTGGCCCGGCGTAGGTTTGGTGTTTGACCTAAAAGACCCGACAGCGGGCTTAGGTGCGGTGGGTGCGTTTAAAGAATTGGCGCATTACACGCAAATGGGCGGCGGCGTGATGGTGTTTGCCCTGTAGTTGCTATGCTCGTTCCCAAGCTGGAGCTTGGGAACGAGCTGACGAGCTGAAGCTATAAAAAAATTGGAAACAAACATGCGATTAACAAAAAAACACTTATTCGCCGTTGTGTGCCTAGGCTTAAGCCTATCCGCCGCCTACGCCGACGACAGCCCCTTAAAAATCTGCGCCGCCGAAGATGAAATGCCGTACTCCAACAACAAAGGCGAAGGTTTTGAAAACGAACTCGCCCAGTTAGTCGGGGAAGCATTGCACAAAAAAGTCGAAACCGTTTATTGGGCTGACCCGCGCTATTACTTGCGCGACACCTTGGACAAAGGCTTGTGCGATGCCGTGATCGGCGTGGACACGGGCGACCCGCGTGTGTCCACCAGTGTGCCGTATTACCGTTCCGGCTATGTGTTCATCACCCGCAAGGACGGGCAGGCTGTGCAAAATTGGGATAGTGAAGCTTTGCAAAAAGCCCGGCGCATCGCCTTTGTGCCGGGTTCGCCTGCCGAAGTGATGCTCCGCGCCATCGGACGCTATAACGACCTGTTCAATTATTCGCAAGAACTGGTCGGTTATAAGTCCAAACGCAACCAATACGTCAAATACGACACCGCAAAACTGGTCAGCGAAGTCGCCTCAGGCCATGCCGAAGTCGCGGCGTTATGGGGGCCGGCGGCAGGGCGTTACGTTAAAGCGGCTGCCACGCCGTTGACCATGACCGTGATTCCCGACACTAACAAGCGGGCGGATGGGGAAAAGGTCGGGCATCACTACAGCACATCAATGGCGGTACGCAAAGGCAACGAAGCCCTGCTGGCACAACTGAACCAGGTCATTAAAGCTAAACAACCGGAGATACGGCAGTTGCTCGAAGCCGAAGGCATACCTTTGTTGGATGCCGAGCCTGTCGCCGTCGCCGCAACCCATTAAGGAAAAAACCAGCGCATGAAATTATCAACCCTCACCCTATGTGCGTCGTTCGCACTATTTTTTAGCACCGCCCAGGCCGACATCAGCCTGCATAACGCCATCACGGGCGAAGCCTTGGATTTGAGTTTCGCCAAAAAAGGCGGCAACACCGATGCCTTCAAGCAGTTCATGCAGGACGGCAAAAACCCCTACAACGGCAATAAGGAAGTCGTGGAAAAAGGCAAAAGCCTGTACATGACGGGCTGTTCCGGCTGCCACGGCCATGAGGCGGAAGGCAAGCTCGGCCCCGGTCTGGCGGACGATTATTGGACCTACCCGCGCAACGCCACCGACCAAGGCCTGTTTGAACTGTTGTTCGGCGGGGCCAACGGCATGATGGGTCCGCAATACGTCAACTTTAACACCGATGAAATGTTGCAAATCATGGCTTTTCTACGTGACATCTACACAGGTGATCCGAAAAAGGCCAAATGGTTAACTAAATAATGAGGATAACACGATGAAAAAATTAGCATTACTCAGCTTGGCGGTGGTTGCCGCCGGATTGTCAGCATCAGCTTTGGCTTACGATGGCACCAACTGCAAAGAACCCGGCGTGTGCTGGGAGCCGAAACCCGGCTATCCCGACAAAGTCGCAGGCAGCAAATACGATCCCAAGCATGATGTCAACGAACTGAATAAACAAGCCCAGTCGGTTAAGGAAATGGAAGCGCGTAACGAGAAACGCCGCCTGAATTTCGTTAAAACGGGGAAGTTTGTTTATGACGTGGAAGAGATTGCCAATTAAGTTTGAGTTCGCTGGTTGGGTTTGCGCTAGTGTGCGCTAGTTCCCAAGCTCCAGCTTGGGAACTCAAGTTTCAGAAGCTCTAGCTTCGAGAATAGCGGAAAGTTCTAGTTTCCAGACATTGGGGATACGAAGCTAGAGCTTCGGCTACCGCATTCCCAAGCTGGAGCTTGGGAACGAGCAAAAAGATATTTTTTAGACTAATTCATCTCTCTATTCCGGCAATTTTCCCTCTTGCCGGATTTTTTTACAGACATCCATGACCGACTTAAACACCAGCCGCGAACAAGCCCTACACTTTGAAAGCCAGCTTAACCACATCGTCATCGGCCAAACCGCCGCCGTGCGCCATTTGTTGCTAGCGGTATTTGCGCGAGGCCATGTTTTGTTAGAAGGCAATGTCGGAATCGGCAAAACCACCTTGCTCCGCGCTATCGCCCATGGCTTGGGCGGCGATTACCAGCGCATCGAAGGCACGATAGACTTGATGCCCGCCGACCTAATTTATTACACCTATCTGGATGCCAGCGGTAAACCCCGCGTCGATCCCGGCCCTTTACTGAGCCACCGCGAACGCTTGGCGACGTTCTTTTTTAACGAAATCAACCGCGCCCGTCCGCAAGTCCATTCCTTATTATTACGGGCGATGGCGGAACGTAGCGTCGGCGCGTTTAACCAAACTTACCACTTGCCACATCTGCAAGTGTTTGCCGACCGTAACCGCGTCGAGCGCGAAGAAACCTTTGAACTGCCCGCCGCCGCCAAAGACCGATTTATGTTTGAAATCAGCATCGACACGCCCATTGACGAGGCGGTGTTGCAAGAACTGATGTTCAACCCGCGCTACCACGACACCGACCGCTTAGTGCAGGAAATGGCCAGCGGGCAAATCGCCTATTACCAACTCAATGAAGTCGCCGCCAGCATCCAAGCCCACATCCACAGCAGCGACAAACTCAAAGCCTACGCCTTGGCCTTGTGGC
The DNA here is from genome assembly GCA_028712695.1 of Methylovulum sp. Lineage (GTDB taxonomy): Bacteria > Pseudomonadota > Gammaproteobacteria > Methylococcales > Methylomonadaceae > Methylovulum. The sequence continues at coordinate 58,416 of JAQTQZ010000009.1, read as the reverse complement.
AAGCCTCGCACAAACCCGCCCAGTTTGGCATCCGCTTGGCTGATGTGGACATGGCGGAGCTGATCCAAGCCGGCGCCAGCCCGCGCGGCATGAGCTATTTTATCCGCGCCGCCAAAACCCGCGCGTGGCTGGAAGGCCGCGACAATTTGCTGCCGGAAGATTTGCAGGCCGTGTATGCCGTGACCATGGCGCACCGGATATTTTTCAGCCCCTTGTACGCCTATCGGAAAGAGGAACTGATGCCGCAATTGATACAAGGGATTTTGGGGCAGATTGCCGCGCCGTGAATGTGTAGGCATCGGCTTGTTCCCAAGCTCCAGCTTCTGCTCATTCCCAAGCTCCAGCTTGGGAATGCGGTAGCCGAAGCTCTAGCTTCGTGTCCTCAATAAATGACTGGAAGCTAGAGCTTCCAAAACTACATTCCCAAGCTGGAGCTTGGGAACGAGCAGAACACGAGCATCACGAGTGTAAAACATGAACACCACCCTAAAAAACCTGATAAACACCGCCTTCGACCTCATCGCCTTGCGTATAGCAATCGCCGCTTACGCAGGCTTAGGCTTGTTTGCCGTGCTGATCGCCGAGGGCCTAGACAACCAAGAGCCCGCGCCCTACGCCGCCTATTATGTCGGGGCGATTAACGAGGCCATCAGCCCGAAATTTTGGGATTTGCTCAGCGACACCAGTTTATTGCTGTTGTGCCTGAGCTTGCCCGCCGCGTATTTGTCCAGACGGCATCAAGCCTTATTGACCCCGGCAAAGTATTTATGCCACCTTAATAACCGCTTGTTCCTATTGGCGTTTATCTTGGGCGCGACGGCCTGGGGGATTTTATTGGCGCAAATTATTTTGCGGCTAGCGGATGGCGCGTATCCCGCCGCCTGGGGCAGTTTGTTTTTTGATGCGCCCGGTTTTTTAGTTTTAGTGTTCTTGCCTTTGCTCAACAGCTTGTGGTGGTGCGCCGCACAAACCGTCTCCCAGCCGGACAGCGCCGCGTTGCAATGGCTGTTCGGGCAATTGGGCAAATACACCTGGCCTGCGTATGGCGTGTTTACGGGCTTGGTGGTGTTTTTGGTGGTTAACCAGCAATAAGCAGATAGTCCACGAAAGACACGACTCATTGAGCACGAAGTGAAAAGCACGAAAAAATAAATAAGAATTACGCTTGTTAGCGTGTTACCAAGCCGGAGCCTTACTGCCTTAAGTTGAGATAGTTTTTTAAAATCATGGTGTTGTATTTAATGTTACAACACCTAAAGGTAGGATGGGCTGACGCTAGGAAGCCCATCAAACTAGGCGACCCAATGATGGGCTTCCTAGCGTCAGCCCATCCTACAGCGATATGAAATTCAGCTTGTTCCCAAGCTCCAGCTTGGGAACACAGTCCCGGAAGCTCTAGCTTCCAGGCATTATGAAGATACGAAGCTAGAGCTTCGGCAACCGCATTCCCAAGCTGGAGCTTGGGAACGAGCATAAGCCATGATCCCAACCCAAATCTTCCAATACCGCTTAACCATGCCCAGCAGCCGCGTTTATCCGGGCGCACATGTCGGGCGCATGGTCAGCAGCGGCCATTTGTTCAAACAACACGAACCGTTGATTGCCCATCCCGATCCCCGGCGCATTGATTTGCGGGCCAGTGTGTTGGATGTGTTCGGGCAATACCGGGTGCGGGTTTACCAGCAACATAGCCTGATTGACGTGTTGTTATTGGCGGATTTGTCCACGTCCATGAGCCAAAACAAAGCGGTGTTATTGGCTTGTTTGGAATCCATCGCCGGATCGGCTTTTAGTTATGGCGACCGTTTCAGTTTTATCGGCTGTGGCAGTGAAATCACGCCCCGTTATCAGCTAACACATTGCCAACAACGCGGCGCACTCCGCGCCTTTAGCCAGCAACTGCAAGCCGCCCGTTTCACCCCGCAGAACCCGCATTGGCAAGCGGCTTTGCCGCATTTACCCAATCGCCCGTCCTTGGTGTTTTTGCTGTCAGATTTTCATTTTGATTTGGCTAGCCTGTCGCCTATTTTGCCGCAGTTGCGCCAGCACGATGTCATTCCCTTAGTCATCTGGCAGTCGGGCAATTATGAAAACCTGCCGGAATGGGGCTTGGTCAGTTTCCAGGACAGCGAAAGCCGCGCCACGCGCACGCTGTTCATGCGTCCGGCTTTGCGGCGCACGATTGTGCAACGCTTCCAGCAACGGCGGCGGCAGTTGCAAAGTTTTTTCCGCCGCTATGGCTGTGAACCGGTGTTTTTGCAAGATCGCTTCCAGGCCGCGCAGCTTCAAGCTTACTTTTTACAGAGGGCGGCATGAGCAAGTGGCTTATTGTCAGCTTATCGCTATTTTTGTTGGCGTGCAGCTATACATCTAACTCGCCCATCAGTGATTTTGAATTTTTAACGCCGCGCCCGTTCGGCTATCTCAACGGCGATAAAATCCGCCACAAAATCATTATCGAAACCCGCAATGGCGTGCAACTGCAACGTGGCGGCTTGCCCAAGCGCGGCGCGGTCAACCGCTGGTTGAATTTAAACAAGGTGACGGTCAACGAAGCCAAAATCAGCGGCGGTTTCCGTTATGAAATTGATTTGGTTTACCAAGCCTTTTACGCGCCGCTGGAAGTGAAGATGCTCACCATCCCCAGCTTTGATTTGCCTTTGGCGCAAGGCGGCAATAACGCCAGCCAAACCGTGCCCGCTTGGCATTTCACCTTATCGCCGTTGCGCGAGTTGTCGATCAGGAAAGATGAATCAGGCCAGTACATGCGCCCCGATGCCGCGCCGCCGTTGTTGGATGACACGGGCGTGGTGACTTGCTTGTGGGTGGCGTTTGCCGTAACGCTCAGCAGTGCGGGCGGTTTGGCTTATGTCTATGGCTATTTGCCGGGCTTGCCAAAGCGCCGGGTGTTTAAACGGGCGGCAAAAAAACTCGCCAGTTTGTCGGATACGCAAATAGTGGAAGCCTTGACCGAATTCCACCAAGCCTTGAACGCCGTCAATGCTGCGCCTTTGTTTAATCATCAATTGGCGGATTTCTACCAACGTCATCCGGCTTATCAAGCCGTTGACGCGCAACTGCGGTGGTTTTTCCAAACCTCGAACCAGTGTTTTTTCAGCGATAAGCCGCCAAATCCCAATGGAACGCTTACAACTTTGCGCCAACTGTGCGCGGCGTGTCTGGTGTTGGAACGGGGTTGATGATGAATCTGGCAGTCGATACGCCGTGGTGGCTGGCGGGCCTGTTGTTGACGGTGTTGCCGCTCTTTAATAGCGGCATCCAGCCTAGCACCTATCCGTGGTTACAAATTTTGCCCATCGACCCGCTGTCGCAAGCCATTTCCGTGATCTTGCGGGTCTGTGCGATGGCTACGATGGCCGCTTTGGTGTTGGGCTTGGCGGGCCTGCATGAAACTGAACAAAGCCGCGAACGCATTGCTTATGGCGCGAACATCGTTTTGCTGTTAGACCGTAGCAACAGTATGGACAACACCTTTGCCGGTAAAACCCCGGACGGCGCGAACGAATCCAAAGCTACGGCGGCGCGGCGGTTGTTAAGCAGTTTTGTCGAACAACGCCCGCACGATTTGCTGGGCATTGCCGAATACAGCACCGCGCCGCTGTTTGTGTTGCCGCTGACCGACAACAAAGCGGCGATACACGCGGCGATCAACGCCACCGCCACGCCCGCCTTGGCGTACACCCATGTCAGCAAAGGTTTGAGCATGGCCTTGGATTTGTTCAAAGACCAACCTTTGAGCGGCTCGCGGATTGTCTTGTTAGTGTCCGATGGCGCGGCGGCGATAGACCCGGATAGTGAATTGCAATTACGTGTCGCTTTCAAACGGCGAAACATCCGTTTGTACTGGCTGTTTTTACGCACCGCGGGCAGCCCAGGCATTTTTGAGAAACCGCAAGACCCGCGTGACGACAACGCAGGGGCAATGCCGGAGCGTTACCTGCATTTGTTTTTCTCCAGCCTGAATATTCCTTATCAAGCCTACCAAGCCGAAAGCCCCGATGCCATGCAGCAAGCCATCGCTGACATCAACCGCTTGGAACACGCGCCGCTGCATTACCGCGAACGTATCCCCAAACGCGATTTGTCGGGCGCGTGTTATGTCTGGGCGACAGGCTTGCTGGCGGTGTTGCTGGCGGTGAAATTTTTCGAGGTAAAAAGATGATGAAAGCTATCGCGTTATGGGGCTTGTTGCTGCTCGGTTCGGCGGCGATGCTGATGCAAGGATGGACGCTCTACGGCATTAGACTAAGCAACCGCTCGATTACCGCGTTGGCGACAGGTAAGGACGTGCCGCTGGATAAAATCGTCAACGCCGCGCCGGAAGTGCGTTTGGCGCGGGCGATGGCGCTCAAGAAACAACAGCGTTATGACGAAGCCCTGGCGACCTTAAACCTGATTTTAGATGCGCCCGATCCGGCCTTGCAGGCGAAAATCCGTTACAACTTGGGCAATATTTATCTGCACCTGGCGGTGGTCAAAACCGAAGCGATGGCGGTTAACGAAGCCATGCCTTTGGTGGCCTTGGCAAAACAAGCTTACCGCCAAGCCTTGGCCTTGGACAGCCAGTTTTGGGATGCCAAATATAACCTGGAAGTCGCCATGCGCTTGTTGCCGGAAATGGACAAGATCAGCAGTGAAGAGGAAAGTCCGGTTAATCAGAAATCGCAGTTGTGGACAACTGTGCCGGGGTTTCCTAGGGGTTTGCCTTAAAAAACTAGATGTCAGCTCGTTCCCAAGCTCCAGCTTGGGAACGCAGTAGCCGAAGCTCCAGCTTCGAGAATTTCATGACAGGAAGCCAGAGCTTCCCACACTGCATTCCCAAGCTGGAGCTTGGGAACGAGCGTATCCTATGTTCTCAAACTACTTAAAAAACTACCGCTTCTGGCTATTAAGCCTAGCCTTGATTGCCATGCTAATGGTTTTTGTCCGTCCAACCCAAAACCAGCCGCGCCCCATCTATAACTACACCTTCATCATCGACATAACCCGCAGCATGAACGCCACCGATTATCAACTCGACGGGCAAGCCATCAGCCGTTTGGAATACGTCAAACATAGCTTACGTGGCCTGTTGGCGAAATTGCCTTGCCAATCGAAAGTTGGCTTAGGGTTGTTCACGGAACGGCGTTCGACTTTATTATTTGAGCCGATAGAAGTCTGCCAAGGTTTTAATGACATCGACACAGCCTTGGCAAACGTCGATTGGCGCATGGCGTGGGCGGCGGATAGCCGTATCGCCAGTGGTTTGTTGAATACCTTGCAGATGCTGGAAAAACTCGACACCCACGTTGTGTTCATCACCGACGGCCAAGAAGCCCCGCCCGTCAACCCGCGTTATCGTAGTGATTTTGCCGCCGTCAAAGGCAAAGCAAAAGGTATGATTATCGGCGCAGGCGGCTTGCAAGCCGTGCCTATCCCGAAATTCAACCATAAAGGCGAGCCGGACGGATTTTATCGCCCCGACGATGTGCCGCACCGCTCGACTTTTGGCGAAGCGGATTTGAACCCGGAAAAAATCCAAGGCTATAACGCCCGCAATGCGCCGTTCGGTAGTGAAGCGGCGGTGGGCAGTGAGCATTTGTCAGCTTTGCAGGAAAGTTATTTGCAAGCCCTAAGCACAGAAGCAGGGTTGCATTACCAACGTCTGACCAATGTGGATGATTTGGCTAAGGCTTTGCAAATCCCAGCGTTTGCCGGGCAAAAAACGATTGCTGTCGATGTGCGCTGGCAAGCGGCAATGCTGGCTTTAGGCTTAGCTGTATTGGTTTATGTGCGGGTTGTACGTGGTCGATGGAACACTGTCCGAAAAGCCGGATCACTATGAGAAGGCACGGGATAAAGGCAATTCCCAAAACTCACTGAGCCCTCTGGCTTGCATCCATAATTTTCAAACAGCTTCTAATCAAGCCACTTTGGGCCGATTAATAATGCTTTAGTTCTGCTTGGATTGTCAGTAGACTTGGTATTTTATTATTTAATAAAATTAGGAGATCCATAATGAAAAAAATAACTCCAGCACTCGTGTTATTAGGTTTGTCGGTATTTGGAAGCGTTGTTTATGCGGATGTTTCACTGCAGTCTAAAGGAGAAGTGAACGGCACTTGGAAGTTGCAATACAGCAAAAATTCGTTAAATGACAAGCAATCCATCGACCGGGAAGATACTTGGGTTTTTAAAGATGGCAAAGTGACGATCTTGCATATTCCTCGCGAAGGGGCTTATTTCGATCAAGCCCCTGTGGATTACGAAATAGAAGACGGTAAATTAAAAGTTGCCATAATAGGCAGCAGCCGGACTGAGTTGTATACCGTTGTGGAAAAAGACGAAAAATCGATGACCCTGAAGGGCAAATACGGCAACTATTACTTCTTCAGTAAAAAGTAAACCAGCGTTGGGGTAATGCCTAGCAGATAGGTTTCACCTGTTTAAACTGCCCGCTTAGTCGGACTAGAAACTTTTTAAATTCATTGGATTGCGGCGCGTCCTATTGCTGTGGCAGCCAAGGTGGGCAACGTTTTTTGCCCACCGCTTTTGTCTCAATAATAAACCCTAAAAGACCGCTGAATTTGCTCAAACTCATACAAATAGTGCTGTAGGTTGGGGTGACGCGAGGAACCCCAACACATCGCAGTTTCAAATTGTTGGGGTTCGCACACTCACCCCAACCTACGGAGCTACGGTATTGCAATACCTCAGCAAACTCAATAATAAATTCTAAAAGACCGCTGTATTTGCTCAAATTCATATAAATAAGGCTGGGCAACGCCACGATTGGCGGCGATGACTAACAAGTCGTGGGAGAACACCGAGGTGTTGTACCAGTTAAAACTGCCTTCGATGACAATGGTGTCATCGATAACACAGTATTTTGAGTGGATGGGCGAATACGGTATCGGATGGTCATCCTGACCATACACCAATCCTACCGCAATACCTGCAGACTTTAAGCGTTGCACGGCGGGCAATAACGGCCGCTTGATTTCCTCAGCCATGGGGCGTTCGACACCAATCTTCCCCTCTCTGGCCAGATGGCCGTTAAACAGGATATGCACCGCCACGCCACGGTGTTGTGCCTGAATGAGCGCATTGACCACGCTGTCATTATAATCGCCCAGCAAATCTCCCAGTAAAAACAGGCATAGTTTGATGGAGTGCCTGGCGCGGTGGATTTCCCCCAAGATGGCATGGTGCGGTCGGTAAACCCGCCCGTTCGCCATGGTGTGCCTGCCGAATGTGTACAGCAGGTTAAAATGGCTGAGTGGGTCGATGCCGTATTTTTGGATCACCCCGCCGCGCTGGCTTTGGAAAATATTGTCCAATAGACGGCAGACGCCTTTGGAATGGAAGGTCATGCCCGATTCCCAATTGGCCCACCAGCGGTCGAAGGTGATGTTGAAGGAGCCGAGTATGCAGTCTTCATCGTTAAAAATAACGAATTTGGTGTGCATGTCCGGCTCGACTTCAATCAAATGATGTTTGGGGGTGCAAAAAACGCCTATCAATTCAACCCGGGCGCGTTTCAGGCGGGCGTAATGCGGGCTGTTGGTGAGTGTCATTTTGCGCCAATCGACAATGCACTGCACCAGCACATTATGGTGGCTGGCATGGATCAGGTGGTTGATGAAATCGCCATCATCGATACAGTCAACACTGACTTTAATGGTGCAAAGCCTATCAGGATGCTCCCATTTGCTGCGGATGACTTTATTGATCTGGTCGTGAAGGTAACGTTTGGGGTGGAACGGATGATAGAGCTGGCCTTTGGTGAATTTGGGCGTCAGTTGCAAGGAGTCGAAATGCTGGTTGCACCAGTCCACATCGCTTTGCAATTCACCGGCATTAAGCTGATAAGTGCGGTAACTGTTGTAAGTCGCCCATTGTTGGCTGATGGCGCGGTGGTGCGGGGCGTCATCCCGTAGCTGTTGTTCTTCCATGAAAATATAGTCATGCTCGGACGGTATCGACTGTTCGCCCAAATGGACAATGAAGGAAAATTTGACGCAGCGGGCATCACCAAAATGGCTGGAATAGGGCAGGAGATAAAAGTCGCGGGTGTAGCGTTTGTGGTAGTTCCACTGGACATTGCCGGCATCGGTGTCGACAATATATTTCTCGCAGATGTTGTTGTCCCGATAGACTTTCAGGATCACTTTAATGTTGGCCTGGACGCCAAAAAACACATCGAATTCTATTTTTCCCCAACGGATATTGAATTTATGGCCATAGTCATTGGCACGCGAAAAAAATCCGCCCAGATTGCCATGAACGGGTTTGGCAAATTGTTCTGCATACATTTCATTATCTCCTTTGAAATTAGACAGTTATTGTTATTTTTGGTCAGAAAGCATAGACGTGTACCGGAGTCCAAAATTTGTTGGTTTTTATTCAACTACTTTAAGCCGTTCATATCAAGGTTTGAGCGATTATTTGGAGTTTTAGTGGCATCCGTGCCGCTTATAGGGATTGTAAAATGCTCAGGTCCTATACTCGGCGTTGATCTTGACATAATCGTAAGAAAAATCGCAGGTCAGGACTTCCTGCACCGCATTCCCCCGTCCCAATTTAACGGTGACGGTGATTTCTTCTTGATCCATCACCCGTTGTCCGGCTTCTTCGGTGTAGTCCTCGGCACGTCCGCCGTTCCTGACAATGCACACTTCAGCCAGATAAATTTGCACATCTTCCAGCACCATGTTTTCCACCCCTGCACGGCCCACGGCGGCGAGTATACGTCCCCAGTTAGGGTCGCTGGCAAAAAATGCGGTTTTCACCAATGGGGAATGGGCGATGGTTTTCGCGACAAGCACGGCTTCATCATCATCTAATGCGCCGCTGACAACAATCCGTATCAGTTTGGTTGCGCCTTCGCCGTCACGGATAATCAGTTCCGCCAAGCGTTTGCAGACGCGCATCACCGCATCGGCAAAAAGCCGGTAATGCGCGGTGCCTGCCAAGATTTCCGGTGCAAGTGAGGCACCGCTAGCCATCAACACGCACGCGTCGTTGGTTGATGTGTCACCATCCACAGTGATGCGGTTAAACGATTGCTCAACGGCAAGTGCCAGGCAGTTTTGCAACAAGGTTTGGTCGATTTTGGCGTCAGTGGCGATAAAGCCCAGCATGGTTGCCATGTTAGGTTGGATCATGCCCGCGCCTTTGGAGATGCCGGTAAGGGTGATGGTTTGTCCATCTAACGTTATCACTGCCGATGCGCCTTTAGGGAAGGTGTCTGTCGTCATGATCGCGCGGGCGGCATTAGCCCAGTTCGCTTGGCTCAGGTTATCCACTGCCGCTGGCAACGCGGCCTTAATCTTGTCCACGGGTAACGGCTGGCCGATGACGCCAGTGGAAAACGGCAGCACCTGTACGGGCGCACCGCCGACCACGTCGGCAAGGCTAGCGCAGGTGAATAACGCATCCTGCATGCCTTGTCCGCCAGTCCCCGCGTTGGCATTGCCGGAATTGACCAGCAACCAGCGTGGCGCTTGCGCCAGATTGGCTTTGGCGACATGCACCGGCGCGGCGCAAAATGCGTTTTGGGTAAAAACGGCGGCACAGCTTGCGTGCTCAGCCATTGCGATGACCAGAAGATCGTCTTTGACGGTTTGCTTGATGCCTGCGCATGCAGTGCCTAAGCTAATACCCGCCACCTCGTGCATTTCTGGAAAATCGCATTGTCCAACGGCCATAGTTTGCTCCTTATTATGTAATCAATTGGTTAAATTTTAAAAAACAGCCACACGTTGTCAATCCGTTTGGCTTCCGCTTTTAGTAATTGGCATTGGGTTTTTAGTGCCGCCAATTGTTCGGGTGGTTCGCTGAGGGCGAACGGCAGGATAACTTCGACTTCAACTTGCCCGTCGAGGTAATGGATGCGGAAGTCCTCTATATGGGTTTTAACGTCCTGCAAATAAGCGGCAAGCAAATCTTGGACATCGGCGCGGGCGATAGGCCGGTCGTGATCGGGGAAATCTTGGTCGTCTTCAGGATCGACATGCACCAGCACATCGATGACATCATCAAAACGGCTGATCAACTCATCCTTGACGGCGTCACCTATGCAATGCCCTTCGGAAACCGTGATGCGCGAATCAACGACAATATGGGCGTCAATATAGGCGTCTTCACCCATTTGACGGGTGCGCAACAAATGGATGCCCTCGACACCGTCAATGGCCATTATGACGGTTCGGATATCTGCCACCAACGCCGGTGGCAGCGAGGTGTCGACCAGTTCGCGGATGCTGTCCAACACTAAGCCCACACCCATCTTGGCGACCATCAATGCAACCACTGCCGCCGCCAGCGCATCAGCAAACGGGTAGCCCAGCAATACGCCAGCGATCCCGCAGAGCACCACGAGCGATGACAACGCATCACTGCGCTGGTGCCAAGCATTTGCCAGCAGGAGTTTGGAACGGGTGCGTTTGGCGATACGTTTGGTGTAATGGTAAAGCCATTCGTTCAATAAAATGGAAATGGCCGCGATGGCTAAGGTATTGGGATCGGGTACGGGCAGGCTACCAGGTGTGTTAACGCGCTCCAGCACATGCCAGATAATGGCGGCACTGATGCCGATCAAGCTGCCACCCAAAATAACCGTGGCAATGGTTTCAAAGCGCCGATGCCCATAGGGGTGGTCGCGGTCTGCCGCGCGGCTGCCTAATCTTACCGCGATGATGACCAATAAATCGCTAAGCAAATCCGATAGCGAATGGATGCCGTCAGCAATTAATGCCGCAGATTGGCCCAAAATTCCGAATGTTATTTTGATTGCCGTCTGCAATATATTGACTGCCGCACCGACCAGGCTGGCGCGTCTTTTCAGCGTGTCGGCGCTTGCCGTATCGAGTAGCTCAGCCATTACCCACCCACTTCCAAAGTGATGATATATTCATGATTACTGGAAGCCGTAGCCAACACTTTATGGCCATTAATACGGCACCATGCGGGGATGTCCTGCATGATGCCGGGATCAGTGCCTACCACTTCCAAGACATCGCCGGGTTGCAGTTGTTTGACTTTATCTTGGGTGCGGATGACGGGCAAAGGGCAAAGCAGGCGGCGGGTGTTTAAGGTTTCTGTTGTCATTTTTGAGTCTTTGGCGGGTGTTTTTAATAGCTTGTTTGTGCTGTTAAAGTCCTACTTTACTGGCGCACTTGACACACATGCTTGAATAAGGCACCGCTTTTAGGCGTTCGGCCCTAATGGGCTCGCCACAACTTTGGCAAATGCCGTACTCACCAGAATCTATTCTGACAAGCGCTTGTTTTATTAGGGCTATTTCTGTCCTTGCAGAATTGCCTAGTTGGTCTAGCACTTCGTTGTTTTCATTTTGTGTCGCTTGCTCGGCAAAATCTTTTTCCACAGCTTGGTCGGTATGCCTGACATCATCGCTAATATGGTCGAGCCGTTCTGTGAGTTCTTCCAACAGGGCAGATAATGTTTGTTTTACGTCATTATAATTGTTCATAATTAATCCTTATTTGAAATCTTACTTTATACTTGGCGTTTCGCAGCACAATGTATTTAACCCCCGCATCCTATCACCACCCATGCAAAATGTAATCAAACAAGTATTAGATTCGGCCAATCTGGTTATTCTTGGCAAAGACCATAAAATTCGCCTGGCGCTGTGTTGTTTGCTGGCGCGAGGGCATTTGCTGATAGAAGACATTCCCGGGGTGGGCAAAACCACGTTGGCGCATACCCTGGCAAAGCTCTTGGGGCTAAACTACCAGCGTATTCAATTCACCAGCGATATTTTGCCCGCCGATATAGTGGGCGCATCGGTTTTTGATAGTAAAAACCATGCGTTTGAATTTCATCCCGGACCGGTTTTTAATCAGATGGTGCTGGCCGATGAAATAAACCGTGCGACACCCAAAGCGCAAAGTGCGCTGTTGGAGGCCATGGAAGAGTGCCAAGTTACGGTGGAAGGTAAAACTTATCCGTTACCCGCGCCTTTTTTTGTGATTGCCACGCAAAACCCATCACATCAAATCGGCACGTTTCCATTGCCCGAATCACAGTTAGACCGTTTTTTAATGTGTATTGAGCTAGGTTATCCTGATTATCAAGCAGAAAGGGAATTGCTTGTCGGGCAAAGTCGGGCGGGATTGATCGCGTCGTTACCGGCGTTGGTGCCGCCGGGACAGTTACAGCAAATGCAGCTTGCGGTGACTGAGGTGTATGCCTCGGATGCGTTGCTGGATTATTGTCAGGCACTGATCAACTTTACCCGTGAGTCGCCCGATTATCCTTGTGGCTTGTCACCGCGCGGCGGTTTGGCCTTGTTGCGGGCCGCAAAGGCATGGGCTTTTATGGCGCAACGTGATGCGGTCATTCCTGAAGATGTGCAGGCGGTGTTGGCGGCAGTTGTGGGGCACCGCGTGAGAACCGGCGGCACCCATTCGGAAGCTGTCGTTGCACCTTTGCTCAATAAGGTTGCCATCCCTTGAGCCAAAGTAGTTTAAAGTCCCGGTTTAAGGCGTTGCGGTTTTTTGCCGGTGAGCCGCCCACTGACGACCCAGTGTTATTAACGCAACGGCGGGTTTTTATTTTGCCTACTCAGCGCGGATTAGGATTTGTTGTGCTGATTTTTTTAGTCCTGTTGATAGCGTTTGTTTACAACAATAACTTGGCGTATTTGCTGGGTTTTTTATTGTCCAGTGTGTTTTTTATTACGATATTGCATAGTTTTAAGTCGCTATCTGGGCTAGTCGTGCAAAAAGGCCAGAGTAAACCGGTTTTTGCCGGTGAAGCCGCCGCGTTTTCATTCCATATTGCCAATCCGACCGATGCCGAACGTTATCAGTTGCAGGTTTTGTTGGAACAAACTGAAAATATCAGCCTTGTTGCGCAGGGCAAAGCAGTGGTCACGTTATATGCCAATACCGAAAAAAGAGGTTGGCATGCGGTCGATAAGATCACCTTGTCTAGCACTTATCCTTTAGGTTTATTCCGCGCTTGGTCACCTATCCGCTTTGACTTTAAAGTGCTGGTTTATCCTAAACCAGCATCGCTGGAAAGCCCGTTTCCCGAAACGGCGGCGAGCCAATCCGAGCGGGGCATCAGCAACAAAGGTGCGGACGAGTTTTATGGTTTGCAAACCTATCAGGCGGGCGATCCGGTCAGGCGCATCCACTGGAAGTCTTTTGCCAAAGGCTTGGGCGTGTTCAGTAAGCAGTATGGTGGCGGTACGGCGGCGGATATTTGGCTGGATTATGAATATGCCAATGGCTATAACACCGAAGAGCGATTAAGCCAATTGTGCCGTTGGGTAATTGATGCTGAGCAAGCGGGTATCCGGTATGGGTTTGTGCTGCCTGGGTTAAAGTTACAGCCTGCCAATGGTTTGCCGCATTACCAAAGATGTTTGGAAGCGTTGGCGTTGTTTTAATGTGCTGGGGCAGACGTATGGTTGAATTGCGTCTTAAGTGTGGGGAATTATAGTGCTGGATGGATTACGATAAAACACTTTAGTCAAGAGGGCTGTTGGTAAATTGCCATGCTTTTTGCTGGAGGTTTTTAAAAGTTGCTTGGCCGTCCTGAAGAAAAATAAGCCCTCTGTGACCCTATATTGAGCAGGTCAATGAGGTTTTCATGGCCAAATTTTTGCGCTAAATCCCAAGCATTTTCGCCTTTACGGGTCCGGGCCATGGGGGTTGCACCATTTGCCAGTAACAGGCTAACCAATCCTGCATTGCCTGCAGATATTGCCAACAACAGGGGCGTCCATCCCAATGGGTCACGGGCATTAACATCGGCTCCCATGTGCACCAGTTTTTCCGCCACTTCTTTGTAGCCGAAAGTGGTTTTCCCGCAGGCTATCAATAACGGGGTGAAACCGGTCGCGTCCCGCGTATTGGCATCGGCGCCAGCCTTCAACAAGATCAAGGCTATGACGGTAAAACCACCTTTCAATGCGATTTGAAGGGCCGTACCATCACCATTGTCGTGTGCATTCACATTGATACCGCCACGCACAAACAAGTCCACTAACCTTTGGTCGCCTTGCCGGACGGCCTTGAGAAACGCCGCAGCATTAAAATGAAGGCCCCGCAGTTCCAGCTCCCGCATGACTTCAAGCTTGCCTTGCGTTTCGCGTAAGCGCTCGCTTTCGCGAAATTTGTAAAGGCAGTCAATGTCTTTGAAAACATCTGGCTCGAAACCTTTGCGCCCACCTCGCGTGTCGATTAGTAGGCTGGTAAAGTAACCGTCAATTTCGGGCGAGTCCCAGAGCCTGACAAGTTTTTCCAAAATGTATTCATGACGTCTTTCCAGCGCGTAGGGGTACTCATCGCCCAGCGGTTCAAACAAAGCGTATTTCATAAAGGCACCAAAGAAGTTGAACCTCGGAGGTTCTAAAACATTTGGACATTGGACGCAGTAGCGGCAACTGATAAAGTGGACTTTTGGGCGTCTATGTCTTGCAGCCATAGAAGAAAACGGAAACGAGCCCATAATAACAGACGTGCGTAAAATCTCCCACGGACTATATTCCTTGGAAAACGGGTGGAGGCTGGAGTCTATAATATGCTGCGGTTTTTTGCCTATGATCCATTGGCAATATGCCCGAAAGCTGCGGCAGTTTTATTTGGGCTGTTTAGGGCTTGTTCGACTGTTTGAGTTGCCAAACGTCAAGGATGGTTATCCAAGTGATAGCCCGTCGAGCGCACATTTGCTTGAGTCGGAAAAATGCTTAAAGGCCTTGGAAAATATCAGGTAGATGCCCAACACTAGCTGCAATTAGTTAACGCGGATTTTTTGGCTTTATGTTGTTACGAGGATATTGGACACACTCTGACCGCTGTCATTTTAGTAGTCGAACTGAGCTTGAGGAGGAACTTAAAGAAAGTAAAACGTATTTAGATGGGCCATTTATAAAAAATGGCGTCCCCAAGGGGGTTCGAACCCCTGTTACCGCCGTGAAAGGGCAGTGTCCTAGGCCGCTAGACGATGGGGACTAAACGGATTTAGTCGAGCCTAATGTTATCAAAACAACTTTAACACCACTGTAAAGTGGCGTCCCCAAGGGGGTTCGAACCCCTGTTACCGCCGTGAAAGGGCAGTGTCCTAGGCCGCTAGACGATGGGGACTAGCAATTTAGTCGACTTTTACTGAGTTGGTGGAGCCAAGGAGGATCGAACTCCTGACCTCTTGCATGCCATGCAAGCGCTCTCCCAGCTGAGCTATGGCCCCTCAGCAAAGAACGGGCATTTTACAGGATTTATCAGACAAGTCCAGCACTAATTTAGCCTTTGATGTAATTTATGGCGCGTTTTATTCTATTTAAGGTCTTTTCTTTACCCAATAAGGCTAATGTCACGTCAATAGCCGGTGAAACCGCACTGCCGCAGATGGCAACGCGCAAAGGCTGGGCAACCTTGCCTAAATTAAGCCCGAGCGTTTCGGCAAGCTGGATTACGATTTGATGCAGCCTGTCACCCTGCCAATCCGCAACGGCGGCAAATTCATCATGCAAATGCGCCAACACCGTATCAGCGCCTGTGGTGAAATTCTTTTTGGCGGCTTTTTCATCGTAGCTGTCAAATTCCTTGTAGAAATACACGCTCGCAGCGGCCATGTCCACTAAGGTCTTGCTGCGTTCCCTTTGTGCGATGACCACATCGACCAATTCAGGGCCGTCAGTGGGGTCAATGCCCAATTGCCCGATATGCCAGCTTAAGTGCCGCGCGACATGTGCGGGATCGCTATTCATGATGTATTGGTGGTTCAGCCACAATAGCTTTTCCATGTTAAATGTGGAGGCTGAACCATTCACATCGTCTAAATCAAAGAACTCGACCATTTCGTCAAGCGAGAAAATTTCCTGATCGCCATGCGACCAACCCAGGCGCACCAGATAATTCAGCAAGGCTTCCGGCAAATAGCCATCGTCACGAAACTGCATGACGCTGACTGCGCCGTGACGTTTCGACAACCGCGCGCCGTCCGCGCCCAAGATCATCGGCAAGTGTGCATAGTGCGGCAAGTTGGCATCCAAAGCTTTGAGGATGTTCATCTGCCGTGGGGTGTTGTTGATGTGGTCGTCGCCACGGATGACGTGGGTGACGCCCATATCCATGTCATCGACGACGACTGTCAGGTTGTAGGTGGGGGTGCCGTCGGCGCGGGCAATAATCAAATCATCCAATTCTTTATTGGCGACGACAATATCGCCTTTGACGAGATCAGGGATGGTGACCGCGCCATCAACCGGATTTTTAAAGCGGATGACCGGCTCCCTGCCGTCAACAGGGTTTGCGCCATGCCGGCATTTGCCGTTATAACGAGGCTTTTCTTTGTTCGCCATTTGTTCGGTGCGCAACTGTTCCAGTTCTTCTTTGCTGCAATAGCAATAATACGCATCACCTTGCGCTATCAATTGTTGGATGATGTCTTTATAGCGGTCAAAACGATGGGTTTGATAAAACGGCCCTTCATCATAGTCCAGACCCAACCACGCCATGCCTTGTAAGATGGCGTCGACGGATTCTTGGGTTGAGCGTTCAAGGTCAGTGTCTTCAATGCGTAAAATGAATTTGCCGCCGTGTTTGCGTGCATACAGCCAAGAAAACAAGGCGGTGCGGGCGCCGCCGACATGCAAATAGCCGGTAGGGCTGGGGGCGAAACGTGTGGTTATAGTCATAGCGGGTTATTTTGTCAGGAGAATTTTTTTGGCATATTCAGTTGGGATTTGTTTGGCGGCACTTAAGCGCATTGCCTGGTAATTAAACGCGATGCCGCCTTTAGCCACCGGATTCCTGCCTAAAATGGCCAATGCGGACGTATTGCCTTGTGCGGCGGCTTTTTCATACCATTGGGTGGCAATTTTAACATCGTTTTTTACGCCTAAGCCGCGATCAAACAGTGCCGCCACAATCATTTGCGCTTCGATATGCCCTTGGTTGGCCGCTTTTAACAACCATTCCGCCGCTTTTTGTTCGTCTTTATCGATACCATTGCCCAACAAATACATCGCACCGAGCTTTGCTTGCGCGTTGGCATCGCCTTGTTCGGCACTTTGCTGCACAACGCCCTGCGGTGCAGGCTCCCCCGCTTGCGCAGGCGCACCTAGCGTAAGCAAAGCCGATAAAACTAATAATCTGTGTGTCTTAAACATCAATCCAAGCCTCTTTTGTCGCGATTGAAAGCCCGGTATTTTTATACTGGGTATGAAGGGCGGTATCACCCAATAATGTCCAAACCGCCCATGTAAGGCTTTAGCGCCTCTGGAATATGGATGCGCCCTCCGGCATCTTGGTAATTTTCCATCACGGCAATCAATGTCCTGCCTGCGGCCAAACCTGAGCCGTTTAAGGTATGCACCAATTCCGGTTTGCCGGTTTCAGGGTTGCGCCAGCGTGCTTGCAGGCGGCGTGCCTGGAAGTCCTTGAAATTGCTGCATGATGATATTTCCCGATACGCACCTTGGCCTGGCAACCAGACTTCAAGGTCGTAGGTTTTTGCGGATGAAAAGCCGGTGTCGCCCGCGCATAGCAACATTTTGCGGTAAGGCAGGTTCAGTTTTTGCAGGATGGTTTCGGCATGTTGCGTGAGTTCTTCATGCGCTTGGACGGAGTCTTCCGGTTTGACGATTTGTACGATCTCGACTTTTTCAAATTGGTGTTGGCGGATCATGCCGCGCACATCACGCCCATACGCGCCCGCTTCACTACGGAAACAGGGGGTATGGCAAACAAACTTAAGCGGCAGGTCTTTGGCTTCAACAATCACATCCCTGACAATGTTGGTGACCGGCACTTCGGCGGTCGGAATCAGATAAAGCGCCGGGTCATCACTGGCCTTGAACAAATCGGCCGCAAACTTGGGCAATTGGCCAGTGCCGCGCAAACTGTCGGCATTCACCAAAAACGGGACGTAGGTTTCGCTGTAACCGTGTTCGGCGGTGTGCGTGTCGAGCATCAGTTGGATGATGGCGCGCTGCAAGCGCGCCAGGCCTCCGTTTAACACGACAAAACGGCTGCCGGTGATTTTTGCACCCAGCTCGAAATCCATGCCTTTGTCCGTGCCCAAGTCAACGTGGTCTTTAGGTGTAAAGCCAAATTCCGGCACGTTGCCCCAGCGGCTGATTTCAACATTCGCTGCTTCATCTTTACCGTCTGGCACTGCCGCATCGAGAATGTTGGGTATGCCTTCCATTAATGCGGCCATGCTGGTTTGTATTTCAGCCAGCGTTGTTTCAGCGGCTTTTAGCTCATCACCCAGATGTTGGACTTGATCCAATAGCGGTTGCACATCTTCGCCTTTCGCTTTGGCTTGGCCTATTGCTTTGGAACGGCTATTGCGCTCGTTTTGCAGGTCTTGGGTTCTGACTTGGATGTCTTTACGCCTAGTTTCCAGCTCAAGATACGCGGCGGGGTTAAAGTTGAATGAACGTCTGGATAATTGTTCGGTGACAAAATCAAGTTCAGTCCTAAATAAGCGGGGGTCTAGCATGACGGTGATTTACCTTTAAATATGGGGTGTTAAGAACAAAAAAATGCTAATCGTGTGGGCCAATGTGGCTAGTAGCAGGCCAACTGATGATATGTTTTAGCTTAATTCTGGCGTTAAGCGTTTGGATGGCGTTTTCTACTTTGGCAGGCTCATCGTAAAATTCAATAATCAAGGGCAATTCCAACGACAAGCTCAGTAGGGACGAAGTGTGTATTTCGCGTGACTCGCCAAATCCGGCAATGCCCCGAATAACAGTGATGCCGGCAATTTTTTCTTCATCGTGCAAAATGTCCAAAACTTGGTTTAATTGGTCGTGCCCTTCCAGCGTGTACACCCTGGCAACTGTTATCGCTTTTGTAGTCATAATTGCCTGCCCGCCAATAAGCCCATCCAGATGAAAAAAAGACAGCCCAAGGTGTTGCTGATAAAAATACCTATCATCAAACTGCTGTGGGATGTGAACGAAAAGCCCTGTTCTATCAAAAACAGGATCAGATACAAACCGGATAACGTCAGATAAGCGCCAAACATAATGACCATGATAGCCGCACGATATTCCATCGACATTGTCACTTTAGCCAATAAAGTCGCCGCTATGATGCCGATTAAAAACGCCGCAATCGCGCTGGCAAGCATCAATGCGTAAGGGATGGTCATGCCTGACCACTGGACAATGCCGCCAGAGTAAAAAAATAACGTCCTGCCACATAGCAAACCAAGCCAAACTGCCGCTAAACAGCCGAATAGATTGCCAGCGATATTCACCATTGCCCGCGTCAAGTTGCCTTGCTCTATAAGGTATAGGGTTTCCAACGAAAATGTGGAAAAGGTGGTGAACGCACCAAGAAAGCCAACCAACAGCGCAGCACGGTATTCTAAGGCGATAGCGGCACGCTGTAATACCAGCGCTTCGGTCAATAGGCCAAGCAATAGCGAACCGATGAGATTAACGGCCAATGTGCCAAAGGGAAAGCCTCGGCCTAGCCACTGATAAACGCCGGTCGATACCAAAAAGCGTGCGATTGCGCCAGAGGCTCCGCCCAATGCGATAGCGATTAACTGGTTCATGGGTTAAGGTATCAGCCCTTGTCGTTCGGCTTACCGGTATTCCGGTGCAATAAAATACTCGCGGTAATATCGTAGTTCTTCAATCGAGTCGATAATGTCGTCCAACGCCTGATGTTTGGATTCTTTGGAAAAGCCTTCTTTGATTGCGGGAGCCCAGCGGGCAGCCAGTTCTTTAAGCGTTGACACATCTAGGTTGCGGTAATGGAAATAAGCCTCTAATTTAGGCATGTGGCGGTAGAGGAAGCGTCGGTCTTGGCCGATGCTGTTGCCGCAAATGGGGGAGGTGTTTCCCGGAACCCACTGTTGTAAAAAACCAATCGTCAGCTGTTCAGCCAGCGAGGCATCGATAGTGGAGGCCTTGACGCGTTCAATTAATCCGGATTGGCCATGATGGGTTTGGTTCCATTCATCCATCGCCGCCAATGCTTCAGCTGGTTGGTGCACGGCCAACACAGGCCCTTGTGCCAAAATGTTAAGGTCTTTGTCAGTCACAATGGTTGCGATTTCAATGATTAAATCCGTGTCTGGATTTAATCCGGTCATTTCCAGGTCTATCCAAATGAGATGTGAAGAATCCTGCGCCATGTCTTGATTCCGTTGTAATAAAGGTGGCGGTTAGTGTAGCATTGGCTAATTTGTACGTCTAACTCTTACAATTTCATGAATACTTTCACTGTTATTTTTTTAAGCGCCGTCCTGCTTTCTTTTGCTGTCGAATTTTGGTTGGCCAAGCGCCAGGCGGGTTATGTCGCAGCACATCGCGGCACGGTGCCGGAGGCGTTCAAAACAGCCGTGTCTTTGGAAGCGCACCAAAAAGCGGCCGACTACACGCTCGCCAAAGGTAAGCTCGGCGATATAGACCGGATAGTCGGCGTGGTGGCTTTGCTGCTGCTGACTTTAGGCGGTGTCATCAATATGACGTTTGCATGTTGGCATGGTTGGGTCAGCTCGCCGTTATTGGCGGGTGTTGGCGCTACGGCCACTATCTTCTTTATCATGACACTCGTCGAGATCCCTACCAGTGTTTACCAAACCTTTGTGATTGAAGAACAATTCGGCTTCAACAAAACCACTGTCCAGCAGTTTGTCAAAGACCATGTATTGCAACTGGTCTTAGGTGCAGCCATTGGCTTGCCGTTGTTGGCGCTGATTTTATGGGTCATGGACAGCATTGGTGCGTCATGGTGGGTTTGGGCGTGGGGCATTTTGATGGGATTTTCGTTGCTGATGAGCTGGTTGTTCCCAACCGTGATCGCCCCGTTGTTCAATAAATTTACGCCGATGGAAGACGGCTCATTAAAAGACCGAATCCAAGGCTTGTTGGCGCGATGCGGCTTTAACAACCAAGGCATTTTTATCATGGACGGCTCTAAGCGTTCAGGCCATGGCAATGCCTATTTCACCGGCTTGGGCAACAATAAACGCATCGTGTTTTTCGACAATCTCGTCAACTCGCTGGATGAAGAAGAATTGGAGGCGGTTTTGGCGCATGAGTTGGGGCATTTTAAGCGCAAACATGTCATCAAAATGTTGGTTGCGACCTCGGTTATGAGTTTGATCGGCTTTGGCGTGCTAGGTTGGCTCATCGACCAGGATTGGTTTTACACAGGCTTAGGCGTTGCGGCAGAGCAGAAATCCAATGCGGCCGCGCTGTTGTTGTTTATGCTGGCATCTTCAACATTCACTTTTTTTATGCAGCCGGTTAGCGCGTATTTCCAGCGCAAATTTGAATTTGAAGCCGATGATTTTGCCGCCAACAACGCCAAAGCGAGCAAAATGATTAGCGGACTGGTCAAACTTTATGAAGAAAATGCCAGCACGTTAACGCCAGACCCGTTGTATTCCGCGTTCCATTACAGCCATCCGCCCGCCGCCATCCGCATTGCCCATTTAGAAGCCAAAGCCTGATGGCGCCGTTGCTGGAAGGCTTGGTGATTGCCCATTTAGGCCAAGGCATAGCTGTTGAACATAACGGCAACATCAGTCTCTGCCAAACGCGGCGGCGCTTGGAAACGGTCGCTGTTGGCGATCAAGTGTTATGGACACAATCCGCGCCCGACCAAGGCCGTATAGAAGAAATCCTGCCGCGCCGCTCGGTGTTGCTGCGTCCTTCGCGAAGCAGCAAGGCGCGTCCTGTAGCCGCCAATATTGATAGGATTTTTGTCGTTTTTGCCGTCGAGCCGTCCTGTGATTTTTTGCTGGTCGACCAATATCTGGCAATCTGCGAAACCCGCAACATAGACGCGGCCTTGGTGCTCAATAAAACCGATTTGCCACAATCGGCGGATATTGAAAAAGAGTTGCTGGATTACCAGAACTTAGGCTACCCGTTATATCGCGCCAGTGCGGCAACAGCCACTGGCTTGGATGGGCTAAAAAACGCGCTAAAAAATCAAGTCAGCATCCTGACGGGGCAATCGGGCGTTGGCAAATCATCACTGACTAATGCGCTTATTCCTGACAAGGAACTAAAAACCAACACGGTTTCTGCAATCACCAAGCATGGTCGTCATACCACCACCGCCGCAACACTTTACCATTTGCCTGAGGGCGGTGATCTGATTGACAGCCCGGGCGTTGCCATATTCGGCTTGGCAGGCCTTTCCGATCAGCAACTGGCTTACGGTTACCGCGAATTTCAACCGCTGCTCGATAGTTGTCAGTTCAACGACTGTAGCCATCTGCATGATAAAGGCTGCGCGGTGCGGCTGGCGGCTGAGCAAGGCGACATTTCCATGACGCGGTATTTGCGTTTTTTGAAGCTTAGGGAAAAAATGTAAGCTTATTCATTCAATTATAAATTCAGTCCTTAACCGGAGCTTATGATGTACCCGTACCTGTCACGCAGCGTGATTTATCCCCTGCAAGAACACCTGCTAAACCGCCCGACATTTTCTTATCTGGCAGAAATTGAACAGTCCCAATGGTTGTCGAGGCAAGCCATAGAAGCTTTGCAGTTCGCCAAGCTGCAAAAGCTGTTGTCGGATGCGGCGCAGCACAGCCCTTGGCATAGCCAAAGAATTGCCGAAGCGGGCGTTGACTTAAACAATTTGTCTCCAGAAGAATTGCAAAAATTGCCCACCATGAACAAGCAAGACGCGCAATTGCACGGCGGGCAAATGGTCTGGCAAAATGTGCCGGGTGGCGCGTATAAATATAGCACGGGCGGCTCTAGCGGCCAGCCGCTGATTTTCTATTTTGGCCGGTTGCGCCAAGCTTCTGATGCGGCAGGCCGGATACGCGCCCGCCGTTGGTGGGGGGTTGATGTCGGCGATCCTGAAGTTTATCTGTGGGGCGCGCCAGTTGAGCTGAACAAAACCGACAAAATCAAGACCATCAGGGACAGGCTACTCAATCAATTGTTGTTGAATGCGTTTGCTATGTCACCGGCAAGGATGGGTGAGTACCTGCAGCGCATTGAACAATTTAAACCGCGTTGCATTTACGGTTATGCCAGCAGCGTTGCCTTATTGGCGGCTTACGCGCAAAACAACCGGAAACCGAATCTCCCGCACCTTAAGGTTGTCTGCACCACCGGCGAGCCGCTATACCCAGAGCAACGGCAATTGATTGAAAGCACCTTTGGCGTGCCGGTCGCCAATGAATACGGTAGCCGTGATAGTGGGCTGACCTGCCACGAAACGCCAGGCCAGCAGCAATTATTGATGAGCGAAAGTATGATAATGGAAGTGTTGGATGCGGCTGGCAATCCGGTTGCCGCAGGCGAAACGGGCGAGGCGGTTATCACTGGCTTATGCTCACACGCGCAACCGTTTATCCGTTACCGTACTGGCGATAGGATCAGCTTGTCAGCCGAACCCGATAAACAGGGGCGGGGGCTGCATGTTGTTGAAAAAGTCGAAGGGCGGACAACAGACTTTCTCGTGCATAAAAACGGCTCGATTATGCACGGCTTGTCGGTCATTTACATCTTGAGGGAAACGTCGGGTGTGGAACGTTTTAAAATAATCCAGCATGCCATCGGCGAATTTGAAATACAAATTGTCCCTAATTCATTATGGCAGGCGTCAGCCATCGCAACCATTATTGAAAAATTTCAGGCGCGGTTTGGGCAAGATGCCGTGGTTGATTGCCGAATGGTTGATAGTATCGCCCCCGAAGCCTCTGGAAAAATCCGCCAAGTCATTTCACATGTTACTGTTGGCGTGTAAATCCGCCTCACTGATCCTGCTTAAAACAACTGTTATAATGTCAGCATCATTTAATTAAAATTTGGAATAACCATGACAACACGTCCCAGTAAAGACCTGGAAACTTTCGCTAACCCACAACCTGGCCGCGATTACACCATCCGTATCGATATTCCAGAATTCACCTGCTTGTGCCCAAAAACGGGCCAGCCTGATTTTGCCACGATCCAAATTGAATACGTGCCTGCCGCGTTGTGTGTGGAACTGAAAGCCCTTAAGTTGTATATGTGGGCGTTCCGCGATCAGGGTGCATTTCATGAAGCGGTCACCAATGAAATCCTTAACGATATAGTTGCCGCCATCCAGCCGAACTTCATGCGCATCCGTGCTGAATTTAACGTGCGTGGCGGCATTTACACCACCGTTGTGGTTGAGCACAGAAACCCCGACTGGCAAGCCCCTGAATTAGTTAACCTGCCGTAATCCCATTATGTCCATTAAAGAAACCCTAATTGCATTGCCGCAATATCTGTTGCCGCACCACGCTTTATCCGTTTTGATGAGCAAGTTCACGCACTCACAAAACAAGGTGTGGAAAAATTTGTTTATCAAACAAGTTATCAAGCATTACGGCGTCAATATGGCTGAAGCACTGGAACAATCTATCGATAACTATGCCAGTTTTAATGATTTTTTTACCCGCGCGTTAAAGCCGGGTGCCAGGCCGCTAACGGTCGAAAATCATGCGGTCGCCTGTCCTGCCGATGGCGTTATCAGCCAGATTGGCGCGATTACTGGCGGCAGCCTGTTGCAGGCCAAGGGCAAGCAGTTTACCGCCACTGACCTACTAGGCGGCAGCAACGAACGTGCCGAACCCTTTAATGATGGCGTATTCAGTACGATTTACTTATCGCCTAAGGATTACCACCGTTTGCACATGCCGCTGACTGGCACATTACGCGAAATGGTGCACATCCCCGGACGTTTGTTTAGTGTCAATGCAGCAACAACCAACGCTGTCCTAGGCTTGTTCGCCAGAAATGAACGCGTCGTGGCGATTTTTGACACCGAAGCGGGGCCGATGGCCTTAGTGCTGGTCGGGGCGATTTTTGTCTCCAGCATCGAAACAGTCTGGCACGGCGTGGTCACGCCGCCCACGATAGATAAGGTGCGGAGCTGGGGCTATCAGGACAATGCGCCAACATTAAATATCGGCGATGAAATGGGCCGGTTTAACATGGGCTCGACGGTTATTGTGCTGTTTGGCAAAGATAAAGTGCAATGGCAACCTGAATTGGCTGCAGGGCAGGTGGTCAAGTTGGGTGAGTTGATGGGGCGGTGTGTCCGATCTGATAGTGGCGGCATGGCTAAAGACTCAAAATGGTGGCGGATTTTTGGCTAGGGCTGAATGGCAATGCTGTTGACTTAAGCCGTCCGTGGTGAGCTTGTCGAACCATGATCTGCTTAAGCTATGTAGTGTATGCGTTGCGTACCTTTTGAACTAACAATAGTGCTATGACTCCCCCCCTGCTAACCATAGAAAACTTAAACGTCACCTTCAACCATCAGCAAAAAGTGGTCGACGGCATCAGTTTTGCCATTTATCCGGGTGAAACGTTTGCGCTGGTGGGTGAGTCCGGTTCGGGAAAATCCATCACCGCTTTGTCGGTGTTGCGGCTATTGCCTAATAATGCCGCGCTTAATGCCGATGCAATCATGTTAAATGGCGACAACTTGCTGCATCATTCCGAAGCGGAACTGTGTACAATCCGCGGTCGTCGTATCGGTTTGATTTTTCAAGACCCGATGTCGTCATTAAATCCGGTCATGACGCTAGGCAAGCAGATTGCCGAAGTCATCAACCTGCATTTTAGTTTGCCGCAACAAGAGATTAAGCAACGGGTGTTGGAATTGTTGCGGCAGGTTGAAATACCCAATCCTGAACGGCGCATCAACGATTATCCGCATCAACTGTCCGGCGGCCAGCGCCAACGCGTGATGATAGCCATTGCCTTGGCGGCGCAGCCCGACTTGTTGATTGCCGATGAGCCAACCACGGCGCTGGATGTGACGATACAGGCACAGATACTGGCGTTGTTGAAAAACCTGCAGCAACAGACCGGCATGGCTTTGTGGCTTATCAGCCATGATCTGGCGCTGGTTTCAACTATCGCCGACCGGGTCGCCGTGATGCAGCAAGGTAAGTTGGTTGAAACCGGCCCGACGGCTGAGTTTTTTAGCCACCCTAAACACCCGTACACGCGCCAGTTGCTTAATGCCTTGCCCTCCATGCAAAGCTGCTTGACGCGCAAACCGCAAGAAAATTCGCCGTTATTAAAAGTTACTGATTTTTCGTGTTATTACCCCATACGCAAAGGGTTGTTTAAGCGGGTAGTCGATTATGTGCGTGCTGTCGATGGCGTCAGTTTTGAGATTCAGCAGGGCAAAACCTTGGCTTTGGTTGGTGAATCAGGCTGTGGCAAAACGACTTTGGGCAAAAGCCTGTTAAATCTAATCCCTCCTAGTGGCGGCCAAGTCATCATTAATGGCGTCGAACTGACGCAGTTAAGCGGCGAGGCCTTGCGGCAACAACGTGCTGTCCTGCAGATTGTTTTTCAAGACCCGTTTTCTGCGATGAATCCGAGAATGTTGGTCGGTGACATTATTGCTGAAGGCATTGATGCGTTGCACCCGGATGTCAGTGCGGCGGCGCGGCAAACACGGGTCAGGCAATTATTGCAACAAGTGGGTTTGCCGGAAGATTCGGCATTACGCTATCCCCATGAATTTTCCGGCGGGCAGCGGCAACGGATTTGTATTGCCCGCGCCTTGGCGGTCGAGCCTAAGCTGATTGTTTGCGACGAACCTACGAGTGCGTTGGATGTGTCGGTGCAAGCACAAATCATCCAATTGCTTAAAGCCCTACAACAAGAGCAAGGTGTGAGCTATTTGTTTATCACCCATAACCTTGGCGTTGTGGCGGAAATCGCCGATGACGTGGCGGTGATGTATAAAGGCAAAATTATTGAGCAAGGCACTGTGATACAAGTGCTGACCCAACCGAAGCACGACTATACCAAGCAATTGCTGGCAGCTGCGCCGGTTTTAGGGGGCAAAATGGGAGCGGGGGTGGCTGAAATAAGGTAAGTGATGGGTGGGATATGCGTTTTGTTGCGGCTTAACTACCTAAAATTTGGATGCTCCAAAACGTTAAGAAACCACCAAATAAAACCAGCGTTGAAATTGATTTTTCTTCAACTTCATGTGCTTCGATCAATAATTCTTCAGTCACCAGATAAAGCAATGCCGCAGCGCTAAATGCCAAAACCCCGCCGATTAATGCTTGGGATGAACCCGTCAGTAAAAAATTACCCAGAAAGGCAAATACAAAGACGGTCGCGCCTAACGCACCGGAAACGCCGATAATGCGCCAGCCTTTGATAGCGTCAGAGGTGAGTGCCAAACCCAAAAACAGCAGTTCGACCGATAAGCCAAGTGCCAGAATCATCCCCGTGGCACCGCCTGCGGCAAATCCTGCACCAATGATAAAACCATCCATTGCTACATCAATAAACGTCGCCAGCATCAACCCTATATTTACCCCCGTCGCCGCTTTTTCAGACGCGCCCTGATGCTCTAGTTTTAGCGTCCACAACTTTAACGCATACATAAATAACGAACCTAACGCGAAGGCGCCTATCAAAACCCATCCTGGTGCATGTTCACGTTCGATTTCAGGCAACAGCTCAACCGCTAGCGCAGCCAATACAACACCTGCGGCAAAATGCTGGATTAAGCTGCGCGTGGCATGGCTAGGTTTCCAAAAAGCCGCCATAACCCCGCCGCATAAAGCGATGCCTGCGGGGAATGCCATAATAAGAATGTTTTGTGGGTTCATGGGGCATTTTGAAGATGAATGATAGGCGTGATTGTACCGTATGGACCAACCGCCCCAACACACGTTGCCAGAAGCGGTTAGCCCATATTAGGCGGCGTTTTTAATGGTGCAAATGTGCAGCCAGCCAACGCGCCGCGACTTCCTCGGCAATCCCCTTGCGTTTGGCGTAATCCTGCAATTGGTCTTTATTTATTTTGCCGACATTAAAGTACTGTGATTCAGGATGCGAAAAATACCAGCCGCTGACCGCAGATGCCGGATACATCGCATAGCTTTCGGTGAGTTCGATGCTGGTGTTTTCGGTCACATTGAGCAGCTCAAACAGTTTGGCCTTTTCGGTGTGGTCTGGGCAGGCCGGATAGCCGGGGGCAGGGCGTATGCCCTGATAGGCTTCATTAATTAACTGCTCGCTGTCATGGTCTTCATCTTCGGCATAGCCCCAGTAGTCTTTTCTGACGACTTCGTGCATATATTCGGCAAACGCTTCCGCGAGCCTGTCCGCAAGTGCTTTAAGCATAATCGAGCTGTAATCATCGTGCTCCTGCTCAAATTGTTGCAACTTGGCTTCAATGCCGATGCCGGTCGTGACGGCAAAACCGCCGATATAATCCGGCTTGCCGCTGCCAATGGGCGCGATAAAGTCGGATAGGCAATAGTTCGGCCTGCCGGGCGCTTTAACATTTTGCTGGCGCAAATGATGCAGGGTCTCACGTTTTTGTGTGCGTGACTCGTCGGTATAAAACACGACATCATCGCCATCACTTTTCGCCGGGCAAAAGGCGATGACGGCACGGGCCGTAAGCCATTGTCCGGCAATAATTTTTTCCAGCATGGCCTGCGCGTCGGCAAACAGTTTTCTGGCTTCCTCGCCGATAACGTTATCGTTGAGTATTTTGGGGTAACTGCCCGCCATCTCCCAAGTCTGGAAAAACGGTGTCCAGTCGATGTATTTTGCCAAAGTGGCGAGCGGCACGTCGGTGATGACTTTCGTGCCCAAAAAAGACGGTTTGACCGGCTCATAACGCCCCCAGTCAAAGCGGTTTTGCCTTGCGGCTTCTAGGGAATGCTGCTTGGTTTTGGATTCTTTGCCTTTGTGGCGTTCGCGGACCTGTGCATATTCTTTGCGCAGGCTCTGCACAAAATCATCTTTCAAATCAGCGCTTAACAAATTGCTTGCCACGCCGACACCACGCGAGGCGTCAGTGACATAAACAGTTGCGCCTTGATAATGCGGCTCGATTTTTACCGCTGTATGGGCACGCGACGTGGTTGCGCCGCCTATCATCAGCGGTATGGTGAAGCCTTGGCGCTGCATTTCTTTGGCGACATGCACCATTTCATCCAGTGATGGCGTGATTAGGCCACTGAGCCCGATAATGTCGACTTTTTCTAGCCGGGCGGTTTGCAGGATTTTTTCGGCAGGCACCATCACGCCCAAATCGATGACGTCGTAGTTATTGCACTGCAACACGACGCCGACGATATTTTTGCCGATGTCATGGACATCGCCTTTCACGGTCGCCATCAGGATTTTGCCGTTGGTTTGCCGGTCACCCGCCGCTTTATCGGCTTCCATAAACGGCATCAGATAAGCGACGGCTTTTTTCATGACGCGGGCGGACTTGACCACTTGCGGCAAAAACATCTTGCCCGCACCAAACAAATCCCCGACCACGTTCATGCCGTCCATCAACGCGCCTTCAATGACATGCAACGGGCGTTCGGCTTCCAGTCGCGCCGCTTCGGTGTCTTCGTCGATATAATCAGTGATGCCTTTGACCAGCGCGTGTTCCAAGCGTTTGCTCACTGGCCAGCTGCGCCATTCCACGTTTTCTTGTTTGACCTCACTGCTGCTGCCGTCGCCTTTATATTTTTCGGCCAGTTCCAGTAGTTTCTCGGTGCCGCTGCCGTCATGACGGTTTAATATCACATCTTCGACGGCATCGCGAAGGTCTTTGGGAATATCCTCGTAAATGGCCAGCTGTCCGGCGTTGACGATACCCATCGACATGCCCGCTTGGATGGCGTGGTACAAAAACACCGCATGGATGGCTTCGCGCACCGGATTGTTGCCGCGAAACGAAAACGACACGTTGGACACGCCGCCGGAAATTAACGCATAAGGCAAGGTGCGTTTGATTTCGCGGGTCGCTTCAATAAAATCGACGCCGTAATTGTTGTGCTCGTCAATGCCAGTCGCAACGGCAAAGATATTCGGGTCAAAAATAATGTCTTCGGGCGGAAAACCGACTTGTTCGACCAAAATTTTATAGGCGCGTTGGCAAATTTCGACTTTGCGGGCTTTGGTGTCGGCTTGGCCTTCCTCATCGAACGCCATGACAATAACTGCCGCGCCATAGCGCCTTACCAATTTGGCATGGTTGATAAAAGCCGTTTCGCCTTCTTTTAGCGAGATGGAGTTGACGATACCTTTGCCTTGGATACATTTCAGCCCGGCTTCCAAAATGTCCCATTTTGAGGAATCCAGCATGATGGGTATTTTGGCAATATCTGGCTCAGAAGCAATCAGCATCAAAAAGCGTACCATCGCTTCTTTGGACTCCAGCATGCCTTCATCCATGTTGATGTCGATAATTTGGGCGCCGTTTTCAACTTGCTGTCTGGCAACATCTAAAGCTGTTTCAAAGTCTCCTTCAAGAACCAAGCGCTTAAATGCCGCCGAGCCGGTCACGTTAGTGCGTTCGCCGACGTTGACAAATAACGTGTCCTTACCAATCGACATGGGCTCAAGCCCTGCCAATCGGCATTGTTTTTCAATGGTTGGGATGGTTCTGGGCGGGTATTTTTGCACCGCTTCGACTATCGCTTTAATGTGCGCTGGCGTCGTGCCGCAACAGCCGCCAATAATGTTGAGATAGCCGCTGGCCGCCCAATCCTCGATTTCTTTCGCCATTGCTTCCGGCGATTCATCGTACTCGCCGAATTCATTAGGCAAGCCCGCGTTCGGGTGGGCAGAAACGTGGGTGTCGGCAATGGTTGATAACTCATCTATGTGTTGCCGTAGTTCTTTCGCCCCTAATGCGCAGTTAAAGCCGAAGGAAATGGGTTCGACATGTTTGAGCGAATGCCAGAAAGCAGCCACAGTCTGTCCTGACAGTGTCCGCCCCGATGCGTCAGTGATAGTGCCGGAAATCATGACCGGCAGTTTATAACCGATGGTTTCAAAAACGTGCTCCACCGCAAAAATGGCAGCTTTGGCGTTCAGCGTGTCGAATATGGTTTCAATCAGGATAATATCCGCACCGCCATCAATTAAACCTTTAGTGGCTTCGGCGTAGGCGGTCACCAGCTCATCGAAGGAGATGTTACGGAAGCCAGGGTCGTTGACATCGGGCGACATTGAGGCGGTGCGGTTGGTCGGACCTAACACGCCGGCGACAAAACGCGGCTTTTCGGGGTTTTTTGCGGTAAATTCGTCGGCCGCTTGGCGTGCCAAACGCGCCGATTCCAAATTAATCTCATAAGCCAGTGATTCCATGCGGTAATCGGCCATGGCAATCGTGGTGGCGTTAAACGTGTTAGTCTCGACAATATCCGCCCCCGCCGTATAGTAAGCACTGTGGATGGCTTTGATAATGTCAGGTTGGGTTAGTGACAGCAAATCATTGTTGCCTTTAAGGTCAACTTCCCAGTGGGCGAAACGTTCCCCCCGATAATCCTTTTCATCCAGTGTGTAGCTTTGGATTATGGTTCCCATTGCGCCATCAAGAAATAAGATGCGTTGGGAGAGTTGCTGTTTTAATAAGTCTGTTCTACTCATGATGGATAAGGGTTAAAGTTGGAGAGAAATATTTGAATATAATCATTGCGTAAAAGAGGGGCAGGCACTATTATTTTTTGCTCTATTTAATGGAGAGGACTATGTCAAAACCAACAATCATTCAAGTGGTTAAAAGTGTGCTGTCGGCTTTTGTCGGTGTGCAAAGTGATAAAAACCGACAGAAAGATTTTACGCAGGGGGAGCTGAAACTCTATGTTATTGCGGGGATAATTTTTACAGTCGCCTTTGTGGCGGGGCTAATTTTTCTGGTCTCAGCGGTCTTAGGATAACCGAACGATGGCTTAAAGCGTGTTAGTTATCCATAAAAAAGCTCAAGTTTCCTTGAGCTTTTATTTATAGCCCTGTTGCCACGCTTAAGACTTTTTGACGCCTTGTTTCAGTGTGTCAACGATATTTTTAACGCCGCCGAACAAAAGCTCTTTAGTGCCGCCGAATAAAGTCGCTGCAGAAAATTGCTCTTTAGTGATGAATTTCAAACGAATAACCGCTACGATTAAAAAGCCCATAACAGGTGGCATTAATTCTAAAAATACCGAGAGTAAAACGCCGCTGAAGCTTTGAAAGCCCTCTTCGTTTTTTCTGTCGCCAATGCTGGTTAATTCGCGCTCATAACCTTCTGTGCTAATATCTTTGCCGTTGAATGCGTCAGAAAGATCAATATTGAGGAAGTATAAAAATACTTGCGATACCAAAAAGACAGCGCCTGTAATACCGACCCACATAATTGCATTGCCTGTTTTAGCTTTTACGGCAGACTGGTAAACCCAGATAACCGTAAATATCATTACTATAGCTCCAATCATATTTACACCTTTATTTTGATTATAGTTTTTTTAGAAAAAAGAAAAGATATGCGCACTTTAAGGTCATTTGGTTGGCATCTTTTTCAATGACTTTGCATGATTCATATTTTTCCCTCCCTGGTGTTGTTTGCTTTTTTATTGCGCCATTTTCGACTGAATACTTAATGGCTATTTTCATTTCTTTAGTACGGCCAACGGAATCGGTTGAGATTGTCTGTAAAACGCCATTGGGTTGGAAATCCCATTCAACTTTCACGTTTTTTTTCTCGCCCTCTAATTTTGAGGCTTCTGCATATAAATTCCATTTCCCTAAAATATCCGACTCATCTTTTAGTGCAACATCAGCCTGTGCCGAAAACGCAAATAACATTGCTGTCAACGGTAATATTTTAATGTATTTTTTTATCATAATTTTGCCCTTCCTAACATCATTCAGCATGAACTATGAAGTTTAAACTATACCACGCCCGCTATCGAGCTTTAAATTTTAACAGGATGTATTAGGCTAGGCTTCACATTATTAATGCACAATTTAGCTTGTGTATGTGCAGTCAGTGGATAGCCTTTCGGTGCATAATAATAACAGCCCAATCGTGTCAACTTTGGCACTATTAAATGCTAGGCTTGCCAGTTCAATTGCCTGTCAATTAGGCCTTGACTTTAATGTCCCCTAAAGTATTATGTCACTTCCGTTTGCTACGAATATAGCAATTTCTAAAATACAAAAAATACAGGTAGGACATCCATGGGGTTCATCTTAGATCTCACTTCAATGTTAAAAGAGCCAGCTGGCATGGTCGGTGCGGTTGTTGTTATAGGTGCTATTTATGCCTTAGTAAAATGGGTATTCGCTGAGCATCCAGACGACGAAAAATAAGTCGATCATTAGATCAAATTTGTACTTAAGGCCGTTATCTATTTCAGTAATAGGTAGCGGCCTTAGTTTTATCTGAATATTTCACTGCTTTAAATCCCACATTTATTTTATACTTTATATATTTTCTTTAACTATTGAAATGTATAAATTATCCTCTAAAATTCTTGAGCTTCTTGACAAACAAGCTCCTGTCACCGGTATCGGTTTGTTTCGCATACTGTATGGGTTGGTTACCTTACAGGAAATTTTTTTCTTGTATTATTTTAGCCATCTGATCTTCGATCCCATCCCTTATATAGATGTTGAGTTTCCCAGTATTCCTTTTTTCCTGTGCCTTTGGGGAATTGTTGCCAGTTTTATAGTTGTCGGCTATCGCTATCAGTTCGCTGTCATTAGCAATTACCTTTTCTGGATAGTTTTTGTTAACTTCACGTCCATGCAACGCGATTTTGATGGTGGTTTCGATTTGTTTATGATCGGTGCCGGATTCTTTTTGATGTTAATGCCCGGTGACCGCGCCTTTTCACTAGATAATCTCAGGCATAAACTCAGCACACCGTTCATGCATTACAATAATTACCCTAAACAAACAGCCACTGTATTGGCGTATTACCTGCCTGTCGCTATTTGCCTTGGTTTTCTTTATTTTGATTCTGCTATCCACAAGTTGTTTGCCGAGCACTGGCGTAACGGTTTGGGTGCTTGGTTGCCATCGACCCAGCCTTATTATGTATCGGCGCTTGATATGTCGATCTTCCTTAATAATGAGCTGTTACAGAAAACGATTGGTTATACCATTTTGGTGTTTCAGTTCTCCTTCCTGTTTTTATTTGCCCATCGTCGGCTACGCGCCGTGTATTTGTTTATTGGTTTGGGCTTGCACCTTGGCATTACCTTATCGCTAAATATTTATCCATTTGGGATGGGCATGTTGATGTTTTATAGCTTACTGGTGCCTTTTAACTGGTGGCGTAAATTGGGTGGGTGGATTGTCGCCAAACAGCCAGCCCTTACTGTTTTTTATGACCAGCAGTGCCCTTTGTGTAACCGCACTGTCCTTACCATTAATCATTTTGATATTTTTAACCGAATCGACTTTAAAAGCGCCCAAGCATACGCAGCGGAATACCCTGCGCTTGCGGCTATCAGCCAGGACACGTTGCTGACCGACTTGTACGCGTTGGACAGCGCTGGTCGGTTATATTCAGGGGTTGACACCTATCGGCAAATTTGCCTGAAAATGGGCTACTTGCTGCCTGCGGGCTTTATTTTAGGTTTGCCTGGTATTTACCAGTACGCAGTAAAGAAATACCGCGCCATTGCCGATAATCGTAACCGCATTATTTGTTCGTCAGAATGTCTTACTGCAGCAAAACTGCAAAGTGACGCTTGGTTCCACCAGCTTTTTGAATGCGCTGCCCGCCAAAAACCTAAAGCCTTTTCGAGAAAACTGGCCAAAATACTCATCGCTATTGTCATTTTGCAACTGAACAGCACAATTCATTATGGCTTAATGTATCGGTTCAAGGTTGGAACCAAGGATAATGTTGTCACGGCTACCCTAACCAAGGGCAGTAATGCGCTATTGATGGTATCCCAGACCTTTTTGGGTATTGCCCCGCATGCGCTTTATTTGCATGACCATTTTGCCGGTTATGACCATATCCTTGCGATTACCTATAAGGATAAGGATGGCAACGAACAATGGCTACCGTTTGTTAATGAACAAGGGCGATTACTGGCCCCTAACTGGGGGAGGGTGCATTCCATGTGGGCTAATATTGCTGTGACGCCGACTATTGATAACACCCGGCTGCAAAAATTCATTATGAAAGTCACCGCATTTTGGGGGCAAAAAATCGGTTTAAACCTTAACAATGCCGAGTTTACCATCAAGATGAAGCGGATTGATGCGCCTTCTTATTGGGTTTATGACCAGTTGCACCGCAACTTTTTATCGCCTTGGACTAACATCGGAACGGTAAAATGGGCAGATAACATAATCTCTTACGATTTGCCCAATAACATCAATTCC
This sequence comes from Methylovulum sp., assembly GCA_028712695.1. GTDB lineage: Bacteria > Pseudomonadota > Gammaproteobacteria > Methylococcales > Methylomonadaceae > Methylovulum. The sequence continues at coordinate 23,296 of JAQTQZ010000009.1, read as the reverse complement.
CTATAAATACTGAAAATGGGCAAATGACTTAATTATTGCATCGGTATTCCAGTCATGATATAAATTGTCCGTGCTTTCATTCATTGACGCACAATAAATAAAATAATTTAAACCCATTTGGAGGATAATATTATGAAGAAAATTTTAGCACTTTTGGCTATGGCAATGATGGTTGTTGGCTTATCTGGCTGTATGGATGATCCAGACGGTTCAAAACAAAAAGTTTCTAGCTCTATCGAACTTTAATCTGAGTTAAATCAGAATTCTTGCAAGACAAAAAAACCCAGCTAAAAAGCTGGGTTTTTTTGTTTCTGGCGATTGGTTGCTGGTTTGCCAAGCAGGGTGTGCTAAATCAAATGCCCCCACAAATCATACTCATCCGCTTCCTCCAATTCCACATCAACAAAGTCGCCTACTTTAAGATGCGTCGCCCCGTCAATAAATACTTGACCGTCAATTTCTGGCGCATCTGCTTTGCTTCTTGCCACCGCACCTTCAGCGACAACTTCATCAATTAAAACAGTTTCAATCCTGCCCACGCGCCGTTGTAAGCGCTCGGCACTAATAACCGCCTGATGCGCCATAAAACGCGCTAGACGTTCTTGCTTAACCGATTCTGGTACGGCATCCGGCAACTCATTAGCGACAGCCCCTTTTACCGGTGAATAAGCAAAGCAGCCGACCCGGTCCAACTGGGCCTCGCTCAAGAAATTCAACAGTTCCTCAAATTCTTGCTCAGTTTCACCGGGAAAACCGACAATAAATGTGCTGCGCAAGGTAATATCAGGGCAAATGTTCCGCCATGCCCTAATCCGTTCCAGATTGTTTTGTGTCGCTGCTGGGCGTTTCATTAGCTTAAGGATACGGCTATTGGCATGTTGAAAAGGAATATCCAGATACGGCAGGATTTTCCCTTCAGCCATGAGTGGGATCACGTCGTCAACATGCGGATAAGGGTACACATAATGCAGCCGTATCCAAATGCCCAAATCACCCAAGGCTTGCGCTAAATCATAAAAGCGGGTTTTAACCGAACGGCCTTTCCAATCACAGCTTTGATACTTCAGATCCAGCCCGTAGGCGCTAGTGTCTTGTGAGACTACCAACAATTCTTTAACACCTGCATTAGCCAAGCGTTCAGCCTCCAGTAACACATCGTCAACGGGCCGACTGACCAAGTCGCCGCGCATCGACGGGATAATGCAAAAGGTGCAGCGATGGTTGCAGCCTTCCGAAATTTTTAGATACGCATAATGGTTAGGCGTCAGTTTTATCCCTTGCGGCGGCAACAAGCTGGTGAACGGGTCATGGCGGGGCGGTAAATGCTCATGCACCGAAGCCACGACCTCGTCCAACGCGTGCGCACCCGTCACTTTTAAAACCTGCGGATGACGCGCCCGAATTTCCGCTTCCCTTGCACCCAAACAACCGGTGACAATTACCTTGCCGTTTTCAGCCAACGCTTCGCCGATACTGTCCAGCGATTCTTCAACCGCCGCATCAATAAAGCCGCAGGTGTTCACCACGACCAGATCGGCATCCTGATACGTCGGCGAAATGTTATACCCCTCGGAGCGGAGTTTGGTTAAGATACGCTCGCTATCGACCAGCGCTTTAGGGCAACCTAGGCTGATAAAGCCAATCGTTGGAATATGTGTCATAGATTTAATCGAAGTCTCTGTTATAAAGGGAGTATTTTAGCACTTGCAGGCGGCGGCTTACGGTGAATTACGCTAGCAAAGCGGTGAGCAATGGTTGCAAAGCCGATTGTTGCCTGTCTATGGTCAAACGGTTCGCCACGATGATGCTTTTTAATTCCGTTAACGCGATGGCAAAGTCATCATTGACCACAAGATAGTCAAATTCGCAGTAATGCTGCATTTCGGCGACGGCATCGCGCATACGGCGGGCAATAACTGCCACGTCATCTTGCCCGCGAGCTGTCAGGCGCTGTTGCAAAACGGCGGTGGAGGGCGGCAAAATAAAAATGGCCACCGCGTCTGGCAACCGTTCTTTGATTTGCCTTGCGCCCTGCCAATCAATTTCCAGAATCACATCTAGCCCCTCATTAAGATGGTCGACGGCCGTTTGTTGTGCCGTACCGTAAAAATTGTCAAAAACTTGGGCGTGTTCAAGGAAGGCCTGTTTTGCCAACAAAGCCTGAAATTGTTCTACGGAGATAAAAAAATAGTCCTGCCCATTTATCTCACCGGGCCGCATGGCGCGGGTCGTATGTGAAATGGAGACGGCAAGCTGAGGTACCTCGGCCAGTAATTGCTTGACCAAGCTGGTTTTTCCGGCACCCGAGGGTGCTGAAATGATGTAAAGTTTTCCGGTAGTCATGGAAATCACGCGATTTGTGGATAAAGGTTTTGATAAAGACAACTGCCAAACACGGTGTGGCAACTGCAGGACGATTTTGCGCTATGCTTACGCGAACTTTTTTCTATTTTAAGCCATTATCAAGGGATTTCATGCGTTCATATCGCTATTGGCTGGGCTTATTTATCCTATTGTTCCTGCTGTATGCACCTATTGGCGTTTTAAATCCCTATTGGCTTAGCCTTAATCATTTGCCTACGGGGGGCGATACCGCCTCGCATGTATTTTATGCCTACCAGTTTTGCCAATATTTCCCCCAGCACGGCCTGACCCAGTGGCTACCTGAAGTGTTTGGTGGCCTACCGTTTTTGTCCTATTACTTTCCGTTGCCGTTCATTGTTATTTTTTTGCTCAACCAATGGCTGCCGTTTGCTCTGGCATTTAAATGGGCGGTATTTGCAGCCGCTATAGTCATGCCTGCCAGTGTTTATCTATTAAGCCTATTTTGTTTTGGTTTTAGCCGCATTGCTGGCTTGTTTGCAAGCATTGCCACACTTGCGTTTTTGCTGCACGAACAAAACTCCATTTGGGGCGGCAACTTGCTGTCAATTTTGGCGGGCGAATTTGCTTACAGTTACGGCATGTTGTTTTCGTTATTGACGTTAGCGGTGTGGATTAAAGCTTTACAAGGCCGATATTTCTGGGTGTTAGGTGGCTTGTTAGAGGCGGCGACCGGATTTTCCCACGGCTATGCGTTATTGATCACCGGTTTTAGCAGTCTTTTTTTGCTGTTTTGTGGCAATTTTAAAGTGACCCTGCGTTTTTTGACATTAACCCATACCTTGGCATTTTGCCTATTAGCGGGTTGGTTGTGGCCATTGCTGGAAATGCACGGGTTGACCATCCCAAACGATGGCGCGTTTATGGCAAATGATTGGCATGATTTTTTGCCGAAAACGCTGTGGCCGGTTTTATTGACAGGTTTGGTGGGTGGCATTTTTTATTGTTTTCCGGCCATTCGTAAACAATGGCCATCTTCGGCGCAACAAGCGTTAGCGTTTATGCTGTCTGCCACGATGTTGGCGGTGACCTTTTGGTTTAGCGCCAACCGGATTGGCCTTGCGGATATACGTTTTTTCCCCTATGTTTGGCTGTTTGCCGCTCTTGTTTGCGGTTGGCTGTTTGGTGAGGCGCTTAAGATAGGGCTGTCATCGCTCACTGGGTGCTATGCCTTGCCAATAAGGCATGGCGTGGTTTTGTTAATGGGCGTCTGGCTTTATCAGGCCGTCAGTCTTACCCCACAATGGTCGGCATGGAACCATAGCGGTTATGAAGAAAAAGCCAATTGGCAAAAATTAAGCGTCTTGTTTCCTGTCTTAAGCGGCCGCTTGGATTCTCCGCGTCTGCTGTTTGAACATGCGCCGGTCAATAACGATTTAGGTTCCACCCGCGCTTTGGAAACCTTGCCGATGTTCTTAAACCAGCGTCCGGTATTGGAAGGTTTGTATATGGAATCGGCCTTGTTGGCCCCTGTCATTTACCATTTGCAATCGGAAGTCTCAAAAGCGCCATCTTCGCCATTGGTGCGTTTTCCTAGCGCATCGCTGGATATATCGTCAGCCATCCCACATATGAATTTGTTGCATGCCAATGAAGTTTTGGTGCGTAGCGACGAAGCCAAGACGGACTTTGATAAAAGTCCGTTATTTCAGAAACTTGCCGAATCTTCGCCTTTCACTGTGTACCGGTTAAAAAATTTTGATAGCCAATTAATCCAAGCCTTGCCTCTGCCTGCGCAGATAATTGATAAAAAAAACTGGATGGAACATGCGTTTAATTGGTTTAAGCATTATCCCAAGGTTGATTATTGGCCGGTGTATAGCGAGGATCAACGGGCATTTAAAACCAGCAAGGCAGCTACGGTTAAGTTATTAAATTTTGAACGTGAAAGGATAGTGTTCACCACTGACCAGCCGGGGGCGGCACATCTGGTTAAAATCGCATTTCATCCGCGCTGGCAATTGACTGGCAAAGGCAAAATCTATTTGGCCGCCCCAGGGTATATGGTGGTTGTGCCAGAAAATAATAGGGTCGAGCTGGTATATGGCACTACATTAATCGGACGTTGGGGGCAAATCGCCAGTATTTTTGCGGTTTGTGTGATATTGGGATATTTATTGTTACAGATACGGAGAACCACGCAGCCACGCAAACTAAGCTTGCCTTCAGCTACCGGTAAGGCTTTGTTAATATGGCTAGTTGTATTGGCTGGAATCAATCTTTATGCGTATCAAAACAACCCCGAACGTTATTATCGCAGCGGTTGGCAAGCCATGAACCGCCAAGATTATCAAGCCGCCGCCATAGACTTTGACCGTATCGAAGGCCGCCGCAGTAGCCCGGCCGCGCAAGAGGAAGCCTTGTTTTGGGCGGCTAAGGCGCATGAGCTGGCAGGCGATAGGCCGGTTGCCAAACAACGTTACCAAAAATTGATTGGCCACTATTCCGGCTATTGGCTACCGGAGAGCCTTTACACTTTGGCGCGGTTACAGCGTCTGGACAGCCAACCGGAAGCCGCGCTTGCCTTAGAACAGCGGTTGCGTAACGATTATCCACAACACAGTTTCACCCGTGCCTTGGATCAGCAATGAAAACGACAGCACACGCGTTTCTGCGTTATCTTTTTAGCGGGGGTGTCGCTTATGTGGTTGATGTGTCGCTGTTTGCGGGCCTGCATCTTTGGCTGCAACTGCCGATAGCCATTGCCAACGTTCCGGCGCGGGCAGCTGGGGCAATCACCGCTTATGGCCTCAACCATATTTGGACATTTAGGTATTCTTTGGCGCGTGTCAAATATTCAGCGTTGCGTTATTTAGGCTTGTGGTTAATCAACACCGGATTATCAACCATCCTTTTACAACTGTTAAATGACTATTCGGCCACGTCTTTTTACACGATCAATTTAAAAGCGATGATTGAGCTTCTGTTGGTGCTAAGTAATTTCACCGTCTGCAAATTTTGGGTATTTAAAAAACCATGAATCCGAATATTACCTTGAGCCTCGTCATACCTGTTTATAACGAGGCCGTAGTGCTCACTCCTTTTTGGCAAGAGCTCGCCCCAATACTTAACGCCTTAACGCTCCGTTACGAAGTGCTTTTTGTTGACGACGGCAGCCAGGACGACACGTGGTCGCGTATCCGGCAACTTGCCGCGCAGCACGCGGAAATACGCGGCGTTCGTTTTACCCGTAACTTCGGCAAAGAAGCCGCCATTCTCGCGGGTCTTGAGCAGGCGCAAGGGCAGGCCGTTGTGGTTATGGACGGTGACGGCCAGCATCCGCCGTCACTGTTGCCAGAAATGTTGGACGCATGGTGGCAAGGTTACCCGTTAGTGGTTGCCTGTAAAAAAGAGCGCCCGAACGACAGCTTGTTTGCCCGCGTTTCTGCTCGCCTGTTTGCCGCCCTTATGCACCGCTTATCGGGATTGGATTTGGTCAATAGCGCCGATTACCGGCTACTGGATAGAAAAGTGGTCAGTGCGTTGCTGGCGTGTCCTGAAAAAATCCGTTTTTTTCGCGGTATGACCACTTGGACAGGGGTGCAAAGTTATCCCATTGCCTTTTCCGTACCCGCAAGGCTTGCAGGGGAAAGCCACTGGAGCAAGCTCGGCTTGGTTAAAATGGCTTTGTATGCGTTGGTTTCATACAGCGCCAAACCGTTGTATTACTTGTTTGGCAGTGGCATAGCTGGCTTGCTGGTTTCGGTGTTGTTAGGTTTGCAAGCTTTGTATTCTTGGCTGGCAGGCATCGCCGTGTCCGGCTGGACATCGTTGACACTGGTCATATTGATTTTTGGCTCAGCCAATTTGCTCGGCTTAGGCTTGCTGGGCATTTATGTCGGCCAGCTTTTTGAAGAGATCAAAGCAAGGCCGTCTTATCTAATCCGCGAAACGACTAACGGAATAGTATGATTTTGCAGGCTGGTATGAAACGTCTGGTTATGCGAACGCTTGGCGGTATTGGATGGGTCTGTTGGCAACAGGCGGTGGGTTGCCACTTCCGGTCGTCTGTTGCCGTATTTTAACCACCGCCGCATTCCCTAATCTGTGGCAGGCGCATGGAGCGTTGGCGGCGGAAACCCCTCTGGATCGGCTGCGCACAAAAGCATTCTTACTACAACCACTTAATCTGTTGTTGTAAAGCTAGGCCCAGTTATTGTGCCGCCTGTTGGCGCCGATATGGTAAGGGTTGCGCTGGTTGGGCGGCAGTTGTCGGAACAGGTGATGGATATGGCTGTTCCACAAGTCGCTGTCACATTAGTACAAGTGTAAGTGGCAGCATTTGAGTTTCCAGACACACTACAACTAACGCCGCCCGCTATTACGCTTTGTTGCTGCGCTTGATCTTCATGATGGTCTTCGCCTCGTGTAATTGAGCCGGTTATTGTTTTTGTACAAGAACCTAGGGTTGTCGTTGTGGTTGCCTTTGTTGTCGTGGTGGTTGGCGCAGTGGTGGTTGTCGTTGCTACTGTCGTGGTTGTATTCCGGCAATAAGCGTACCATGAAGAGTTGTTCTTTTCGTCATCAGGTTCTGCCGCTTGGCAGATGGCGACCGTACAACAGGCGGAGCTACCGGTTCCTACTGAATAACCTGAATTATTTTTATAGCTGCAAATACAAGCCCCCCCTCCCGCTGTTGACGATGTGGTCGAAGAGGAAGTGCTGGTGCTGCTGCTGGTGGATGAGCTGGATAATGAGCTGCTGGTGGTGGATGAGCTGGATGATGAGCTGCTGGACGACGATGAACTGCTGCTTGATGTGCTTGAAGAGTTGAAGCCGCCACCGCCTAAGCCTGCCAGCACGATGCCTGATTTGATGGGGTCGGCTTCTGCGATAAAGGAGTGCAACGATACGCTCTGTCCTTGATTATTGTTGTCAGCCCAAGTGACGTTAACAGTGATTTGCTTACACTTGACCGTATTGGGGCAAGCGTCCACAGTCCATGTCCGGGTAAAGTTCGCGTTGGCACCGGCAATATTGTCGTCAGTGCCATCGGCAAAGTTGGTGTAGGTATTTTTGTTGGCATAATTCCTGAATTCTTCAATTTTTTCCTGTGCCAAGTTTAAGGCGTGGGTGTGCATCCGGCTGTCAGCACTAGCAGAGAATGTTTCGCCCTGTAATTTGGCCAGCCCCAAAATACCGACGCCGACCACTAAAGCGGCAATCAGGGCTTCGATGAGCGAGAAGCCGACTATTTTTTTATTTAAAAAGCCCACTATTTTTTTATGTAATAAGTGTTTCATAGTTGTTCGCCTTAAGCTTAGGCCGTAGGGTTTGGTGATGTTGATGCCCATGTGTATGGGGTGGATTGCTCGTGCGAATCCTCTTCAAGGGCTTAAAAGTCTTTCCAGGTGCCGGGTATTTTAGAAATCGTATCAATAAAGCTATTGCCTAATGGGTTGGTGGCGCCAGGTGTGGCCGTCCAGTCATAAATAGCGGTATTTGCATTCAGCTTGTCAACGTTGCCGTTGACAATAACGCTGCCATAAACTGTTGCGCCCCCCCAACCATTAGCAGTACAGGCTGAATCGATGAAAACAAGCCCATAAATGGTCGGGTTGCCATTGATTTTCGGGCAATCCGCCGCTGCGGCAAAGACTAAAATTACCGGATGCGTTGCCGACCCCCATGAATCGTGATAATTGCCGGTATCTGTCACCCAGATGTAAGTACGGTCGCTATCTGCAACGCCCTCGGCAACTTCCTGATCGGCTTTCGCCTTGATTTGTTCACGCGTGAAAGTTCCAAAGATATAGCTCCAAACCGTTCCGGGGGTAAATAAATCACCTTTAGGTTGTCCGCCATGTGCATCCAGATGGCCTCGATTTAAGCATGATGTGCCTGAATCAGGATCCCATGCGCCCTGATTTGCCGGGCTGTGGGAAGTGCCTGCCGCGATGCCGTCGGCACGGGTGCCAACATAAATATCGGGGCCACCAACTACGCCACTCAAACAACCGTCCATTGCTAAAGGTGGGGCGTTAAACGCCGGGCCGTTATTTAATACTGTTGCCGCATATACATATTGTTCGTCTGTTGCCGTAATGCTGTTGTCATGGGTTTCCTTTGCGGTTGAAACAACTTTAATGTAATTGGAGTCTACTGCCCGTTGATAGGTGGTTGTGGGGGTATAAGAAAAATCTCCAGATGCGACATCGCCACTGGCTGTAGGTGACGCGGATTGGTTGCCACCGGAAGTGTCCCATACTAACGCGGTATAATTGCTGTAACTACTATTGTTTGTCAGATAAGCCAAGCCGTATTCGATTCCAGCTTCGGCACTTTCAAACGCTTCCTTCGATCTGGCGTCATTACCGGTGATTTTTTGTTCAAGCATACCGGTGCGCGAGGTTGTTAAAGTAAGGATGGCCATGGCGATAATCAACATCATGACCACGAGCAGGGTGACGGCGGCGCGTTGCCGGAAAAGGGCGGAAACAAGGGGAGGGGGATGGGTTTTCATAAGGATTACCTCATTAAATTGGGTGGTTTAACATATCGGCTAGGGTTTCAGCAATTAAAATCCGCGCAAGGTAGAGGTGTTCGGGCGCTGTGTCGGGCTACGATGCCGAATTTAAGTTCCAGCCGTTTTACTAAGGATAATGCACCGTCTTGTTCTATGCTTGGTTACAATCCCATCCCTAGCCCAAGGGCGGGAGTCTCTAAATACGCCCCTATCTGGCTGCCAAGCGCTTAGTAAACGCTTTGAGATAGTGTCTTTATCACCCATTTAGGGAGCCACCGCCAAATATTTGTCGTTACGTACCCTGACTTCTTCAGTGATAGTCTGGGTAACGTTGTTGTCGTCTGCTAACCGTCCGGTCAGGGTGATGGTGATGTCGCGGATGTAAAGGCATTGGTCGCCACTATTACAGGTGTTGCAGACCTCGCCACTGTCGCAAGAACCATTGCCGTTGTCATCACCGTCCATAATGCCATTGGTGTCGGTGTCGGTAATCATGCTGGTTATGTCAAGTGGGGATTCGGCAAGCGCAAAAGTAAGGGTGGTAATTTCAACTTTGGGCTCGGTGACGGTTTGCCAATTGCCGTCATCACAGTTTTCGTTGGTGGAAGCGTTGTCGGTACGTATTTGCAGTTGGTTATTGGCTAGTCTAAAGCCTAGCCGTTCATTGCTATCGACAACAGGTGGGCTATCACTATTCCTGTTGTAAGAATAAACAATGCAACTGTCAGCATTATAAATCGCTATGTCGGTGGTTGCCCCAGCTGTAATAGAATCCTGAAAGGGGTTATTTTGTAAGGCAGCTTGGTTTGCTGCAGGATTGTCCGTTGCATATCCCGCCCGCCGGATGTCTCTTGTCATTATGTCCATCATGGCACGCATGTCTTGATTTAACCGTGCCAATTCGGTGTTGTCCGTGCCGCTTTCTATGCTGTTGGTGAAGACGCTAATGGCTCCGCCAGCAATAATTGTACCGACTAATAGGCCAATCATCAGCTCGATGAGCGACAAACCTTTTTGTTGTGTGTGTTTTAACATGCGTCGTAGCCCCCAATAGTGCCGCAAATGTAAGTCCGCCCTAGAAAACCTAATTTAATGCTTAACGTGTCGCCATTCTCTGAGGTAAGGGTGACTTTGCAATCGGCATCGCATCCGTCGGTCGTAGCCGTGCCACGGACATGATCGAATACAGTGTCATCACTGGAAAAATTCTCAGCTAAGGCAATGCCGTCATATTCAGCAATTGCCGCGCTGTCTACGGTTTTGTCGCCTGGCGCGATGGTGTAGCTCCAAGTGCCTGCATCACCGGGGGTAAATGTGATGGTGACATTAGCATTGCGTTTAAAAGCCTCGCTACGCGCCCAGCGCAAATCAGAGGTTATAGTTTCGGCAGTGCTTACCAATCTACGCCGCTCCAGCATTCCTGTAAAAGAAGGGATGGCTATTGCGGCTAAAATACCCAATATAGCCACGGTAACCATCATTTCCGGTAGGGTGAAACCAAGCGGGGATTTTTGTGTGCGCATAATTTTTTTAATATTAAATTACCCTTAAATGATTACTGTATAGTTCATTTTAGGCCGCTTTTCTATATTTTAAATAAGGAAGTTGAAGATTTTTAATTAAAGCGCGGCACACACGGTTGTATGTTGGCTGAAAGTGGTCGTGGTCGAAGACTGCTCCTACGATAACTTTTACGATAGCAAATCAACCGGCAATGGTTGCAAAGCCGATTGTTGCCTGTCTATGGTTAAACGGTTTGCTACGATGGCGCTTTTAAATTCCGTCACCGCGTTGACGGGGATAAAAATATTCCCGTCCCCCCACTTCTTCCAAGCGCATGGCGCGGGACGTGTGCGAGATGGTGAAGGCGCTAAAATTGTCCGGCTAAGCCGGTTTTGCCTGCCCCTGACAGTGCTAGTGATGGTTTTAAGTCCTGTAAGTCAGTGCTGGCCCTAGTGTATGGCGCTTTACCAATGCTTACTATCCGAAGACGTTTTGTTGCCTGCATCGTCAAGTGTATATGTCGCTAAAGTGTTATCAACAGGCGTTGCGGAAATTGTGAATGTTGTCGCTGTTTGAGCCGTGATGGCCAAGCCATAGGTTTTTTTAGCGTTATTATCAATCGGCACTTGATCGGAAAAAATTCCGCCAGTGCCTAATGCTGCACCCACATAAGTGTTGTTGTCGAGGCGATACTGGCTCAATACGTTCGCCAACGACACTAAAGCCGTTCTGGCTTCTGCTTCGCGGCTACCATTGATTTGTGCTTGATAGGCAGGGTAGGCGATCGATGCAAGAATACCGACTATGGCTACCGTTATAACCATTTCAATGAGTGTAAATGCTTGTTGGGGATATTTCATGGTGCAAGTTTCTGTGTTGAAGTGATTGGGGTGAAGCTTATTAAGCAAGAAATGAAATTTATTTTTATCAAGTAAGTTGCTGGTTGTTGTCGGAGTCCAACCGCAAAACTATAACCACCGCTTGTCAATTTCAGGCATTTTCCATTGTTAAACACCCTTGGTTATGGGCAGACCGATCCATAAGCCGCGCGATTGGCTGGGTCGGTGTCTTCCATACGGATGCGTCCTGTTTGTGCAACTAGGATGCGCCGATAGTCAGCAACATGAGGATCGCCACAGATATAAAAACTGCCTGCCGCCGCCCTACCATTAGGGTTGTAAGTAATGTTGTTCACAAAGGAACTCTTGATGGTGATGTTTCCAGAAGGGGGCGTGTAGTTTAGGAGCACTTCACCGTTATCTGCAGTCGCGTTGTTATTTTTATCGGTAAACACTTGAAGCCCACTACCCCAATTTCCCGCAGTAATGGGGGCAACAACGGTGTTGAAATGGGTGCTGATTGCCTTGCTTCGTGCAATATTTAACGCATCGACCAAATTATTGGTTGCTGAAACCATGCGGGTATTGCTGATAAAGGTATTGAATGACGGGACAGCAAGGCCGAGGGTAATCCCAATAATGGCTATGGTCACCAGCAGTTCAACCAAGGTAAACCCTGATGGGCTTGGTGGTCGGATAAAGTGATTGTTGGTTGCCGGTGCATTCATGATTGAGAGTAGGGAAAAGTAAGGGTTTTGTTAAGAATAACAGTTTTTAAAAATTGGGATAGGCTCTCGTTGTGAGGCTAAAGCTAATCTCAGAGTATATATCAGCTATTCCTGAAAATAGCGTTAGAATTTTAAAAATATTGGAGCCAAGTGGATTCTGTCGGTGGCTGTCACGGCCGCCAGTCTTTAAGGACTGGCGGCCGTTTTATTGCCGAAGTTATTTCAGGTGTGTCCCTTAATAACTTTTTTCAAAATTACTATTTAGGCAGTGCTTCTTGGCTGTTGCCGCCGTCTGTTTTTGTATCCGCTTTTTCCCGCCAGTTCATCCGGCCACTTACACCTACTGGCTTTGTCGCTGTCGCTGTGGGAGGCGTCGTGCCGGTAGGAGGGGTCGTGCCGGTAGGATCGGTAGTGCCGGTAGGAGGGGTCGTGTCGGCAGGAGGCGTCGTGTCGGCAGGAGGCGTGACAGGAGCAGGAACAGTGCCGGTATCAACATCGCCGATGCTAGAGGTGTCGATGGCATCAAAAGGATCGGCAATTATCGCGATGATCACATCGTTAAAGTCATTGTCGGTGGTATAACCAGAATCATTGTATTTGCTGCTTTGTCTGTTTAAGTCTTCAAAACCCAACACCAATAGTTTATCTGCTGGACTTGATAGCAGCACAGTGTGTGCATTAGCGCCATTTGTTTCGGGGTTTAAGGCCAATACGGAGCGGAATATGCCGGTAGCGGGTTTGCTTGTGTTAACTTTTCCGCTCTTCCAGCCATTGGCAACCACGGTGAATCCTAAGGCATCGCCGGCACTAAAAGAGCCCAAATCAACAGTGTCACCTAAGCTCATAGGGGATGGTGCTGAGGCATTAGGGAAAATGATCTTTTCATTTAAAACGCAAGGCTTTGGCAACTTGCTTTTATCAAATTTAAAGAAACCTAAAGAGTTGCTGTAACCCGCCCCTTCAGTTAAAAAAGCAATTTTAATGGTTGCGGCTTTTTTAAAATAAACGTTCCCGCCTAAATCGTCCGTTATTAATGCTTTTGCTAGGGTGTTTTTGGTGATGTCTTGGCCTTCAGGCAATAATTTGAGGATACGGGTGATCATATCCGCCGGAATGGCTGCACTGCTGTTTGTCATCCCCGTAGGTTTTCCATTGGATGAGTTGTATGCAGTCTGATAAGCCCATTGGGTAGAGGGTGCTGTGCAGGTGGTTGTTGCATAGGACAAATCAGGCAAAGCCACTACGCCTAGGGCCGAGGCTATTGCCATGGCTAGGCGCATGTTTTTTTGTTTCAAAAGATGTTGTTTTTTCATTGTGGTTCTCCAGAATTAATGCGTTGTGAATTACAAGTTGTTTTTTCAATTTCATCTTTGCTTAAGAAAAGTTACAAATCAGATCAAAACCACTCATCAGATTCGATAACTTTGCCCCTTTTCTTCTTGCGGCCATCCTTGTGGGGTAGTGGATCATTTTAATACACTTAGTTATCACACCTAACGGCATAATTCGACTCAACTACACGTTCGTTATTGGCATCATCAATCATAGTCGCCCTTATTGTGTAAAGCTCTGTATGGCATGGATTAGAGCTTGTGGTTGCCGAGCTTGATGCCGTAGGATTCGGCACATTTGATGTAAAAGCACAAAAATTCCGGGTGGAGTTGCTGCAATCATCATATTGCAGGCCGAGAGTATCCCCCCCTACACAAACCGTTTTAGTGATTTCTACGCTAGAACCCGTTGACATGCCATGAATCACCGCGCCGTTCCGTAAATCACCTGGCATCAGTTGCTGAAAAATGCCGCCGGGGGTTTTGCAGTCATAAGTGGCGCACAGTTTCGGGGCTCCTGATGTTGCATCAAAGCAATCGGCAGGGATGGGGTCAGGGAGCGGCGTAGCCGCGTAGCGCTGGCTAGCGATATAGTTTTCTGTGCTTTTCAAAATATTTTCAGCAGTGGAAAAATTGGTTGCTTCCGATTGGGTGTTTTCGGCCATCATAAATTGCGTCCTGTTCTGTTGCACCATGGTCACCCCCATCAGCGTGATCATTAACAATAGCAATAAAGTGAATGCTAATACAGCCCCTTGTTGGGGAAATAAATTCTTGGTCATGTTAATTCCGAAATGCCACGGTGGTTGTAAAGACGCGGTATAGCCTGTTGTCACTTGGGTTGAGCACGTTATAGGTGGTGCCATCAATGGTGTAGGTTGAGGTGCTGCCCGTTGCAACATTCTTTTCATTGCTCATTAACACTAAGTATAGCCTAACGCTGACTACATGTGTCCACTCGTCAATTGTGACGCCATCGGTGGGTCTCACATAAATCTTGACGTCACTGGCGTTCACATAGCGATTGGCAGAATTGTTGCCGTCCGTATCGACACCATAAAGCACATATAACGCTTCAACATTAGAGACCAATGGCATGGAATTATTGCCATTATTATCTATGACCGTACCATTATTCTTTAATTGCGATTCCGCTTGGCAGGATAGCGTGGGGCCATTACCGGTATCATTGACAAAAAAGGAGATGGTTTTTATGTAAGCCGATCCCGGTGTCACCCCATTCTCATCACTAACTTGGGCGCTACACGGGGAGTTTCCGCTATCCATGTCAGTTCCGCTTGGGGTCCAAGTGTTGCCAACTTCTAAACACTCCGCCTTGACTATATAGACGGGATCGCTACAACTCCCGCCAGGATCTAACTGGTATCTGAACACAACATGGTTGATATCATTGGGGCTATCAATCCCTGCGGCAGAAAAACTCCCACGGATATATTCTTGTGACAAAAAATTTATGCCGGATCCGGCTGGGTTGTTAGGGTTAGCCGCAAAAATATTGGCTTTAGCAAAACCAGCATCAGTCCGTCTAGGGTTTGCTAAAAAACCAGCCCGGCGAAATTCTTGTGCCATCATTTCCACGGCATAACGCCCATCTTCCACGACAGCGCTGAGTGACTGCTGCTTGGCGAAAGATTTCCGGCTTTGCAGGAAAATCTGGGAGACTGAGGCAATTAGAAGTGAACTAAGCACCATGGTGATTAGCAATTCAACCAAGGTGAAACCGTGTTGTTGATGTTTCATAATTGAATGTCCAATGAGTAGCAGGCATTCCCTAACCTAGTGTTCGCATCGCTGTTGGCACGTTGCCAAGTGATCCGTATCCGCATGCCGTTTGCCGCAGTCCCCGAACACATATTGCCCGTTAGAACCACATCACCCGCACCACCGGACAGTTTGCTGGTGACTTCATTTTGCCAGTTCCAATAGTCAAATTGAGCCATCTCGACTGGTGTGCAATTAGCGCCCACTACGTCACATGCAGAATCCGCCGCAGCGGGAACAGCGAGCCAGCCACCTGGATTGGCCCGCATCCGGTCACCTAAATCGTAGGCCAGTAAAACGGCTTGTGAACGCATGTAAGCATCTTGGTTATCGTTCAACGCACGGGCTTGCATTGCTATAGTGCCTAGTATGCCAATCGCAAGGATAATTATGGACACCAGCACTTCAACCAAGGTGAAGCCCTTTGTAACGTTATAGGTCGAAAAGGCCGAAGTTTTGGACTGGCAAATAGGATGTTTTTTCATAATTGCTGAGATCGCTTTCTTAAAGATGCAAGACAATAAATGATAACGGTTTTTTGTAAATAGTTTAGGCTATGTTGGCATTATTTGGCGGTTCACCCAAAAACTTGGGACAAGATAGCTGAATATTAACAGAATCTAATGTTACTTTTAGTAGTGTAAGGCCAATTTATTACTCTTTATGTTACTTTTGTGTATAAGCTTTATGCCAAAATTGCTCTTAAACTATTAACATATAGTGTAGCCTACTTTCCATATTTTTAATGAGGGAATCCCAATGATTTTTAATAAGCTGCGTACACAGGGTTTTACGCTGATTGAATTGGTGGTGGTGGTGGCAATTATTGGTATTTTGGCGGCAATTGCGCTCCCGTCTTATCAGGATTCGGTGCGTAAAGGGCGGCGCGGTGACGCCAAAGGGGAGTTGATGCGGTTGGTGCAAGCTGAGGAAAAATGGCGGGTTTCTCATACAAGCTACGGTACGCTGACAGATATTGGTGGTGCGGTCGCCAATAGTTATTACACTTTTGCGGTAACGGCCAATACGGCAAGTGCTTTCACAATCACCTGCACACCTCAAAATGACCAAGCGAATGACAGCTGTGGCACTTTATCGATTACTGATTCAGCCGTCATCACCAGTTCAGAAGCCGCCTGTGGCAGGCCATGACCGATATACCTATTCAATCTTTTTGCCGTTGTGGTTCCGGTGCTTTCTATCAGCAGTGTTGTGGGGCATTTCATGCGGGTGATATGTTTGCCCCAACCGCTGAAACCTTGATGCGCTCACGATTTAGTGCCTATTGTTTGCATAATGTAGCTTATTTACTAGCAACCTGGGATGCCCGCACCCGCCCGGTGATGCTGTCTTTTGCTGGTAATCAACCATGCTGGCAAACGCTGGAGATAGTCCGCACCCAGCAGGGGGGCGTTAAGCACAGCAAAGGCAAAGTGGAATTTAACGCCTTTTATGATGAAGACGGACAGCGCTGGTGTCTGAACGAGCGCAGCCGGTTTGCTAAAGCGGGTGGGCGTTGGTTTTATGTGGATGGCGTTGTCCGGTGTTTTCCAGTGGCGTAGTTTTATATACTTTGCCCAGTCATGTTTATGGCTTTTACGTTCTTTTGCAGTAAGGTGCGTATCTTAGTATGAAAAACTAAAAACTGATTGTTCAAAGGTAACTGCTTAACCCCGTCATGCCAATCGTAAGTTCTAACTTCTACCGATCATAAAATGGAGCCTCGTGAACTCATTCAAGTAATGCAAAGAAGAGATTAACTAACTAGAACAGAAATGTTTATTAAAAAACAAAGATATATTTTAACTGAAAAAGTGTTATGAATTTATACGGCATACTGATTGCGAAAGACGAAGGCGATATTATCGAACAAACCCTATTGTCTCTTAGGCAATTTGGCGGGTTTAAGAAAATATTTTTTTATGATAATGGATCCAGTGACAATACTGCCGAAATTGCCAAAAAATTTAATGATATTGTTGCTTCAGTCAATATTATTAACCAGCCATATTCAGATTCACTGAAATATCAATTGCTTTACAAGCACAAAGAGGAATATCAATTAGGAGATTGGCTGGCGATTTTAGACGCAGATGAATTATATGCTGAACAAGTACTGGATAAAATAGTCGCGGCTGAAAAGGAAGGATCAAACTATATTGAATCTCGATCAGCTCAATTCTATTTTACAGAACATGATGAGTATTATAATTTTTTTCCCCACATTCCGATTATTGAGCAACGCCAACATTATTTGGTTAATTACGGGGAGCCACGAATTTTTAAATATTTGCCAAATATTGAGTTAACCGAATTCAAAGTAAAATCGAGATTTTCAGCTTTGAAGCCTAGCTCTGAAAAGTTACTGGTTAATCATTTTCAATATCGTTCGGTAAAACAAACTCAACATCGTATTGACATACGCATTGCCAACGATAGCAGTTCTCATAATTGGGGACATATAAAAGACCGTAATTGGAAAAATTACCTGGTTAATTCAAACTGGTTGCATCGATTTGATAGGAATCACATTTTTGGTTTACCTATTAATACGAATCTCTATAAAATTCCAAATAACTGCGCTTATACAGGGGCTTCGTTAAAATGGATGTCAGCAAATAATTATCTAACCGAACAACAAAATGCGTTTTTTACGGCTTCACGTCTTGAGCGAATTTTACGAAAAGTTTTTTAAGAGGTGAGTGAATCATGGTTCCACAAGTCAATATTATTATTCTCAATTGGAATGACTATCAAAGCACCTTATTGTGTATTGAGTCGTTAGGGTTATTAAATTACTCAAATTATCAAATAATGGTGTTTGATAATGGTTCTAGTAATGAGTCAGTACAAGTGCTTTCTAAGATTAAAAATATTAAACTGTACTGCAATGCTAGTAACCTTGGGTTTGCTGGCGGTAATAATTATGCTATGAAAAAAGCACTTGAGAGTGGTGCAGATTATGTTTGGCTGCTTAATAACGATGCAACAGTCGCGCCTGATTGTTTAGAGAAATTAGTTAATGTCTCTGAAGCGGATAAAAATATTGGGCTTGTGAGTCCAGTGATCTATGATGCGGAAATTTGTAATAAAATCCAACACTGTGGTACACGTTTTGATTTAAGTATCCCTTTGCTAGAAGAAGCTAACAATATTGAGACAGCCTTACGCTGGCAAAATGAATATGCTCAAGGAATAGTTTTATGGGGTACGGGCTTATTAATTTCTCGACGTACAATAGAACTAATTGGTATGTTTGATGAACGGCTATTTGCCTATGCCGAAGATACGGATTTATCAATGCGTAGCGTAAAAGCAGGATTAAAAAATATTACAGTGTTTGAGGCAAGTATCTGGCATCAAAGCCATAAGGGAAATAGAAAACCACATTATTACTACTATGTTGTTCGCAATAGTTTTCGATTTTGGAAAAAGCATCTAACCCTTAAAACATACTTAAAAGTTTTTTGGTGGAATATAGATCAAACTCGTAGTCGAATTACAAAACTAAAAGATCATCCCGATTTAATTCAAGCATGTTTGTTAGGGCTATGGGATGGTTTACGAGGCGAGATTGGGGAATATCCGCCTCACCGCAGAGCCCCTTGGTTTATTCGTAGTTGGTTTGGCTGATTATTTGTTAGCCTTTAATTTTTAATTTTGTTAATCTCTTTGGCATAATAAATCCAGAGTATCCGTTTCAAGAGGATAATAAGCAAAGGTACTTTTCTATTTAAATTAGGTTTCCCACCATTTCCTAATATTCCATCTAAGCAGCCTAAAAGACAAGCATTTGATTTGTCTTTTTCACCTTCAAAGGCTAATTTGTTCGCTCTATAAATGGCCCTATCAATAAGCCTTAGCCAAATAAAACGACGAAAGCCTTTAGGGGTGTGCTTTAACCAAAATAAAAAGTCATTTCTAGTTGTTAAATAATAAAAATAAGGTTGGCGAGTTGTTGGTACGTCATGAAAAAAACGAGCATTATTTGCAACTTTATTTTTCCATCCATAAGAAGCTAATTTTGCACATATATCATTATCTTCAAAATAGGCAAAAAATCGATCATCTAATAACCCTACTTGTTTAAGTGCTTTAATACGAAATAATATTGCGGCACCTACTAACCACATGTTTCTTTCGTTAAAAGCTATATTGTTTGTGATTAAATTAGAATTTAGCGGAACAAGTTCGAGTTTTTCCCAGTTGTGATAGGCACCACAAAAATCAATGATGTTTTCGTCGTTGTGCCTAACAATTAATGGAGATACCGCACCACAAGTTGGGTCAGCTTCAGCCAATTCAACTATTTTCGATAACGTGTCTGGCAAGGCAATGCCATCGTTATTGACTAGCCAAACATAATCAGCATTGTTGTCAATGGCTTTTTGCATGACGATATTATGACCGCCAGAAAAGCCTAGATTGCTTTCTAAGCGAATAAAAGTGACAGGGTAATTTTTTAGTCCTTTAGATAAAAGAATGAAGTCATCTTGGCCAGAACCATTATCAACCACAAAATATTCAGTTGTTAAATTGTCAGGATTATTGGCTTTGAATAACTGCTCAAGACACTCAAGTGTGGCTTCAGCTTTATTCCAATTTAAGACGCTAGCATAAACCACTATTTCTTTTGGCATTATATGATTAGGCTTTTTTGATGGATGGTTGTATTAGTTCTTCCCGATTTCGTGCGGTGAACTACTACTGATATTTTCTGATTAAAGGCAGGTAAACTTGTCCGCGTTCTGCTATCTGTATGCTACATATAGTAGCTACCCCACGAAATCGGGAAGAGCCTAAGCTTTCAGTTTATATGTGACATTCCTCTTTCTAAACCTTTTCATTTTACTTCAAATTTATTACGGATATCCATAAATGGTCGCTCTATGTATTTATACATTAGGATAGAAAGAAAAAACAACAAAAACCAATAACAGAAAAACTTTACAGATGCAAGCAGAATAGCGTTGCTAATAAGCAGAGGGAAAAAATACAATATCCAATCTTGGATAATTGAAAGGTTAAGTAAATACATTGAATACGATATTAAGCTTATATATGTCAGTAATTTATAAAAAAAACCTTTTCCTGATTCTAAGTTATTTAAAAAAGGCAATAAAAGCAAAATAGCAGTTGAATATACAGAGAACGAAAAAACATTTATATATAATGCATCATTCCAAGGTAAATATTTATTTGATAAGAGTATAATAATGCCTAAGACAAATGACAGTGTTTTATGCTTGAGCCAGAGGCTGTTGTGATAATAATAGAGGTAAGCCCCTAACAACCCAAACATTAAGCTATCTAATCTGGTTATTACTTGTTTTCTTAATAGTAAGCTCCAATCTTCATGGGTATTGATAAGGTGACTAGAAAAATACTCATATCTCATCAAGGTAGAAAAAAGCAACACAACAACCGCTGATGTAATTAAGATTTTTTTGAATGGAATATTAAATAGCCAAGAAAACAAAAATATTGAACTAGGTATTAACAAATAAAACCATTCCTCAACGGATAGGCTCCATGCCTCTGGAAAGAAATCGGGATGAGGGGCGTTAAAATTTTGAATAAAAAAGTAATAATTTACTGCTTCATAAAAATTAAAATCTTTGCTAAAATTACAATTTAGCAAGACAAGAAGAGAAAGTACAAACAAATAAGCTGGTAAGGTTCTTGCCCATCGTTTGATCCAGAAGTTTATTAAGATTTTTAGGCTTATTTGTTGGTTATCAAAGCATTTAATTAAAATGCCTCCAATAAGAAAACCACTTAAAACAAAAAAAATACTCACACCATCAAAGACAAAATAGTTTAGATACCAGGAGTATGCTCCTGATATTTCCTTGACAATATCTGAGTTGCTATTCCTCAATGTGTATGTGCTATGCTCCAATACTACAAAAATAATGGCGATGGCACGTAATATATCGAGGCCATATATTCTTTTTTTATTTATTTCTATTTTTAGAAAACTAAGCATGATATTTAGCGCAACAACAAGGTGGCTAATAAGTTCTTCCAATAGTCAGTTTTGTTAAAATCAAACAAAACCGCTTCAAAAGCAGAGCCAATGGCATTAATTTTATCGTTATTTTTTCTATAAAAATAAGCTTTATCAAATGCCCACAATGCAACTTGTTTTTTAATCAATTTTTTATAAGGTTTGAACTCATCGAGGCCGAGCATTTTTTTATAAGCGATTACTCCATAAAAACCAAAAGGAATGGTGCGCGTTAAACTGCCTGCTCTATGCATGTAGGTCATTACTGCTTTAGGTACATAAATCATATAATTAACATGTGTTGCTAATTTAAAAAACCACGACATATCAACCGCGGCTTTCAACTCTTCATCGCAAACCCCCACTTGTTTAATTAAATCATTCTTAATTAAACAGGTGCCCGTACGCATTAAAACACCCTCTTCAAAAAAGATACGAGCCGGGTTGTCAAGCCGTAATAATTGTCCTGATTTATTGGCATCATTAAAATATTTATGCCAAATAGGATCTGATTCACTTAGCAGTTCTTTTTCACCCTGATTAATAACTTCATACCTATCCGCTATAATAATAGCAGCTTCGGGATATTGATCTAATGCCGCTGTTAGCGAGGCTAAATTATCGGACTCCCAAGTGTCATCGCCATCTAAAAAGGCTATCCACTTACCTTGGGCATGATCAAATCCCGTGTTTCTGGCACCCGCAACGCCTTTTTTGCGTTGGTTGGTTAAAATCTTAATGCGGGCATCTTTTTTAGCATACTCAGTAATTGTGGCAAACGTGTTGTCGGTGGAATGGTCATCAATGACGAGCACTTCAAAGTCGCTATAGTTTTCTTGGGCAAGTATCGAGTCAAGCGCTTTTACGACATAATCTTCAAGATTAAAAACGGGCACAATTATACTTATTATGGGAGTCATTAAAGTCATATTTATTTGAGTATGGTATTATGTGCTAATAAAGCTATAAGATTAGGGACGTTATCTGATTCATTATGACGGCAGAGTCTTAAGGAAGCGGGTCATTGTTTTCGGGAGGCAAAATGATTGTATATTCATTTGAAAAATATTCTTTTGCTTTTTTGATGCGGTTAATCATGAGTAATGTTTTGATTAACGCTTTTAGCCGGGCATTGAATTTGCCGGTCTCTCTTAAAAGAAGTAGTGATGTGAGAAGGTCTATTTGATCTTTAATAAGCATTAGAACATTAAACTTGAATGAATTAGGATAGGCTTTAAGTTGGACAATATTGCTTATCAATAACCGTTTCTGATCTAATTCAAATTGGTTAAAAGGCTTGCAAACTCTGTCATGATAAATTCTTGTATGTGGCACAATACCAATTTTTAAACCATGGTATAAGGTCCTGTTTAAGTAGTCATCATCCTCACCATAGTGGGGAAAAATTGGATCAAATCCACCAACTTTGGTTAAGCACTTATTGCTCAGCAGCCAAGCTGCTGCATTGACATATCTAGTTTCGTAAACGGCATTGAGGTTTTTAGTAATAATATCTGATATTAAGTTAGGGCATCCGCTCGGTCTTATGCAAAAAGCAAAATTGATATCTAAGGCTGTTCCCTGACCATTCATGTGAATAGGGCTTAAAATTCCAAATTCTGGCCGGTTCTGGTTAACCTCAATTAGTTTTTCAATTGTATCGGGTTCTACCCAAGCATCTTGGTTTAAAAGAAAAACATAGTCCGCACTATTTTCCATTGCTTTTATCAAGCCAATATTATTGGCTTTACCAAACCCTAGATTTGCACCTGTCTCAATTAGCTCAACTTGCGGAAATTGCTTTTTGATTTGCTCGGGTGTCCCGTCAGTAGAGGCATTATCAATGGCTAATATTTTTAAAGGAGTATTAGTATTGACCAGGCTACCGAAACATTTTTCAAGCCAATGGACACCATTATAGGTGACAACTATTACATATGTTTTCATGTGAACTTAAGTGGGGGGCTAAATATACAGTTTTCAAGTATGCTGGTAAAAAAATAACTACTTATTAAATTCGATTTGCAAATTGCTTAAACTCTTTCTTGTAACGAATTTCTTCATAAGGAAGATTCCATGGATCTCCTTTTTTATAACAATAATCTGGAAAAGAAATTGAGGTGATACTGTAGCCAGCATCAAGAATTTTACGGCTAATACCGATTTCCCCTTGTAGAATCAAAGAAAGTCGATTGTTTTTTATATTGTAACCAGATAATTGGCAGGAAATACCCGCCGTAATACGTTCATGTTTG
>JAQTQZ010000041.1 GCA_028712695.1 Methylovulum sp. | reverse complement strand
AAAGCCAGCCATCGGCTGTGCCGGACCGGCACGCCCATGGAAAATCATCTAGGTGAACTTTGGGCACAATTTGATTTCCTGATGCCGGGCTTTCTAGGCACCAATACGCACTTTAAGCGTTTGTACCGCACCCCGATTGAAACGCATGGCGATAACAAGCAACGCGCCCGCCTGTCCCAACGTATCGCCCCGTTCATGTTGCGGCGAACAAAACAGGATGTAGTGACCGAGTTGCCACCTAAAACAGAAATGATCCGCTCGGTGCCACTATTGCCTAAACAGGCGGCATTATACGAAAGTATCCGCCTGACCATGGAACAGAAAGTCCGTGACGCCATCGCCCAAAAAGGTTTGTCGCGCAGCCACATCACCATTTTGGACGCGCTGCTAAAACTGCGGCAAACCTGTTGTGACCCGCGCACCCTATCGCTAAAAACCGCCCAAAAAATCACCGAATCCGCCAAGCTCGAACTCTTAATGGAAATGCTGCCAGAACAACTGGAGGAAGGCCGGCGCATTTTAGTGTTCTCGCAATTCACACGGATGATTGCATTGATTGAACAGGAACTGACCGACCGCAATATCGGTTACAGTAAGCTGACGGGACAGACTAAAAAGCGCGATGAAGCGATTGAGTTATTTAAAAACGGCACGGTGGATGTGTTTTTAATTAGCTTAAAAGCAGGCGGCGTCGGTTTAAACCTGACCGAGGCCGACACCGTGATTATTTATGACCCGTGGTGGAATCCCGCAGCCGAAAGCCAAGCGGCCGACCGTTCACATCGTATCGGCCAGGACAAGCCAGTGTTTGTCTATAAACTGATCACGGAAAACACAGTGGAAGAAAAAATCATCGCCATGCAAGAAAAAAAACGGGCGTTAGCCGCAAGCATTTACCAAGATGATGCCGCTGAAGCCCCATTGAAATTGACCGCCGATGATTTAACGGCGTTGTTTGAGCCGCTATGAAGCCGATGCCATAACAACCGACCAAACCTTCTAAACGCCACCACAAAGATAGCTTATGGACAGGTGCACAGTTAAACAATTGATTCCATTTCGCATAAAAAAGCCCGCATTAGCAAAGCTAATGCGGGCTTTTTGTTAAAACGGCCAGTTAATGTAAATTATGAAATAACAATAATCAATTAATTTTGGTTGTTTTGATCTTCATCGGTTTCATTGTTGTCATCGATACCGTCATTGTTGTTATCGTTATCCCTGCTATCAGAAATACCATCATCATCCGCATCGGTATCATCCGCGTTATCGATACCGTCATCATCCGTATCGGTGTCTTCTGCATCTACCACACCATCGTTGTCCGCATCGGTATCTTCAGCATCAATAATACCGTCATTATCCGCATCGTTAGGTAAGTTGCCATCATTAACATCAGGAACACCATCGTTGTCGTCATCAGCGTCTCTTTTGTCTGGAATGCGGTCGTTATCGTCATCTGTGTCTTGTGCATCAGCAATGCCGTCATTATCATCATCGGTATCATCCACGTCAGCAATACCGTCATTATCATCATCGGTATCGATGGCGTTTGGAATGCCGTCGTTGTCGGCATCAATACCATTAATGTCATCAACATTAGGAATACCGTCACCATCTGAGTCGGTATCTATTTCATCTGGAATACCGTCGTTGTCATCATCGGTATCGACATCACTACCAATACCATCGTTGTCACTGTCGTAACCGGCGCTATCAACACTGTCTGGAATGCCATCGTTGTCATCGTCAGTGTCTTTTTTGTCTGGGATACCGTTGTTGTCGTCATCTTTATCTTTTAGGTCGGGAATACCATCATTGTCATCGTCGGTGTCCTGTGCATCAGGGATGCCGTCATTATCATCATCGGTATCGATGGCGTTTGGAATGCCATCGTCGTCTGCATCGGTGTCATTTGTGCTTTCATTCAGATCAGACAACCCATCGTTGTTATCATCGGTATCGATTGTATCCGGAATACCGTCATTGTCATTGTCAGTATCGATTACATTTGGAATACCGTCATTGTCATTGTCGGTATCGTTGTCATCAAGTTCGTCAGCAATGCCGTCATTATCATCGTCGGGATCGGTTAAGTCCGGAATGCTGTCGTTATCATCATCAGGATCGGTTAAGTCAGGGATACCGTCGTTGTCCGCATCATCGTCTTGATGGTCAATTTTATCTGGAATACCGTCGTTATCATCATCTTTATCTTGTGCATCAGGGATACCGTCATTATCGTCATCGGTATCCGCTGAATCTGGAATGCCATCATTGTCATCATCAGTATCCGTGGCGTTCGGAATACCATCATTGTCATTGTCGGTGTCAACGCTATTCGTTGACGCAAATACTTCACCGCCTAGGCTTGGTAACCAAGAAGGTGTAGGTAGCACAGGGGCAACTAATAAAGCAATAGCTGCAGACAGTGTTAAAAGTTTAGGTGATTTCATAATTGGACTCCTCCGGAATTGGGAATAAATGGGATAGCAAGCTATTTTATATTTCTACGCATTCATCCTGAACACGATTCAATTCTAACGTGCAAATTAACCCCTCAACAACAGGACACCCCAATAACTGGGATCTGCTGCACAGTTAATATTTTTTGGTAACGGATCGAATTCTGGTAGTCCCGTAATCGGAATAATTTGTAAAAAGTCAATCCTACCGATTTATTAAAACGAATGCCCGTACTTAAAGGCGAACAGTCGTCGCAATTAGTTTTTTGACAAATCGCTTATCATTCCGATTGCAGGACTACCCAAAAATTTATTGTAATTTTGTGACGTAATTCACTATTTACATAAATTTATAATAAAAAAAATATTATTTACTACAATAAAAGCCTCAATAAAAATTTTCTGTTTTTAACGTGCAAACTGAAAAACGGCAAAACGGCAAAACCATCGTAAAGATGATGATGCAAAATTTCCAGCCTACAGGAGCCATTCCTATGATAGTGGGATTGCCCAGATCCAAAAGCAGTTAAGTGGAGGCATGTTACCCATTCAGGAGCTCCTCATATCCAATTACGCAAATTTAGGGAAAGAGAGCCATGAAACAAACCATTCAAAACCACACGGCTAAATTGATTTTCTTAGCCCGTCAGCCGTTTAGCCTGGCTCTATTTAGTCGGCATTTTTTATACCTTTTATTGCTATTGGCTGGTGGATTTAACGTTGCCGCAGCTAGTCCGCTACAGATGCCCGACTCTGAAATCAATTATCCTGGCGCGAGTGCAAGCACTGCATTTGTTGCAATGGAACCTTACCAAGTGAACATACAAGGAACCCTAGTTACCGTCCCGCTGTGGGGTTCATCCCGAAGCCATGACTTTAGCGGCGCCATGCCGTTTGTCAACACGGCGACAGGGAAGGCCGACCTCGCGCAAATACAGGCATGGGATCCTGTTTTTGCGGCGTCTTTTACCCCTCCCCTCTCCGGTTCTTACAACCTTAATGTTAGTCAGGTCACTAATGCCGGATTCCCTGGCAGGGTTGATAAGCAAACAGTAAATAATAGCCCCGTAACGATGGTGCGGTATAACGCGGGGGATAATATCACCGAAGGCAAGTGCCGGTCGCAGCTTAATGCCTTCGCCGTCCCGCCCCGCACCCATGTCCGCTGGGAGCTTGAAGTGGCTTTCGGAAATGCCGATGGCATGAATGATTGGATGTTGACCCCAACTGGCGCAAGCCCAGTGCTGTTTTGGCAAATGCACAGCATGAACCAATCTAACCCGCCCTTGGCTGCAAACGTTGATACCGATGCCAGTGATGCCTCAAAACTGATGGTCACTTTCTTCCAACGCGTCGGCACGGCAACTGCCCCAAAAGAAATTGGCAGGATTAAAGGTATCCCTAAAAATACGATGGTGCCCATTGTTATCGAGGCCTTCTTAGATGAGCGCTCAACGGCAGATGGTGGCAAAGGGCTTTTGCAAATCTCGGTAAATAACACGCTGGTCATAGAAAAAGTAGGCCCTACATTGGCATTGGGAACAAAACCACATTGGTGGTCTATGGATATGTATCTATGGAATCAACCGCTTCCTTACCCCAATACCCGCGCTTCCTTTTGGAAAACAGCCAAATTGCTTGTTTTCCCCATTGGCGCGGCTGACACAATGCCTCCCTCAAGCCCTGGAAACCTTGCAGCAATTGCACCTGATTCATCAAGCGTCAATCTCTCATGGAACGCTTCGACTGACAATGTGAGTGTCGCCGGTTATAAAATTTATCGTGATGGGGCGGAAATCGGTACAAGTGCCACCACAAGCTTCACAGATACGGGCGTTATCGAAGGGGTGACCTACAACTATACGGTCATGGCCTATGATGGCGCCAATAATCTCTCCGCCGCGAGTAACGCAGCCACAATAAGTATGCCACTGGCCGCTCTGAACATAAACTCCTCTTACGTGCAAAACATAACTACTGACAAAGCCACTATTAACTGGAATACCAACCAGCCTACTACTGGAATAATTTATTATGGAACCAGCAGCAATAATCTCAACTCGACAATTATAATCAATGACTTAGCCACAAGCCATACAGTAATAGCGCCCAGTCTTTCCAAAAAAACCAAGTATTACTATAAGATTGTCGCTCACAACAAATCTGCCATAACTTTTTCCAAGGTCTCTAGTTTCAACGCAAATCACTGATAAAAAATTTTATTAACCGCTCACCGCTATCCATCAACTTAGTTGCTTTATAAAAGAGAAAAAATAAGGTGCAAGGCTGCCGCCGAACCTTGGGTTAATTTCTAGGATGAGGGGGCGATTTTCATGGACTTTATAATTTATGCAGCATAACCCATTAAAACCGATGTAGCTAAGAACGGTAGCAAACTCGTCAAGATAAGGGCTCTGGCAAATTTTTTTATAGATTGGCTTATCTTTGCCCTTAATAGGCGTTTCAGTTCGAAAATTATATTCAATATTTAATGAGCAAATAATTTTCTGCTCTTTAATAAGAAGATGAGTCGCGTATTCGTATGATCCGACAACCAGCTGTTGGGACAAATAGTCAGGATCAGTTACAAGAAGGGACAACATCTCTTCTTGTTCGGCATTAGCAATTATATGCGTGTTTTCTCCCCATTCATCAATCCGTTTTTTCAAAATATATGGATAGGTAACCTTGTCCATTGCTGGGATAAAGTCCCCAAAACCGTTTGCTATGAGCGTTTTATTAAATAACTGCTTGTCATCACACAGCAAAATACTCTCCATGCTCGGAGTGGGTATGGGATTGTCTGTGATTGATTCGCCAATTTCATGCAAATATCTTAAATCGTCCATGGTCAGGGGGACAATAATATCGTAGCGCTTAATAGTTTCAGGAGAAAACTCCTCGAATGCTATTTCATGTCCCGTATATTTAAATCCGTCTTTAAGATCCTGCTCCCAACTCTGTTTTGGAGAAAACAGAATATTCACTTTTCGTTTTGAAAACAGCCGGAACTGCGCTTTCTCAAAAAGTAGAAAGGCAGTGTTAGTAATTTTAGCATTTAGCCGTTTCAATAATTCCATAGGCATCTCTTCTAGGCATAACTTCCATAAGTAATAAAAAAACCGCCTAAGTATGCAGCGGTTTTTGTTTTAACGCTCAAAGCATTAGCTCCACCCACATGATTTAATGCGTCGTCCTAAACTTTGCAGCAAATTCTTTTACAAGCAATATAAAAAACGCCATATCATCAATAAAATAGCGCTTGAACATGCGCCTGGGTTCTTGCAAAAACCGATAAAACCATTCAAGTCCGTTTTTTTGCATCCACAATGGCGCACGCTTAACCTTGCCAGTCGCAACATCCAACGTCCCGCCCACACCCATAGCGAAAGGGATTTTCATCTCAGCTTGATACTGCCCCAAAAAATGCTCTTTTTTCGGTGAACTGATGGCAACAAACAATAGATCAGCACGTGCGGCCTTAATTTGTTCAACCACGCCAGCCTCTTCTTCCTGACGCCAATAACCATTACGGTAACCTGCGATGGTCAACCCCGGATATTTTTGTTCGTAAATCTGTTTTGCTAAGGACACGACTTCTTCAGTTGCACCCAGCAGATACACGCGCCAGCCTTGCTCAGCTGATCGTTGCATAAGCGCCTCAAATAAATCCACGCCGGCAACCCGCTCCTTAAGTGGTTTTCCCAACAGACGGGATGCCCAGACTACCGGCATGCCGTCCGCATTGATCAACGCACACTCATTGATGATGCGCCGTAACCCTTCATCACGATTGGCCTTCACCAACTTATCGACATTCACCACCACATGCTGATGCGGCAATCCCGACTTAATAAAATCCCCGATGGCCTGTAGCGTTTCTTCCATCGAAAGATTGTCAATATAGCAACCCATCATTTCAATACGCTGATTCACAACAGTTCCTTCGCCAACAGGTCGACAATCCGCTCCGCCGCTTTGCCATCCCATAAATGGGGGCGTTTCCCTGCTTTGCCCTCACCGCGCAACACCTTACGCGTTTCAGCGACAATACGCGCCGGATCTGTGCCTGCAAGCACGTTGGAACCTTCCTCTACGGTGATTGGGCGCTCGGTATTCTCACGGATAGTGATGCACGGCACCCCCAACGTTGTCGTCTCTTCCTGGATTCCACCACTATCAGTCAACACCACAGCAGCGTCTTTCCACAAATTAAGGAAAGACATATAAGCTTGCGGACCTATCAGGGCGATATTTGGCCCTAGGTCGATACCAAATTTTTCCAAGTTGCTGCGGGTTCTTGGATGCATCGGAAAAATCAACGGCAGTTCCAACGCGATTTCTTTAAGTGCGCCAGCAATCGATGTCATCATTTCTGCATTATCCACATTACTGGGACGATGCAAGGTAACAACCCCATAGCGGCCATCATTCGCCATACTTGCGGCCTTGAAACTGCTAGTTTCAAAACCGGAAACGTCTGTTTTAGCAAGTTTTTCAACCTGAAATAAAAGATTATCGACCATGACATGCCCGACATAATGAATGGCCGATTCCGGCTTTCCTTCTCGCTGTAGATGGCAAACCCCACTCGCCTCGGTGACAAAAAACATATCCGAAATGCTGTCAGTGACAAGGCGGTTGATCTCTTCGGGCATGGTCAAGTCGCCACTACGCAGGCCCGCTTCGACATGCGCCACTAAAATGTCCAGCTTTTTTGCCACAATTGAGCAGGCCAAAGTGGAATTGACATCCCCAACAACCAGCACGGCATCAGGCCGCTCAGCCTGACAAAGTTCCTCAAATGCCACCATAATTTTAGCGGTCTGCTGCGCATGGCTGCCCCCCCCGGCCGCCATAAAAACATCAGGTGCCGGTATACCTAGCTCGTCAAAAAAAACATCATTCATATCATGATCATAGTGCTGACCCGTATGGATTATTTTAAACGCCAAACTACCATGTGCCTTCAATGCTCGGACAATCGGTGCGATCTTCATGAAGTTAGGCCGCGCTCCGGCAACAAGAAAAACTAAAGGTTGTCCCATACTATCTATTCCCATACCTGAATCAAAAAATATTCGCTTAGCAAAATACTATCTACAATCGCTAAGATGTATTGGCCAAGCCCTAGCAAAAGCAAAACCACCGGCCAGCCTTTGTCGTCATGCCACTAGCGGTTAGTCAGGCAACTACGATAATCGCCAAAACCTACAAATTGGTTAGATGGATTAGCTTTACAGCCTTCAATAAAGCGCTCCAATTGTTCCAACGAATAACGTGTGAGAGCCTTAGGATGCCCAATCACCACAAAATCCGTCTTTCCTGCCAACTCATATTCGCGGAAGGCCGGTGCTAAAAAACTGGCCTTATAACCGTCCATAGAGACCTCACTGTTCGTCCAATGGCTTAATTTTCTCACCAGTTCAGAGCAGCCCATCCGGATTGGCTTGCCTTTGCCAAAAGCCTGGTGCTTAACACCGCCAAACTTTTTGATTAACGCATAGCGCCAATAAAAGGTCGGCGGCACTTGGTAGTTGGCAATCGGTATCTCAAGAAACTCACCTTCGGGATTGCTCAACAAAGGATTATTATCGAAAAACCAACGGCTTGCTGAAGGCGCACCAGAAAAATCAAAATGCTTTGTTTTTCCTTCTGATATACCACCCGAAAAAACAGTGCTGTCGATATAAATACCGGCATCGCGTAATGCCACCTTGATTGTTTCGAAAGGTTGGATCATCCAACCACCGGCCCGATAGGCGAAAACGCCATCATCACCCGCAACGGCACGCAGCGCTTGCGTGTAACGTTGGACGATCCCGCCAATTTCATCGCCACCAAAATCGTGCAACCGGAAACGCCGGGTATCGATATGCCAAGCTTCACCAAGCCAAGATGAGTCTTCCCAATGCGGGTGCACATGCAACTGAAGCTCATGGCCGGCGGCGACAAACTGCTCCAACTGGCGCATCACCCGATCATAGTCACGCATCAGATACGGAAACCGGAGCGCCTCACCGCGTAATCGCAACAAGAAACCAATATCAACAAAAAACACCAGCGGGACACCGTGACGTGCGGCAATATCACACAAAGCCTGCGACGGCTCCAGCAAAGTGTTGTCGACCGTACCAGTATTTTTTCCAAAAAACACTTCATAATCAGTGGATAATACTATATTCATGGTGTTTTTATCATGCTTGGAACCTATCTTATCGCGCCTATTATCGGGCATTTGTGTACCTCTCATAGACCGAGGTTAAGATGGGCAAAATGACCTCTTTAGAATATTCCTTTTCAATCGACTCACGCGCCGCCATACCAAGGCGGTGACGGCAATCAGCATCGCCGCCTAGTTGCTCCAGCCTATTTTGCAAAGCAGCAACATCACCTGGCGAGATTAACAAACCATTGACCTGATCTTTAATCAGCTCAGGAATCCCTCCCACAGCAGTCGTAATAACCGGAAGCCCCCAAGACATTGCTTCAAGGATGCTTACCGGCAAGCCTTCATTATAGGAAGGTAAAACGAAAATATCCGCATCCCGTAACAATTCATTTTTTGCCGTGCCGCTAACCCAATCCAAGCATTCAACATGCGCTTGCAGCCCCAGTTCATCGACAAGCGCTTTGGCTTTTTCCACCTCGCCATTACCACCAATCCGAAGAAACAATTGCGGCGCCATCTTTACCGCCGCCGCAAAAGCCGGCAACAAATCGTAAACCCCCTTACGTTTGCCCACCAATCCTAAAAACAACACATTGATTTTAGAACCCGCGTTTCGCTTGTCGACAAGATCAGGCAGTTCCACGTAATTTGGCAGCACAACAACCTGCGCTTTTGGTGCCACCTCCAACACGAACGAACGCCATGATTCGGACAACACAAACACTGTATCCGCCGCAGTAAGCTGCCGGGAGACTATCCGCTTAACAAATTCTGGCAACGAATTATAAAACTGTTGGGTTTCTGAGCCGTGCAGATGCAGTATGACAGGAATGCCGAAACACCTGCCCAGCAAGGCCAAGGCAAGTTTCCGCACAAAACTCCCTTTCATCGCCATATGGCAATGCAACAAGGCGACGTGGCCTTTGGCAAGAAGCATGAAAACATAAGCAAATGCTTTTAGGAACACCCAGATCTTTTGCGAGGCTGTGCCATCAAAATGGGTGGATACAAATTCTATGTTCCAACGCTCAAAAACGCCATCGCGTTGGTAACCTTCTATTACCGACAACATGCCGCCAAGTGACGAGGTGGACAGCATTACAATTTTTTTATTCATATTCTAAATGATCAGCTTTTGTTAAAAATTGCTTTTATGCATATAAACTTAAGGCCTGAAACGGCCTAAGAGCATGTTTTAAAAGCATTGCGGGGCTGCCCAACTCCTAAGTTCGCCCTGAACGTATTTTTTATCCTTGTATTACCTTGGCCGCTATCATTGAATCATTTTTTTTAGGCTGCCTAAACAAGCCAAGTATTAAACCAATAAGCTCGACATGCCACGTAAGCACTGAAAATAGCGCCTCTTTTATACTGTGTTTTTTTACCGACATAAAAGCGACGCCTGCCATTACTATCGCAATAGGCCATGTTATATTTCCAGTGCTTAAAAAAACCGCTATCACCAGCCATAAAATGAGCATCGCCAACAAAATTTTGGCATTCCAGAGCGTCTTTAAAAAGTAAGGCTTGCCTATTGCAGACCGGATCAACTCGCCGTAGCCGTAAACATATTTTGTTTTCAGTCTTTTCAATATGAGGCATAGTGACGTGTCTGTGTGGCCGTGGTGCTTTATCGCGGGCACATCAATCCTTTCTAAGGCCCAACCTTTTGAAACCAACCTTAAGCCTAATTCAAGCTCTTCAAATGAATGAAGGTTTATATTGGAAAAATAGCCAATCTCTTCCACCGCTTTCCTTTTGTATAACCCACCCATTGCCAAATGACCGACATTACCGTATTTAAACGCTTTTTGGGCCCTTTTTTTAAACACTAAGTTTTCAACGCACATTTCTTTTACGCTCCCCGCCACGCCAGCTAATTGCGGATTAGCTTCCAGCCTAGCAATTGCCGCTGGCAAAAAATCGGGCTCCATTTCCATATCCCCATCCAAAATATAGACATAGTCGCCTTGCGCATATTGGAACCCTAACTGCGGGCCAATCCCGCATGAACGGTCATTTGCATTTTCTAGCTGGACAATTTTTATCGGGTAATGCCGGGCTTTTTCTAAGGTGGTATCAGCCGATAATGAGTCTGCAAGTATGACTTCGGTGTTGATAACGTTAGGTGCATTTACTAGCGAGTCTAAACATCTTTCAATGTTTTTTTCTTCATTCAACGTTTTTATTATTATCGATACCGTTGGTTTCATTGCCTTACCTTAATTTATTGTTGATCAATTGCTTCATCCTTATCCGTTCATCTTTATGAAAAGGCTTGAAGAAATACGCTGCCAGCAGAAAAAAGCCACACGCCAGTACGCCCATGACAGACAAATCCAGCCAACCATGCACTGCCACCGCTTTGGCCTGTTGCGCAAGAATACCAGAAATAAGGGCTTGGACATTTTCTAACCAGCTTACCGAACTATCCACCGGCATTTGGAATTGGAACAGGCCCGACCAAACCATTTTTGCAAAAAATCCCAGTACAAATCCAAACAAAGCGGAGGTTAACATTTTAAAAAGCCCCGTGGAGTCGGGGCGATAAGTGGTGTTCAATGCCATTGCCGTAATAAGTGTGGTATTGAATGCCATTTGGCTCAAGATCATGGCAACGATAGGGCTCCACAAACCCTGTCCTAAAACAAGCAACCCATACGCCAGGGGCAATGTCAAAACCCCTAGGGCGCTGCCAAAAAAACATAAACGGCTATGTCCAGACGCCACCGCCACCGTTTCCAATATCAGGCGTTGGCTAAACGGAATAAGCACCAACAGCAGGCCGGGCAAATAATAATCTGTCTGGGTAAATTTACCACCACTAAGCAGATCCACTAATTCTTCCCCGGCAAGTCCGGCAAACACCAGCAAGGGCATCAACACGAACAGGCTCACCTTTCCGACAAGATTGGCGTTACGCGTCAATTGCGCCATGCCGCCTTCACCTACAAAAGAAGCGATGAGTTTTGGCCTAATCAAGCCGAATAGCAAAGTGGCTGGCAGGTAACGGCAAATCTGTCCGTACAGATTAAGCAAAAAACCGAACAATGCCGTGGTTTCCACGCCGAGGAAACGCTGGGTTAAAAAAACAAACGCCTGCTGGCTATAGGTTAGCGTGACAAGATAACTGAAATACATGTGCCGGGCAGTAATCCACATTTCCGACCAACGGGGCGGTTGCCAGCCGTCTTTCCCCAATAAATTGCGCTGGCTGCGCAAGTACCGGATCAAGCCAGTCAATGACGATGTCGTGCCTAACACCGTTCCCGCCAACTCGGCCAACACCACATGGTGCAGGTGTACGGCGCCTTGGCTCGCCATAACCCCCAAGAACAACAATAAACCCAAATTGCGTATTACTTGGCTGAATTGCGCATGTCCCTGCTGTAACAGCGGCTCTAAGATGCACTCTTGCACATTCCGGCGCAAACCTTCCAGTACCAACACCAACAGATAAAGCCTAGCCACATTAAGCTGCTGGGAAAGGTTCAAGAAATCAAGCAACCATGGCATCGCTATAAAAAGTAAGACGGTGCCGATAACGGCAAACAGACAGATCCGGGCAATGACTTGCCAAACAAACTGGATCAACTGTATCCCGTTAGCGTGTAAACGGTAATCCGGCAAATAACGCGCGCCCACCCAGGGCAATCCAAGTGACGTGACAGCCAGCACCAATTCGGCACCGGCCACCAGCGTCACATAGGCGCCATACTCTGCCACGGCAAGCAAGCGCACCAGCCACAGCAAGATGCTCAACGTAAGCAAGGCAGACGCCACTTTGCCAATAAGAAAATGGCCGGCACTCCGCTTTAGCGTGGCGCCGGAATAAGGCGAAGCACTCATGCTACGCTCCTAGCTGTTAAAGCGGTATGCCTGCGGTACAACCAAGCCAGATAACCCATTACAGAAGTGAATACAATCTGGTAACTCACTGTCTCCAGCAAATCCAGCCGGTAAAAGATATGGAACACAAATAACGCCAAAGCCGCCTGAATAGCGGCGGCATCTGCCCGCACCGTCGGTTCGATTGATTCTTGGTATAGCCGCCCAGCCGTATGCCAAGCCAACGAAAAAATGGTGACCACTAAACCACAGCCGAACACACCGGTGTCCCAAAGCAGGGTCGATGCCGCCGTCAGGCCAATACCGTAACGCGGGTAATGGATGTCGATATGACCGCCTGTTTTTTCGTGGGCGCTCCCAAGACCGTTTCCGAACACCAAGGAAATTGGATCATGCCAGCCTTGATGGCTAGCCCAGAAAGTCAGTGCAGTCGTGCGGTTGAGAAAATTATTGCCATAGCCTTTTTCCTCAAGATTATAACTCACAGTATCTGCAAACAATTTATCAAACGTCATTTCCGTGACCAGTAAGTAAGCATACCCCATACCTAAGGTAAGCAGTGTGCCGACAATCAACGCAACCACCGCATAATGGGGCTTGGCAAGCAAATCCCGGCGGTAAAGCACCAAAAACATAAGCGGAAACATGACAATCACAGCTTTGGTCTCGCCTACAAATAAAGGTGCCAACACGCCGGGCATCAACAAAATAAGCCATCGGACCGATAACACTTTTTGCATTTTGCGGGACAACAAAAATGCCATGACAATAACCAAGAAAGTCGCCATCTCCCCGCTGGCTCCGCCACCATAAGGCACTGACCCAAAAGTCCCGCCTATAATGTCGACCGGCACCAACCCAGGTATATAGCCGCGCACCGCATCACGTATTGGCACCCAAACAATAAGTTCGTACAAACAAAAAGGCAGCTGCACTAAAGCAACAATGATAAAAAAAACCCGCCAGCGGTTAATGTACCGCCCATCAAAATCCAGCCAGCACAACGCGAACAAAAGCCCCCACATCTGAAAATAACGCTTGATGCCACCAAAAAACTCTACGGGCGAATGCCAATTGATCATTGAATTAAGCACGGCAAAAATAAAAAAACCTAGCATAAGCCATATATAGGCTGGCGTATTTTTTGGCGTTTCCGCATTTGTAACAACCTTAAATAGTGCAACAAACATCAAAAAGAAACAAAGGATTTGAACAGGCCAACCCGCTTTTGGATCTAACGACGAATTATAAAGCGGCACTGGGCCGACTATCAGCAAACCCAAAAATAAAACCAGCCATATAATCCATGCTGTTCGGGTCAATAAAAACGCGCCAACAAAAAGCGCCATGACAAGACTCACGGCTATCACATTGGCGGTCGTTGCAATCAAACCAAAAACGACCGCCATCAATAGGCTTACCAACATAATGAGGATGGCTTGATAACGGTTTAATAAACTGGCTATAGCGTGCATTTTATTGACAACCCCAGAAGGGACGATGGTTTGGTGGCATTTAAAAAGCCGCCTGGATATTAATCCCCGCCGATTGGGACTCATACGTCCTTAATGGATCGGTGGATTCGCGTTTTTCGTAATTCAACACCGTGCCGACACTCAAATTGGCCAATGGCGAATAAGTTAAACTCATGCCTAGGTTGCCAACATTGTCTTTTTGCTGCGCAGAACCGGCGGCGTTAATATCGCCACCGCCCAAAAACGTTTGCTGTTGATAGGACGCCGGCAGCATTAAGGTTATTTTTGCGGTAGGCTGCCAAGTAAGGTTTAAATTAGCACCTTGAATAAGCACAAAGTTAGTAAACAAATTAAGGGCTTGGCTTATTTCGCGTCTTGCAACCAATTCCAGCTGGGTTTTTTCGCTGGCTCGCCAGGTGAGATCAAACCGAGCAGTCACACCGGAAAAATCACGGGCGCTAAGATGTGCATAGTGCTGCTGGGTATAACCAAACCAACCGTTGAAACGGGTTATTTCGCTAACATGCCAATCATAGGTCAGTGCAGTGTTGACGCGGGTGTAGGCGTTATCTTGGGTGCTGGCGGCGGTAAATTGGCGCTGCGGATATTGGCCATCCGTTGTCAATAGCCGCAAACCCAAAATGCTACCGGTCGGGCTTAGATATTGCAGATTAAGCTCAGCGTTATCTTCAATGTTGTTGCTAATTTGCCGGCTTTTATCGTCGAACAGGTATTCTTCCCTAAACACACCCAGCTTGATTTTACCTCTGGGATGGAACAAATAGCCGCCATTGGCAAAGTAACGTTGGTTATTTTGCAGATTCGGCACCAACGTGTTTATGCGGGCAAAACTGCCCAACTTCTGATTATTGCCATAACCAATTTCGCCATTCAGCTCATTACCTATTTGCCAGTTCCATTGCGTTTCAGCATCCCAACCAAGATAATCTAGCGCGGTGAAATTCTGGAACCAGTTTTGGTTAGTATCCGCTTTAATGATGAGGTGTTGCCTGCTGACCGTCCAATCCATAGCAACCCCGGCCGAAACTTGTTTAATAAAATCATCTTTGTTGCGCTTACCGGTGGCCAACACCGGATCAACTTGATCAGATAACCGTAAAAAATTGCTGTCATATACCATACCGACTGCTGCATAAGACTTGATAGTGTCTTCTGGCGATGCCATCGCCTCACTTTTACCCGGCATGGCTTGGCCTGCCAGCATGATACAAAACGCCAATAAATAGCGCTTTCCGGCTTCACTTTTTTTGCTGTCAAATTGGCAAGTGTCAAAACATAACCGCACTATTGTCTACATCGCTATAGGTAAAATGTTTTGTGCCGGTGGCTTCATTTTAGGTGTCATGGAGAGTGCTTTTTATCTTTGCCGGCCACTTCTGCTAAAAATCCGTTAACACAACACAAAGACATAAACTGCCAGTATCGTGTAACGCTTGTTTTAAGTGCTGCAAATCATTGAGACGCGTTTTATGTTGCCGCGCCACAAAAATCGAACCGCCACACAATGAGGCAATAATTTGCCCATCCATGCCCTGTTCTGCCGACGGCGTATCGATCAGGATAACGTCAAATTCTGCCTGCAATTGTTGCAAGCAATTTTTCAAGCCCCGACTTATCAATTCAACCGGATTAGGCGGCACGGTGCCTGCCGGCAAGAGCGATAAATCCCGAAAAGCCGGAATCCGTTTAATCGCCGTTATCAGGTCGGCACGCCCCGCTAGCACATCCGATAAACCGATGCCGCTTTGTAGATTAAATAGGGTATGTTGCCTCGGTGACCGTAGGTCGGCATCAATTAATAGGGTACGCTCACCAAGTTGGGAAAAAACGATTGCCAAATTGGCGGCCATGTTGCTACGTCCCTCACCACGGCAGGGGCTAACCAACGCCAATGTTTTATGGGCATCACTAAACCAACGTAACATCAATTGCCCCCGCACAGCCCGCAATGCTTCAACTTGTTCACTAAAGGGCTGGTAAGCGGCAACCAGTTCCTTATTGAAGTTTTCTTCACTGGCGGCCAGAAATGGGAAATCAAATTGATACGACAAGGCTTTTTGGATGTCGTCATCATTGATTAGTCCCAAGGCCTTTGCCGCATCGCCAAAGCGCATGCCATTCTGTTTTTGTAAGGCAATAATGCGTTCAGCGTCACCAGCACTGATTTTTCCCGCACCCAATAGTAGATCACCCATAGAAGCCGTGTTATCTGTCTTGATTATTTTGCTGATCATCTTGTTATTGATTACAATTTCTGCTGGCAACATTTAAGCATCAGTTCAACCCTTAGCGCGTGTTTTAAAAGCGTATCGAGACTGTTCGAACAAGGCCGGAACTCATAAACCTGCATCCTGTTTTAAAGGCGTATCATGCGTACGGCCCAGATTAAACAACCAGGCCATTAGGTTGGGCTTGGCGGCTGATGGGGAAATGACGGTGAAAACAGGCACGGCCAATGCCTCCGAAATATCAAAAGCAGACCGCACCCTGCGGTCCATCAATTCCGCCACTAGCGCAGACCCCATACCTAACATGCCTCCCAGGATAACGGACAAGACCATGTTCAATAGCAGTTTAGGTTTAGCGTGCTTTTGTGGCGGCAAGGCCAGATTAAGGACGGCAATATTGGTTTGGTTCATCTCACTTTCCATGCGGCTTTGTATTGATCGCTGCATGGCGGCATCGTATGCCCGCTGTGCATTTTGCACGTCACGGCTAAACACCGCTATATCGTCATGCTGCTTTTTCAGCTCCAATACCTTTGCTTTCTGTTGGGCGAGCGCATTGGCCAAGAGCGTGTCACGTTGATTGGAAGAGGTGACGCCATTGGTAATATTACTTAGCACTTTATTGACTTCAATCTGTATTTGCTGCTGCCGATTAGTGATTTCGGCTTTCGCTTGCTTATATTGCGGATGATTTATGTCGATCCGCTTGGACAGTTCGGCAAAACCCGCTTCTGCTTTCGCCAAATCCGACTTGAGTGATTGAATCAAGGAGCTGTTCAACACTTCTTGTAACGACTGCGTTGAACCGCCTTGTTTGACAATGGTCGCCAGCAAATCTTTTCTGGATTGTAATTCGCTGGTACGTGCCTGGCTTTCCACCAATTGCCGTGATAAATCAGACAGGCGGGAGTTTTCTATATCAAGGCGCTCATCAGTCGCAACAATGCCATGTTGTTGTTCATAACTAGATAAAATGGACTGGGCATGTTCCATATTCTCCCGTAACGAAGCCAATTGCGAATCAAACCAGTCAGCACTCAATTTAGCTGGTTGGGCACGCATTTCAATACTGGTTTGTATATACGCTTCGGAGAACGCATTGGCTGCAAGCGCTGCAAATTGGCGTTCGGTGGAAGTAAACTCAACCTGCAACAAACTACTCTCACGTGAAGGTTTGATTTCCACATTTTTTTCCAACAATAAATCTGCGATCCAATCCCTAATATCACCAATGCCTTTGGCTTTGGCAAAATCTTCCTGCATTTTTGCATTCTCGTTGAGCTTCAGCCTGTCCACGACTTTACGCGCCACATTATGGCTAGTAATTACATCGACCTGCGTCGCCATGTAACCTGGCAGCAGTTGCACTGGGAAGGTCAAGCCCGATACGGGATCGACACTGCGCTGGTCGATAACAATTGAAGACGTCGCAATGAATTGTTTAGGCAATAACAGGCTCACCACCAACGTGGTGATTACCGTCATTATTAATGTCAAAAAGACATTCCATTTTCGCGATAAAAGAATATTGATAAATTGTTGCAAATTCATGTTGTACCTGTATTTTTCCGCCTCATAATAAGCGTTGCGTTGTGCCTTACATTAAAACCAACGCTCTCCAACATAAATCACATCATCTTTTAATACGGCATCGCTCAACTCCGCATCAATTTCCTGCAAGACGCCCTGTTTATCTTTGCGCCTTATCACAATGCCATTTTCAGTGCCGCGCAGCGTCAAGCCGCCGCCGACCGATAAGGCCTTGACCACTGAAATGTCCGGTTCAATGCGATACTCGCCGGGATGCTGGACTTCGCCATAAATGTAAAACAGGGATGCCTTAGGCACATAAACAAGATCCCCTTGCTGCATAATAAAAGGTGTGCTGCTTGCTACGTCTTCCAAAAAAAACCGCAAATCAAGTTCCCGCTTTTGCTGTTTGCCATTGACCGTGCGGGTCACCACCACCGTGTTGCTGCCCAACTCGTTAATACCGCCCGCCATAGCAATCACATCAACTATCGCGCTATCGGAATCAAGGGAATAACGTCCCGGCTTATTAACATAACCCAATACAGAGACTTGTTGGCTGACACGTTCCAACACCGTAATATTGACTTGGGCATCCTGGATAAAGCCACCCTCGGCTAAGCGCCGGGCAATGGCTTTCTCCAGTGCCATACTCGATTTGCCGCCCGCCTCTATGTCCCCAATGAGCGGAAACGAAATTTGCCCATCGGCCGACACGCGGGTTTCGGTTTTTAAATCCTCGTACCCATACACGGTGATGCGCAAAACATCATCAGGGCCGATATTATAGCTTGCCCTGCTTTGCGCAATGGGCAACAACATGAACAAGACCATTAGCAACAGCGTGCATTTATCAGCC
This sequence comes from Methylovulum sp., assembly GCA_028712695.1. Taxonomy (GTDB): domain Bacteria; phylum Pseudomonadota; class Gammaproteobacteria; order Methylococcales; family Methylomonadaceae; genus Methylovulum. Next base: position 9,838 of record JAQTQZ010000041.1, on the reverse strand, counting down.
CATAATCGTTTATTGTTAATATGCATTTTTGTCACGGACAACCACACCGATGGTTTTGAATATGATCAACAAGTCGAGCAATAACGACCAGTTACGGAGATAGTCAATATCACAGTCGATGCGGGCCTGCATTTTTTCGACCGTATCGGTTTCGCCCCGAAAACCTTTAACTTGCGCCCAACCCGTAATCCCCGGCTTTACTTTATGTCTCACCATGTAGCCCTTGATTAGGCTGCGATATAATTCATTATGGCTGACTGCATGCGGCCTCGGGCCAACAATGCTCATACGCCCCTGCAGCACATTGATAAATTGCGGCAACTCATCCAATGACGTCTTTCGCAAAAAACGCCCAAACTGGGTGATTCTTGGATCACTTCGCGTTGCTTGGCTAACTTGCCCGCCATCCTCCATCACCGTCATGCTGCGGAACTTATAGACTTTAATTTCCTGCCCATCCAGTCCATAACGGCGTTGTTTAAATAACACAGGGCCTGGTGAGCTAAGTTTTATGCCAATGGCAATCAACAACATCAGTGGAAAAATCAGCAGCAAAATCAACAGCGACAATAGCACATCGGAGAGCCGTTTAATCGTAGCGTTGGCACCAACGAACGGGCTTTGGCACACCGCGACTATGGGAATGCCGCTTATGCTGGAAATGTTGGCCTGAATCAAATCAAACAAAAATATATCCGGCACAAAATAAATTGACGCGGTAGTGTCGCGTAAGTCATCCAATAATGCCAAAATTCGAGGTTGCGCACTCATAGGCAGCGCAATATAAATATGCTGGATATTATGGATTTTAATATATTCGGCAGCCGATGCAATCTTCCCCAACCGTTCTATCGGTTCTTCTGTTTGGGTTTCTAGAGCCCGTTCCTGCCAACGGTCATCAAAAAAACCCATAACCTCCATACCTAGCAAGCGGTTTTTTTTGAGCTCATCGGCCAATTTACGGCTTATTTCACTAACGCCGACAATGACCGCTTTGGATAAATCTTGTTCAGAAAATATCCACTGTTTCAGGACACAGCGCAACAACCAGTGCGCTGTCACTAACACCACAGGAGTAATAAAAATCCATAAAAAAAGTGCTTGTCGTGAAAAATAAGCAGTCCCTTTAGAAGCAAAGCCGATCATCAATAACAGACTAACCACCCAAAACCACTGCAATACTAAAGCCACAACGCTCTTGTTCCAAAAGCTTTTGCTGTCCGATTCAAAATCCACCCCATCAACCAATTGCTTGATCAATAAGAACGACAGGATTAACAATGCAACATAACCCCCTTCAAACTCTTGCAAATAAAACCAGACACAGCCCACTAGAGTAAGCGAGGCTATTACAGGGTTAACCAAATTTTTTAAAGCAACTAACAGCTGTCTATTTTTCAGCATTCAAAAACACTTTAAAGTTAAGAAATCCATATATTCTGTCACGACTATATTAAGCATTTTTTAATGCTAAAAATAATTACAACAGCCAAACTATCATTTGTCATGTTTTAACCCTAGAGCCAATTCCTTTTCTGAAGGCTCTATTATCGTTACATAAAATTGATAAAAATTTTCCAAGCTTCACAGAATACATTATTTTAGGTGAATTATCCTATATCCCCAACAGCACGCCACCTAACAACCTAGCTAATGATACGGTATGATTGCAGGATTACACTTCAAAGTTGAATCCGCCAGTTACTACTGGTAGCCTAATTTTTAGCGAGATCCCACAATTTTCGACCGTTTTTTATTACCGGAGCAACAAATGGAAGCCCTGATTCGTTTATCAACCGCGTTAAGCCTCTTTATTATTATGATTGGCTGGGAATATCTCAAGCCACGACGAGCACTCCATTTCAGCCGAAAACAACGTTGGCCTATCAATTTAGGGCTAGCCGCACTTAATATATTGATTGTGCGCATCACACTTGGCAGTATTGCCTACCTGAGCGCAGCCAATGCCGCAGAAAGCCATTACGGCTTACTCAACACCCTGCCCCTCCCCTCTTGGGTGGCCGTAACAAGCACGCTTTTATTCCTGGATTTTGCCATTTACTGCCAACATATTGTCGCGCATAAGTGGCCATTGCTTTGGCGCTTGCATCAAGTCCACCATACCGATTTGGAGTTTGATGCCACTACCGCCGTGCGCTTTCATCCACTAGAAATAATTATCTCCATGCTATATAAAGTAGTGTGCATTTATCTTATCGGTGCTGATCCACTAGCCGTAATTGCCTTTGAAATCATCCTTAACGGCGCGGCGACGTTTAATCACAGCAATGTCAACATCCCTGAAACGGTAGATAAAAAACTGCGTTGGTTCATTGTCACACCCGATATGCACCGCATCCATCACTCGACCATTAACTCAGAGACTGACAGTAATTACGGTTTTTCCATATCTTGCTGGGACAGATTGTGCAAAACTTACGTCGCTGAACCTAAGGCTACACAAACCACGATGGACATTGGTTTAAAAAACTATAGGCAACCTGGGGAATTAAGCTTTCTGAACTTATTACGCTTGCCTTTTAAATAAAGGTTAGCTTGGGGAAGGACTAACAGTATCGGGCGACGCCGAAAAACCAGGAGGAAAAAAGGAGTAGCCGGACAAGCAGGTATCCGGCTACTTTACAATAACTTACTTCGCTTTATTACGTTCGTTGACTTCTTTAATCACTTCGTCAGCCACGTTTTTAGGGCATGGCAGGTAATGTGAGAATTCCATAGAGAATTGACCACGGCCTGAGGTCATGGTGCGCAAATCACCAATGTAACCAAACATTTCACTCAACGGCACATCTGATTTGATACGCACGCCTGTTACACCGGCATCTTGGGACTTAATCATGCCACGGCGACGGTTAAGGTCACCGATAACATCACCGACATGGTCGGATGGCGTAAAGGTATCAACCGCCATGATTGGTTCAATCAGTTGTGGCGCCGCTTTAGGAATCGACTGACGGAAAGCGGCTTTTGCCGCAATTTCGAAAGCAATCGCAGAGGAGTCAACTGCGTGGAAACCACCATCAGTTAAAATAACTTTAAAATCTAAGCAAGGGAAACCTGCCAATACGCCCTTATCGAGCATACTTTTAAAGCCTTTTTCAACGGCTGGCCAATATTCGCGCGGCACGTTACCACCCGTTACGGCTGATTCAAAAACAAAACCACTGCCTGGCTCACCTGGTTCAATTTTGTAGTTGATCTTACCGTACTGGCCTGAACCACCTGATTGTTTCTTGTGGGTGTATTCATCCTCAACGGCTTTAGTAATAGTTTCGCGATAAGCAACCTGCGGTTTACCAACGATAACATCAACACCGTGGGTACGTTTCAAGATGTCAACCTTGATGTCAAGATGCAACTCACCCATGCCTTTAAGGATTGTTTCGCCGCTGTCTTCATCGGTTTCGACATGGAAAGAAGGGTCTTCTTGGATCATTTTACCCAGTGCAATACCCATTTTTTCAGATGCGGCCTTATCTTTTGGCGAGATGGCCAGCGAAATAACGGGGTCAGGGAATACCATCGGCTCCAAAGTGGCTGGAAATTTTGGATCACACAGGGTATGACCGGTTTGGACGTTCTTCATGCCAAGAACAGCAACAATATCACCCGCTTGTGCTGATTCCAGCTCATTACGCGAGTTTGCATGCATTTCCACGATACGGCCGATACGCTCGGTTTTGCCGGTAAAGGTGTTCAATACAGCTGTCCCTTTTTCCAGTTTTCCAGAGTAAATACGCAAGAAAGTCAACGCGCCAAAACGGTCGTCCATAATCTTGAACGCCAATGAGCGTAATGGCTTATCGGCATCAACAATGGCAAAATTACCAGTCGGGTTACCTTCCAAATCAACTTCAGGCTGTGGTTTAACTTCAGTCGGGCAAGGCAAGTAATCGATAACACCATCCAGAACCAATTGCACGCCTTTATTTTTAAACGAAGAGCCACAAAAAGTTGGGAAGAAATCCAGATTGATAGTGCCTTTGCGGATACAACGTTTTAGCGTCTCAACATCAGGCTCTTCACCGTCAAGATATTTTTCCATCACATCATCGAACTGGTCAGAAACTGAATCAATCAGTTTTTCACGCCATTTTTCAACGTCGGCCACCATGTCAGCAGGCACATCGGTGATGTCATAATTCAAAGGATCGCCGGATTCATCCCATATCCAAGCTTTGCGGGTCAGCAAATCGACCACGCCGGAAAATTCATCTTCACGGCCAATCGGCAAGGTCATAACCACAGGCACCGCACCCAGCACGTCTTCAACTTGCTTGACTACGCGGTAAAAGTCAGCACCGATACGATCCAGTTTGTTGACATAAATAATACGCGCAACTTCAGAATCGTTAGCATAACGCCAGTTAGTTTCTGATTGTGGCTCTACCCCACCAGAACCGCAAAATACGCCAACACCACCATCTAAGACCTTTAATGAGCGGTAAACTTCGATAGTGAAGTCAACGTGACCAGGTGTATCAATAATGTTAAAGCGGTGATCTTTCCAGAAACAAGTCGTTGCCGCTGACTGAATGGTAATGCCGCGCTCTTGCTCTTGTTCCATGAAGTCTGTGGTCGCGGCACCATCATGTACTTCGCCAATTTTGTGGATTTTACCGGTGAGCTTTAAAATTCGCTCGGTAGTGGTTGTTTTACCGGCATCGACGTGAGCGAAAATACCGATGTTTCTGTAAAGCGATAGATCTGTCATGTTGTTACTCTAAAGTTGCATAAAAAACTTTTTGGCGATCACTTTATGAGCCTTAGCTCAAAAAATTTCCGACCGCGACAAAAGCGAAGGTGCCAAGTGACGCCGCAAGCCTTTAAAATGCGCACCAGTTTAAAACCGGCGCATTAAAACCAACCTGCAGAGCCGCATAAAGCCAAGTGAGTCAGTGTGTTACAAGCAACCCTACCACCCAACTCGTCTGGCGTTCAAAGCCGCCTATTCTAACCTAAAAATAGGGTAAAAACACAGCAAACCATAAATTTGTCTTGATATACTTGCCAAATATGCGTTGCAATTTATATATTCAGGCAACATTTCCCTGACTGACGTATTATATTTCCCAGCTAGCGGTTACACCCGTTGCCATCAAGGCGTAAAACACCGAAAAACCGCCAAGCCTACCAAAGTGTCAGAGCAAAATAAACGCGATGTGGCATTAGCAAAAACCGGTGTTTATTCCTACACCACAGCGCACTAAATTTTGCCGGAAGTGCTTATTCTTAAATTCTAATGTCCGAAAACCTTCGTTATGCACTTTAAAGGTATTTTTGCCTACACCTTATGTTTTTCGCCAATTTGTTACCTGAAAATAAAGCTAATTTCTAGATACACGAGCGGCCTGCCTTCCTAAGCCCACAAATTCCAACTATATCAATGAAAATCCTAGGCATAGACCCCGGTTCCAGAATTACTGGCTACGGCATTATTGAAACAACAACACGTGGTTACCGTTATATTGCCAGCGGCAGTATCCGCATCACCGCCGATTACTTCCCTGACCGGCTTAAACAAATTTTTGATGGTGTTGTGCAAATTGTCGGCCAGCATCATCCTGAAGAAATGGCGATAGAGCAGGTTTTTATGCACAAAAATGCCGATTCCGCCCTTAAACTGGGACAAGCACGCGGTGCGGCGATTTGTGCAGTGCAAACCGTCGGCATACCAGTGTTTGAATACGCGGCGCGGCAAGTCAAACAAGCCATCGCCGGCAAGGGTAATGCCGATAAACTTCAGGTGCAACACATGGTAAAAATTTTATTAAATGTTCAAGGTGAATTACAAATTGATGCTAGCGACGCACTGGGCATCAGTTTGTGCCATGCGCATTATCAACAAACAGCCACTATGCTTGGCAAGCAAGGTATATTAAAATGATAGGTTTTTTGCGTGGCAAGCTAGTGCATAAAGCACCACCCTTATTGGTACTGGATGTACAGGGTGTCGGTTATGAAATTGAAGCCCCCATGACCACTTTTTATACGTTACCGATGCTCGGTGCTGAAGTCATCTTACACACCCACTTAGTGGTCCGTGAAGATGCGCATAGCCTGTTCGGTTTTGCCGCTGAAGCAGACCGCAGCCTGTTCCGGACCTTAATCAAAGTCAACGGCGTCGGCCCCAAACTGGCATTGACCATTCTGTCAGGGCAAGACGCAGACGAATTCCAGCGTTGCATCCATAACAACGATAGCCAAGCGTTAGTGCGCCTGCCCGGCGTCGGCAAAAAAACGGCCGAACGGTTGATTATCGAATTGCGTGACCGCCTGCCGGCTTCAGGACAAACGACCGACAGCACCGACAGGACAGTCACCGCCGTTATCATCAGTAATCCTAAACAAGAAGCCGTCAGCGCGTTATGTTCGCTGGGTTATAAGCTCCCTGATGCCAACAAAATGGTGCAAGCAATCGCCAGCGACGGCAAAAGCTGTGAAGAGCTTATCAGGCTTGCCCTACAAGGAGCGGCACGATGATTGAAAGCGACCGGCTGATCAGTGCGCGTAGCCACACCGATGAAGAACGCCAAGACCGCGCCATCCGTCCTAAGCGTTTGGCAGACTATGTAGGCCAGCAGGAACTGCGCACCCAAATGGAGATTTTTATCCAAGCGGCCTGCGCACGGCAAGAGGCGCTGGATCATGTCTTAATTTTTGGCCCGCCGGGATTAGGTAAAACCACATTAGCTAATATAATAGCCGCCGAAATGGGCGTAAATATTCGCCAGACCTCAGGCCCGGTGCTGGAAAAAGCGGGCGACTTGGCAGCTTTATTGACCAATTTGGAAGCGCATGACGTGCTGTTTATTGACGAAATCCACCGTTTAAGCCCGGCGGTTGAAGAAATTTTGTATCCGGCCATGGAAGATTACCAACTGGATTTAATGATTGGTGAAGGCCCCGCCGCACGCTCCATAAAACTGGATTTGCCGCCCTTCACCTTAGTGGGTGCAACCACGAGAGCGGGACTCTTAACCTCCCCGTTGCGCGACCGGTTTGGCATTGTGCAACGCCTGGAGTTTTACACCATTACCGAATTAAGCAGTATTGTCATGCGTTCTTCTAAAATGCTGGGCATCATTATGGATCCGTCAGGCGCCATGGAAATCGCCAAACGCGCACGCGGCACCCCACGCATCGCCAACCGCCTGTTACGAAGGGTGCGTGATTATGCCGAAGTTAAAGCCAATGGCATCGTCAGCGAAATTATCGCGGTGCAAGCACTGGACATGTTAAAAGTCGACAGCAACGGCTTTGACGCACTAGACCGTAAGCTATTAATGACGATGATCGAGAACTTTGCCGGCGGCCCGGTGGGCCTGGACACGCTAGCGGCCGCCATCAGTGAAGAGCGCGGCACGATTGAAGACGTGCTGGAGCCCTATCTGCTGCAACAAGGCTTTATCATGCGGACAGCCCGTGGCCGCGTAGTGACACCGAATGCCTACCTGCATTTTGGTTTGCAACCGCCGAAAACACTTGGCAGTTCCACTGATTTATTTGAATAGTGCTAGCAATGGATCCATTTATCTGGCCTGTGCGTATTTATTACGAAGACACCGATGCCGGTGGCGTGGTGTTTTACGCCAATTATCTGAAATTTTTTGAACGCGCCCGAACTGAAATGCTCAGGGCGATGGGACATGAGCAAACCGACCTATTGGCAAAAGAAGGCGTTATTTTTATGGTGCGCTCCGTCACCGTCGATTACCTGCAACCCGCCCGCTTTAATGATTTGCTAAACGTCAGTGCAGAAATTACCCTTGCCAAAAAAGCCAGCCTTACTTTTACACAACGCATTACCCGTGAGGATATTATTTTATGCAGTAGCCTGATCCGCATTGCCTGCCTGGATGCCAGCACCCTGCGTCCTAAAGCTATTCCTGACTATTTACTCGAGCAGTTAACGAATGAACACTGATTTATCCATATTCCATTTAATCACCGAAGCCAGTTTTGTTGTCCAATTCGTCATGCTGATATTGGCAACCGCCTCTATCGCCTCATGGACGTTCATCTTTTCCAAACGCAAAGAGCTTAACCGCGCGATAGAAATCACCGACGAATTTGAAGAGCAATTTTGGTCTGGCGTCCCCCTCGCCGACTTGTACCGAAAACTGACTGCCAAAGATTTTCATCCAGAAGGCATAGAAAAAATATTTCTCGCCGGCTACAAAGAGTTTTCCAGGATGCGCCAAAGCGGTAACGTGGAAGCCATGGTGCAGGTAGAAAGCGCCCAACGGGCCATGCGTATCGAACTGTCCCGGGAACTGGACAGGCTCGATGAACACTTGTCTTTTCTTGCCACCGTGGGGTCAACTAGCCCCTATATAGGTTTATTTGGTACCGTTTGGGGGATCATGAACTCCTTCATGTCATTAGGTAACGTCAAACAAGCAACGCTGGCGCAAGTCGCCCCCGGCATTGCTGAAGCGCTCATTGCCACCGCAATCGGCCTGTTTGCCGCCATACCTGCCGTGGTCGCCTACAACCGTTTTTCTACCCGCTTAGACAGATTAACCGGCCGATATGAGTTGTTCGTTGAAGAATTTGTCGTCTTATTGCAAAGACAGGCGCACAGCAAATGAGTTACGCAAGCAGAAAAAATGGCCGTAGAAAGCCAATGGCGGAAATCAACGTCGTCCCCTACATCGACGTGACCTTAGTGTTGCTGATTATTTTTATGATAACCACGCCCATGTTGCAAACCGGCGTTGACGTTGACCTCCCTCAAGCCGAATCGGCGATGGTTGAGCAAAAAGAAAACCTTCCTCCGGTTGTTGTTTCAGTTAAGGAGCAAGGGCAATATTTCATCAAAATTGACAATCAGGAAGATGAGCTTATCGAACCTGAAGACATCAATGCGCGCGTAACAGCCGCATTAGCGGCCAAGCCCGGCACCCAAGTTTTAATTAACGCCGATAAAAGCGTCGACTATGGCACCGTAGTCACCGTTATGGCCGCGCTTAAAAACACCGGCATCCCCAGCGTAGGCTTAATGACACAACCTGCCGAACAATAAGCTAGATGGATAGTAAAAGACGATATTTGTGGCCCTTTATATTGGCCTTAGCCTTACATCTTACCTTATTGGCTTTATTTGCATTAAGCGCCCTAATTAAACCGCCTATCCAGGAACCGGCCACACCCGAACCTGAAATAATTCACGCAACCATGTTCGACGCTGCCGAAATAGAAGCGCAAGAACGGGCAATAAAACAAGCGGAAGCGGAAAAAGAACAAGCAGCAAGGCAACAGCGTGAAGCCGAAGAAGCCAAAAAACAAGCTGAAATAGAAAAAGCCCAAGAAGAGGCAAGGAAAGCTGCAGCGGCTGAAAAAGCCAAGCTAGAGGCCGAAGCCGCCGAACAGGCCAAGCTGGAAGCCAAAGCCGAGGCGGCAACAAAAGCTAAAGCCGAAGCCGCAGAACAGGCCAAGCTCGAAGCCAAGGCCGAGGCCGCAACAAAGGCCAAGGCCGAAGCCGCTGCAAAAGCCAAGGCCGAAGCCGCCGAACAGGCCAAGCTCGAAGCCAAGGCCGAGGCCGCAACAAAGGCCAAAGCCGAAGCCACTGCAAAAGCCAAGGCCGAAGCCGCCGAACAGGCCAAGCTCGAAGCCAAGGCCGAGGCCGCAACAAAGGCCAAGGCCGAAGCCGCTGCAAAAGCTAAGGCCGAAGCCGCCGAACAGGCCAAGCTCGAAGCCAAGGCCGAGGCCGCAACAAAGGCCAAAGCCGAAGCCGCCGAACAGGCCAAGCCCGAAGCCAAGGCCGAGGCCGCTGCAAAGGCCAAAGCCGAAGCCGCTGCAAAAGCCAAGGCCG
>JAQTQZ010000065.1 GCA_028712695.1 Methylovulum sp. | reverse complement strand
TAGTAAGGTGCCATCCACGTGAGGTACAATCTCACTATTATATGGTGGGAACCTGCAGGCTAATACAGCCTTGGTTACGTCAACTATGACGTAAGAATGTTAATGCGGGGGGGGGGCCACATCGATTCTTCGGAAGGCCGATCATCTGTCTGAGGAAGCTTGGAAATAACACCCACAAGGAACTTGTATGACTAGAGCCTATTATTCTGGACGCGCCATATTTGACCATCTGCAAAAAACGGCTGGTATGGCGGTCGATGACTGGCTGGTTCGACATCTAGGTGCGGGCACAGTGACGCCACTATTGACGGGCCATCTCAGGCATTTAATAGAGAGGTACGGTGGAAATTACCCAATCATCAGCGGCCATGTGCTCTTTGATGGCACTGGCTTGGATCCTCGTTACCAGTATTTTACTATTCTGCGTGAGCCTGTTGACCGAGTCATTTCGTGGTTGCATTATGTCGACAAAAACATGGGGCTCGACGATGATAGTCGGGAACTGAAGATGGGTGCACAGCAGTTCTTGAAATCAGAGGGGGAGGAAGCGACCCGCACATTTTTAGTAAGTATAGATAACTTCTATGTGAATCGATTCAGCAGCGCAGTCATGGGAGGTGCTGCCGTGGCAGACGTCCGACATAACTATTTTAGTCACTTCATTGTGCCCCATGCCAGCGAACAACAAAGACTGGATTCGGCAATGGCGGTGGTTAGTGAATATGACTTGGTCGGATTTTATGATGATCTCCCGCAATTTATTAGCCAGCTAGCCGATCTCTTGCGCCTAACAGACTACGCGCCCTTGCGCGCTGTCAATGTTACCGTCAATCGTCCGGCTCGCCACGATATTTCTGAGAACATGCTTAACAATATACTAAAATTAACCGAGATAGATAGAGAATTTTATTCTAAGTCTAAGGAAGTGCTCGATGGTCGCTCAAAAAAGCCTTCGTTATATCTTGGGGTGCGGCCATTCAATAGGGACCTTATCACTTGGAATTACACCACCGGATCAATACGGCCTTACTGGCACGGAGCTTATCTGGAACACTACCTCGCTAAGGACCTGTTCACGAAAACTGGTACAATAACCGGGCGGGCTCTTGTTAGTAGTGGAGCCGAGGGGTATTTATGTCACGGCCCATACTTAAGGTTGGGGCCGGGGCGCTATCTCGCTGTGGCAACTGGTATCTGGATTACAGGCGGAACCACTTGTAACGCTGATATTGTCAGTGATAAAGGTGCCGTCTTGCATGCGGAAAAAAAACTGATCGGTCCTGCGATTGGTGGATCTGGTTTTTCAAACGTGCTGGAGTTTGTCTTGGATAGCGAACAAACTGGTATCGAGTTTCGCCTGCTGGTTCCAGAAGGGCACCAGGTTCAGTTGAACAGTGTCACCTTTTTGAATCAGGAAATAATTCATAAGATGCTAGGTACGGAAAGTGGTGGTTTATCCACAGCGAGTGGCGATAGCGTACAACGGGATTTAGGGAAAACCGTTATATTACCCACACAAATGTTTTCCAAATTCGGGGTAACGGTGGGGCCAACGCTGCAGACGGCTAGCCGGGATGGCTTTTTGTGCTACGGACCGTACATCACGCTGGGATGCGGAAGATATAGCGCCAAACTGGTGGGCAGTATTGGTCCGTGTGGCTTGGCTGGCGCCTATGTAGAGGTGGTTTGCGATTCCGGGAAACGGCGTATATACCACCAACCTCTTGCGATTACACCATTCTATGAATCCTCTGATAATACTATTGGCCAGTCGTGGAAGTTTTCGCTAGATCAAGACGTGAATGATCTGGAGATCCGGCTCTGGGGGAATTCACAAAGTGAAATAAATTTATGTGGTATTGTGCTCCATCAGATTAGGGACAATGACGAACACGATCTACATGGTGAAGCACATGACACTTAACTGCCCTCCAGAAAGAGTGATCAATATCATACAGTTGGACGTTGAGGGGTTGTGTGCAACAAGCACTAACCGGTGCAATGGGAATTATTAGACGATGTAGGCCTATGATTATTGTGGACACTGTACCAGAGGATAGATGGCTATCAAACGACCTAAGGAGCTTGGAATACCAGATATCTGGAAACGTACATGATGATACAATTTTAAAATGCTCTTAGTATACGTGGAAGGGTTTTGGTCGAGTAGGATCGCTCAAAAAGAGATATTAGATCGATTTTTGGTTATCGGCGATTGACGGAAAGAGGCGATATCTATGGTGTTCGGAAAAGAGGCGAGTGTTTGCTAATTTGCGTCGGAAGCCAGCGATTACCGCAATACAAACAATTGTGCAACCCGCTAAATCATCGTCCACTTTATTGAGGCTTTATGGGGAAACTACTGTGAATATGCTCGAATCCGAATCCCTGGAAATCTTCCGAGAAGCCGTAGCCGAGGCTCGCAAGCCAGTGATGCTGTACTCCATCGGCAAGGACTCCTCAGTGAGGCTGCAGCACCTAGCGCGCAAGACCTTTGCGCCGGGACTGCTACCCTTTGCGTTGCTGCATGTGGACACCGACTGGAAGTTCCGCGAAATGATCGCCCACCACCGCAAGCAGCCAGATCTCAATGCCACGCGCTGGATCTGGCTGAGGAGCACGAGAAATCTGAAACTCAAGCAGCAGGAACAGATTGACTCCTTGGAGAATCGCAACCTCAAGACCGCCGCCAGCCATCAGCTCCGGCCCACCGTCCAGGAACTTTTCACACTGACGGACCGGCACCAGGGAGCCACCCTGCTAGAACGCTGGATAAACCTGGCCAAGGAAAGCGGCCCCAGGGTGAAGGTCGCCTACGCCGTGCAGAACCACTGGGACGGCATCCTGTGCTGGTTCGAGACCCATCTGAGTAACGGCACTCTGGACGGCTTCAATAAACTACCCAACCTGGAATAGCGAGGAACCTACAAAATGTTAACAAAAGAAGATGTGACATGGGCATATCGCCTTTGCTTAGATAGGGAACCCGAAAACGGGAAGGTAGTTCAGGTCCTATTAGAGAGTCTCGAAAACAGAAACCAATTGGTTCAATCGCTTATAAATAGTACTGAGTATAAGAACAAATATGGTAAAACAGCCCCTAAACAGCCTAGCCCATTTTGGCACTATCTGTCGGCCTTTGATGCTATTGGAACCATCAATAAATATGCAAAAGCCAAGTCGCAGCCATCGCCTTATTACGCCACGAACTTTCTTGGGGTGAAAATGCGACTTGAGTTTTATCCAACCATCCTTGCGGCGCGGATTGGTACTGTGGAGCCAGCTCCGATCCCTGCCAACTGGCATGCGGATATTGCCGAGTGGGCAAGTTGCCTGCGTTCAGTTGATTTGTCGGGAGAGCGATTCGTCATGCTGGAATTAGGATGTGGTTGGGGTTGCTGGATTAACAATCTTGGTGTCGCCGCAAAATCAGAAGGAAAGAGAGTCAAGCTTTACGGCGTTGAGGCCGATCAACAAAGCCTTCATTTTGCGCGGCTTGCTCTTAATGATAATGGCATAACCGAAAATGAGTTTGTCTTGTCAAAGGGAATAGCAGGCAAGGCGGGAAGTGTTGCCTTATTTCCTAGCATCTCTCCTGAGAAAGGAGGAGGAGGAGCTGCGATTTTTAGTCCCACTAATAAGCAGTTAAGCGACGCAACCAATTCCGGCAAATATGTCCTTATGCCCGCTGTTGACATCGGCACTTTGATCAAGGATGAAGAAATCCTCGATTTTATGCATGTTGACATACAGGGCGCAGAACTTGATCTATTGACTGAAATATTTGATTTATTATGCAAAAAAGTTAGATATATTTTTATAGGAACACACTCCAAACAAATCGAGGCTGGCCTTTTTGATTTATTCATGGGCAAGAGTGAATGGAAACTTGAAATGGAACGCCCGGCCATTTTTACATTAATTGATGGCCGCCCAGTGATAAAGTGTGATGGTGTTCAAGCTTGGCGGAACGGCGCATTTGATTAATCTGTAATTTCAATGGAATGGAAAGCTATGACAACTAGAATCACTGGCCGAGCCGGCGCTTATGAGAGATGCTGGGACGGACGGGAATATCCAATGACCGGGGTCGGCTCGCGAAAAGTTAGAAACATCAGTGGACTAGTATTACATCTGAAGGTGGGTATCAAACCGATGCAAAATGATCGAGCGAACGACAAATCCGGTTTCTCTGGATTCAGTTTCTTGGGCGTGCTGCTATGAACACTCTCGAAGCCGAATCCCTTGAAATCCTGCGCGAAGCCGTAGCCGATGCGCGCAAGCCGGTGATGCTGTACTCCATCGGCAAGGATTCCTCGGTAATGCTGCACCTGGCGCGCAAAGCCTTCGCGCCGGGACCGCTGCCCTTTCCGCTGCTACATGTGGACACCGGCTGGAAATTCCGCGAAATGATCGCCCACCGCGACCGCATGGCGCGAGAGTTGGGGGCAGAGCTGATCGTGCATACCAATGAAGAGGCTGTGGCGGCGGGTGTCAATCCCTTCGATCACGGCGCCGGTTATACCGACATCATGAAAACCCAGGCACTGAAGCAGGTCCTGGATGCGCACGGCTTCGACGTGATCTTCGGCGGCGCCCGGCGTGACGAGGAAAAGTCCCGCGCCAAGGAACGCATTTTTTCCGTGCGCGAATCCGGTCACCGCTGGGAGCCGAAAAACCAGCGTCCGGAGCTCTGGTCCCTCTACAATACCCGGCTGAGCCCCGGACAGACGCTGCGGGTTTTCCCCTTATCCAACTGGACCGAGGCCAACATCTGGCAATATATTGCGCAGGAAGGGATCCCCATCGTACCGTTGTACTTGGCCAGGGAGCGCCCAGTCGTGCGACGCGATGGCCAATGGATCATGGTGGATGACGAACGTCTGCCGCTGGCGCCGGGCGAGATACCCGAGATGCGCAAGGTGCGCTTCCGTACCCTGGGCTGCTATCCCCTCACTGCCGCCGTCGAAAGCGACGCCGATACCCTGGAGGCGGTGATCGCCGAAACCCTGGCCGCACGCAGCTCCGAGCGCGCCGGACGGCTGATCGACCATGACAGCACCGGCTCCATGGAGCGCAAGAAGCAGGAGGGCTATTTCTGATGGACGGTCGCTTGCGTTTTCTTACCTGCGGCAGTGTGGACGATGGCAAGAGCACCCTCATCGGTCGGCTGCTCTTCGACACCAAACAGATATTCGATGATCAGTTCCAGGCACTCGAAAAAGACTCCGCCCGCTTCGGCACCCAGGGTGCTGTGCCCGACCTGGCGTTGCTGGTGGACGGCCTGCAAGCGGAGCGTGAGCAGGGCATCACCATTGACGTGGCCTACCGCTTCTTCTCCACGCCCCAGCGTGCCTTCATCGTCGCCGACACGCCCGGGCATGAGCAATACACCCGCAACATGGCCACCGGCGCCTCCACCGCCGATGCGGCCGTAGTCCTGGTGGATGCGCGCAAGGGGCTGCTGACCCAGACCCGCAGGCACACCCGTATCGTGGCGCTGATGGGGGTGCGGCAGGTGGTGTTGGCCGTCAACAAGATGGACTTGGTGGACTGGAGCGAAAGTGCCTTCCGTGCCATCGCTGATGAATACGCCGCCTTTGCTCAGAAACTTGGCCTCACCGCCGTGCAGGCCATTCCCCTTTCGGCGTTGACGGGCGACAATCTCACCCAGTCCAGCACCAACACCCCCTGGTATGCCGGCCCCACCCTGCTGCAGTGGCTGGAGACCGTACCTGCCGGGCAAGAGGAAACCCAGGGACCCATGCGCCTGCCGGTGCAACTGGTGCTACGGCCCCATGCCGAGTTCCGCGGCTATTGCGGCCGCATCGCCCAAGGCACGCTACGCCCCGGAGATGCCGTGCGCGTGCTGCCTTCAGGCGTTAGCTCTACGGTCCAGCAGGTGTTCGTTGGCGACCAGGCCTTGCCCCAGGCCCAGACTGGGGATTCCGTGTGCATCACCCTGGCCGACGAGCGCGACGTCAGTCGAGGCGATGTGCTCTGTGCGGCCGATGCCCCGTTGGAGATGGCCGAGCAGTTCCATGCCCATCTGCTGTGGCTGCACGAGCAAGCCCTCATCCCCGGTCGCCCCTATTGGCTCCAACTGCACCACCGTACCGTATCGGCCACAGTGAGCTCCATCCGCCACCGCATCGACCCCAACAGTGGGGCGGAGCTGGCCGCGCGCGAGTTGCAGATGAACGATATCGCCGAGGTACACCTGAACGTCGATCGCCCGCTGCCCTTCGCCCCCTATGCCGAAAACCGTCCTCTTGGCGCCTTCATCCTCATTGATCGCCTGAGCAACGCCACTGTGGGCGCCGGGATGCTGGACTTTGCCCTGCGCCGCGACCACAACCTGCACTGGCAGCAACTCAGCGTGAACAAAGCCGCCCGCGCCGCGCTCAAGCACCAGCCACCTCGGTGTGTGTGGTTCACGGGCCTGTCCGGGTCGGGCAAATCCACCCTGGCCAATCTGCTGGAAAAGCGCCTGCACGCCCAAGGGCATCACACC
>JAQTQZ010000008.1 GCA_028712695.1 Methylovulum sp. | reverse complement strand
CAGCTCAAACGTCCGGTAAGTGCCGTATTCCAAGGTGATGTAGCAGCTACGCGCATTCATGATGCGGTGCCAGGCATAATCAAGCAAACCGTGTTTAGGGACGGAACTGGATGTGCCCAGCAACGGCAACGTGACCGAGTCGCCGTACCAGCGGCTGGCAACTGCGGCGCCTGTGCTTTCCGGCGCATGGTCGCAGATAATTTCACCATAACCATAAGGCCCTAAGCCGGTGTGCAAATCAAGCACCGCCAAATCCCGTTGATGCAGGGCGTAATGGCTGATCAATGCTTCAGTGACTAGCCTGCCGTGGGCGGGCGTGTGTCCGCCATAAAAAGGCCCGGCAGGGTCGGTGTACTGTCCGGCGCTGATAGCGCTTTCAAAGGCTTCACGGCCCTGTTCACGGGTAAATTCGGTGAAAGCGGCTTGCCTTTGTTTGGCATCAAATAAAAACAATGCGGGTCGAAGCTGTTCATAGCCGGTATTTTCCGGTAACGGCTGGGTAAAATCAACCACATTACGGTTAAGGTCAACGCCATCGGCATCACCGCGCCGCTGCCAGGCATAGCCCCACGGCGTTAAAGCATGAGCCATCAACACGGCGGTGTTGGCTGGAATACGCACGTGCCCTTCAGCAATCAGGCGCAGATGGTCAATTTCAATGGCGCTTCCGGCAAAGCCTTCAATACCATGGGTTCCGGCAAGCAAAACCAACACCTTTGAGGCATTTTCAGGGCCTATCCAAACCGTGTCGGTAACCAGCGGCTCACCGTCAGGGCCTAAACCGGCGCAGGGATACGGGCGATGATTAAGAGGACTGGACAGCGCCGCCAATTGCTTGAACCAATGCTGTCTGGCAGCTGCGTAGCTGACAGGGAACAGTTCTGTATCAAGGGCGGTAAAAGGGGAATTAGAGGACATGGTGTATACCTGAAAAGTTATTGGCTTAAAAGTTCAGCGCCGTCGATGTATGGGGATTATGCTAGCTTAAACACATCTTGGATGCGCTTTTCCGCGTGTATAAGGTTAATTTTAAAGTGGTTCATCCGGTTCACCCAGCGGAATCCAAACCGCTTTGGAAGCGCTGTGGTAGGACAGCAGCACGCCTTTATTACTGGGAGCCACCAGCGGAGAAAAGGCATATTTAGAGGCGAAGCCAATTTGGTCAGACGGAATGACGGCCACTTTGATCGCGTCGTTGAGCGCGTAAATATGTAACCGCATATAGTCATCCGCGACATATAAATAGCGGGAGTCTGGGCTATAGGCTAATTGGGCCACTTGGGGGGTGATTTTCTTGCCCGAAGTGCCAGTGACAAAGTCGGTGTCCGTGTCACCCATAATCGGGGTTCCATCCGCCTTCCATAAATTGATTGTGTAAATGAAGTCACTTTGTCCTGTTTCATGTTCGCTGACCCCGAAGGCCAACCATTCATTATCAGGGCTCAACGCGCAATGGTACTTAATGCGATGGCTTCCATATGCCATTTCGACTGACGTTTCAATAGCCCGGCCCTCAGAGCTTATGGAGGCGGTTGTCGGTGCGAGGTGTATGTATTTGTCGTCGCAGTTAAAGACCATCTCGCCATCGTCGGAAAAATGAGCCGGGGCAAACTGGATAGTATCTTTAAAACGGTAAGCATTAAGCTGTTGCGGCTGTGCTTCGACCGACCACTGCTCCACTGTGCCATGGGCATAAGAATGGACAAACATACGCGTGTCGTCGGCGTTAAAGCCGAAGTTGGGATAGGAATGCACATCACCCGCCGCGTGGATTTCCCGTGGCACAATAATGGGCTCCACGGTTTTGCCGCCCGCTTGGGGCGAATCCGCAAGGCCGCTATCAAAGTTTTCCAACGGGTACAGCGCCATTTGCATGGATTGGCTGCCCAATAAAAAATAACCGCCGTTATGGCTGAACCCGCCATAAACCACATCCCATTGTGATGTGGTGGGCTCCCCTTCCAGCGTTGCCAACAACTCCCCGCTAACTGTGTTGCGCAGTTCTACGGTGCGCTGGCCTTTTTTGTTATGGCCTCCCACCGCTAAAAGCTTGCCGGAAGGGCTTAATACCCCCCTGCCTCCAGTCTCTAGCGACCAACGTTCCCGGCCGGTTTTTATGTCCCACACTTTCAGCCCCGATGTTGCATTGGTGATGGCCGTGTCGCCCTCTGGCGTCACGGCTATGGCGTAAATGGAAGAGGATTCTTTCAGGCTAAGCATGACCGCCCCTTCCAGTTCTGGGGCGTCTTGCTGCAATGCCTGCGCGACCGTCTGAAAGCCGAGATCAATCACTTTTTGGCCGAAATAAAAACCGAATGCCCAAGCCAGCAAGCGTATAAGTTTGATGGAACCCCAGCCGTTCCTAAAAATTGTCCAAACAGCCATTATTAAGGCGAAGGCTATGCTAAGGGAGACTATGTTTGAGGGCTGGTTCATCGGTTCCTCGCCTTTTAGGGGTGTATGGTTATGCCAAATATGAATTGAAAGGGTCTTGTTGTTGTGGTTTCAGGAATTGTAACTATTGCAGATTACACTATGATGCTGTTGGTTTACAGCCTTTGGCAAGGTTGAGAGCAATAAAAATCAGCGTTAAAGGTGGCGGGAGAAGCCGACTTATACGCCATCGTGATGAATCGCACAGGTTGGAATAGTTTTCTTTAACCTAAGAAATCCCTTGTGAAAAAAGCGGGCTGGTTCCAGAATTATATTTTATTTATCCTTAAGGCTTATCATTGTTATGGCACGGACTCTGCTGGTTGTTGACACGCTTTCCGACTGGAACCCTTATTACCCTAGCGATCAGGTCATCACCTTTGAAAGTTATCTCGCAACGGGGCAAGGCCAAGCGGAAGAGCGTGTCCGGCTCATTAATCTGTGCAGCAGTTACAGCTATCTTTCCGATGGCTATTACTGCTCATTATTGGCCGAAGCGCGCAGCCATCATGTCATCCCTTCGGTTAAAGCGCTTAATGATCTGGGCAAAAACGCGCTCTACCGGTTGCAGTTGGATGATTTGTCCTTGCCTTTAGCCCGTGCTTTTAAACACCAAAACAAAGATAGCGAATTTACTTTGCTAAGCTATTTTGGCACAACGCCTGACCCCGCTTGCCAGGAATTGGCTAGGCTGTTGTTTGACCGTTTTCCTTTCCCCGTGCTGGAAGCCACGTTACATTTCAGGGAACAATGGGAAGTCACTGATTTAAAAGCCATATCACATCGTGATCTGGATGATGCCGGGCAGACCCTTTTTGCCGAAGCGCTGGACAAATTCAGCAAAAAAGTCTGGCGTAAAGGCCGGCCCCGTAAAGCAGCCCGTTACGATCTTGCCATACTGGTTAATCCGGAAGAAAAATTACCGCCCAGCAACCGTGCGGCGTTGAAAAAATTCATCAAGATCGGCACCGGACTAGGCATCGATGTGGAATTGATAGACCGCCATGATTTTGGTCGGCTGCCTGAATTTGACGGTCTATTTATCCGCGAAACAACGGGGATAGACCACTATACATACCGCTTTGCCAAAAAAGCCGAGGCGGAAGGCATGGTGGTGATTGATGACCCCACGTCCATGCTGCGTTGCACCAACAAAGTCTATTTGGCCGACCTGTTCCGCACCCACCGTGTGCCTGCACCAAAAACCTGGATATTGCACAGAGGCAATGCCGGACATTTGGACCAACTGGAAGTCGAGTCCGGTTTTCCTGTCGTCATTAAAATACCGGATGGTTCGTTTTCCCGTGGCATTGTTAAAGTCAACGACCGGCAAGAGTTGGATAGTAAGGTGGGGGAGCTGTTCAAACAATCGGCACTACTGCTTGCGCAAGAATTTCTCTACACCGATTTTGATTGGCGTATCGGTGTCTTTAACAACAAAGCCTTATATGCTTGCCGTTATTATATGGTTAAAAACCACTGGCAAATTTACCGGCACAGCGCCAATCAAACTGCCAGTGGTGATTTCCAGACAATGGCTACTTTTGAAGTCCCCAAAGCCGTGTTGGAGGCCGCGCTAAAAGCCACGCAACAGATAGGTGATGGTTTCTATGGAGTCGATGTGAAAGAAAAAAATGGCAAGGGTTATGTGATAGAAGTCAATGACAACCCCAGCATTGATAGCGGCATTGAAGACCAATATCTGGGTGATGAGCTTTATCGGTTGATAATGGCTGAGTTTTTACGGCGCATGGAAAACCGCAGTAAAGGCTTATAAAAAGGCGCGGGACTGTAAAATCAGAACGACTGCGTGTCCTTTAAGGACGGGCGGTCGTATGTGGACTTGCCCATTGCAGGACTATCAAAGTACGCAGTGCGTACCCTACATCTACACCCGGACATCCAAGGCATATCCTCACGGGCAACAGCGGTCAAAGGTCTTTCAACAAACAATTGTGTTCCGAAGCCGCCATCAATTTTTGGAAATTAGTGAGGGCGTTCATAAACAGCCGTTCCTGATGGATGTTGGGCAAATAGCTATGCCCGCACTGCTCCAGCGCGTTAATGACATAAGCAATAGTTAGGATATTAATATCCACGGCGGGTTGGTAGACTATCTCGTCATCGTGGTTTTTTAATTCGACAATAAGCCGGCTTTCCAATAGTTTTAATAAAATCGGTTGGATAACGGCGATTGGGATAAGCAGTTTGGTGGCTATTTCGGATACCGTTAATGGGGAGTTCAAATGGCTGAAATTTTTGACAATCAAATGGGTGATTTGCAGGGCGATGACTTTTTTCAGGAAAAAGCTTAAATTGGCAAACCGGTTGCTATGGCGATGGTTTTCATAATTCTGGATAAAAAAAGCGACTTCGCAGCCCAACAGTACAATCATCCAGCCGATTTGCAGCCAGATAACAAATAAGGGCAAGGCCGCAAAACTGCCATAAATGGCATTATAATTTGACACGCCAATCTGTAGGCTCAGATAAGCCCACTGGAGCACGTTGTACAAAATGCCGGTGGCGATACCGGCTATGATGCCAGCTTGGTAATTGACCTTATGGTTGGGCATAAAAATCAAGATAAAGCTAAATAACCCTATCATTAGCAGTAAAGGCGATAAGCCCAACGCTTGAATAACCAACCACGTCCCAAATTCCGGCAATTGGATTAGCGTTATTAGCCAGGTTATCTTGGTTTTCAGAAACACGGCAATACTACTGGACGTTATTAGCACCACCGGTGCCAATAGCATCACCGATAAATAATCGCTAAATTTCCGGCTTATGGCGCGGCTTTTGCCAGTTTTCCAGATGGCGTTAAATGACTCTTCGATATTGCTGATGACGCTAATGACGCTCCAAAACAGGACGACAATACCAATACCGGCAACTACTTCACCTTTGGTGTTGTCCAAAAGATTTTGCGCAAAATGGATGAGTTGTAAGACAGTGGTTTCTTGTTTTGGCACTTGGACAATCAATTGTTGTTCCAATATGCTTTCAAAACCGAAGCCTTTGGCAATGCCAAATAACATGGCGATGACCGGCACTATCGACAACAGGCTATAAAGGGTCAATGCCGCTGCCCTTAAGAGGCACAGATCAGTGGAAAAACCCTGGATTGACAATATAATTATTTTTAGCAATTTGATGATTGCTTTTTTAAAGGGAGGTAATACCGACTCATTTAACAGCCACAGCTCTTCTTTAAAAAAATGGATAATGTTGAATTCCATAGTCAGTTTTCTGGTCGTTATAATGATTTAGATACAATAGGTTAAGTAATACGTCAGCGGTGTTTTTTGCAACGCTACCGCTTGCTTTCCGAGTGGGCGGGCAGAAAATATGTTTTGCTCTCGTTAAGCTTATTACGCTATTGTTAAATTTAGATTTTTTCTCCAATCAATAACAAACAATACTCATGTCAGAACAAAGTAGCAATAAAAGCGTTACGCAAACGGCGTTAGTACAGCTTAAAAATTTTATTAGCCAACAAATTATCGGTCAGGATGTGCTGGTGGAAAGGATGCTCATCGGCTTATTGGCGGATGGCCATATTCTGGTCGAAGGCGCACCGGGTTTGGCAAAAACCCGTGCCATCAATGTGCTTAGCAAAGGCATTCAAGGCGACTTCCATCGCGTGCAGTTTACGCCCGATTTACTGCCCGCCGATTTGACCGGCACCGAAATATACCGTCCCCAACAAGGCACGTTTGAATTTCAAAAAGGCCCGTTATTCCATAATTTAATCTTGGCGGATGAAATCAACCGTTCGCCGGCAAAAGTGCAGGCCGCGTTGCTGGAAGCCATGGCGGAGCGGCAAATCACGGTCGGGCAGGCAACTTACCCCTTACCGCCGTTGTTTATGGTGATGGCAACCCAAAACCCGATTGAGCAGGAAGGCACGTATCCCTTGCCGGAAGCGCAGCTAGACCGGTTTTTGTTGCATGTCAAAGTGGATTACCCCAAAGCGGAACATGAAAAAAGCATCTTGCATTTGGCCCGCGCCGAAGCCAGCCAGAGCGTTGCAAAACCGTTGCAAAAATTCGAGCGGATTAGCCAAACCACGCTGTTTGAAGCACGTAGTGAAGTGCTCGCTATCCACATGGCGGACAGTCTTGAAGATTATTTATTGCAAATTGTCCTCGCCACGCGTAACCCCGAAGTGTATGGCCAAGATTTGGCGGGCTGGTTGCAATACGGCGCCAGCCCACGCGCCAGCATTGCCTTAGACCGCTGCGCACGGGCAAAAGCGTGGTTGTCGCAACGTGATTTTGTCGCCCCTG
The DNA here is from genome assembly GCA_028712695.1 of Methylovulum sp. GTDB lineage: Bacteria > Pseudomonadota > Gammaproteobacteria > Methylococcales > Methylomonadaceae > Methylovulum. The sequence goes on along the minus strand of JAQTQZ010000008.1, from coordinate 115,498 downwards.
AGGATATTCAGGACATGGCGTTTGATGTCCTGCGGCATCGCTTGATCTTATCTTACGAGGCCGAAGCGGAAGGCATTAACGCCGACACCGTCATTAAAGAACTGATTGCCCGGATTGCTGTGCCCTAATGTTAAAAAAAGCGAATGCCCCAGCTAACGGGCTGGTTTCAGTCTCATTGAAAACCTTGTTGGATCTCGCCAGACCGGCGGCGGGTTTGCAATTGAACCATCTCGCCATCCGTGCGCAACAAAGCGGCGGCTATGTATCGCGCTTTAAAGGGCGCGGCATGGAATTTGACGAAGTGCGCGCCTACCAAGCCGGTGACGACATCCGTAGTATTGACTGGCGCGTCACGGCGCGTACCGGCGAAACGTACACCAAAGTCTTCAGGGAAGAACGCGAAAGGCCAGTGTTTATTTCGGTCGATAACCGCCGGTCTATGCACTTTGCCACGCGGGGCGTGTTTAAGTCGGTGTTGGCGGCTAAACTGGCGGGATTATTGGCGTGGGCCGCCCAGCATCACGGCGATAGGATTGGCGGGCAATTGTTTTCTGATGGACAATGCACAGAATTAAAGCCGCAAAATGGCAAACATGCCGTGTTGCGGTTTTTAAATGCCTTGGTTGGGCAGAAAAGCAGCCAAACAGAACAGTTCACCTTGGAACATATCTTGGCAAGGCTAACCCAACATGCCCGCCCCGGCAGTCTGGTCTATATCATCAGTGATTTTCGCGGTTTTAACGATAACGCCCAAACCCATCTGGCGAAATTGGCGCGGCATTGTGATGTGGTGTTGATTTTTGTTTATGACCCGTTGGAAAGCCAGTTGCCGACCAAAGGCCGTTACCGTTTCACCGATGATGACCGCGATGTGGTGGTTGACAGCGGCGATGTCCAGCGCTTAATGGCCTATCAACAACGGTTTGCCCAGCGCCAACAGCACTTGGAACAATTGGCGAAAAAAAACGGTCTGGCGTTTATCCAATGCAGCACGGCGGAAGACCCGCTATTGTGCTTAAAATAACCCCGCACTTCATTAAAATACGTTTATGCAACCCACGCCACTGCCCCTCAGAGACATCCATTTGCCCGAAGCCATTGCTTGGTGGCCACCGGCGATAGGCTGGTGGCTATTGGCGCTGTTAATCCTGTTAACCGGTTTTTTTTGTTATCGCCTCTACAAACATCTGCGGCGCAAGACGGCGGTCAAAACCGCCAAAAAAATCCTGCTTGCCATCAAACTGGACAAAGAAAAAACCAACTTACAAAAGCTTGGCGAGCTTTCCTCCTTATTGCGGCGGGTTGCCATCAGCCTATCGCCAAGAGTGGCTGTTGCCGGCTTGACCGGACAAGCGTGGTTGGCATTCCTTGACAGCTCGGTTAAAGAAGCCGCGTTTGGCACCGGTATCGGCCACTGTCTGCTGAATGCGCCTTATCAAAAAACACAGCCTACCGATAGCGAGCTGGCTGAATTGATTTCCCTCTGTGAACGCTGGCTTAAAGCCCAAGCCAAACAACCTAAATTAAAACCCGCAAAATGATTCATTTCGAATGGCCGTGGCTGCTGGCGGCACTGCCTTTACCCCTCATAGTCCGCTGGCTTATGCCGGCCCATCAACCTATCGGACAGGCCGCCTTAAAAGTGCCGTTTCTGGACGATTTTCTGGACGGCGAAACACCCCGTGTTTCCCAAACGCAACAATGGCCACTGCTGTTAGCCGCGTTTGCTTGGCTGCTGCTGGTGATTGCCTGCACCCGTCCGCAGTGGTTGGGCGAGCCGATTGAGCAAGCCATCAGCGGACGTGATCTGATGCTGGCGGTGGACTTGTCAGGCAGTATGGAAGCGCAGGATTTTCTTATCAACAAAGAACCGGTTGACCGCTTGACTGCCGCCAAATGGGTGGCGGGCGATTTTATTAACCGGCGGGTAGGCGACCGGATCGGGCTAATTTTGTTTGGTACACAAGCGTATTTGCAAACACCGCTGACCTTCGATAGAAAAACCGTCATGATCTTGTTAAATGAAGCGGTGCTTGGCCTCGCAGGCGACAATACCGCCATCGGCGATGCGATTGGTTTGGCGGTCAAACGCTTGGGCGACCAAGATGCCAATAGCCGCGTGCTGGTGCTGATGACCGACGGTGCGAATACCGCAGGTGAAATTTCGCCATTAAAAGCCGCTGAACTTGCCGCCGCCAAACATTTAAAAATTTACACGATTGGCATCGGTGCCGATGAAATGGTTGTGCGCAGTTTTTTTGGCAACCGCAAGGTCAATCCATCGGTTGATCTGGATGAAGACACCTTGGTAAAAATTGCCGAAAGTACCGGCGGGCGTTATTTTCGTGCCAGAAACACCGACGAGCTGAACAATATTTATCTGCTGCTGGATAAGCTCGAACCGGTGGAAAAAGACAAACAATACTTTAGGCCGCGCAGTGAATTGTTTTATTGGCCGTTGTCTTTGGCGCTGGCATTGGCTGGTGTCATTGTATGGGCTCGTGTGAGGTTGTCATGAACTTGAGTGATTTTCATTTTATCCGGCCTTTTTGGCTCTTAGCCCTTATTCCGGCAATCGTACTGGCGGTGTTGCTGTTACGCAGCAAACTTCGGCGAGGGGTTTGGTCTTCGGTGTGCGATGCCGCGTTGTTGCCTTACGTGTTGCAGGAAAAAACCGGCACCGCCAGCCGCTGGCCATTAGCCATAGGCACATTGGCCGCGTTGCTGGCGATAGTCGCGCTGGCGGGGCCAACCTGGCAACGTTTGCCTACGCCAGTGTTCAGAAATGCATCGGCGTTAGTGCTTGCGCTGGATTTGTCGCGTTCGATGGATGCCGAGGATGTCAAACCCAGCCGTTTGATACGGGCGCGTTACAAAATTGCCGATATTTTAAAACAGCGTAAAGATGGGCAAACCGCGTTGCTGGTCTATGCCGGTGATGCGTTCACCGTCACGCCGTTGACCGAGGATATTGAAACCATAGCCAGCCAATTGTCGGCGCTGACTACGGACATTATGCCCAGCCAAGGCAGCAATACCGCTTTAGTGTTGGCAAAAGCCGCCGACCTGTTCAAGCAAGCAGGACAACAACAAGGGCAGATTGTTTTAATCACCGACGGCGTTGATGCCGGACAAATGCAGGCCGGCATCAACGCGTTGGATAGCTTCCAGTTGTCGGTGTTAGGTGTCGGCACGGCTGATGGTGCGCCGATACCGCTGGCTAATGGCGGCGGCTTTATGAAAGACCCGCAAGGGACTATCGTCATCCCCAAATTAAATGTCGCCGAGTTGCGCGAACTGGCGCAGGCAGGCCATGGCGTGTATCAAACCATCACCGCCAATGATGCCGATATCCAAACTTTGCTGGCAACGGTTAACAAACCCGTGCAACAACAGGGCCAAGGTAAAGAAAACAAGGATTACCGGCTGGAAGTGTGGAATGACCAAGGCCCGTGGTTATTAATCGCAGTATTGCCTTTAGCCGCGCTGCTGTTTAGAAAAGGCGTGTTGTGTCTCGCTTTATTGCTGTTATTGCCGCTGCCGAAAAACAGCTATGCGTTTGAATGGCAAGATTTATGGCAGACTAAAGACCAGCAAGCGCAACAGGCGTACCGGAACAAGCAATTTGAAGACGCGGCAAACTTATTTGAAAACCCAGAATGGCAAGCCGCAGCGAACTATAAAGCGGGGGCGTATAACAAAGCCATCGAAAAGGCGCCCCCAGAATCTGGGGATGGCTTATACAACCAAGGCAATGCCTTAGCGCAAGCGGGTAAGTTAGAGGAGGCAATAAAAGCTTATGAAAAAGCCCTTGCGAAAAACCCAGATAATGTTGATGCCAAATACAACAAAGAGTTGGTAGAAAAGGAACTGGAAAAACAAAAAAAGCAGCAAGAACAACAGCAGCAACAAAAAGACAACAAGCCGGACGACAAAGAAAAGTCCCAGCAAGACGAAAACAAAGATAAAGGCCAAAAGGGTAAAGAAGGTAACGGGGACAAAGAGGGCGAATCATCAGACCAAGCGGATAATAACCAAAAGCCAGAGCAGAAGCCCGAACGTCCGGGCAACGAACAAGGGGCAGAGCAACCGCAAGACTCAGCCGAAAATAAAGCGCAAGAACAAAAATCGGACGCACAACAAACCAAGGAACAAAAGTCGGAGGCGCAAAAAGCCGAAGAACAAAAAGCGGCGGCCCAACAACAAGCCGGGCAACAAGACAAGGATGACAACAAAGCCAAAGAAGCGTCCGCCGCAGAGGCATTGTCCGCCGAACAGCAACAAGCCAATGAGCAATGGCTGAACCGGATTCCCGATGACCCGTCTGGCTTGTTAAAGCGTAAATTCAAATACCAATACGGCCAGCGCAACCGTCAGACGACAGGGGATGAGTGGTAAGCGGGGCTGATAGGCTTATATGTAAAACCCTGAACTTGATTTGGCAATTGCCAAAATTAGTTTCAACTTCATCAGAACATTGACGGTCTCAGTTCGGCCAAAAGCAGACAGATGGTTTTTCTGACGAAGGTCTGCTGATTGATCTACAGCCGCCAGCCGTAATCCCAAAAAGGTGCGGCCACCTATAGGTTGTGCCGCGCCATGCGAGGCGCAACGATCGCGAACGGTGCGCCTGACGGCAGCACCCTATAGTCTGCGCACCTTATGGCCTTGGGTATAGATGATTACAGCTCGGCAGCATTCACTGAAAATGGCAAGGGATCGTGCACTCTCTCTATAGCTATTCTGGATATAGTTGCCACTGCGGTAGGCGAAGCTTCGGAAGGTGATTCTCCCATGTTCATTGCACCGAACTTAAATGAGGCAGCTAATATCCAATTCCCTTCTGTTATATTTTGTTCTCTTAACAAAATACGCAGCAACTCATTATTTGTAAATTCAATTTTTGTCGTTTCGGCCATAATTTGTTTTTTCCAGATGTTTAGTAGTTACAATGATTCGCAGTAATGTTATTGTCGTTATTAGCAGTGAATGTTGTTTTAATGAATTCAGGTTTAGTGGCAATGGTTGCTTCAAAACGTCCTGGAGCAACCCTATATTTTTGATCGAAATTGTTTGCTTCACAGATTTGGTAAAAGTCTTTTGCAGCTTGTTCCAATAATTTCGATCTTGAAACAGTTTCATCATAATCTGCATCTGCTACTTCAAGTATCCATGGATATGTTCGTATTATTCTCAATAGCGCTAAACCGGATGCTGATGGTTCTTTTGTTTTCCAGCGATTGACGGTTCTTGCTGGAAGCTCTAACGCCCTTTCAAGATAAGCTGTCTTGACATTCTGGTCTTGCAAAAAATCAATGATATTACAAACCGAGTGTCTTTTTGCTTGATTGAGAACCCTGTTTATCTCGGTATTGTTTACATCAGAAAAATCGCCTTCTTCACCGCAAGATAAGCAGTGATCAACAACTTCGATATATTCATCATTATCTCCATAAGCGATATGGATACGGTTATGTATTTCGGAAGTATTAATTGAGTCTGAGCCACAAGCAGGGCATGATTTAGTCATTTTGTTTCTCCTATTTGGAATGCAAGTTTTAACTGTTCTTCTATTGCATTATTTTTGGGGCGTTGTTTAAGATTCTGTTTAAATGACTTAATGATCCATTTTTGTGTTTTAGGATTAAAAAAGAAGGCAATATAACCTTGTTTTTTTCCTGAGTAAAAGTCGTAAGCATCCACCATAATTTCTGTCTCAGGGTTGGGATTGTTTTCCCATTCTTTCGTATTAATATGGTTGAGATTTTCTAAACCTCCATTAGCTATAAATGCATAAACATCGCTATTCGTGCGCAGCTTGAAATGCGCGCTAGCATCGTCCTGAGCTGCCTTTGTCACGAATATAACGCTTCCTGTTTCGCAAGCGCTAATTAAATGCTGAATGTCATAAGCTGCCGTCATGGGCTCTTCTTTCGTGATTTGAACGTTAGTATAGCAAAAAATCATTTTTTTATACGTTACGTATAAAAATTAAGTTCATGGGGTTGTTTACGTTTCGTAAAGATTTCATAATATCCGTGTTCATTTTGCCTGAAGACATCAAAAATGAGCTATACACAAGCTAATCACATTTTGACTGACAGCTTATCTGTTTGTTCTTGTCATTGCCCATTAACTCCTATCTGTCTGCAAAGGGTCGAACTGAGACAGTCAATGTCTGATGCAGTTGAGACTAATTTTGGCAATTGTCAAATCAAGTTCAGAGTTTTACAGCTCATATTTCCTGCTTAAAAGGCAGATAAGAAGCCGCATCCTGTTTATAAAGCTGCACGCTTTTTTGTTCTTGGGCTAAAAATTCTCCGATTGCTTTGGCAAACCCGGCATCTTTGAGCCAGTGCGCGGAATACGTGGTGATGGGTTCAAAGCCACGGGAGATTTTATGCTCCCCTTGAGCGCCTGAGTCAAAGCGCTTTAAGCCATGTTCGATGCAATAGTCCAAGCCTTGGTAATAGCAGGCTTCAAAATGCAGGCTGTTATATTCTTCGTAACAGCCCCAATAGCGGCCATACATCGTGTCGCCACCGACAAAACTCAGCGCCGCACCCACATATTTATCATCCTTAACTGCCAACACCAGCAATAATTGTTCACCCATAGTTGCGGCTATTTGCTGAAAAAACGCCAGATTCAAATACGGCTGCGAGCCCCATTTTAAATAAGTCATCGTGTAAAACTGAAAAAATGCCTGCCATTGCGCAGCACTGACTTCCGCCCCTGCAATACGCAATAAATGGACGCCTTGCTCTTCCACGCGGCGGCGTTCGCGCTTGAGCATTTTGCGTTTACTGGCGCTCAAGGTTTGCAAAAAATCATTAAAATCCCGGTAACCCCTGTTAAACCAATGAAACTGCACACCCTCGCGGATGCTTAGGCCCAATGCCCGTAACTGTTCAGCCTGTTGCGGGGCAGGGAACAAACAATGCCATGATGAAATGCCCCGTTGTTCGGAAAGCTGTTTTATAAAAGCCAGTAATGTGTGCGTGACTTCAACCGGGTCAATACCGGTTTTGATGACAATGCGCGCCCCTTGGCACGGCGTCAGCGGGATAGCTGTCAGCCATTTTGGATAATAATTGAGGCCATGTTGTTGATAAGCTTGCGCCCACTGCTGGTCAAACACATATTCGCCCCAAGAATGCTGTTTGAGATACAGCGGCATAAAGGCGACCAGTTCGCCTTCAGCCATCACCAGCAAATGCGCAGGAATCCAACCGGTTTGCGCGCAGACCGAACCACTTTGCTCCAGCGCCAATAAAAACGCATGGCGCAAAAAAGGATAAGCATCACCGGCAAGCCGGTTCCAGTCCTTGCCGTCAATTTGCGCCATGCCATTGATTTGTTTTACTTCCATTTTTAAAAACAGTACAGTTAAAACAACAGAATATCATCAATCCAGCAAAAAACATGATCCAAAAACCTTTTTCTCAGGCCTGTGAAAATAACAAAGCGCCGATTTTGCAAGTGATCAGCAGCGTTTTTTCAACGCCCGCCACCGTTTGGGAAATCGGCAGCGGCACCGGTCAACACGCCTGTTATTTTGCCAAGCACCTCCCGCATCTTGAATGGCAACCGACCGATAGAAGCGCTTATATCCCCGGTATCAGTTTGTGGCGGGAAGACGCGCACATACCCAACCTGAAACCGCCATTAACGCTGGATGTCATTGATGCGGTATGGCCTTGCACTACTATTGACGGTTTATTCACCGCCAATACGCTGCACATCATGCGTTGGGAGGAAGTGCGGGTTTTGTTTGACCGCCTGGCCGTTCACCTGAATGCCAAGGCGTTTGTGTGCATTTATGGGCCATTCAACTATAACGGCGCTTACACCAGTGACAGCAACGCCCGCTTTGACCAATGGCTAAAAAACCAGAACAGCTTAAGCGGCATAAGGGACTTTGAAGACATCGTGTTGTTGGCGGCCTCCGCAGGCCTTGAATTAATCAATGATGTTGCCATGCCTGCCAATAACCGGCTGCTAGTTTTACAAAACACATGAAACCATTGTTAATTAATGGTGCTTAGTTACCAAGACATAGTGGCATTCTGGGTTAATGAAATCATCAGGAAGTTTGGCTGTTACCCGCACCGGAACGCTGCCTTAGGCCAGGCACCAACAAATGACGGAATTGGATTCCTAAAACAACCTGGTTCAGGATTTTGATACAAACGCGTAGATGCCTGCCCAGTAAAAAGGCTTGGCATAAACAAAATTTGACTGTCCATGCAGAGGGACAGGTTTGCCTGCCCCTTATGAAGGGGTTATTGTTCGGCTATCTTAACCAGCCAGCCATCTTGGCTATCGCAGCCTAAAACGGCTTTGGCGCTGGCATTAATTCTGGCGAATTGTCCAGCCAACGCAGCCGGCAACTTGGCGGTCACTTTATGGAAGCTGCTATTGCTGTCGACGGTAAATTCGATAGGCTGGCCTTTTATAGTCACTTTAATGGTGCTGGGATCTACCCAAGGCGATAACTTGAAAAAAAATTCGGTTTCGGGCGCTATCTTAACTTCATTGGCGGCGCTATATTCCGTCAGATTGAAATCAGAGAAGCGGGGTTTTTTGCAGTCTTTTTCTTTATCGGGATCATAGGCGAACGCGCCGCCATTGGCTAAAAGTGCAGAGATCAATAGCAAGGATTGATAGGGCGTTGTTATTTTCATTCGGGGTCTCCTCAGTTGGGATGTGTTGCCATTTTGTGTAGTTATTATCACATCGTCAGCCACTTTAATTATTTTTTCTATCGAATTCAACTAAACCGCCGGGATTTATTGACGTTTCATCAAAACAACATCAGCAAGGAGACACATTGCACACCTTTTATATTGATTTTTATCATAATTTCATTAACGGTACGCGATACTTACCGCATATAAAAACCGAAAATTTGTCCGCAACAACTATTAACCACACGACTTATGCGCCAATCTTCCTCATTTAACCCGGCACAAATCCTCAACCATCTCCAACACGGGCGCTTTAGCCAAGCAGAACGCCTGTGCCGTAAACGCTTAAAAACCACGCCTAACAATCATCAAGTGCTGCATTGGCTGGGTGCGGCGTTGCTGCAACAGCAACAAGCGGCACCAGCCATTGAATTTTTCCGCCGTGCTGTGGCACTTGCACCCCTCGCCGCACACTACCACAGCAACTTAGGCGAAGCGTTGCGGCGTACCGGTCAAATTGACGCAGGGGCAATCAGTTGCCGCAAGGCGTTGGAATTAAACCCTGATTACGTCCCTGCCCGTATCAACTTGGGCTGTTGCCTGTTGCAACTTAAACAACCGGATGAAGCCCTTGCCACGTTCCAACAGGCGCTCAAACAGGCGCCGCAAGACGGGCGCTTACACGGGTTACGCGCCGATGCCCTGCGTGAATTGGGGCGGTTGCAGGAAGCGCGGGACGCTTACCAGCAAGCGTTACGAAAAAATCCTGACGATGCACATGCCCATACCAATTTAGGGCCGCTATTGTTGGCCTTGGGGCAATGGCATAAAGCGTTAGAACATTGCCAATGCGCGGTTGGGCTCACGCCGGAAGACGGCACGGCCTATATGAACTTGGGGCGTTGCCTGATAGCGATGGAACAGCTGGAAGAAGCCATGGATGCCTATGCCACCGCCTATCAACACATGCCGCAGTCGGCGACGTTGCGCGGCAATATCGGTAAAGTTTGGCTAGAAACCGGCGATTTGGCGCAGGCTGAAGCGTGGTTATGCCAAGCGTTGGAAATTGAGCCGGACAACATTGAAAACCAAGTCACCTTGGCACTGATATGGCTGGAACAAAAACAGGAAGAAAAAGCCCAGACGGCATTGGAAGACATTCTGGAACGTGCGCCTGACCATTATGAAGCCCATCTCGGCATCGCGCAGGCACTTTGGGAAAATGGCGATGCTGACGGCGCACTACGCCATTACCAAACGGCGGCGGCGTTACGGCCAGAAATCGCTGGCATCCATGCAAAAATGGGTGGTGTACTGGCATCGGCTGGAAAAATGCAAGAAGCCGAAGCGGCACAACGCCGTGCCTTGGTGCAAAATCCCAGCAATATCGCCGCACTAAACGGCCTTGCCACTAGCCTTCGGGGTAAACTGGGCGCAGATGACAGCACACGGATGCTGGCTTTATTACAAGACCCGCTGTTGCGTGACGGTGCGCGGGCCTCGTTGCACAACGGTTTGGCCTATTACTATGACGGCATTAAAGACTACGCCGCCGCCGCCCAACATGTCGAACAAGGCAACGCCTTATATTGGCGATACAAAACCCAACGGGGTTGGGATTATGACCCGGAAGACTACGAGCGGCACATCACCGCCCTGATAGAAACTTACAGCACAGATTTTTTCCGCCGTACTGCTGGTTTTGGTGACGACAGCGCGGTGCCCGTTTTTGTGGTCGGTATGCCACGTTCGGGCACCACGTTGACCGAGCAAATCCTTGCCAGCCATCCGCACGTGTTGGGCGTGGGCGAATGCCCGTTCGCCATGCGCGGGTTTAGCCGTCTGCCGTGGTTGATGGGCAACCCCGAAAGCACATCACTGGATTGCCTGGCCGACCTTACCCCCGTAGCGGTGCAAACCAGCGCCGCGTGGCATTTGGATAAATTGGCAAAATTGCGCCTTAAAAGCGGACGTACCGACATCAGGCGGATTGTCGACAAAATGCCTGACAATTACAGCCAGCTCGGTTGGCTGACGACATTGTTCCCCAATGCCAAGCTAATTTATGTGCGCCGCGATCCGCGCGACATTGCCGTCTCGTGTTGGATGACCCAGTTCGGCCAAATCCAGTGGGCCTGCCATCAAGACCACATCGCCACACGCTTGATGCAGCACAAACGCATCATGCGCCATTGGCAAGCGGTGTTGCCGGTGCCGATATTGACGGTAGATTACGAACAGCTGGTGACCGATCCGGAAGCGCAAATCCGCCGGCTGTTGGACTTCATCGGTTTGCCTTGGGCTCCTGCTTGCCTGGACTTTCACCGCAACGATAATCTGGTGCGCACCGCCAGTGTTTCGCAGGTGCGGCAACCGCTCTATCAAAAGTCGGTGGAAAAATGGCGGGGTTACAATGATCCCCTAACGCCTTTGTTTACGCAGCTTGCCGCAGCAGATATGCACTAACCAAAGGCTTTCTCTCAAAATTATGGCATAATTTTTTAAACCTTAACATTTAACCTTTAAACTTCACTCGCATTTTTCCTAAAAACAAACAAACAAACAAAGGCTTAACGCTATGACTACAAAAAAAACGAGCTTTGAATCATTACGCTTAAATCTTGGCGCGACCGCAATGGGGGCGTTTATGCTGGCGGGTGCTGGCATCGCCAGCCGTGCACAGGCGGCTGCAGTTAATATTACTGCCACCAACGCTTTCATTGTCGGGCAAATCAGTGACCAATTTGATGCTAGTTCTAGCACCTCTGGTGTTTTGGGGGCGCTCGGTTTTGGCATGACGGAAGCGAGTTATACGGCGGCTGTTTCCACAGAGGCAGGCGTTGCCACCCCTAGCGATGCGTACGATGGCTGCCATGTGCTGTCCATTGCCGGCACCGCTTACAAAGACCCGGACGGGATTGTCGATTACACCGGCACAACATTGACCACCGATCCGGCAACGCTTTCCGGCCTAAACGTGCAGCGCCAGTTCTATTTCCATCCGACCGCGCTGGCTAATGACACGTATGCGTTGCGCATGGTGGACAGCTTTACCAACCCCACCGCTGCCCCCATCAGCGTCACCGCCACCTATGACTGTAACTTGGGTTCCGATTCCAACACCGCTATCCACGCCAGCAGCAGCGGCAATACGGCGGTCGAAAATGCCGACACTTGGTTTGTCAGTTACCAAACAATCCCTTCGGATGTGGTCAACAGTTTTGGCCGTTTCCAAACCGGTGCGGCGGTGACACCTTTGCTGGACGTGGCACACACGCCCGCCACCGGAAATGATGACTTTGTTGATGGTTACCCCATCACCGTACCCGCAGGCAAAACCGTACGCATCATGCGCCTTGCCGGTTTCAACCATCGGCTGGCTAAGTCTGCAACGGATGCACCTATTTTCGGGAGCCTTGCCAGCTTGGCCACCAACGGTTTGATGGTCGGCGTTAGCCTGGCACAACAAAAAGAAATTGTTAATTACAACCCACCTGCGCCTGTTGGTGCCCCCAGCAATCTGGATGCCACAAAAGCTGGCGCAGAAACGGTGTTTGTCAGGGATTTGCCGCTTAAATAAAAACAGTAGGTTGTACCCTTTATGCCCTAGAGGGTACAACAGCCACCCCTTTCATCCGTAATCACCTTTTTATCGAGAGACTTTACCCTATGAACACGCTAGCAAAAATCATAACCCTAGTGGCGTTGACCGCCGCCATCCCCGCCCAAGCCGATACAGACAACACCGAACTAGGGGTGCAAACTGAACGCGCGGCAGCCCAACAACAAAAATTCAACAAGCACGACGCCGATAATAACGGTGTGTTGTCGCCTGAAGAATTTCAGCCAGGTAAAGAGCGGCATAAAGCGGCGAAAAAATTTTCTAGGCTCGATGTCAATCAAGACGGACAACTCAGCAGCGACGAGCTGACGCGACGGTAAATGGCTTGGGTTAGGCAACGTCCCTGTACCGGTCATCATCAGGCTTTAATGGGTTACCGGTGTATAGGCGGGTGCAAGCAATGACCGCCCCCCTTATCGCAACGCGGATTCCGATGCTATCCGGTTTCTTGATACGATTCGCATCATGGGCCGCATTGGGTTTCGGCATGTTGGCAACCGAGGCGGGAGGGCATTTTTCCCACGGGCTTGGCGAATTTCTGGCCCAGTTAGTGTGGCAGGCGGTATCCGTGTTTGACGCGCGGGCCGATGTGTACGGTGCACAACTGGGCTTGGGCGGCAGCTTCACCTTGGAAGTTGTCGAGTCTTGCAGTGCGTTGCCGCTTGTTTGTGTGCTGTGCGCCGCTATCTTGGCTTATCCCTCATCTTGGCCCGCTAAAATAACGGGGCTGGCGCTTGCCTGTATAAGCATCCAAGCGTTCAATATCATGCGCTTGATCGCTTTGTTGTACTTGGGGCAAACACTTGATCCGTTGTCTTTTAATTTTATCCACCTTTATGTTGGCACCTGGGGTTTGAACATCGCCGTGCTGGGGATGTTTTTGCTATGGTTAGCAGTCATCAGCCCCCCTTTCCCTACAACAATATTCCGCCAGTTTGGCATCGCTTTCGTTGTCCGGTTGCTGCTCTGGGGTGTTCCGGCAATGGTTCTCTGGTGGTTATTGCTCGATCCGGTGCTTATGCCTTTGTTAGGAAGAGTTGACGATGGCTTGCTGCAAGCGACTTTCAAGCGCGTACACGCCTCATTGAATTGGCGCGACCTTTCCGCATGGGACATTAACACCCAAATTTTGATGCCAGACCAAGTCCCTGGACGACTGCGCACATGGGGTGCGCATTTTGGGGACGCCACATCAATTACATTAGTATTACCGTTAGTGTGGTTGTTGCTGGGTGCTATCCCGCACCGACGCCCACTTAATTTGTTGGCCAGCACGCTGATAATTTATGCCTTGCTTGCTTGCGTTTTATGGCTAGGGCTATGTAAGACGTTAACGGGGGTGTTATTGACTGACGGCGCAAACAAGGTTTTTATCTCCGCAAACATGAGTGCTGCTTTGTCGCCACCACCACGCTGGCTACCCGTCTTGCTTGCATGGTCTTATTCTTGTGCGGTTTATGCGTTGGCGTTAGCCGTCCCCGTGTTACTGGCTTATCAATTAAATAAATCGTGGTGGCAAAAAGCTTGGGGCATTAGTGGGTGATCTGCGGCTGTTTTAACTTATTCGGGAAAAAAGATGCCATCAGCAACTTGCTTAAGCGCTGATTTCAGGGTGAATGGCGTATTTTTCAGACAAGCCTTTAGTAAATCTATATCATAGTCCGCTTTTTTAGCACTCAGAAGGTTTTACCATGAAAGTAGCAGACAATATGGCGGTTTCTATCCACTATACACTGACGAATGATGAAGGCGAGGTGATAGACAGCTCGGTCGGCAATGCGCCACTGATGTATTTACACGGCAACGGCAACATCATTTCCGGCTTGGAACAAGCCCTGCATGGCAAAGCCACCGGTGAGCAATTTACTGTGCGTATTCCGGCTGAAGATGCTTACGGCGAATTTATGGAAGACCGCTTACAAGTCATTGCCCGCGAAATGTTCGAAGGCATTGATGTGATTGAAGTCGGCATGCAATTCCATGCCGATGTCAGCGAAGGCCCTGGCGTTGTCACCATTGTTGCCATCGACGGCGATGATATTACTATCGACGGCAACCATCCTTTGGCAGGCGTACCGCTAACATTTGACGTGGAAATTATTGAGGTCAGGCCCGCTAGCCCAGACGAGCTCAACCATGGCCATGTCCATGGCGAGGGTTGCCAGCATTAATCCTAAAGTAGCCTTGAGCGCCCACAGCACCCTCAAGGCTACCTTTGGTGGCTTGCAAGCACTCAGCCATTAACCCGATTAGCAATAATATCTTCAACCACGGCGGGGTCAGCTAGGGTTGAGGTATCGCCCAACGTATCCAGCTCATTGGCGGCGACTTTGCGCAGAATCCGGCGCATGATTTTGCCGGAACGGGTTTTTGGCAGACTTGCCACCCATTGGATTTTATCAATCGTGGCTATCGCGCCAATTTCATTTCTGACCAACAGAATCAGTTCTTTTTTCATCGCGTCAGTTGGCCTGATGCCCGCTTTTAACGTGACATACGCATAAATCCCCTGCCCTTTGATGTCATGCGGATAGCCCACCACCGCCGATTCTGCGACATGTTCATGCAAATCCAGCGCGCTTTCGATTTCTGCCGTGCCCATCCGGTGGCCGGAAACATTCAGCACATCATCAACCCGCCCAGTGATCCAGAAATAGCCGTCTTCATCGCGGCGCGCCCCGTCACCAGAGAAATAATAGCCCGGATAGCTTTTAAAATACGTGTCGATAAACCGTTGATGGTCGCCGTAGACCGTGCGGGCTTGTCCAGGCCACGGGTGGCTTAACACCAGCAAGCCTTCCGCTGCGCCTTCCAAGACCGCGCCTTTAGTATCGATAATTTCCGGTTTTATGCCGAAAAATGGCCGTGTTGCCGAACCGGGCTTTAACTCGGTCGCGCCGGGCAGCGGGGTAATCAGGATGCCACCCGTTTCTGTCTGCCACCAAGTGTCGACAATCGGGCAGCGTTCATTACCGACAATGTGGTAATACCATTCCCACGCTTCCGAATTGATCGGCTCGCCGACACTGCCCAAAATACGCAGGCTGGTGCGTTCGGTGCGGCTGACAAAATCATCGCCCTGCGCCATCAGCGCACGGATTGCCGTCGGTGCCGTGTAAAAAATGTTCACCTGGTGCTTGTCGATGATGCGCCAGCAACGGTCGGCTTCGGGATAAGTGGGGACGCCTTCAAACATCAGTGTGGTTGCGCCATTGCATAACGGCCCGTAAATCACATAGGAATGGCCGGTGATCCAACCGATGTCAGCGGTGCACCAGTAAACGTCACCGTCCTGATAATCGAACACATATTTATGCGTCATTGCCGCATAAAGCAGATAACCGCCGGTGGTATGCTGGACGCCTTTCGGTTTGCCGGTCGAGCCGGAGGTGTACAGAATGAATAACGGGTCTTCGGCATCCATCAGTTCCGCCGGGCAGTCGCTGCTGGCCTCCGCCATCAGCTCGTGATACCACGCATCGCGGGTGTCATGCCAAGCAATAGCGTTGCCGGTGTTCTTTATCACCAGCACTTTGGCAAGATTGGGGCAGTTGGCCGCCGCCTTATCGACATTGGTTTTTAGCGCGACGGTCTTGCCGCCACGGTAGCCTTCATCGGCACAAACCAAATAACGGCAGTCGGCATCGAGGATACGGTCTTTTAACGATTCTGCCGAAAAGCCGCCGAATACGATTGAATGCACTGCGCCAATACGGGTGCAAGCCAACATCACGGTGGCCGCTTCAGGAATCATCGGCAGATAAATACAAACATGGTCGCCTTTTTTAACGCCCTGATTTTTCAGGACATTGGCGAATTTGCAGACTTGCTCGTGAAGTTGCCGGTAGGTGATTTTTTGGACTTCGGCGGGGCTGTCTCCTTCCCAGATAATCGCCACTTGGTCACCACGGGTTTCCAGATGCCGGTCCAGGCAATTGACGCTGACATTCAGCTTACCGCCTTCAAACCAGCGGATATGGGCGGCCGGATAATCATAATCCAGCACCGTATGCCAAGGTTGCTGCCAAGTCAAAAACTGCCCGGCCTGTTCCGCCCAAAAGGCTTCCGGTTGCTCAACCGACTCACGGTAAAGGGTCTGGTAAGTGGCGGTGGTGATATGCGCCTGCGCGGCTATATCGGGCTTTACTGGGTAAATACTGTGGTTTGACATGAACAATCCTGTGCTTAACACGCAACGGTAATAAAAATTACCTTGATAATGCCATGTAGGATAAATTCGTCAATCCTTAATGATATGTTGGCATTTAAAAACAGCCCCCAGAAGAGCCTGCTATTTCATTGCCATGCGCCAGCGTGTGAGTCACGTTAAGCCTACCGTCGCTTTCCCCAACCGGTCATTGATCGCCCGCCACGCTTCCGTATCGGGCGGCTGCTCCACCAGAATGCTGTCCAGTTGCAGGCGGTCCAGTTCACGCAATGACGCATACAGCGCTTGGGCATACTCATCCGCCTGTTCAGGCATCCGGATAACCCTGATTTGTGCGTTTTCGGCGATATGGGCATGATAAGCCAAAACGCCGATTCTTTTGCCGTCAGCGGTCAGGCTTTGGATTTGTCCTTGCACCTGTCCGGCAGCGCACAACAGGGCGGTGGTCACCGGCGCGTAATGCACAGCCATCATGCCCGGCGCACGTAATATCGATTGGCCTGCCGCTTGCGGCACCAGCAGGTCAGTCTGTAAAACGGCTTCGATAGCCGTCCGGCTGATCTGCCCTGGCCTTAGTAATCGGGGCTGGGCGCCGCTTAAGTCCACAATCGTCGATTCCACGCCCACTTGGCAGGCACCGCCATCCAAGATCATATCCACCGTGTCGCCAAGTTCATCTTCCACATGTACGGCTTGAGTAGGGCTGATCCGGCAAAAGCGGTTGGCGGACGGTGCGGCAATGCCACCGCCGAATGCTTGCAATAACCGCAACGCGACCGGATGGTTAGGCACCCGCAACGCCACCGTATCTTGCCCGCCCGTGACCGCCAGCGGCACCCAAGTTTTTTTTTTCAAGACCAATGCCAGCGGCCCGGGCCAAAAGTGTAGCGCCAATTGCCGTGCGGCATCCGGGATAACTGCCGCCCAATCCGCCATCGCCACCGCATCGGCAATATGCACAATCAGCGGATGGTCGCTAGGCCGGCCTTTGGCGGCAAAAATGCGCTGCACGGCTTCGGGGTTACTGGCATCGGCACCTAGGCCGTAGACTGTTTCGGTAGGGAAAGCGACTAGCCGCCCCTGCTTTAATAAATCAGCGGCGCGGTCTATCGCGGCGCGGTCTGCAAAAATGGGTTTCATGATGTGTTGCTTAATCAATTGTCAAATAAGGTCTGAGGCTGTTGGGTTTTAAGACGGTATCTACACAAAAAACCGAGAACTTGACCGTTTAAAGTATATCGCTTAAAGCTTAGCATCGACAAACAAGTAAACAGCAAGTGCAATACCCAGTGCGGCGACCACAAGGCTTACAAATATGCCAAAACCAGCCCAGTATCCTTTAGGTATTTCGATAGGTTTAAGCGTAAAGAGCACCCGTCGGTATTGCAGGGACGCTATCAATACAGCCAATGCCCCTAAAACAATAAAGCCCACACCAATCCAGAATGGCATGCTGATATCCTGTTTTGGCAAAAGCACGTGCAAAAACAAGCCGAACCGTTCGATGACAAAACCAAATGCCATTAAGGTGAGGCTCGTGCGGTTCCATGCCAACAGCGTGCGTTCGGCGGCAAAAAACACCCTAGGATCGTTCAGGTCTGACATGACGGGGTTCCGTATACTTGATAAATCCGATAGAGGAAGGACAAGGGCTACGCGGTTTCCTGCCCGTTGGCACCGGCCTTGTTACGCGCCGATGTGGCGGCTTGGTGCAAGCGCTTTAGAGCGGCTTCAAGCGCATCAATATCTTCTGGGGAATAATCAGTAAATAATTGGCCAATAAACAACAAATGCTCAGGAAAAGTGCGCTCGAACAAAGCATTGCCAGCTTCCGTCAAGCGGATAATCTGGCTGCGTCCATCCGTTTCTGAAGCAACACGTTGGACGAGCCCTTTGTCCTCAAGACGGCTAATCACGCCTGTTAGCGTCCCTTTGGTGATTAACGTTTTTTCACCCAGTATCTTGTAGGGCATCCCAGGGGTGTTGCCCAGCGTAATAATGATGTCGAACTGCGGCAAAGTAAGGTCAAGTTTGTGGACATGACGGGCAGCATAGGCCAGAAAAGCTTGATGCGTCCGCAACA
This sequence comes from Methylovulum sp., assembly GCA_028712695.1. Taxonomy (GTDB): domain Bacteria; phylum Pseudomonadota; class Gammaproteobacteria; order Methylococcales; family Methylomonadaceae; genus Methylovulum. Next base: position 96,935 of record JAQTQZ010000008.1, on the reverse strand, counting down.
ACTCACGCAGCACGGTTGGAAAAGTGGTCGGCGTATCCATTTTATTCAAATCAATCGTTTTAATTAGAACAAAACAATACCGTTATTTTTAACGGTTGGCTATCAGAAATACTGGACAACCTGTCGATTCCGCACTGCTTGCGGCTGTTGTATTGCCAATGCTGTTAGTTGCTATCTTAAGAAGTCCGCCCATAGTAAATCTTAATCCATTGATAAATATATAATTTTTAAAAATTAATAGATAATAAATACCAATAAAAACGCTAGGTAATTAAAAATAGTTCTTACTAGAACAAAATTAGTTTTAATTAGAACTAAATCTGCTAGAATTTACCCGTCCTAGTAATTAACCTAAATAATCCTTAGCTAAACGCACAAGGTTGATTGTTGGGTATCACCCCTTTTATTTCTACTGTGAGGTCATGTCCTATGAACACCTGCAAAAAAATTTTAGTCTCTTCTGTCATCGCGCTGTCCTTGGCGGCCCTCTCGTCAAATGTCCTTGCCGTCGCCAATCCCTCATATGAAGAGGTTAAAGCGGCAATCAACAATACCTTGGCTAAAGTTGAAGAGGCCCAATCCGCGCTGAACAACGGCACTAACAACGAAACATTGATTGATATGGTCAGCGATGCCCGCCAGTTGCAAAAAGATATTGCCAATAACGTGCTGGACGTAAAACGTAACCAAGCCAGTAATGTTTTGAAACAAGTGCGTTCGGCACTCCTGAAAAATGACGTGGAAGCGGCTAAAGTGGCTTTAGCCGATGCCGTTAACCGATATAAAACGATTCAACAGCTCTACGCATCAAGCCATTAATCTAAAAGGCTGCGGCGCTGTCATACGCTATTTTAAATAGGTAGCGTAAACCAAACCCTTACCCGGAGTTTCCAGGTAAGGGTTTTTTATGCGTGTGGACTAAGCGGCAGGGCTCAATTAACCTAAGTTGGGATAAACGGACAACGGGCGAACACCGACTTTTTGGCGTAATATATTGTTTGCACAAACAAATTGAAATGCCGCCAAGGGACGCTTATGGAGAATTTAAGCAAACTGTTTTGCCTAGCAGATGATTTCTGCCGTCACCTGCACAGCCATCCCCTGATTGAGGCCGTTTTCAACAAATTGAAGTCGCTTTGCCAAATCGAACACATCCCACCTCCCTGATTTAACTTTGTCATCGGCTTTATCGCTGGCATCATTGCCTATTGCCGGTGTCCGATGACAAAGCAATCCCATCCGGCTAGGGCAATGTTTTGATCATTGCTTAATTTATACCAAACCCAAGTTGTTTTAGAATCAGGATTTCACTATGAAATGGTTTGTACGCGCCGACATTGACGGCTTCTTTGGCCTCGCTTTGGACAACTTGGTGCAATTGCTGGTTATCGTGGGCTTATGCCGGCATGTGCTGGGCTTTTCGGACGATTTGACCTATCGGCACATCTTGCCCGGCGCCGCCGTTTCCTTACTGGTCGGCAATATTTTTTATGCTTACCAAGCCAAGCAATTGGCGGCGGCAACAGGGCGCAACGACATTTGCGCCTTGCCTTACGGCATCAACACGGTGTCATTATTCGCCTATATTTTTCTGGTGATGCTGCCCGCCAAACTGCTGGCAGAAGCGGCCGGTGCAACAAACCCCGAAACGATTGCCTGGCAAGCGGGCCTGTTGGCCTGTTTTGGTTCGGGGCTGATTGAATTCGGCGGTTCATTCGTCGTCGAGAAATTAAGGCGCGTCACCCCCCGCGCCGCCTTATTGTCCACCTTGTCGGGCATCGCCCTAACCTTCATTTCCCTTGGCTTTTTGTTCCGCACTTACGCCCATCCGGTGGTCGGGCTGGTGACGTTGGGCGTGATTTTATTGGTCTATTTCGGCAAGCTGCGGTTTCGCGGCAATATTCCGGGCGGCCTGGTGGCGGTGGTGTTGGGCGTGTTGCTATCGTGGCTGATGGGTTTGGCGCCGGTCGGGGAATTGCCCGACAACGAACTGGGCGTGTATTTGCCGGTGCCGGTCATCGGCGATTTGCTCGCGGCACTAACTTCGGAACATAGCCTAAGTTATTTGTCAGTCATCATCCCGATGGGGCTGTTTAATGTCATGGGCTCCTTGCAAAACATCGAGTCCGCCGAAGCGGCGGGCGACAGTTACCCGACGCAATCCTCATTGGCAGTCAACGGCATCGGCACCTTAGCCGCCAGCCTGTTCGGCTCCTGCTTCCCGACCACTATTTACATCGGCCATCCAGGCTGGAAAGCCATGGGTGCCCGTGCCGGTTATTCGATCTTGAACGGTACCTTCATCACGCTGGTTTGTTTGACCGGCGGTTTGTCCTATATCGTCTGGGCGGTTCCGGTCGATGCGGGGATGGCGATTGTGTTATGGATAGGCATTGTGATTGCCGCGCAAGCGTTTCAGGAAACGCCCAAAAGCCATGCACCGGCAGTGGTGATGGGCTTGCTGCCGGGCATTGCCGCGTGGGGGGCGTTCATGGCGAAAAGCGGTGTCCGTGCGGCGGATTATGGCGGCGCGCCTATGCCCGCTTTTTCCGAGACGATGCTGGCACGTTTCCAGCAAGCGGACATTTGGATAAACGGGGCATTTGCACTGGAGCAAGGGTTTATTTTTACCGCGATGATTTTGGCGGCATTGACGGTCGCCATCATTGAACGGCAATTTGTTAACGCGGCATTGTGGAGCGGCTCGGCCAGTTTATTATCGGCTTGCGGACTGATCCATTCTTACCGCTGGACAGCTGGCGACACGGCGCTGTCTTTAACGCCCGCGTGGGAATGGTCGGCGGCCTACGCACTAATGGCGTTAGTGTTTTTAGCGGCAAAGTGGCTCTGTGTTGAGGACTGAAGGCACAGCCCCTGATGCCCTTGCTGACTTATAGTCTATAATTTAGTGTCCAGATCCGACCAGTAGGCAAGGGGATATCGGCGTGCGAATACTCAAAAGCTAGGTAGCAGCGAAATGATTTTCCCAATTAATAAATTCTATTCGCGTTTTTCAGGATCACTGCTTAGGCCGTGGCTGATCTCCGCGCTAGTCCTGTGCGGTGGTTGTGGCGTCACGGTCAGTTTGTGGCGTGACGCGCAACAACAGATGACGAAAGACCTGCAAACTGGGTTGGGTGTTGTTGTGGATCAAATTGCCCATAATATCGTCAACCGTATCGTCGCCTATGAAGTGGTCATGCGCGGCGTTAAAGGGTATTTCGAAGGTTCCCGGCTCATTACCCGCACTGAATTTCGGACTTACATCCAAGATCTGCAAATACAGGAAAAAACCCCGGGCATACAAGGCATTGGCTTAGTGCTGGTAGTGCCTGAAGCCGACAAGAGCAAGCATGAACGGGCAATCCGCAAGCAAGGTTTTCCTGATTACCGCATCATGCCGGAAGGCAAGCGTGACCGTTATGCGCCTATCGTGTTCATGGAACCTTCGGAAGAAAACACTAAGGCGTTAGGCTACGATATCTTAACCGTCCCGGAAGCCGCTGTTGCGTTGGAACGTTCGGCCGAAACCGGTGAAGTGGCGGTCACTGACCACTTCACGCTAATCCAAGACTTAGGGAAACCTGACTCAATAGGTTTCGTAATGTACCTGCCCATTTATCGCAATGGCATAAAACCCGATAAGAAAACGGATCAAAGCACAACGATTACTGGCTGGGTGGATGTGCCTTTCCGCATTAATGATTTGATGGCTGGACTGCGCGGCGAATTCGACCCGGACGTGCTCATTGAAATCCATGATGGCGAGCCCAAATTGGGAAAAACCCGATTGTACCGTTCAGACGGTCAGCTCAATCAGGACATACTACGTTCTAGTGGCCTTAAAACCCACCGTCAAATCATGGTCGGCGACCATCCGTGGACGCTGCTAATGGCGACGACACCGGCTTTCGAAGCACGTGTGCCATCTAAGGATAAAGCGGTTTGGGTGGCCATCACAGGGTGCACTATCACCTTATTACTAAGTGTTTTGGTCTGGTTACAGGCAAGCCAGCGTAACCGGGCCCATCGCTATTTTCGGCAACTGTTTGATTTGGATGGGGATGGGGTGCTGATACTGGACGCCGACTTAACCCTAGTTAACGCGAATCCCGCAGTGCTTAACATGCTGGGTTATAGCGCTGATGAACTGCTTAAGCTGCGGCTGCCCGATTTACTGGCGAAGAAGGAACGCCAACGCTTGGAACCCGCCATTAGCTGGCTGATGAGCGTTCCACGGCATCGGGGAGAATGGCTGCATGTCCGTAAAAACGGCAGCGAGTTTCCTGTGGAAATAAGGGCTCACCGGATAGACGGCAAGCGTTTCATTGCTGTTTTACATGATTTGACGGAACAAAAAAAAGCCTGCCAGCGTATCCAACGGTTGACAGACCTCTATCAGGCCCTTAGCGAAACCAACCAAGCCATCGTCCATATGGGTAATGAAACGGACTTGTTTTCTATGGTCTGCCAGAATGCCGTGCAGTATGGCGGCATGACCATGGCATGGATAGGCAAACTGGAAGAATCCAGCGCATTGATTTTACCAATAAGCGCCTACGGTACTGGAGTGGACTATCTGGATGGGCTCATTATTTCTTCAAACGGGGCTGTCCCGGAAGGCTGCGGGCTGGCCGGCACCGCATTACGCGAAAACCGTGCAATCATTGCCAATGACTATTTTACAACCTCATTAACCCGTCCTTGGCACGCGCAGGTAAAACGCTTCGGCTGGGGTTCTGCCGCCGCTTTTCCTATTCAACGCAATGCCAGTCCCTTTGCGGTATTTAACCTTTACCATACCGAAACAGATGCCTTTGATGCAGATGCGATACGTTTGCTCACCGAGATGGCAGACGATATGAGCTTTGCGCTGGACAACCGGGATCATGAAGTCCAACGCCTGGCCTCAGAAGCCGCCCTGCGCAGCAAGGAGCAAATGCTGTCCGATTCCCAGCGTATTGCCCGGATTGGGAGTTGGCGTATTGACCTCCGTAGCAATAAGATCATCTGGTCTGACGAAACCTACCGCCTCCATCAAATTACGCCTGACAGCTTTGACCATACCTTTGAAGCATTCTTAAAACTTATCCATCCCGAAGACCGGCAGATTGTGCAAATACAAATCAAACGCTGGGGGGAAGGAAAGGACGCATCTGCACTCGAATTCAGGATCCTATTGCCGGATGGCAGCGTCCGTGTGCTCGAAGCGCAAGGTGAGCTGAGGTACGGCGCTTCATCAGACAAGCAAGCCGTATCAATAGAAGGCACTATCCAGGACATCACCGAACGCAAACAGACCGAGACAACCTTACGCGAAGGTGAGGAACGCTACCATCTGCTGTTCGATGCCAATCCCGTGCCGATGTGGGTTTATGACTTGGACACGCTGGCTTTCCTCGCCGTAAACAGCGCCGCTATCAGACATTACGGTTACACGCTTGAGGCCTTCCTTAGCATGACCCTTACCGACCTTTGGCCAGCGGCAGATGTGTCTGGGTTGCAAGCGGGAATGCTGACTATTGATTTTTTCAACCACACGGTGGTCTTGAAGCACCGCAGAAAAGACGCCAGCCTGATCTGGGTTGAAATCAGCCGGCACCCATTGAATTTTGAAGGCCGGGCGGCGGAAATTATGTTGGCATACGATGTCACTTCACGTATCGCGGCAGAACAACAATTACGCCTCAATGCCCAAGTGTTTGAGTCAAGCCGGGAAGGTATTTTAATCACCGATGCCAACAACAAAATTGTTGCCGTGAATCCGGCTTACTGTGAAATGAGCGGTTATAAGGCGGAAGAAATAATGGGCAATAACCCCAATTTTATCTCCACAAAGCGACATGACGAGTTGTTTTATAAGGCCATGTGGAGTGATATCCTGAACAGCGGATATTGGCGGGGCGAAGTCACCAATTGCCGTAAAAATGGCGATATTTTTCCACAACGGCTCTCCATCAGCGTTGTCCGCGACCAGAATGGCCAGATTGTCCACCATATCGCCATCATGAGCGACCTTACCGAACAGAAGGCCACGGACGAGCTTATCCAGTTCCTCAGCAATTTCGACCCGCTGACCAAGCTGCCCAACCGTACCCTGCTGCGTGACCGCACGGAGCTGGCAATAAGCGGTTCATTAAGGGCCGACGGTGGCCTTGCGCTGATATATATTGACCTTGACCGGTTCAACATCATCAATGACTCGTTAGGCTCTGACAATGGCGACCATCTGCTCAAAGAACTGTCAGTCCGCCTGGCCAGCCAACTCCGCCCCGATGACACCCTGTGCCGACAAGGGGGCGACGAATTTATCCTGTTACTGCCCGACGCGGATTTGGAAGGGACGGCGCATGTGGCAAAAAAAGTGCTGGAAATCGTTGCCCAGCCTTTTATCATCGCAAACCAGCGTGTTTCCCTGACTGCGAGCGTCGGTATCGCCTTATTTCCACAGGATGGCGCTAATTTCGAACAGCTTACCCAAGCCGCCGATGCCGCCCTGTTCCGGGCCAAACAAAATGGCCGCAACAATTTCCAATTTTTCACCCGACAACTGCATGAACAAGTCAGCCTAAAACTACAGATCGAAAGTGAACTTCGCCTGGCTTTAGAGCAAGGGCAACTGCTTTTATATTATCAACCGCAGGTCGATGCAAAAACCTTAAAAATCATTGGGGCCGAGGCGTTGATACGTTGGTTGCATCCGCAAAAAGGCATGGTGCCACCTGGGCAATTTATTCCTATTGCGGAAGAAAGCGGCCTTATCATTGAGATAGGGGACTGGGTGCTACAAACCGCCATTCGCCAGCTTACCGCCTGGCAGTCTGCCGGGCTGGCTATCGTGCCGGTTGCAGTCAACTTGTCAGTCACTCAGTTCCGCCATGACGCCCTCTACGACAAAGTTGCGCAATTACTGTGCGAATCCAAGCTTGACCCCGCTATGCTCGAATTGGAAATAACCGAAGGCATTGCCATGGAAAACTCAATGCGGATGATCGGCTTGCTAAATAAACTACGCAGCTTAGGCATCTCACTCTCGATAGATGATTTCGGCACAGGCTACTCATCGCTTAGCTATTTGAAGCGCTTTAAAATTGACAAACTTAAAGTCGACCAGTCTTTTGTGGATGCCTTAGGCAATTCTCCTGGAGATGAAGCTATCGTGACTGCAATTATTAGCCTAGCCAAAAGCCTAGGCTTTAAAACTATCGCGGAAGGAGTGGAAACGCAGACCCAACTTGACTTCCTGCTTGAGCGGCAATGCGATGAGATTCAGGGCTATTATTTTTGTAAACCGGTGCCCGCAGACGCCTTTGCCGACATGTTGCGCAATGGCGGGGGATGGAATTGTTGAAAACACCGGTGCTTCAGTATTTACAGGCCACTATGTCGTTAGGATTACGCTCCACGTTATCAACTTTTGCAAATTACCGTAGGGTACGCGATGCGTACCCTACACAAAAACCGAAAGCTTGACCGTTTAACACACTATGGCTTGGTGTTGTCCAGAAAATGGATTTCATCTTGATTCAGCATATACATCAACGCGCTGTGCAATTCTTCGTCACTGCAGTCCAAACAACCACCCCGTGGCGGCATGGTTTGTTTAAAACCATTGAGGCTATGATCCATCAGCACATCCATCCCTTTTTGCGCCCGTATCCCCCATTCATACTGATCGCCAGGCATTGGTGCACCTTGGGTGTTTTTGCCATGGCAGGCTTCGCAACGGTAATGGTAAACCTGTTCGCCGGTGCGTTGCGGGCCTGTATTGATAGGCGCCTCTTTTTGCATTTCCTCCCAGAATCCGGTCGTTTTGCTTTCTGAGGAACAGCCGGACATTAAGGGCAGAACAAGCATTCCTGTCAATTTCAATGCGTGTAGAAGCTGCTTCATAATTTTGTTTTATTGATCTTTAAGTTTTGTGGATAGCCGAGCGCCTATTTTTAGAGGCTCAATATGGGTTTTAGGGTCTTTTTGAATGATGGGCACCAAAAGCTTCAAATGTCATTTATTGGCGTACAAACCTAGGTTTGTACTCCAATATCAGCAAGTTTATAGGCCAAAATACCCATTTTTCTCCCTTATTTTTACCTTTGAGGAGCTGGCTTGAAAAGACCTTAAAACCCATATAGAGCCTTTTTAGGATACTCCAGTAAAACAACAAGACCGGGCATTCTGTTGCAAAACCGCTGCTTATTGGCACCAAGCGGTGTCTGGCGCCACAGTATCCGGACGGGCCATGCCCTTGCTGAGCAGCGCTTGAGTGAGGCTCCCTTTGCTGGTTTCTATATCGGCCTTGGCGGTTTGTTGTCCGGAATTTTCCATTTTCATATCGATGATCATAATATCTTTAGCACCCGCTAAAAAATCCTTCACAAAAGCGACGGCGTGTTCCGCCAATTCCTGCTCGCAAGCGCTGGCTTCCGTGGTGTTTTTAGGCACTTGGATGCCGTCCAATAAAATCTCAAAGGAGCGGGAAAAACCCGGCCACGTTTCGGCTTCCACGTCGATAAGGTTTGCGGTTTTAACGGACACCTGTTTCGCGGGCAATTTTGCCGCAAAAGGGGTGTAAGCATCCGCCCTAACAACGGCCGCAGTGGTTAACAACGCAACCAAAGAAGCCCCTATGCCCACATTTTTAAGTGTTTTTTTCAGCAACATAATTTTTCCTCTCCAACTAATTGTAATTAAACAATCGGGTACACCTGTTTGGCAGGCATGAACCCACCCGTTTAGTGCACTGCCGCCTTATTCATTTCCATGGCAATCAAACTATCCACAACTTCTAGCATTTTCTCTTGGCTTCCCGTGAAATACTGGGCGGTCTTATAGCGTCCGTTAATGATCATCGCCGGTACGCCCCTTAAGCCATACTGCACTGTCAGCACCCGGGCCTGGCTCACTTTTTCAGCAACTTCGGGCGAATTGTAAGCATCGATAAATGCCTGCTCCGTAACACCCTGCCCCAAAAAAAACTCCAACAACGAATACTCGTTGTAATACTGCTTGCCATCGTTATGGATAGACTTCAATAAAGCCGGATGGGCCGTCTCCAAGATACCCAGCTTCTCGGCGACATAATAGGCTTTTGCCTGATCAACCCAGGTTGGCCCCATGACGGCTGGCACCCGACTGAAATTGACCTTATCTTGCTTATCCTTTAGCCAGTCCTTGATTTTAGGCTCCAACTTGTTGCAATGCGGACACGCATAAAAAAACACTTCGACGACATCGACCCGCCCATCTTGTGTAGCCACTGGCAGCGGCGGGTCTAATTTTTGATAAAAAACGCCTTCTTGAAAAGTTGTTGGTTCTGCCGGTTGTTTTATAAGCGCCGGTTGACCGGAACAGGCCACCAGAAACGCCAGCAAACCGGATGCTAATAATAATTTTATCGCGCGGAAAAAATCTTTTTTCATTCCCCTAAACCCTTATTTTTTGTTAATCGCAAACCCTTTTTACACCAAACAAAATACATCAATGGGATCAATAGCATAGATACCAATGGCGCGGTGACCATGCCGCCTATCATCGGTGCGGCAATGCGTTGCATGGCTTCGGAACCTGCACTTGATCCCAATAATATCGGCAGCAAGCCAATGACAATAACCGCAACCGTCATGGCTTTAGGCCGGACCCGTTGTGCCGCCCCTTTGATCACCGCAGCGCGTAACGCCGCTTCGGTCAGCGGCGCATCACTGCGCACCGCTTCCCTTAAATAAATGACCATGACCACGCCAAATTCCGTCGCCACCCCTGCCAAGGCGATAAAGCCCACGGCCGATGCGACGGATAAATGAAACCCCAATAGCCACAAAAACCAGATGCCGCCAACCAGCGCCAACGGTATCGCAAACATGACCATCAAGGTTTCCATGCTGTTTTGGAACGCCAGATAAAGCAAAATGGCGATTACCAGCACCGTGACAGGGATGATGTAAAGCATCCGCTGCCGCACCCGTTCCATATCGACATAGTGCCCCGCCCACGATAACGTATAACCGGCCGGTAACTGCACTTGCTTATCCAATGCGGCTTTAGCCGCTTCGACATAAGAGCCGACATCACGACCGTCGGTCGTGATGTAAACCCAGCCGTTAAGCCTGGCATTCTCACTTTTTATCACCGGCGACCCGTCGGCTAGCTGGATTTCAGCAATATCCTGCAGTTGAATGAAGGTATCCTCAGTGGCAATAATCGGCAGTTCTTTCAATTTAGTGATCGAATCGCGCAAATCCCTCGGATACCTTAAGTTGACCGGATAACGCTCCCGTCCCTCCACGGTATAGGTCACATTTTTTCCGCCTATGGCGATGCTGGCTGCCTCTTCCACTTCAGCGATACTCAGGCCGTAGTGGGCGATGGCGTAGCGGTCAATATCGACATCGATATAACGGGCACCGAAGGCGCGTTCCGAATAAACGGTTTTCGTACCGGCAACCGCATGCAAAACCGCTTCGACCTGTTGACCCAATTGCTGGATTGTCTCTATTTTAGGCCCGCTAATCTTAATGCCTACAGGGGTGTTGATCCCCGTCGATTGCATGTCGATACGCGCCCGAACCGGCATCAGCCAAGCATTACGGAGGCTAGGAATTTGTAAGAGCCCGTCCAATTCCTTCTTTAGGGTCTCCAGCGTCATGCCCTCACGCCATTGCGCCTTCGGTTTGAGCTTGACCACCGTTTCTATCATCATCAAGGGAGCCGGATCGGTTGCCGTCTCTGCCCGTCCGACCTTGCCGAACACCCTTTCCACTTCGGGGACTGTTTTAATCAGGCGATCTGTTTGCTGCAACAACTCGCGGGCTTTGCCTATGGAAATGGCGGGCAAAGTGGTTGGCATATACAGCAAATCCCCCTCATCCATTTCCGGCATAAATTCGCTGCCTAACTGGCTTAGCGGCCATGATGCCGAAACCAATACCAGCACTACGACGGCAATGCTCAAACGGGGATGGTGCAAGACCGCTTCAAGCACAGGCCGGTAAACAGCCATCAAGCCCCGGTTCAGGGGATTGTCCGTTTCCTTGTGGATAGTCCCCCTAATAAAGTAGGCCATTAACGCCGGCACCAAGGTAATCGACAACCCAGCCGCCGCCGCCATCGCATAGGTTTTGGTATAAGCCAGCGGCGCAAACAATTTGGCTTCTTGCCCTTCCAATGCCAGAATTGGCAAAAAGCTGAGCGTTATCACCAATAGCGAGACAAACAGCGGCGCCCCCACTTCTGAGGCGGCATCTTGTATGGCCTGTAGGCGCTTGCGGCTATCGGGTGCGGTGCCGTTTCCGGCATCCGCTGGCTCGCCTAAGCGTTCGATGTGTTTATGCACATTTTCAATCATCACCACCGCCGCATCGACCATCGCCCCAATCGCAATCGCCACGCCGCCCAAAGACATGATATTGGCATTGATCCCTTGGAGCCGCATGATGGAGAACGCGGTCAAGATGCCGATAGGCAAACTGACCAAGATCACCATCGATGAGCGGAAGTTATATAAAAACAACGCACAAACCAAAATCACCACCGCCAATTCTTCCAACAGGCGCTGGCTCAGGGTATTGACTGCGCGCTTAATCAACGCCGCGCGGTTATAGGTTTCAACCAATTCAACCCCTTCCGGCAAGCTTTGTTTCAGGGTTTGTAACTTGGCTTGGACGGCTTCGATTGTCGCTAGGGCATTCTCGCCCGAACGCATCACAATAATGCCCCCCACCACTTCGCCTTCACCGTCAAGATCGGCCACTCCCCGACGCTCAGCCGGCCCCAGATGGATACTTCTGGCTATATCGCCAAGCAGCACCGAAGAGATGGACAGCCGCCGCTTTAATGTCGGTACGCTGATCAAACCGACATCATCAATACTTTTTATATAACCTTTTATCCTGACGGGATATTCGGCTTCTGCCATCTCCAACGCGGAACTGCTTTGATCGGCATTGGACTCGGCAATGGCCTGGCGGACATTTGCCAGCGTCAGGTAGTAACCCCGTAATTTATCCGGATCGATTTCCACCTGATATTGTTTGACCATGCCGCCAACCGTAGCGACTTCGGAAACACCGGGCACTGTCTGCAATTCATATTTTAAAAACCAGTCCTGTAGGCTTTTCAATTCGGCCAAATCGTGGGTTTTGGAACGGTCAACCAGCGCATATTCGTAAACCCAGCCTAAACCGGTGGCATCGGGGCCAAGCTTAGGTTGGGTGCCTGCCGGCAACTGGCCTGAAATCTGGTTCAAGGCTTCCAAGACCCGTGACCGCGCCCAATATAAATCGGTCGCATCAGAAAAAATCACATAGACATAAGAGTCGCCGAAAAAAGAATAGCCACGGACTGCCGTGGCGCCTGGCACCGACAACATTGCGGTGGATAATGGATAGGTTATCTGGTCTTCGATGAGCTGGGGTGCTTGACCGGCATAGTTGGTGCGGATGACCACCTGGACATCGGACAAATCAGGCAGTGCGTCCAGCGGCATCGTCCGGACAGAAAAAACGCCCGCCAGACAGAGGATTGACGAGGCGAATAGCACGAGCAGACGGTGCTGGATAGACCAACGTATCAGTGCAGTAATCATATTATTCAATGATCCTGTGCATGAGGTGGTGTAGCGGACATACGCCGGAACTCCGCCTGCAGATTACTTTCCGAATCAATCAGAAACTGGCCTGAAACCACAACAGTCGTCCCCTCGCCAAGGCCGGAGCGGATCTCGGTCATACCGGCCGCATCTTCGCCTGCAACGACGGACACCGGTTGATATAACCCATCTTCACGCAACACCACCACATGTTCGCCCGTACTCGTCCTGATCACCGAATCGCTAGGCACCATCAATATGTCCTTGCGGGCCGTGCCGAGAATATTGATATGTGCAAACATGCTTTGCGACAACTCTGGATGATCAGTCTTAAATTTAAGCCGGACTTCCAAGGAACGGGTGGTGTAGCCGACTGGGGGTTCAACCCTAATGACGCGGCCTTCAAAAATTGTCCCCGGTAGTCCGCGCACCGACATACGCGCGGCCTGGTCTTCTTCAACCTGTCCCCATTGCCGCTCGAAAATTTCCGCAGTCACTTCCACGATCCGGTTATTGCCGCCTAAATTAAACACCGTAAAGCCGGTGTTGACCGTCTCGCCCACTGCACCGCGCCGGGCAAAAACATACGCCTCTTCCTGGGCATGCACTTCGGCCGGAAATTCCGGTTTTCCGCCCGCTTCAAGTTTGGCTATCTGTTCGGGGTCAATGCCTTGTCGGCTTAATTCCGCCAACATCGTGTTGGTGGTCGCATGATCCCCTGCCAAAGCCGCTTCTTGATAGCGGCGTTCCTGTTCGAACAGTGCCTCTGAAGCGACGCTAAAAAGCAGTTCGCCTTGCTGGATCTCGTCGCCCTCGTACTTGTCGGCGATATAAACCAGCCGGCCATCAATTGGCGGCGTAAGGATATGTTTGGCTGCAGTATCGATGCGGGTAATTTTGCCCAGCGTTTCAATGTGTTGCCGCATCTCGCCAAGCGTCACTTTCGCGGTGCGCACACCAAGGTTGTGGACCACTGTAGAAGACAACTGCACGGTGGGGTAATCCCCATGATTATGCACCACAGCACCACCCCCTTGTTTTTTTACCAATTCCATGGCACAAATTGGGCAGTTACCAGGTTCGTGGGCAATAATTTCCGGGTGCATCGGACACACGTAATAGTCTTCTGTCGGCACTGGACTGGCCGGTAACGGCGCGGTAGGTTGCCGAGCAACACTTAAGGGCATGGGTTCGCCCTGCTCGGTAGGGTATCCTAAGATCAAGCCGATCAAGCCGATTGCCACGGCAGCAATGATGATTTTCTTATTTAAAGTCATATATGTCAGTACGTCCGCTGTAAGGTTATTTCATAGAAATAAGGCCAATTCTTCCCAGTAACCAGCCAATGTTTTGTTTCAGCATTATAAGCCATGCCATTTAGGACTGACATTTCAGATAACCCTTTTTGGCTGTGTGCCAAACCAGCCAAATCCAACCAGCCTAAGACCTGACCCGTCGCAGGGTCGATTTCGGCAATACAATTGCTGGGCCAAACGTTAGCAAAAATAGCGCCTTCGGCAAATTCAAGCTCATTTAATCCTGCTATTTCATGCTTACGGTCTGTTACGGTCAGCCTGCGGACTACGTTGAAATTTTCTGTGTCAAAAAACTGTAGCTGTGCAGAACCGTTACTGACGACCAATTGGCCATTGCCCGCTGCAACACCCCAACCTTCGCCTTCATAACCGAACTGGCTAACTTGCTTTAGGGTGTCCGGCTGATAGATAAAGGCTTCGCCAGATTTCCAGGTCAGCTGGACCAAATAATTGTTGAGCACGGTCAACCCTTCACCAAAATCGTAACGTGATAGTTTTACCTGCTGCTTTATCCTGCCTTGTTGTAGATCAAGTTCCCGAAGACTCGATTGCCCCCATTGTCCGGTGCTTTCAAATAAGCGGCCGTTGTAAAACGTCAATCCTTCGGTAAAAGCCCCAACATCATGCGGATAACGGGCAATAACCCGATAACCGTAATATTGTGGGATAGGCTTAAGTTCCGGCCCGCCCAGTTTGTCATTGCTTGCTAAAGCCCTTTCGCCCTTTACTTCTGGCTGCATCCCGCTAGCTTGCGGGCATGCGGCATATGCCGCGGCAGTTTCGGTAGCCGCCGTGGCTTTCTCAAAAAATCCGCACAACAGCACCAAGCAACACCAAATTTTATTGCTAAACAGACAAAAACTCCCAATGCTGTCCATCACCTGCAAGATGGACGGCCTTAACCCTTTTAAAGATAACCCGGGACAAACTGCGTTTGACCCGGGTCTCTGCTTCACAAAATCCCGATGGATTTATTCCGCGCTTCCTTAAACGACCGTCATGCCTTAGTGCAGTGAAAAAATCGCTTGTTCATGGTGCAATGGATCAAACTGATAAACACGCAACCTCATGCTAGGCTCGAAATTATAAGTAATATCGACTTTGTGCATGCCAGGCGTACCGTCTAGTGCGACTGGCGGCACCATGATACTGCCCCATGGGCCGCCCGCATTTGGCCAAGCGTGGTTGCGGCCGAAAGTGAAGAAACAACCAGAACCCAGTTGTGGATCGGCATTGACATCCGCATTACGGGGTGATTGTTGCAAAAACTCTTCGGTTCCACCGGTGTTCATCGGGAGAATCTTGTCGTTGGTCACAATGTGCTCACCCGTTATCGGATCGATAGCCAGTGATTGCTTAGCCGGATTAGGCGTAGTGTCCAAAAGCAAATTGTCCGTAATGGTGGTTTCGCTACCTTCGATTACAGACGGCCCAGTATGCGGCTGTGGTGCCAATGCAGTGGTCGGATCAGTGAACTGGAATTGGTTTTCCCAACCCCGTGAACCGCCGAAATCCACATTCATGTAGCCATGAGGAAAATGATCCCCATTGTATAAAGTCACTTTGTAGTTATACGGACGAATATGCCAGTCTCTGGCGCCATTGGGGGAGATCCCTTTGTAACTGGCCGGCCCTTGTCCGCTACCCTCACCTTGAAGCCCATGACTGCTTCCATAAATGGTATTGTTGACGTAGAACAAGGTGATATTCGCATTCGGATCGGCAGTGACACCGGCAGGCAATTTAGTGCGGTCAGACCAATCCAAATAAGCCGCCCTAAGCTCTGCAACTTGCAGGGCCAGTTTTTTCGAGCCCATATTCGAATTTCTGATCTCCCGTAGCAAATTCCACATCCGTTTGGCTGGAGAAAGGTCACCAATCATCGCAATGGCCGCCAGTTTATTGGCTTCGCTGCCTCTTGGGTTTATGCCGAACACATTGATTTCATGTTGCGGCAAGGTAGTCCCATCAGGCGTGGTTTTAAGGGCATTTTCAACCACCTGCACGCGTGGTGGATGTATACGCCAGCCCCACGTGTAGGTCAAGTTGAAATACTTGCCTTTCGTCTGCTTGATTTTGACGGTATAGCGCGTACCCTCCTTAAGCATAGGGAAATAACTTTGGTCCATCGAGACATGGAACGGCCCACGGGTATGGTCCGCATTCTGGTCAAACAGCATCACCATCGGCGAAAAATCTTCCATACCACCATGCAGGATATTGACATGATAGGTGACCGTCCATGGCACTTCCTGGACTGCCGATGGATCAACGAAAGCCGTATCGGCTTCGATGTGTTGATCCCAGTAAACCATGTCGACATCAACATTGCCGCCAATCACAACATCGCCGGGCGCTAAAGGATTATGGCACGGAGCGTCCTGACAAATAGGGATTACCTTTTTGATCTTGTTCGGGCCAGTGTAATGCAACATTGGAAATCCGCTGTAAGCCCGGTTCCGAATGTGGTTGCCTTCCAAAATATCGATACCGGTATTAAGCATACGAAGATTGACAGGCTTATGATATTTCACAACGTATTCAAGGTTATCAATCACTTTATCCAAGTCTTCCGACGGATTAGTTTGGTTGATTGTTTCAGTCAATACGGGGCCGTCATGCAGGTTGTACCGGCCATCAGGTGTCGACGGCAACGTATTTGGCATTTCGTCACCGTTAAAATCACGGGCATTTTCGTAGACCGTCATCAGGAAGTTACTGCCAGGCGGATTTGCCACAATATCCTGCGGCGGAAAATGGCCTTCAGGCGTAACCACTGTCGTGGTCATACCGTCTGCTGATAAGGTTTGTATCGACGGCCCTGGACGGGGCTGGGTGCCCGGATGATCAGCCAAGGCGACCGATGCAAGACTTAAGCCCAGAACCAATCCTGAGGCGCCAGCGAATTGTTTGTTTAATGTTAGTTTCATTGCTGATTCCTCTTACACGCTATGCATATCGACCAAAAACGGCTTGTAGTGCTTACCCGTACTAAGCCGTGCGACAGCTTCCGCAATATAAAGCGGATGCTGGCGAACGGCTTTGGATAACCAACGCCCCGTTTTTTCATTGCCCACCCATGAATTGCCATTAATCAGGCCATGCACGCTGAAAACACTCAGAAGCTCACGAATATCATCGGGTTGTCCGGTCAGGAATTGCCATTTGGCACCGTGCGCATCGGCCAGTTTTTTTAAACTGTCCGGGGTGTCCTTGTGCGGCGCGGTAGTGATTGTATACATATGCACGTCTTTGCCCAACCGGTCTTCCAACATCGCCTGGACTTTCACTAGATTGTTCAGGATAGGGTAATGCTGTTCGCCCTGTACGGAAGTGAAATTGATCAAGACCAATTTGTTGTCGACCAACTCTTCATAAAACCAAGCTTTTTGCTTGTGCTGGTCTTGGACGATAATTTTAGGGAAGCGGTGTGCGGTCGGCCCACCGGATGCGCGGGGGCACGCTTTAAATACAGGGCTTTCCTCCAGGGCCTTTGACCCTGTTGCCGCAAAAGCCGCTGCCGGCAATACCATAGCGGCAGAAGCGATAAATGCTCTTCTAGTTTTCATAAAATAGACTCCTTGAATCCAAAATAATGGTTTATGTCGTTGCTTTTGCCTGTATTAGCCCGGAGTCACATCCCAGCGCGCCATCATGGCATTGTCTTCATGCACGTTGTTATGGCAATGGATGACGTAGCGTCCGACAAAATCATCGAAGCGATAGAACGCTCTGACATGGTCATTAGGGCCCAAAGTCGCGACATCTTTTCTGGAACGCAATACGCCGGTTGGTTTTCTACCGTTCCATTCCAGCACTTGGAATTCTTCAAAATGGACATGGCAAGGGTGCGCCCATGAACTGCCGGCATTTCTGAAATTCCAAATTTCTGCCGTCCCTTGTTTAGGTGCGGCCGAAATGACGGTTGGGTCCATGAAGCTGCCGTTTAATGTCCATAAGCCCATATCGTGATCGAATACCCATTCGCGTTCGGCAACCACTTCCCGCAAATTTATTTTTGGTAATTTGCGCAGAAAATCGGGTATACGGCTGGTGTCATCAACATTGCTGTCGATAATCCGGAACTGCATCACCTTCATGCGGTCCGGGCCTTCCAGCCTACGGCCTGTAGGGCCTTGGCCGTTAAGCTGCTCCATGATATTCAACAGTTCGACGGTAGCGCCTGGGCTATAACGGGAAAAGTCGATGATGACATCTTGCCTATTGGCCGGGCCTACAACGATGCTGGTCGCATCGACCGGCTCTTCCAGCAAGTTGCCGTCGTTTGAAATGATAAAGAAATTGCTGTTGTCGCTCAGCCCCAATTCATAAAAACGCGAAGGGCCGCCGTCATAGATGCGGAAGCGGTATTTCCGCCGTTCGACATTCAGATAAGGCATAACCTTGCGGTTGACAGTGATCAAATCACCTAAATGGCCGTCAGTATCAAAAACATTGTAAGAAGGGTTGCCGTTTTGGCTAAAGCGCACGTCATGCAGGATCAATGAAATGTCATAGCCATTGGCATTGCCGGGCGTGCCGCCAAAACGCAAATTGCCCGGCAAGCGCAAGGCTGTTCCAAGACTGTCCTTTTCATTCCCCGTATCAAGATGATCGTAAAAAATCGCCATCCCCGACAAACCGGCATAAACGTTGGTCGCCGTGAAGTCGATCATGTGATCGTGATACCAAAGGCTACCCAACGCTTCGTTAGGGTCGTTACGCGCATACATCATTGCATAATGGTGGTCCCAGAACTGGCCGGGTACGATAAAGTCCATCGGATAACCATCGCTTTCCGAGGCCGTGTGCGCGTTATGCAAATGCGTGCTAATGGCAGGATAACCAATTGGCATTTCAACCTGGTCTGAGGTGGGCAATAAGTTATGCCGACGGACAAAAACCGGCTCGCCATAACGTGCCACAAGTGTCCTTCCGGGCGTGCTACCGTCATACAGCCAGGCTAAGGAGCCTGTGCCTGCGGGGGCGCCGCCTTGTGCAGGTGTTAATGCCGATAATTGCGAATGATAATTCCAGACGCCTTCAGTAATCCGTTGTTCGTAAAATTTTTGGGGCTGAAATTCATCAAAACGTTGATGCCGGTTCGGATCTGGCGGAGTCGCCAAAGCTGAAGGATTGATCGGCTGCATTGCATCAGGCACATACAATGGCTCTGTATAAGGCGTGACCGGCGGACTGGCTGGCTCCGTGCCCGGACTCCTGATGCCCGTGGCGCGGCAAAGCTGCGCTTGGGCAGAGCGGGGCAGCATGACGCCACCAAATACGGAAGGGACGGTCAATGCCGCCACCCCCGCTTTTAAAATACCCCTTCTTGTTTTTATCATCTTTTCCTTCCTCAAATTATCTTAAAAACACGTTTCAATAATCGGTTGAGCTGATTCTGGCTAAAATTTTCATCAAGTTGACACCGATTCGCAGAGGGTTTACTGGATCATCGCAAGAAACCACTAATGACAAAGATTGCGTTTTACCATTGAACCTAACGCCCTAAATTACGCGCAAATTCCACAGCCAAAGCATCCCCTCGCTTCCATTACGCAGGCATAGGATTCAATCGCTGGGAGTTATCACACATAATCAGGGGACGGTTGCGTCCATCAAAGGGAGGACATAACTGTATTGAGGCTTATTTCTTTTAAAAATGTGACCCAGTCCACTGTTTTTTTACTGTCAACCGGGAACTTTATACACCAGATTTAATACGCTAGGAATTTATAAGGATGAATGATATTCATTCATAATATAAATGAATCACTGCACATAAAGCGAAAACCAGTCCTATTGCATTAATTTTTATAAGGAAATAGCGCAGCTGTTTTATGGGTCATTTGGATCAATAGCCGCAATAGAAGCAAGGTATTTTCAAAAAGTTTTCGCGGTGGCGTGCTGATTGTCTATTTAAGCAACTTGTATCCAGCTATTTTTGTAAAAACGCCGATTTGTAACAGGATCTAGGAGGGCTTCGTAGTTAGGCCACGGGGCAAAAACTTAGCCTAAAGATAAGGAGGTAGTAGGTTAAATCTGTAATTTTAGTTCGTAATGTGGAGTGCAAACCTAGGTTTGCGCCTGTACAAGCCTAGGCTTGTACTCCAGCCACCAGATTTAACCCACTACCGATAAGGATAAGGCTGCGCTAGGGCGCAAACCAAGAAAAGGTGATTATTTAGGTGAAATACGGGGTGTGGCCAAACGTCGGTTCGGCAATCTTTAGCGCTATCGGGTAAAAATTGAGTTGCAACTGTTTTGGTTGACGGCTGCCAGCTAGTTTTTTTTGCGCAGTTGATTTTTGTCTGTGAGGAATAGCTCTTTGATCAATGCCCTAAACCACTGATGGCCTGCATCTTGCGCCATAGAGTCCCCCCAATAAAGGTTCATCTCAATATTTTCAACATTAGTGAGGGTATGGATTTTAATCGGCAGGTGTTTTTCAAGTAATTTTGCGTATAAAAGCGGGGTGACAAGCACCAACTCCGAGGTGGAAACAATAAAAAAAGCAGTCCACATAGTCGCCACCCTAAAGCGTGGAACAGGAAAATGGGCGGTGTGTTTAAAGGAGGAAAACACCAAATTAAAGTCGTCGTATTCATTATTAAAACTAATGAAGTCAAGCTCTGCCATGTCATCGAACGTCAATTCATCCGGCAGTGAGGCATGTTGGAGGCCGGTGACCAATACCAACGGATCTGAACACAAAAATTCTTTTTGTATGCCGTTATCGATAGCATGATCATAAAACAAACAACAATCTATTTGCCCGTTCCGTAGGCTTTGGCTGAAATCATCGGTCAGCGGCGCTTTGATGATTTTTATGTTAGGGGCATGACGCTGAAGATAAGGGATGAGTACGGTAAAAAAAAGGATCTCGCCGTAGTTTGTGGTTGCAATATGGAAAGTGCGGTCGGATATTTCCGGATCAAAATCACTCTGTTCCGCGATAGCGGACTCTATTCTGTCCAAACAACATTTAACATCGACATACAACGCATCCGCTTGATGGGTGGGCTCAATGTAGCGGCTATTTTTAATAAAAAGCGTTGTCTTTAAGACACTGTTTAACCGTTTGATGGCATTACTGACCGCAGGTTGCGAAAGATGCAATTCTTCCGCAGCCAGGGTAATGCTTTTAAATTTATATACGGTGACAAAAACATGTAACAGATTGAGGTCTATATTGCGGATGTTCATATTCAAGATGTTCAGCGATCCAGTTTATACGGTACGGTTCTGTCAATTACGTTGCCAAGAATGAAAGCGCCCCACCCATGCCAATAATTTCTGCGGCGCATGGGCGCGTTTCCAGACTCCGGCTGCATATTTGTTGGCTTCGGCCAGGGTCGGATAAGTGTGGATCGTACCCAAAATCTTATTCAGGCCGAGACCGTGTTTCATCGCCAGCACGAATTCGGCCAGCAAGTCGCCAGCATGTTCGCCGACGATAGTGACGCCGAGGATTTTATCTTTGCCAGGCTGGGTCAGCACTTTGACGAAACCGTGCGCCTCACTATCGGCAATCGCCCTATCCAGATCATCTATGCCATAAA
Organism: Methylovulum sp.; assembly: GCA_028712695.1. GTDB lineage: Bacteria > Pseudomonadota > Gammaproteobacteria > Methylococcales > Methylomonadaceae > Methylovulum. Next base: position 75,474 of record JAQTQZ010000008.1, on the reverse strand, counting down.
TTGAAACTTCGTAAGCAATGCCTTGGGCATTGGCATCCTGTTCATTCAAGCCAACCCTGGCGACTTCCGGATCGGTAAAGGTGGCCCAGGGGATCACCGAATAATCGGTGCGGAATTTCTTAAACTGGCCGAACAAGGCGTTGACCGCCGCATACCAAGCCTGATGTGCGGCGGTATGGGTAAACTGATAGGGGCCTGCGACATCGCCGACCGCGAAAATATTGGGGTAATTGGTTTGCTGAAAGGCGTTAGTGCCTATGGTGTTGCGAGGCGACAATCCTATGCCCAATTCCTTAACGCCATAACCATCGACATTCGCCGCGCGGCCGATAGCCACCAGCACTTGATCGAAGCCAATCCTGACCGTCTGCCCCTGGAATTCCGCCAGCAAGATTTTCTCGCCATTTTCGATGACGAATTGCTTGGCGGTATGGTTGACCCGCACATCAATGCCTTCTTGGCTAAAGCGCGCCATAACCGCTGCCGACACGTCCGCATCCTCACGCACCATGATGCGCGGCGCCATTTCCACCTGTGTCACCTGGCTGCCCAAGCGGGCGAAGGTCTGCGCCAACTCGCAACCGATAGGGCCGCCACCCAAGACCAGCAGACGCGCCGGTAACGCCCGCAGATTCCAGACCGTGTCCGAAGTCAGATAACCGGCCTGTTCGATGCCCGGAATCGGCGGTACGAAAGGCCGGGCGCCAGCGGCGATGACAATTGAGCGGGTAACGAGCGTCTTGACACCCTCAGCCGTAGTCACTTCGACTTCCCAAGGCGAGACAATTTTGGCCGTGCCCTGAATGACATCAACGCCCAGCTCAGTATAACGTTCGATAGAATCATGCGGTTCGACAGTTTTAATGACCTGTTGCACCCGTTCCATCACTTCGGCGAAATCAAAATCGGCGGCGGCTTGTTTGATGCCAAATTCTTGGGCGCGTTTGATATGCGACAAAAACTTGGCTGACCGAATCAGCGCCTTGGACGGCACACAGCCGGTATTCAGGCAATCCCCGCCCATTTTATGTTTCTCGATCAAGGTGACTTTCGCCTGCACGGCGGCAGCGATATAGGCCGTGACCAAACCGCCTGCACCGGCACCAATGACCACCAGATTGTTATCGAAGTGCGCAGGCTTAGTCCAACGCGCATAAACTTTGCGTTGCTTGTCCATGTCGAGCAGTTTTTTGGCTAACAGCGGGAACACGCCCAGCAAGGCAAACGAGCCTATTAATGCAGGCGACAAAATACCGGACAACGAATCGATTTTTGCTAACTGGGTGCCTGCATTCACATAGACGACAGTGCCCGCCAACATGCCTATCTGGCTGACCCAATAAAACGTCCTGACTGTGATCGGGGTCAATCCCATCGCCAGATTGATCATAAAAAAGGGAAACACTGGCACCAGGCGCAAGGTAAACAAATAAAAACCACCCTCACGATTCACGCCTTCATCAATAGCCTGCAAGCGCGTACTGAATTTCGCTTTAACCCAATCGCGCAACAAGAACCGCGCCGCCAGAAAAGCTAAGGTCGCCCCTATGCTTGATGCAAACGACACGATGAGGGTTCCCCAAAACAGGCCAAACACCGCACCACCAGCCAGCGTCATCACGGCTGCACCGGGCAATGACAGACCCGTCACAGCGACATACAGCACGGCATACGACAGGATAGCCAATGTCGGGTGTTGCAGGCGATAGCCATTTATCGCGGCCTGCTGAGATTTTAAGCTTTCCAACGTCAGATACTGTTGCAGGTCGAACGCAAAAAACACCACGACCAATACCGCAATCAGCACTAACAAAACGATTCTGGATGTTTTCATACCTTGCTCCCGACAGCGGTTAAGCAAATGGGTGAACCGGCAGTGCCGGTATTTTTGATCGTGACTGTTTGATTGGACATGTTAAATTTCCGTTAAGGTTAGTACACATTTTAGTCGCGTTACCGAATCTTTCCTTACAAATCGCTCAGCTAAAAGAGATACCCATAGACGAGTTTGTCCCCCGCCCAAAATAGGGCGAGGCGCATCAAGCACAACGCAACGGACTTAATGGCCCGACGTATTGCGTCGGGGCACGTTAATAAGTAGTGGGTTAACCGGTGGGGATGGGGTGCAAGCCTTGGCTTGTAAGTAGGGCGGCTCTAGGTCTGCTTTACACGTTACTGCATGCCTAACGGCTGCTATTGACCATCCAGCCGTAATTGATATTGGTTTTGGTGCCCTTTAATAAAACATGCTCTCAGGTTATTGCGGCAGAGAATTTCAACAATCGACGCGGGTGGCATCCAGTGCACCGCCACAACTGCTGCCTTGTCCGGCGGTGCAGCCGTAGCAATGGGCGGCAGTGGCGACCGGTGCGTTGTTTAACAAATCCAAATTCAAGTCACCGACATGCACTTGGGGTTTGGCAACCGCTCTCAGCGGCAGTGCCAGCATCTGGTTGAAATCGCAATCGTAGACATAGCCTTGCCAGTCGATGCTGAGGGTGTCCAGGCACATCAAGTTGTCGAGGTTCTCGGCGCGAAAGCTGTCTTTCAGTAAGTTCAGATAAGTATCAAAGCAGCCCTGGCTGACCAACGTGCTGCCGAACCGCTGGATCGGCATGTTGGCGACGGCAAATAGGCGGTTGAAAACGATGCCGTAGTGTTGTTCGAGGTGTTGTTTATACGCCTGTTCCAGATTGTGCTGGTCGGGCGGCAACACCGCACCTTGCGGGTTATAAACCAGATTAAGCTTCAGTCCGCTGTTTGGCTGACCGTAGCCTAACCGGTTGAGACGTTGCAAAGCGCTTAGGCTATCCTTGAATACGCCCTTGCCGCGCTGTTTATCGACATTTTCTTCTAAATAACAAGGCAATGACGCGACAATTTCTACCTGTTGCGCCGCTAGAAACTCGCCTAGCCCCTCATAGCCTGGGGCTTCGAGAATGGTCAAATTGCAACGGTCAATGACGTCGATACCCCGGTCGCGTGCTGTCCGCACCAGATAACGGAAATCAGGGTGCATTTCCGGTGCGCCGCCAGTCAGATCCAGCGTGTGGATATTGGCGGCATCAGCCAGTGCCAAAACGTGCGCAATGGTTTCCCGGCTCATCGATTCGGTGCGTTTCGGGCCGGCGTTAACGTGGCAATGCACACAACTGAGATTACATAAATAACCGAGGTTGATTTGCAGGATTTCCAGCGGCTTGCGGAAAATGGCCGGAAAATCGCTGTGGGCTAGTAGGGGTTTAGTGTCGTGCATGCTTAACTCTTGGATAACCAGCCGTCAACGCTTAATCGCCCCGCGCCGCTGAACATCAATGTTGTCAACATTAACAAATACATCAGCGGCAATTTGAAATTACCGTAGCCTTCATTGGTGATGGCATAGCCTTTCCACAATTCGCCCAGGCTGTGCCATTCGGCAGGCCAATGCACAGCGGCAATCGCCACTACAGTCAACACCATCAATGCCACGCTGAAAAAACGGGTCATCACGCCCAAAACCAATGCGATAGGGGCAATAATTTCCAATCCCATGGATAAGTTCCAATTGAAATCGGCGGGCAGTAAATTGAAGGGGAACGGGAAAGTCAAATCGGCAAAAAAGTTGTCGCCATGGAGTTTTTCCAGACCCGCCTCGCCAAATTCATAGGCTAGCAGCAAGCGTATAAAAACCGGAGCTAAGCTGGCGGCGTTGTCGTCGAACCAGCGGGAAAGTTTGCCGGGCATATCGCCTATCTGTTGGATGCGCGATGAAAGCATGCAAGCGGAGCAATCATCGTGATGGGATGTGGCGGAGTCATTCATGGGACAGGTTCCAAAGTTTATGCGGGGAGGACATTGACAATCGCACCATGCTGATGCAAGTCGGCCAAAATGCCTTGACCGAATAGGGTTAATTCAAAAAATTGCGTATCGGTTAGTTCACCTTTCATCGACTGCAAGGCCTGTTGTCCGGTCAGGCCGTTGTTTAACAACATGATCAGTTGTGCCGTGGCCTGATTTAGGGCGATAAAACGTACATTGTCGTCGCTATCACGGAAACCGAGGATATGGGTCGTAGTCGCGGGTGCTTCCTTGGGCTGGAAAGCGGCGCTAATGTCTTGTACCGGCCAATGGTAATGCAACAATTGTATGACCGGCACAAACACCGGTACGCCGGATAGTAATTGCGTTTCGGCCAGCGGCTCGGACGCCACCGGCCCGGCTTCAGCGATTGATAGCTGCAATTCCACCCATTCGAAATGCGCCAGTTCGGACAGAAACGGCAGGTCATCGGGACACTTACGTTCCTGATGCAAATACTGCACAAATTCGTCAGGTATCTCCCGGTAGTACGGTGATAGGCACCGATGTCCGGCGATAAAATCCAATAACAATGATCGCCAACCATCCTTATCCAGAATGCTGTGTATGACAGGAAAACATGCGCCCAGGCTTTCGTCAAACTTGTTGTAGAGCAGATCGGCATAAACAGCTAACCGTTCGGGCGCGAAGCCTGCTGGTGCACTGTCCGTTTGCGGCTGACGCAAATAAGTCAAAAATTGCCGTTGCATTTGTTGGAATGCTGGTGGGTTGTTCATGCCGCCGCCTCGCTGATGTTTTGTGTGCCAAGGCAATCCACATGATGCTGCTGTAGGGTGTGGATCTGTTCCACTTCAACCAGTAATTCGGCGAGTGGCGGGATGTTGCTGTCGCGTTCCACTAATGTCGGAAACAGCCCAAAGCAGCGGTAGGCTTCAGCCAGCAAGTCCCACACCGGCGCTATGGTATTCTGGCCGTGGGTGTCGATGATCAACCCTGATGGCTCCAAGTCGTGGCCGGCGACATGCCCGTACACGATACGCTCGCCGGGCAACCCGCGTAAAAAGTTAACCGGGTCGTAACCGTGATTGACACTGTTGACGTAGATGTTGTTGACATCCAGATGCAGGTGGCAATCGGCTTCGCTCAATACGGCGTTGATGAAATTCAGCTCGTCCATTTCCGCCTGCGGCGGCTGGACATAGTAAGATGCGTTCTCCAAAGCAATGGGACGTTCCAGAATATCTTGTGCCCGACGGAGGCGACCGGCGACATGCTTGACCGCCTGCTCAGTAAATGGAATCGGGTATAAGTCATAAAAATGCCCTTCATCGCTGCAAAAACTCAAGTGCTCGGTGTACAAAGCAAAATCGTGATAATCGAGAAACTGTTTTAGTTCGCGTAAAAATGCGGTGTCCAGCGGCGCAGGGCCGCCCAACGACAGCGCCAAACCGTGCGCCACGAAACGATGGCGCTCGGTCAGACTACGGAACAGCTTGCCTAGATGGCCGCCGACACCGACCCAATTTTCCGGTGACACTTCAAAAAAGTTGATACTGTCCGGTACGCTTGTTTGCAACGCGGGCAACAACGCGCGCCGCAAACCTAAACCGGCACCGATCAGGCCGAAAGGATGGGTTGTAGTCATCGGCTGCCGCTCCAGCTTATTCGGCTACTTTGCCGCTGCAACCGCCTTCTGGCATCTTACCGCTACAGCCACCTTCTGGCATTTTTCCGCTGCAACCGCCTTCCACACCTTTCATGTCTTTCATTTTGTTGGCACCGCACTTGCCTTCGCCGCATTTGCCTTCTTTCAGTTTGCTGCCGCTGCATCCGCCTTCGTTCATTTTTTCGTCAGCCGCCGCTACGTGTTGCGCAGTATTGACGCTTGACATTGCAAATGGGTTTTCACCGGCTTGGATGGCAGGTGCCGCGCTCATCAATGTTGAAACCAATGCAGTACCTAAAGTCAGGGATAAGTTTTTTTTGTTCATGAAATGCTCCAAAGTAGGTTAAGGGGTCGTGAAGGAAAGCCAAAACAGCCTTCCTACCCCATCAGTCGGGCTTGGCTTGGATTCCTTACACTTTTTTTCGACTTTTTTAGTTTGGATTGATTCCGGTACTTTGCCGGTAAAGTTTCTGGTGGCCCGTCAATCAGCATGATTGGCACCAGTGTTTGGGAATGCTCTGCACTGGACGACCGCAATCCTTTGAGGACTCGCGGTCATGTTGTCGGTAAACCTTAGCATTATTGCAAGTTGGTCAAAGGACAAACTTACCCGCAACAACCAGATTGTTTGCCATGCAATTGAATGGGCGGGCAGGCAAAGTTGCCATAGGAGCAAAAGACGCAACAATCACCGGGTTTCGGTTTCAACAAATGATGACAGCCCTGGCATTCGTAATACCACTGGCACGCATTAATGGGCATCGTCTCAGTTTTACGATGACCGCATTCCGGGCAAGTTAGTGTCGATTCCAATAGGATTTTGCTCATCATTGGCTTTTTGCGTTACGGTTTTTTATCCGGGCGATTTTGTAATTGTCCAGTATAGCGCCGGGCCGCCTTGCGCATGAACTGGGACTGGCTCTGAAAGTTTCGGCAGTGCGAACACATCATCACATGAAAACCAATCGCCAGCCGTTCACCAAAGCTGAGTTTCTTGTCCATGCCCTGGGACACCAGAGCAGTAATTTCGCGGCAATTACGCATGACGCTTCTCCTTTTTTGCTTTTGATTGATTGAACCAGCGGGTTTCCAGACATTCACGTAACCGTAACCGGGCGCGGTGCATGGTCACCCAGTAATTAGCATCGCTGAGGCCGGTTTCCCGACACACTTCGTCGGTCTCCAAACCGACCAGCTCACGCAGCATGAACACCTTGGCCATTTTTGGCGGCAAATTATTTTGGCAGGCTTCATAGATGGCCCAGAACTCTTGTTGGTTAAGCGCGGCTTCCGGGTCGTTCCAAGACGTAGGGCCGCTATTCCAATGACCGTCACTCATGAAAAAGTCATTTTCGTCGCCCTCGCCCGCTTCACCCTCTTCATTATCGACCGAGTCGAAGTCCGAGGTGACAACCTCACGGACGGTACGGCGCCAATGGTCGGCAATTTTGTGTTTCAAAATGCCAACCAGCCACGTTCTCAGTCCCGCCTTGCCTTCGAAACTTGATGCCGTTTGCCACGCCGCCAGCAAGGTTTCCTGCACAGCATCGTCAGCCAGTTCGTTATCGCGCAATTGCAACAGCGCGTAACGGAACAGCACGGGGCGGTGTTCCGCCAGCAGGGCTTCAGTCAACTGATTGGAAGTGGATTTTGTTCCTTTGCTCAGCAACATGTCCCATCTGCCATAGCGGCTTCGCTGCTAGAGCCCGATACGCAATCGAACAAACCAAAATGGCGGGATTTATCACCCCAAACTTGGAAGTGCTCGCCATAGCGGCTGGCGGCCAACATATCGGCTGTGTTACCGCATACCCGTAATGGTCGGCCTGCTTCAAAATGATGGTGGTCGTCCAAATCGAAACCATGCGGATGTTGGTCGATGGTGCCCAAATAAACCGCGACCTGTCCATAATCCTCGCAACGGTCTTCCAGCGGCATCTTGAAGGCGCGGACGGTTACCGAATTGAACTTGACCATACCGATTTTGGCAACCACTTCCGCGTCGTCAAGACTGATTGGATTGTGTTTGACGGCACGCACATCCGGACAGCCCAGCTCATGCAATATCCGTCGGAAATCTTCCCAATACAAGGCACCGCCCAAGCATTCGCCCAGCAATATAGGGTCTTGCCGCAGTTCGGCAGGAATCCGGCGGTCGGCAAACACGTCGGAAAAATATAATTCCCCGCCCGGTTTTAGCACCCGGAATATTTCCGCCAATACCTTGGGTTTTTCTGGCGACAGGTTGATCACGCAATTGGACACAACCACGTCGATGCTGTTATCGGCAATGCCCACCGTAGCCAAATTTTCAATGTGGCCGTGCATGAACTCAACATTGCCGTAACCGAAGCGTTCGGCATGCCAGCTCCGGTGGCGTACAGCCACTTCCAATTGTTCCAGCGTCATATCCACGCCGATCACTTGTCCGGTCGGGCCGACCAATTTAGAGAGCAAATAGCAGTCGCGGCCCGTGCCACAACCCAGATCCAGTACGGTCTTTCCTTCCAAGGCTGGCGGTAGCGGTGAACCACAACCATAAAAACGTTCCAGGACTTCCGGATGCACACCAGCCAACAAGACTTTTAAATGAGCGGGCATCGCGTCGATGCTGCAACAAGCGCTGGTTTTTAGATCATCGCTGGATTGGAGGACTTGGCTGTAGTAATGGCGGACTGATTCGCTGATTTCGATGCTGGTAGTCATGAGTTGTCTCGAGTTTTTAGTTATTGAAGAGAGGCGCCAATGGCGACGTAATAAAGTGCAGCGGCACAAATGGCTGCGTAGGATAAGGTTAATACAATGGATCCGATTACGCCGGTATCGGCCTTACCGCTTACCAAACCAATGCCGGACAAAGAGCCAACAGAAACATAGCTGACCGACACCGGCATCCCCAATTTACTGGCAAAAATCACTGGCAATGCCGTCACTAAATTGGCTAACAGTCCTTGGCCATGCGTGATGGGGGTAATTTTATGGCTGATGGTTTCTGCGACCCGCCGGGCACTAAATAACCCGCCCGGCAACATTGCCAAGGCGACTGTAATAATCCCTTGTGCTGTAACACCGGGTGCCAATAATAACGCCGTTATTTTCGGCGTATCGTTAAGGCCCCGCACAAAGCAGACTGCGTCGGTGCTGCAAAAATGCAGGCGGTCAAAGTCAAACCCCAAAATCATCTCGGTATTCCGTTCAGCGCAGCCATCCTACCGGTCAACGCGCATTGCCTTAGTGGTTGCGGCATTAATTCCCATATCGGTAATGTATACAATAACGTGCTGCCAGTGACGGAGATCGTGAACGGCAGGGCATGGGCCAAGTCGCCTGGCGCTACGCCTTTACCGGAAAACTTGACTATCAAGGCTTGTGCCAAAAACAAAGCAGCAATCAAACCCGCCAATGTTGCCAGTGTCGTCCAAGACAAAGCACAGCGGTAATGGGTGGTGCCGCTGCCAAATAAACTCACAACACCTTTGAAATTATCATTGTCAGCGTTGCTGTAAGCCAAAAAGCAAACGCTGATAAATAAAAGGCTCATGAGCATGGAAGCACTCCTTGGTCTAAATTGGAAATAAACATAAGTCGTAAGTAAGGCTTGAAACCTTACAAAAATATTTTGGTTCCAAATCACAACCTGCTTCCAATCTGGCGTCCGGCCCACCGCTTGCACCCCATTCAAATAGCCTGTGATTAACCTGACTGGGACTGCTGGTTTTTTAACGTGTCATAGGCAAGGTTATGGAATATTGGTCAAAATGGCGTAGCCCAGATTATATTGAAAACCACAAGTCCCACCCACTCCCAATTTTTTGTCATGTATAGAGGGTATGGCCTTACTCAGGCGCATCCGTTACTTGGCACCTCCCTTTTAGTTTTGCGGGTAGTTTCTCTTCTAACAAGTCGTTGGACTATTGAAAACCCATATCAGTCATGAACACGTTTATTAGCCTATCCGACCAAATAAGCGAGGCCAGATTAGAAACCGCATCGTATAGACGGACGCCCTAAAACCCTAGCGCAAACGGCTCGTATTGGCGATTGGAAAACTGCGACAGAGACCGGCAAACTATGACGCCTTAGTAAGGCTAGTGGCCCGGTCATCCAAATTTACCTTGATAAGGTGGCAAGCAAACACACTGAAGTTGTTACCAAACCCACTATCCTCTTGCTGTAGCCCTATCTGGGTAAGACTTTAACGGGTTACCACAGAACGGTAAAAGGTTTACGGGGCACAAGAAAATAAGCGGGAGTTGAGCGCGGGCGCCTATTTCGCCTCCCTATCGCTCATGGGAACACGGTTTAAACGAAAATGCCAATGGCTTGATTAGGCAATACTTTGCAGTTTTGAAGACATAAGCGATGACGGCTCCTACATAGACCCAAGCATCGTCCTCGAAAAACACCCAATTTTAAAACACCGCATGAGGTCTTTTTTTGCTGATCACAATAAAAACCGTGGATGACTAAGGTTGCACTTTGGCGTTGAATCTGCCCTTTATTTGCCTGTTGTTTATTATTGCTTTACACCTTCACTTCCCTACGCAGAAACTGGAAAATATTTTTCCAAGTAAATCATCCGAAGTGAACTCCCCAGTAATTTCAGCGAGACTTAGTTGCGCTTGGCGTAAATCTTCTGCCACTAATTCCCCCGCTTTAATTTGCAGTTGATTTAATGCAGACCCGATAAATTCATGGGCTGTTTTTAACGCTTCCAAATGGCGGGTACGGGCAATAAAAACATTGTCTGCCGCATCGTTATAACCGACGCTTTGTTTGAGATGCTGGACCAACAAATCCATGCCTTCACCGGTTTTAACCGATAAGCGGATTTGGGTGCCTTGTGCTGTTTCAATTATTGACGATGCCAATCCTAACAAATCTATTTTGTTATAGACACGGGTCACATCAAGATGGGCGGGCAAGCTGTCCAACAATTCTTGCGGTTCAGATTCTCTGGCATCAATCAGCAACAGAATTTTGTCGGCTTTGTCGATTTCTGCACGGGCGCGGCGGATACCTTCCTGTTCGACCGGATTGTCACTTTCTCTTAGCCCGGCGGTGTCAATAATATGTAGCGGCATACCATCAAGCTGGATGCGTTCTCTGAGTACGTCGCGGGTAGTCCCGGCGATGTCGTTGACGATAGCCGCTTCATGCCCCGCTAGGGCATTTAGCAAACTGGATTTTCCAGCGTTTGGTTTTCCGGCAAGCACGACTGTCATGCCGTCACGCAATAAGCAACCTTGGTGTGCGGTTTGTTGGATTTTTTCTAGGTTGTGCAACAAATTGACAACGCGTTTTTCCACCACGCCATCGGTTAAAAAATCTATTTCTTCATCGACAAAATCGATAGCGGCTTCAACATAAGTTCTCAGTTCAGTAAGGTTTTCAACGAGTTCGTTAATTTGTGAGGAAAATACGCCTTGCATTGATTTTTGTGCAGAGCGCACCGATTGTTCGGTGGTGGCGGAAATCAAATCGGCAACCGCTTCCGCTTGAGCTAAGTCGAGTTTGTCGTTGAGAAACGCCCGTTCGGTAAATTCGCCTGGATTGGCCAGGCGCGCACCTAGCGCTAATACCCGCCGCAACAACATATTCAACACGACCGAACCGCCATGCCCTTGCAGTTCCAATATGTCTTCGCCGGTGTAAGAGGAGGGGGCAGGAAAGTAGAGGGCTATGCCTGAGTCTATGACAGCACCGTTAGCATCTATGAATGATGAATAACTGGCGTAGCGGGGGGGTAATTCTTTGTTGAGCAGTTGCCTTATAAGCGTAGGGACTAAGCTTCCTGAGACACGGACAATACCGACCCCGCCATTGCCTGGCGGGGTCGCAATGGCGGCAATAGTGTCGAAGTTGCAATGTCCACTCAAAATCTTATTTTTGTTCAGCAATCGATTTGGTGATGTACCATTGCTGAATAATAGACAGGGTGTTGTTGACCACCCAATATAAAACTAGACCCGCAGGGAAAAACAGGAAAAAGACGGTAAAGACGATAGGGAACATCCGCATGACTTTTGCTTGGATAGGGTCTATCGGTGCCGGATTGAGGCTTTGTTGAATTTTCATCGTCGCCCCCATAATCAGCGGCAAGATATAAAAAGGATCTTCTACTGATAAATCCTGTATCCATAACATGAAAGGGGCTTGCCGGAACTCAACCGTTTCACTTAATACCCAATAAAGGGACATAAAGACCGGAATCTGCACCAACACTGGCAAACAGCCGCCGAGCGGGTTAACTTTTTCCTTCTTGTACATGGCCATCATTTCGGTGTTAAACCGTTGGCGATCGTCCTTAAAACGCTCTTGCAATTCTTTAAGGCGCGGCTGAATTTTACGCATTTTTGCCATTGATTTGAAACTGGCCTGCGACAACGGGAAAAACAGCAGTTTTATACACAGCGTTACGCCAATAATTGCAATGCCCCAGTTACCCGCCAGATTATGGATCTGGTTTAGTAGCCAGTAAATCGGCTTGCCAATAAACGTCAGTACACTGTAATCAACCGTCAGCTCAAGACCGGTCGCTATCTTTTCCATAACCGGCTGGATTTTAGGGCCGGCAAATAACTGTGACACAAACTGTCCGGATGAATTCGCGGCAATAATCACCGAAGGCGAATAGGAACCGATAACGAATTGGTCATCTTTAAGTGACTTGGTGTAAAAATGGTTTTCCTGATCCGCTGGTGGAATCCACGCCGAAGCAAAGTAATGTTGGATCATTGCCGCCCATCCGCCTTCAGTAGCAACATCCAGCGTTTCGTTAGCCATATCATCAAAACTTATTTTTTGGTACTTATCCTTTTGGGTATAAATCACCCCACCATCATAAGCTCTCATGCCACCTGTCAGCAGGTTACCCTTGTTTTGCGTGTTGGGTATCCGTAGTAGCTGGCTGTATTGCCGTCCCGCCCACGCGTTACCGGAATTGTTCTGGACGTTTTGTGCTAAGGCTATTTCATAGCTGCCACGTTTAAATGTGTATTCTTTGGTAATAACCAGCCCGTTGTTATCAGTCCAAGTCAACGGCACGGTCAAACTGGCCTGCCCTGGCTGTAAGGTGTAACTGTCCGCTTCACTATTAAATATAGTGTAATGATTGGCAGCCGCAGCAGAACCGCTGCCAGCAATCAGGCCGCTCTGGGCGACAAATAGTTTTTCTGGATCGCTATTGAATAGTCTTACAGGAGAGTGATCTTTTTCAGAAACAGATAAACCGACTAAGTTGCGCAGCATATTGACAACCGAGTTATCTTTTTGTACGGGATAGTCCAGTAAATCCAAATTACGGATAGTGCCGCCTTGAGTATCGATTTCAAGCGTGATAACGTCTGTTTTTATAGTGATGATTTTGTTTGATGCCGTAGGGGAAATTACTGCGGCTACCGCATTAGTGTTTTGCCCAGTCGTTTCGGCTTGTGCAGTAGCTGTTTCAGAGGTATTCGGTAAATCTTCTTTAATGGCACTAACGGCTTCTGGCATAGTTACTGCTACGACTTCAGGTTTTGGACCATAATCCAGTTGCCAAGCCTGCATCAGCAGAATAATCAGCATTGCAAAAACAACAATTAGTACAAATCTTATATTATCCATTCTTATTACCCAATTTTTCTGGAACAGGATCTATGCCCCCTTCATGAAAAGGGTGGCATTTTAATAATCTTTTGAGAGTGAGGTAGCTGCCAGCAACAGCGCCATGGCGCTGAAGTGCTTCTAAGGAATAACTTGAACAGCTTGGATAAAAACGACAGTTAGACCCAAGCAAGGGACTAATAAAGTATTTATAAAACTTTATAATTGCTATGAGCATGAAGCGCATCGGGTTACCAATTTGAGCCAGTGCTTTTCCAATGACTTTCTTAATGATTCCAGTGGCGCATCGACAGCTTCCCGGCGAGCCAAGACAACAATATCGATATTACCTAAATTAAGTTGCAGCCTGAAGTTTTCCCGGACAGTACGTTTAATCAGGTTCCTATGCACCGCCTTTTTGATATTTTTTTTGGCGATCGCTAAGCCTAACCGAGGATGGTCTAAATCGTTCCTGATGGCTAACAGGGTAAAATACTGATCACTTGACTTTACAGGCTTAGCAAAAACTTTTTGATATTCAGCCGGTTTTTTTAACCGCAACCGTGGAGGAAAACTATAATCGTTATCAGCCACACAATAGACTACTAAACGGTTAATTTAGCGCGTCCTTTTGCTCTGCGGGCATTTAAAACCCTACGGCCACCGACTGTTGCCATTCTGGCACGGAAGCCATGTGTTCTGACGCGTTTAATTTTACTGGGTTGGTATGTTCTTTTCATGACTAAAACCTGACTGTATGAGCGTTATCAAAAACGGATAAAAAAGACTACGGATGATAAAATAAACCACCCGCCCTGTCAATTCTGTAGCGTAATGTTTTATTACTGTATAGTGGCAGATATGCATTATTCTCTTTATTACACAAATCAATATCTTATCTAATTCAATGAGCTCAATTTGGGATAACTGCCTTGCGAAACTTGAAAACGAAATCTCGACCACAGATTTTAGTACTTGGATACGCCCACTACAGGCCATAGAAACCGATGATCAAATTAAATTGCTGGCCCCTAACCGGTTTGTTTTGGACTGGGTCAAACAACATTATTTTGCAAAAATTGTCGCTTCTATCGAAGAATTTTCTAATGGCGGCTTAACATTAAATCTGGAAATAGGTTCCAGAAAATCACCCGCACCTGCTGCCATAAATACGGTTAAAGTTGCTGAAGCCAAAAAATCCAGCCCAAATTTTCTCAACAAGGCATTTACCTTTGATAATTTCGTGGAAGGTAAATCCAATCAGCTAGCACGGGCGGCATCAGTTCAAGTATCGGAAAACAGTGGTAAGGCATACAACCCGCTACTTATTTACGGAAGTTCCGGTTTAGGTAAAACCCATTTGATGCACGCAATAGGTAATGCAGTTTTTGACAAAAACCCTTCAGCTAATATTGTTTACCTGCACTCTGAAAAATTCGTCCAGGATATGGTTAAGGCCTTGCAACAAAATACCATCGATTCGTTTAAAGCCTTTTATCGAGCGATTGACGTGCTTTTGATTGATGACATCCAATTTTTTGCCGGCAAAGAACGGTCTCAAGAAGAGTTTTTCCATACCTTCAATACGCTTTTAGAAAAAAAGCATCAGGTTATCTTGACGTGCGATAAGTATCCCAAAGAAATTGTCGGCCTTGAAGACCGTTTAAAATCAAGGTTTGGTTGGGGATTGCCTGTTTCGATAGAGCCTCCCGATATGGAAACTAGGGCGGCTATTTTAATGAAAAAGGCCGCCCTAGTTAATGTGGAACTCGCGCAAGAAGTCGCTTTTTTTATTGCCAAAAAAATACCGTCCAATGTCCGGGATCTTGAAGGTGCATTACGCCGGGTTATTGCTAACGCACAATTTACCGGTAGGGAAATCACTACTGAATTCACCAAAGAAGCCTTGCACGATTTGTTATCGTTACAAGACAAGTTAGTCAATATAGATAATATTCAAAAAACGGTTGCTGACTATTACAAAATCCGCATCACGGATTTGTCGTCAAAAAATAGAAAACAGACCGTTACCAGACCCCGGCAAATAGCCATGTGTTTAGCACGGGAATTAACATCACATAGTTTTCCCGAAATAGGTAATGCATTTGGCGGCCGTGATCACACAACCGTAATTAACGCCTGTAAGCGAATTAGTGAATTAAAAGAAACAGACCATAAGATTGCCGAAGATTATTCCAATCTGCTAAGAACCTTATCACACTAACTGTTGATAACATTGTGCATAATCCTCGTCTTTTCTGTGCGTTACTCTGTGTATAAAAAAAGCGCCAACTAAGCATCTTTAGTTATCCACAGCATACCCACAGTTAAAATACAACGTTAAATTTAATCTAACTAATTGAAAAACAATAAGTATATTGGCTTTTACCCGATTTTTTTATGCTTAATAATAATAAGTTTAATAAAAATATAATTTATATTGTTATTAGTGATCCTTAAATTAAAGGCATTTTTGATTTTTCAGCTTGTGGATAAGTATGTGTGCAAAGGGCGTCTTTTCTGGGGATATTTTTGTGTATAAAAAATATTATCTTTTAGAAGGTAAATTAAACACAGCTAATCCACAACCTTTCTGTGACTCCTATTAACAACATAACAAATTGATTTTTAATATAAAAATACTGTTTTACACAGACTTCACTCACCATAATAGTAATAAGATAAATAAGCTATGAAATTTATTATTAATAGAGAATCCCTTTTAAGCCCTTTACAACAAATTGTTAGTGTCATAGAAAAACGGCAAACCATGCCTATTCTTGCTAATGTGCTAATCGTTATAGAAAATGATCAATTAACATTAACGGGCACAGATCTTGAAATTCAAATCATTGCAAAAATAGATATTGCCACCGCAACATCAGGGACAATTACTGTTCCTGCTAGAAAGTTTTTAGATATTTGTCGGCTATTGCCTAATGGTGCGGAAATAAAATTTGAACAACAAGGGGATAAGATCAAGATCCTATCCAATCGCAGTCGCTTTTCTTTAAGTTGTTTACCGGCAGATAATTACCCTGAGTTTTCTGAATCGAATTTGGAAAGCCATTTTTTCATCAATGCCGGAAAATTTAAAAAAGCCTTGGATAAAACAACATTTTGTATGGCTAACCAAGATGTGCGGTATTACTTAAACGGCTTACTGCTTAATATTTCCAACAGCAAATTAAAACTGGTTGCCTCAGATGGGCATCGACTGTCGATTTATGAAGACCAATTGGAACAAGCAACGGGGTTTGAAGCCAGAATCATTTTGCCAAGAAAAGGCGTATTGGAACTAAGCCGCTTGCTCGATGACCCTGAGATTGAGTTAAAAGTTGAATTTTCTGCCAACAACATAAGGATTTTTATTAAGAACCTGATTTTTTCGGCAAAATTAGTGGATTCAAAATATCCGGACTTCAGTAAAGTTTTCCAGCAAGAATTCTTCAATCAAATCCATATCCAGAAAACACACTTAAAAGAAGCTTTGACCCGCGTTGCCATTTTATCCAATGAAAAATTCAAAGGGGTCACCTTGGATATAGCATCTGGTAGCTTGAGGATCAGCACGCATAATCCTGAACACGATGAGGCCGAAGAAGAGCTTTCCATTGAATATACCGGTGAGCCCTTATCCATTGCTTTTAATGCCCAATATTTATTAGATGCGGTGACAAATCTGGATTCTGAACTGGCTGTATTGACGATAGCAAGCAATGCCAGCAGTTGTTTTATTGATGAGCCTAATGAGTGCGGTTACAAATTTATTGTTATGCCTATGAGGTTGTAGTGTCTGGTCATGAGTTTGCTGAAACTGGATATTTACCATGTCAGAAATATTAACAAGCTATCGATCACACCTTCGCCAACGATCAATTTTCTTTTTGGTGAAAATGGCAGTGGTAAAAGCGCCATTCTCGAAGCCATTTACATTTTAGGCCGGGCTAAGTCTTTTCGTTCCCCATCGATAAAGTCAGTCATTAATGTGGAACAACAGCATCTGATTGTTTCTGCCGACACAAGGCAAGCCAATGGTGGAAATCGCCATCTGGGCATTCAGTTGGATGGTAAAAATTTCGAGATCCGCATTAATCAGCAATCTAAACAACAGCGCTCAGATTTGGCTTACGCTTTGCCATTGCAACTTATTCATCCTAAAAGTTATGAGTTGCTCGATGCAGGTGCCCAAACTAGGAGGGAATTTTTAGACTGGGGGGTCTTTAATGATAATGAAAATTACCTTGCGGCTTGGCGTAAATTCAAAAAAGCATTGGCGCAACGCAATTCACTATTAAAAACCAAACGGCTCGATCAACTTAATGTTTGGGATAAGGAACTGGCTTATTACGGTACAATAGTCGACCGCTACCGACAGCAATATTTAGAAAAGTTTAAAGTTGTTTTCACAGGGATCATTAAACAATTTCTTGATATAGATTCAATAGAACTGGCGCTTTTATCTGGCTGGGATTCCTCCAAAGAGTTGCAACATGTTTTGATCCAAGATTTGGAAAAAGATCTGCGTTATGGTTTTACCCATAGTGGCCCGCATCGCGGGGACGTTCAATTATTGGTGGGCAATCGCTTAGCTAAAGATTTTGTTTCCCGTGGTCAGTTAAAGTTGTTAGTGCTAAGTTTAAAACTTGCGCAAGTCCAATTACTGGCTAATGAGCAGCGGGATATAGGCTGCATATTGGTAGATGACTTTTCGGCTGAGCTCGATATAAACAACCGGCGCAAGTTACTTAACTTTTTATCTGCAATGGAATGTCAGGTATTTGTAAGCGCCACTGAGTTGGCTGATTTTGGCGATTTAAGCCAAGTAAAAAATTATAAAGTGTTCCACGTGGAACATGGAAATATAAAAGAGATGTGATGTTCCACGTGGAACATTCAGGCAATAACAGGAAATCGGAAATATACATGAGCGACGATAACAAACAATACGATAGTACCAATATTCAGGTTTTAAAAGGACTGGATGCCGTAAGAAAACGTCCGGGTATGTATATTGGTGATACCGATGATGGTTCTGGCTTGCATCACATGGTTTTTGAAGTTGTCGATAATTCCATTGATGAAGCCTTAGCGGGTTATTGCAAAGAAGTTAAAGTGATTATCCATACCAATGGCTCGGTGACAGTTTCCGATGATGGTCGGGGCATTCCGGTCGATATTCATGAAGAGGAGGGCAGGTCAGCTGCGGAAGTTATCATGACAGTGCTGCATGCTGGCGGAAAGTTTGATGATAATGCTTACAAGGTAAGCGGTGGCTTGCATGGTGTCGGGGTCTCTGTTGTCAATGCCTTATCTGAAGAATTGAACTTGGAAGTGCGCAAAAATGGCCTGCTGCATAAACAACAATATCGGATGGGGGAGCCGGTTGCACCGTTGGAAGCGGTTGGTGCTGCTGAAGGGACAGGCACTTCGATTAACTTTAAACCCAGTGGGAAAACCTTTACTGATGTTGAGTTCCATTACGATATTCTAGCCAAAAGATTACGGGAACTCTCTTTTTTGAATTCAGGCGTGCGTATCAGTTTGCACGACGAACGTACCGACAAACAGGATGTGTTCGAGTTTGAAGGGGGTATTAGTGCCTTTGTTGAACATCTTAATAAAAACAAAACGCCACTGTTTCCGGAAGTTTTCCATTTTATCGCTGAAAAAGAAGGTGTCGTTGTTGAAATTGCCATGCAGTGGAATGATTCCTATCAAGAAAATGTGTTTTGTTACACCAACAATATTCCGCAGCGGGATGGCGGTAGCCATTTGGCGGGTTTTAGGGGCGCTTTGACCCGCACCATCAATCAATATATCGAGTCCAGCGGTTTAGCTAAAAAAGAAAAAGTCCAAACGACGGGCGATGATGCACGGGAAGGCTTGACTGCGGTGCTTTCGGTTAAAGTGCCAGACCCCAAGTTCTCATCGCAAACAAAAGACAAGCTGGTTTCCTCAGAAGTTAAGCCTTTAGTCGAATCGACGATGAACGAAAAGCTACAAGAATTTTTGCTGGAAAAACCCCAGATAGCTAAAGCCATCGTCGGCAAAATTATTGATGCCGCCCGTGCTAGGGAAGCGGCGCGTAAAGCCCGTGAAATGACCCGCCGCAAGACCACGCTGGATATTGCCGGCTTACCTGGAAAATTGGCCGATTGCCAGGAAAAAGACCCCGCACTTTGCGAACTGTTTTTAGTGGAAGGGGACTCAGCGGGTGGTTCTGCTAAACAGGGCCGGGATCGCCGCACCCAAGCGATTTTGCCGTTAAAAGGTAAGATCCTTAACGTTGAAAAAGCCCGTTTCGACAAAATGATTTCCTCGGAAGAAGTCGGCACCTTAATCACCGCATTAGGCTGCGGCATAGGCAAGGATGAATACAATTTGGCCAAACTGCGTTACCACCGCATTATTATCATGACCGATGCGGATGTCGATGGCTCGCATATCAGAACCTTGTTATTGACGTTCTTTTACCGCCAGTTGCCTGAGATTGTCGAAAAAGGCTATATCTACATTGCCCAACCGCCTTTATACAAAGTCAAAAAAGGCAAGCAGGAACATTATGTAAAAGACGATGCCGGTTTAAATGAATATCTGATCCAACTGGCATTGGACAAAGCGCAGCTGTTCACTGACGAAGCGACCCCGCCCATACAGGGGCAGGGGCTGGAAAAACTGGCAAAAGATTTTACCCATGTGGTCAGTATCATCAACCGTTTGTTCAGACGCTACGACGCTATTTTTCTGGAGCAATTCACCTTTATGGAAACGCTTGGCGATGAGCAAAAACAAGACGGGCAAAAGTTGGCGGCTTGGTTCACAAAAATGGAGCAGCAATTAAATGATGCAGTAGGCAGTTCCGTATTCTCAATAGCGGTGGATTATAAAAACGGCGCTGATTTTTCAGCAGTGGTTAATAAACGCCTGCATGGCGTGACTAAAACCTTCGTGTTGCAATCGGCTTTCTTTAACGGCAAAGACTACCGGCAAATTGCCCAATATGCGGAAGACACAGCAGGCATGTTTGGCGAAAATTCATTTATCCAAATGGGCGAAAGACGCCAACCAGTCAGCAGCTTTAAAGAAGCGTTTGAATGGATGATGAAAGAAGTCAAAAAAGGCCAGCATATCCAGCGCTACAAAGGCTTGGGGGAAATGAACCCCGAACAGCTCTGGGAAACTACCTTGGATGCAAACAACCGCCGGTTGTTGCAGGTCAGGATTGAGGACGTCATTGCCGCTGATGAAATTTTCACCACGTTGATGGGCGATGTCGTAGAACCGAGACGGGACTTTATTGTTAAGAACGCGTTGGACGTGACTAATCTGGACGTATAAAAATAATCTGTAGAGGCGCAATAGTGTGCGTCTCTACAGATGCTCCAGCAATTACCTGAAGTCGTCAGGAAACCAGCCCCGTTCCACACATTCCCTAAAACACCAGGCTGGCGTTGTTTCTGTTTTATAGCTCCAAAAAAACCAGCCCAGATAGTTTTCAAACGTAGCCAATTGGGCGCTCGCATAAGCCCGGTAAGCAACGTTTGCCTGAAACCCGTCCATACCCTCCAAGGCATGGTTAAACGGCCCTTCTGCCCATAATGAGACGACATGGATGTCTATCCCTAAGCTCCATTCACCCACATAAGCCCATGGCCCGCGGTCATGGCAGATGTCATCGGCCTCTTTTTTCCAATCCACCACCGTTTTTTGGATATGCCCGTAAATGTCCATATCGATTTCTTCGCGGACAAAACATTGGTAACGGTGTATGTCCAAAATGGCGTTGTCATATTCCGGTGCTGTTAAGAACCCCGAATATTCGCGGAATGACCGGAAGCCATCATGAAAAACCACGGCGACATTTTCAGGTTGGCAATGCTTGCGGATACGTTGGTAAGCATCTGCGTTGTATTTTTTTAGCAGCCCGGTGTCCACATCCCAGCGTGGTTCGTTCAACACTTCAATGGCGTGGAGGGCAGGGTGGTTGTGGTATCGCTCCGCCAGACGCTCCAGCACGTCCAACGAGTGGTTGATGTATTCGTCTTTAGTGTGCCATTCGCACACATCCTTGATGCCGCCGTTATCAAAACCGTTTTGGCAACCGGGTGCCGCATGCAAGTCGACGACAACCAGCAGTCCGTAACGCTCGGCCCAGTCAAACGCACGGTCAAGGACGTCAATGCCGCCTTTGGCAAAAGGATGGGGGTTATCGCCGTAGGCTGGGTGATAAGGGTAATCGGGGCCGAAAATCCAATGTCCGATAGGTATACGCACCGCATTGATGCCAACTAGCGTAAGCCAGGCAAAATCGGCTTCCGTGATGAAAGTGTCCCAGTGGTTTTTTAGTGTGGGTTCGGCAAGTGCCCCCAGCTCAACGCAAAACGAGGTTTCATCCGTCGCATCAAGACCGTCAAAAAGGCTGGGAACCATCCATTTTTCAATGACTAGCCAGCTGCCCAGATTGACGCCGCGTATTTTCTTACCCAATTTGTCTGCAAATATAGGATTCATGTTATTTCTCCATGTAATCAGCCGTCACAAAATCAGCCGCCGCTGATGAAATGCTTCTGCCGTCGGTTGGTTGGTGATGGACAGTATTGTCGCGTCAGGCAGATATTTATTGATGATGCGCAACATCATCACTTCGCCGGTAGGATCAAGCGAGTCAAACGCTTCTTGCAAGAGTATCCATTTAGGGCGGTACAGCAACAGCCTGACCACGCCTAAGCGCTGTTGCTGCTCGCGTGATAAGGATTTGTCCCAATTATCGGTTTGGTCAAGTTGATCCAGCAACCCATCAAGGTCAACTAACCTAAGCGCATTTTCAAGGTCGGCTTGGTCAAAATCTTCAATAGCTGAAGGGTAGCAAATTGCCGAGCGCAATGTCCCGCTGGGCAAATAAGGGCGCGGCGGCATAAAAAACATCGGGTCGCCATTGGGTAACTCGATACGTCCGCATCCCCATGGCCATAGCCCGGCTATCGCTTTAAAAAGTTTGGCGGCGGTGGCCGCATCGCCTGAGATTAGCAGGTGTTCGCCTGCGGTGATTTCCAAATTAAGGTCGGATATGATGACCTCGCCATTGAATTTGGAAAGGCATAGGTCTTGAAAGCACAACGCAGAACGGTCGGCTTTTTCTAACAAGATCCGGTGCGGGTCAGGGCGGGCGATTTCCTGATCCAGATCTTCCAACGCTTTGATTAAGCCCAGCACGCGTTCAGCCGACGCCCGCCATTGGGCAAATGCTGCCATATTATCGACCGGCCAAGAAAGGGCGGAAGCCATTTGTTGGAATGCTTGGGCCGATTGCATTAACGTGCCGAGGCTAATGCTGCCTAAAATATAACGCGGTGCAGAGACAATCACAGGAAAGGCGGTTGATAAGACGGAATAACCCGAAGTGAACATAAGGATATGTCCCCAAGCACGGGTTTGTTCGTTAAACGCATCGACAACATCATGGAAAAGGGTCTGAAAACGTTTTTGTTCGTTCTCATCACCATGAATCAACGCGATAGCTTGAGAGTGTTCCCGCGCCGTCACCAAACCAAAACGAAAATTAGCCTCCATTGTTTGCCGTGTGTCAGTGGCCTTAATCAGCGGCTGGCCAACCCACCAGCCAAACGCCGAAGCACCCGCCGCATACACTATCGCTATCCAGACTAAATGGCCGTACAAAGGGATTTGGATCAGCCATAAATCCAGCATGATGACGCCGGACAGGTTCCACAGGATAGTGGTGAAACTTATCAGCAATAACAGGCTGTAAAAAAACGTATGGCACAAGCTGACGGCCTCTTCCGTTGCGATACGGATATCCTCGGCGATACGGCCATCAGGATTATCATGTTCGCCTTCAATGTGCGTGACCTGATAATGGCGGCCTTTGTGCATCCATTGCCTGCTCACACGCTCAGTCAGCCAGTTACGCCAACCGATTTGCAAACGCCGTTTAATGATTAAATGCGTGTAGGTGATGCCGACATTGGCAGCTAAAATCAAAATTAGCAGGCCAATCTGGGTAAGCAACCCGGACATTGACCGCTGTTCCAAGGCATTAAAAAGATGGGCGCTCCACTCGTTGATGATGACGGCAACGCCGATTTGCATCATGGTGAGGATAATCAATAATAAAGACCGGCTACGAATTTGTGTCTTATGTTCAGAGTTCCAGAAAGGGCCGGCAAGCTGTAGGAATTGCAAGAAAAATCCAGTTGATTTCTGCATGGGTGATTCTCCGCATGGGGGAGTGGAAAAGTACAAAAACTTAGCGCTAAAGCGGCTGTTTTTGCGCCTGATGCGGATGCTACGGAATGACTCTGGCGAGCCCGCAAAGCATAGGTGTCTACACAAGAGCTGCGTTATTTGTGTGGATACTTATGCCCGCAAAGAGCGGCATTGTTATTGTTATTATTGGCACCAGCAGGAAGATATTAATACTAAATTTGTTAATAGCAAGACCGCATTGCAGGCAACAGCGCTGCAAACAAGCGCAAGCTAAATGCTTGGCGGCAAACACTATATAATGGCCTTTTGTTTATCCTGAGAAATTACCCTTATGTTAAGTTATCCGCACATTGATCCTGTTGCTGTAAGTTTAGGGTCGCTGAAAGTTCATTGGTATGGCCTGATGTATTTGGCAGGCTTCGCTGCCGTGTATTTTTTGGGGCAAAAACGGGCGCAACAGCCCTGGTCGCCGATCAAGCCCGAAGCCATAGAAGACCTCGTCACTTATGGCGCATTAGGCGTTATTTTAGGTGGCAGGATTGGCTACATCCTGTTTTACAACTTCAGCGAATTTTTAAGCGACCCGATCATCCTGTTCAAAATATGGCAGGGTGGCATGTCGTTCCATGGCGGCATGTTGGGGGTCTTTATCGCCATGTGGTTTTTTGGTAAAAAACAGCACTGTACCGTATTGCAACTGACCGACATCATCGCCCCGCTAGCACCCATTGGTTTGGGGGCAGGGCGCATCGGCAACTTCATCAATTCAGAACTGTGGGGACGGCCTACCGACGTGCCCTGGGCGATGGTCTTCCCCAACGGCGGCCCGTTGGCGCGGCATCCCTCGCAACTTTACGAAGCTTTTTTAGAAGGCGTGGTGCTGTTTGCCATACTCTGGATTTATACCAAAAAACCCAGGCCGGTGATGGCGACCACCGGCCTGGCCGTATTGCTGTACGGCTGCTTTAGGTTTTTTGTCGAATTTTACCGGATGCCCGACGCGCACCTAGGCTATCTGGCGCTGGACTGGGTGACGATGGGGCAGATACTGTCCACCCCGATGATTATCATTGGCGGCTTGTTGTTTTATTTTGCGCATAGAAACAAAGCGTGACAGTCTTTTTAAATAAGTACCTATTTTTCGGATAGTGTTTAGGAGTACAAACCTAGGTTTGTACTCCTAGAAGCTTTAGATTGATTGCTTATGATTAGCCCCCATTTTAAATAAACTCATGACTTTAACCTTAAACGAACTTCTCAAAGACTCCAGCTATAAACTTTCCCAATTTAGCCCCCCGCAAATTCAAGCGTTAGAAAACAGCATCACCGTTAAAGACACACGAGGTAAAGCCACGCCTTACGTCACCTGTCTAGTACGCAATAAAGACATCAAGCTCACGCCGGAAGAAGCGGTGCGCCAGCTTTATCTGCAGGTATTGCTGCAAAACCTCGGCTATCCCGTCACTCGCCTAGCGGTTGAATACGGCGTAACGTTCGGACGCGAAACCAAACGTGCCGATATTTGCGTGTTCGATAAAGACCGGCCCACCGTGCCGTATATTTTGGTGGAACTGAAAAAGCCCAAGCTCAAAGATGGCAAGGAACAACTGAAAAGCTATTGCAACGCCACCGGCGCGCCGATTGCCGTCTGGACCAACGGCGACCAGATTTCCTACTACCAGCGCAAAGACCCCAATTATTTTGAAGACATCCCCGCGCTGCCCAAAGCGATAGAAAAACTCTCTGATATTTTGTCGGAACGCTGGACGATATCTGACCTGATCAAACACGACAAACTGGTCAACGAGAAAAAATCGCTTAAAGGTTTGATTCTGGAAATGGAAGATGAAGTGCTGGCGAATGCGGGTGTTGATGTATTTGAAGAACTGTTCAAGCTCATTTTCACCAAGCTCTATGACGAAATGGAAGGCGGGCGCGACAAGAAACGCCATCTGGTGTTCCGAAATTACGGCGACACCGAAACCGAACTGAAAACCAAAATTCAAGACCTGTTCGACAAGGCACGGAATAAATGGGAAGGCGTGTTTACCGACGACGCCAAGCTGCAACTGACGCCCAGCCATTTGGCGGTCTGCGTTGCCTCGCTGGAAGGCGTCAAACTGTTTAACTCCAATCTGGACGTAGTGGATGAAGCCTTCGAATACCTCATCAACAAATCCAGCAAAGGCGAAAAAGGCCAATATTTTACGCCGCGTTATGTCATCGACATGTGCGTCAAAATGCTCAATCCCCAAGCGCACGAAACCCTGATTGACACCGCCGCCGGCAGTTGCGGCTTTCCCGTGCATGGCATTTTTCATGTTTGGGAACAGATCATGAAAGCCGAAGGCCTGAATAAAAGCCACTTGTTCACGCTGGAACAAAAACCCGCCCGCTGCACCGATTACGTCCAAGAGAAAGTCTTTGCGATAGATTTTGACGAAAAAGCCGTGCGCGTCGGACGGACGCTTAACCTGATTGCCGGTGATGGACAAACCAACGTGCTGCACCTGAACACGCTGGATTACGAACGCTGGGACGAAAAAACCAAGGATGAAGACTGGCTTAGTGTTTATGGTCCAGGCTGGAACAAACTCCGCAAACTACGGATAAGCAAAGACAGCAACCGTGATTTTGGCTTTGATGTCTTGATGGCGAACCCGCCGTTTGCAGGGGAAGTTACCCAAAGACATATCATTCCAAAATATGAAATTTGTAGAAAGCCAGACGGAAAATATCCCGAAAGAATTGGCCGCGATATTTTGTTCATCGAGCGCAACCTTAATTTCTTAAAACCCGGCGGACGCATGGCGGTGGTGTTGCCGCAAGGCCGTTTCAACAACTCCAGCGACAAACAAATCCGTGAATTTATCGCCGGACATTGCCGCATTCTCGCCGTGGTCGGCTTGCACGGCAACGTCTTCAAGCCGCACACCGGCACAAAAACCAGCGTGCTGTTCGTGCAGAAATGGCATGACACGCTGTGCCCCAAAGCCGATGATTACCCGATATTCTTCGCCACCATGCAGGAACCCAGCAAGGATAACTCCGGCGATAAAATTTATGTCAAGCAAGCGGACGGCTCCCCGTTGCTCGATACCCACGAGCATTTGATTGTTAAGCATGATTTGTTTAACCATGATGGCTTGACGCAAGACGGCATCGCCGAAGCGTTTATTGAATTTGCCAAGAAGGAACGCTTAAGTTTTTTTGATTTAGACCTGCCAGGTTTCAAAAACTTGGCAGGTCTTTATGCTGATGCTTTTGATGAGGTTAAATATCGGGTGATGTTGGAGGAGCAAGAAATTAGCGAGGTGATGTTAAGTGATGCTCAACGACATAATTCTGTGCTTAGATTTGATGCACAATACTTCCAGAAAAAATATTTGAAAGAGGATGAAAGCATAGCCAAGTATCCAAACCGATTTCTTGGTGATATTGCATTTATCACAGATGGTCAGCATGGTTATCATGAAGTCGATGAGTTTTCTGATATCAGACATATCACAGCAAAAAATGCAAAAGGCTGGTTTGTTAATGACGAAGGGGCAGACAGAATAGCCAAATGGGTTGATGATAAAAATAAACGATCATCGCTACAGCTTAATGATGTGATTCTTTCTACGCGTGGAACTGTCGGGCTATGCGCTATCGTTGATAACGATATTTTGCCAGCTAACATAGATCAGGATGTTGCAAGAATTAATATTGATGAAAATGTTTGTAAGGCAACCGTATTAATTGCATATCTAAACTCAGTAATTGGCCAAGATTGGATTGTCAGAAATTCAACAGGAATGGTTCAACAAGGTTTAGCGTTGTGGCGGTTAAAAGAATTGCCAGTTCCAATTTTTACAACCGAATTTCAAATCGAAATTGATGCAACGATTCAAGATGCAAGATTAAAGCGCATATCATCTCGCGATATCTACAACCAAGCCGAAAACCTACTGCTCAACTCGCTAGGCATGGCGGATTTTTCACCCAGCACAAAAAACACCGCCCAAAAATCGTTCAAAAATTCCTTTCTTGCCTCAGGCCGCCTGGATGCGGAGTATTACCAGCCGAAGTATGAAGAAACAGAACAGCTCTGTTTTGAAAATGCTGAATACACCAAGCGGGTTAAAGATATTCAAATCCATAACGGCAGGGGCTTACAACCGGATTATGTCGAAAACGGAGGCTTGAATGTCATTAACAGCCGTCATATTCTGGAACGGGAACTGGATTATAAAAATTTTGAGCAAACCCATAGCGGCAGTTGGGATACGCAAGTGAAGGCGCGGATTTACCGGAACGATATTTTGACGTACACAACGGGCGCAAATATCGGCAGGACGCAGGTGTATTTAAGCGATGAAAAAGCCTTGGCGAGCAATCACGTCAATATTTTGCGGATAGAAAACGAAAATCCGGTTTATGTCGCGTTTGTCTTGAATTCTAAAATCGGGCGTTTGCAAACCGAGCAGTTAAGCGCAGGTTCGGCGCAACAGGAACTTTACCCGAAAGACATCGAGAGTTTTTATATTCCATTTATAAATAAAGACGCGAAAACCCAAATAGCCGACCTAGTCCAACAAAGCTTCACGCTAAAAGCCGAAAGCGAACGCCTGTTAGCCGCCGCCAAACGCGCCGTGGAACTCGCCATTGAAACGGATGAACCAACGGCGATGGCTTACCTTAACGACCAAACTGGAGTACAAACCTAGGTTTGTACTCCGACACATCGGATTCTTATGTTAAAAAGAGGCTTACATTCTCCTGCACATTTGTTTGTTGATAACGCCGCTTATTTTATAACCAGTGCGATTTACCAAAAACGGCCTTTATTACAGCCTGGGCCAATCAAGCATCATTTGCTGGCTACCATTGAAGCTTGTTTTCATGAAAAAAACTGGCAGCTGGATCATTGGGTTATTTTAGACAATCATTACCATCTTTTGGCGACCAGTGATAAAGGCGATGATATGTCAAAAATTTTTCGTAAAATTCATGGCTTATCAACACAATTTATTCAAACACAAGGGCGTTGTGATTTACCTGTTTGGTGGAATTACTGGGATTATTGTCCGCGTGATGAAAAAGACTATTTTATTCGCTTGAATTATTTGCTTAATAATCCGGTTAAGCATGGTTATGTGACGAATTTATCGGATTATCCTTATTCAAGTTTTCACGCAACCTTGGAAAAACTGGGACGGGATGCTTTGGCACAACAGTTTAAGGATTATTCCGGCTATAAAAATTTACATTTAGATGAAGATTAGATGAGCTATAAAATGCGCCAAGTCACGAAACACACTGCTAGAGTGACACATGAAATTAGTTAGCATTAAACATCAACACGATTATTTTTTTGCATTAACATTTGAAAACGGCGAATGTAAAGAGGCCGACTTAAAGCGCGTGTGTGGGAACTATGTTAGCCCGGATAACCTGGATACAGCACAGGTTAATTCAGAGTGGGGATGTTTGGAATTTAATAATGGCAGGGTCGATATTGACCCTAAAACCTTATACCGTTATCTAGCTTCACAGCCGACAGCGAACGCCTGTTAGCCGCCGCCAAACGCGCCGTAGAAATCGCTATTGAATCGGATGAACCAACGGCGATGGCTTACCTTAACGAACAAACCGGAGAACAAACATGATAGCGATTGAATTTGAAGCCCAAACACATAACGGTATTGTTGAAATACCCAAGCAATATCAGGCCTGGCAAAATAAAACCGTGCGGGTGATTTTGTTAGACCCTGTTGAAGAAAAAACGCCAAAAGCCAAAATGGGGTTTAGTGCAGTCGCTTTAAATACCAAAGGCTATCACTTCGATAGAGAACAAGCCAATGAGCGCTAAAGCTTTTTTTGACACTAACGTGTTGATTTATCTTTATTCCTGTGACGAACCAGAAAAGCGGGAACTCGCCGTGCAGAAAACAGAAGCTATCGAAAATCGCTGGATAAGTACGCAGGTCTTAAGTGAAATCAGCAATACCATATTTAAAAAGTTTAAATTAGATTACAGCGACATAGCTAAGGTACTGTCAGAAATACAAGCAAGCTTTCAAATCATAACCGTTAAACCGAATACTATCGGGCAGGCTTTAAAACTTGCACAAACGTATCGTTATTCTTACTACGATAGCTTAATTATTGCTGCTGCTTTAGAACAATCCTGTCCGTTTTTATATTCAGAAGATATGCAGCACCAGCAGTTTATCGACCAGCGATTAACTATTCTAAATCCATTTAAATCATAACGATACTGGATAGACCAGTTAGCCACCGCCAAACGCGCCCGTAGAGCGCTATTAAAACGGATGGGCAAGCGGCGATAGCTTATATGCCCCAATGACGATGTTTATAATTTGTGTAGACCCCTATGCCCTGGCGCACACCCAAACAGCCACCCGGTCAACCCCCGCTTTTTTTAAGACCGTCGCCAGCGCATGGGCGGTTGAGCCAGTGGTCATGACATCATCAAGAATGGCGACATGCCGCGCTTTAATTGGTTTGACGACGGTGAACGCATTGTCCATATTGTTGCGCCGCTGTTTGGCGGCTAAACGCGTTTGGTGCGGCGTGTCGCGGTGCCGTCGGCAACTATCCAGATCTAGCGGCAGTTGCAATTCTTTAGCGACGGTTCGGGCAATTTCTATCGACTGGTTAAAGCCGCGTTCGCGGTAGCGGGATTGGTGTAGCGGGACAGGCAGGATAATGTCCGGTTTCTCAACAGCTGGGCTTAAATGGTCTGCCAATAATTGGCCTAGCAAGCGGGCGTTTTTGTAATCGCCCCTAAACTTTAATGATGAGACCAAATGCCGCATTGCGCCTATGTGGATAAAGGGCGCGTGGGTTTCATCGAAGGCTGGGCGCAAACTTAGGCAGCGGCCGCACAGTCTCGGTGCTGGGGATGGCAGCTCAAACATATTGGCGCATTGGTAACAACATGGGTTATTTCTGGGCAAATCCTGATAACACGCCAGACAAAGATCCTTTTTGTTGTGTCCGGCGTTTCCGCACAACAGACAGGTAGGCGGCAGCAGGCAATCCTGTATAATATTAAGCCAGTTGTAACCTAAATTCATAATAACAAGTTGATAAGTGCATGTGCTTACCAGCAACTATAGCCGGAGTAGTCCCTAATGTCTGTATTACGTCATGATTGGCAGCTTGAAGAAGTCCAAGCCTTGTTTGCCCTACCGTTTAACGACCTGATTTTTAAAGCCCAAAGCACCCACCGCGAACATTTCGA
The DNA here is from genome assembly GCA_028712695.1 of Methylovulum sp. Lineage (GTDB taxonomy): Bacteria > Pseudomonadota > Gammaproteobacteria > Methylococcales > Methylomonadaceae > Methylovulum. The sequence goes on along the minus strand of JAQTQZ010000008.1, from coordinate 44,935 downwards.
CCCGAACGAAGTGCAAATCAGCAGCTTACTTAGCATCAAAACCGGTTCTTGTTCGGAAGATTGCGGCTATTGCCCGCAAAGTGCGCGGTATGATTCCGGCCTCAATCCCGAAGCCCTGATGCCTATTGATAAGGTCTTGCAAGCCGCGCAACAGGCCAAAGACCAAGGCGCATCACGGTTTTGCATGGGTGCGGCGTGGCGGCAACCGAAAGACCGTGATATTGAACGCGTTGTCGAAATGGTGCAAGGCGTAAAAGCCTTAGGCATGGAAACCTGCGTGACGCTGGGCATGCTCACCGACACGCAAACCGCCCGCCTGAAAGAAGGCGGCCTGGATTATTACAACCACAATCTGGACACCTCGGAAGATTATTATTCCGAAGTCATCACCACCCGCACGTATAAAGACCGGCTGGACACTTTGGCGCGGGTGCGGGATGCAGGGATTAACGTGTGTTGCGGGGGCATCGTCGGCATGGGCGAAGGCGAGCAAGACAGAGCCAAGTTATTGATAGAACTGGCAAATATGCCAAAACATCCAGAAAGTGTGCCTATCAACATGCTGGTGCAAGTCGAAGGCACGCCGCTGATGGGCACTGAACCGCTGGACCCGTTGGTGTTTATCCGCACCATCGCCGTCGCCCGTATTATGATGCCGACCTCGCGCGTGCGCCTGTCCGCAGGCCGCAAAGAAATGAGCGATGAAATGCAAGCGCTGTGCTTTTTGGCAGGTGCCAATTCGATTTTTTATGGGGACAAGTTATTGACGACCGATAACCCGATGACCAACCATGATGTGGCCTTGTTTGATAGGCTGGGTTTGCATTCGGGCGGGTCGAGTTACGCGAATTAAATTTTGGTGTAGGTCGGGCTGAGGCACGAAGCCCAACGCATCGGAGCGGCAAACGTTGGGCTTCGTGCCTCAACGCAACCTACAAATACAACCCAATCATGCCATTTTCACACCTATCCCAAAAACTCGATACGCTTAAAAAACAAGGCCTCTACCGCTCCCGTCGCAACATAGATTCCCCGCAAGGCATCCATTTGCAACTGGAGGGCAAGTCCGTTGTCAACTTTTGCAGCAACGATTACTTAGGGCTAGCGAACCATCCGGCGGTGGTGCAGGCGTTTAAGGATGCCGCCGACAATTACGGCGTCGGCAGCGGTTCGGCGCATTTGATTTGTGGGCATAGCACGGCACACCACGCGCTGGAAGAAGAGTTGGCGGCGTTTACCGGACGCGAGCGGGCCTTGTTGTTTTCGACAGGTTATATGGCGAATATCGGAGCCATCAATGCCTTGGTCGGGCGTGGCGATAGCGTGTTTGAAGACCGTCTTAACCATGCGTCTTTGTTGGATGGCGGCTTGTCATCAGGGGCAAAATTCAAACGCTATGCCCATGCCGATACCGCACATCTTGATAAGTTGTTGGCACAGGCCATCGGCAATAAGTTGATCGTGACCGACGGCATTTTCAGTATGGATGGTGATTTTGCGCCGTTGCCGGAATTGGCGGCGGTGGCAAAAAAACAGGCTGCGTGGCTGATGGTCGATGATGCGCATGGCTTGGGCGTGTTCGGCCATCATGGCGGCGGCCTGCTTGCGCATTACGGTTTAACCCAAGATGACGTGCCGGTGCTGATGGGCACGTTAGGCAAAGGCTTCGGCACGTTTGGCGCATTTGTTGCCGGTTCTGAGCTGTTGATTGAAACCTTAATCCAAGCCGCCCGCACTTATATTTACACCACTGCCCTACCCGCCGCCGTCGCCGAATCTACCCGTGCCAGTTTAAAAATCGTCACGGGCGAAAATTGGCGTAGGGAAAAATTGACTGCACTGGTCAACCAGTTCCGTGCGGGGGCAGGGCAGTTAGGATTGCAATTGTTTCCGTCGGCCTCCCCTATCCAACCGATAATGGTCGGCACAGCCCAACAGGCCACCGACTTGAGCCAAGCTTTATTAAATGCAGGGTTTTTGGTCAGCGCGATACGCCCGCCGACCGTCCCGCAAGGCAGTGCGCGTTTGCGGGTGACGTTTTCGGCGTTGCATGAAGAATGGCACGTTGAGCGGCTGTTGGCTGCACTTGAAAAATTAAGCACATGACAAAACTCCACCAACACACTTTCGGCTCCGGCAAACCAATAACCCTAGTCCACGGCTGGGCGATGCACAGCGGTATTTGGCGGGATTTTGCCAAGCAATTGGCACGGCATTATCAAGTGACTTGTATTGATTTGCCAGGGCACGGGCGTAGCGGCAAACTCACGCCTTTTACGCTGGAACAAATCACCGATGCGCTGGCTAATGCCATTACTGACGGGCGCAGTTGCTGGCTGGGCTGGTCGCTGGGCGCAACAGTGGTGCTGGAATTGGCAAGGCGCTTCCCTGAGCGTGTCGATGGCCTGATTTTATTGGCGGGCAACCCGCATTTTACCGGTATGGCACAATGGCCGGGTACTAAGCCGCAGTTGCTGGACCAGTTTGCCGATAGTTTGGCGGCAAATTGCCAAGCGACATTAGTCCGCTTTTTGGCCTTGCAAGTGAACAGTTTGCCGGATGGCAAAAGCTTGTTGAAAACCTTAAAAGCAGCGGTGGCTGAATGCGCACCACCGGACACCGAAACCTTGCAAGGCGGTTTGGCCATCTTAAAAAGTGCCGATTTACGGCCTGTTTTGGCGGCGGCTGACGTGCCCGTCTTAGCCGTTTTGGGCAACCGTGACACGTTGGTTCCGGCGGCAGTCTTGCGGCATCTGCAACCGCTGTCCCCCAATATCCAGACGCATATTATCGACAAGGCCGGACACTTGCCGTTCTTATCCCACCCGCAAGAGTTGCTGGCGGTTATTGCCGGTTTTATGGACAGCCATTTTATGGACAAAAGCACAATGCCAGAAAAAATCAGGATAAAACAGTCGTTTTCGGCGGCGGCAAGCAGTTACGACAAGGTTGCCCTGTTGCAGCGCAAAGTCGGCAAGCAACTGTTGCAAACCATCGACCCCGCCAGTGTGAGCGGCACGTTGTTGGATTTGGGTTGCGGCACCGGTTTTTTAACCGGCGAACTGCTCGATTTGGCGCATGGCGGGCAAGTCATCGCGCTGGATATGGCTTTTGCCATGCTGAAAACCGCACAAACCAAATTGCCCGCTGACGCCCCCGTGCATTATGTCTGCGCCGATGCCGAACATCTGCCGCTTGCCGACCATAGCGTGGACGTGGTGTTTTCAAACCTCGCGTTGCAGTGGTGCAGCCAGCTTGATAGCGTGTTTGCCGACCTTAAACGGGTGTTGAAACCCGGTGGCCAGTTGGTCTTTTCAACCTTTGGCACAGACACCTTGCAGGAGCTGAAAACTGCTTGGGCCAGCGTTGACAACTACGCCCACGTCAATGAATTTCACGACAAATCCCAGCTACAACAGCAATTGCAACAGGCGGGCTTCAAAGAGATACAATTGGACAGCTCGCTGTATTTGTCCCGTTATGATGGTGTGTTGGCCTTGATGCAAGAGCTGAAACAACTGGGTGCGCACAATGTGCTGGCAGGGCGCAACCCGCGCCTGACCACCAAAGCCAGCATGCAGCAGATGATCGTCGCGTACCAAGACCTGTGTGGGTACGATGGGATTTCGGCCAGCTTTGAAGTCATCAGCGGCGTGGCGCTCGCGTAACATGGGAACAGGTTACTTCATCACCGGCACCGACACCGATGTCGGCAAGACTTGCGCGACCGTCGCACTGATGCGCCTTTTCCAGCAGCACGGCACAACCGTGGTCGGCATGAAGCCCGTGGCGGCGGGTTGCATGCTACAAGACGGACAATTGAAAAATGCCGATGCGCAATTGTTACAAGCCAATGCTTCGGTTGCCGTGGACTACGGCTTGATCAACCCTTATGCCTATCAACAAGCCGTTTCGCCACATATCGCCGGCAAGCATAACCCCGTGGTGACCGCCACCGTGCAAACGGGTTTTGACCAACTGCAAGCCTTGGCTGATTTGGTGTTGGTGGAAGGTGCTGGCGGTTGGTTATCACCCATCAATGCCCACGAAGACAACAGCGATTTGGCAAAGGCGCTGGGTTTGCCCGTTATTTTAGTCGTGGCAATCCGGCTGGGCTGCATCAACCACGCCAAGTTGACCTACCAAGCCATCCGCCATGCCGGTTTACCCTGCGCTGGCTGGATTGCAAATGGCACTAATCCCGACATGCTTAGCCAAGACGAAAATATAGGCACGTTAAAAACGGCCTTGCCTGCCCCTCTACTGGGGGTGTTGCCGTATCAGGAGGTGGTTGACTTTGATGCTTTAGCTGGGGAATTGACGCGGCCTTGCTAACCTTAACAAGGCTGTTGATAAAGCAAAACCGTTTTGCACGCGCACCCTTGAGGCTTGTTATTGTCATGGTATATATTAATCGTCCTAAAAATTGTCGTACTAAAACCCCCCAGGTTTTGAAAACCTGGAGGGTTTGGCTGCGCGAAAACTTATGGGACGATTAATAGTTGGGACGAACTGCTTACTCAACGTTAGCCACAGAGGAAAAATAATGGCCAATTATATTATCCGCAATATGACACGCCCCGAACTTGATACGGCCATCGCTTGGGCAAAACAGGAAGGCTGGCGGCCGGGGCTGTACGATGCCGACCATTATTATCAAACCGACCCGACTGGATTTTTTATCGGCCTGCTTGATGGCGAACCCATCGGCTGCATCTCCGCCGTCAAATACACGGACGATTTCGGTTTTATCGGTTTTTATATTGTCAAACCAGAATGGCGCAATCAGGGCTTTGGGATGCGCTTGTGGCAAACCGCGATGGCCTATCTGCAAGGATGCAATATCGGCCTTGATGGTGTGGTGGAGCAACAGCACAATTATCAAAAATCGGGGTTCCATACCGCTTACCGCCAAGTACGCTATCAAGGGAACACGGGCGCTACTAAGCCCACCGCCAACCCTACTATTGTTGCGGCAAACACCATCCCTTTTGACGACTTGCTACAGTATGACAACCGGCATTGGCCGGTGCCTAGAGCCAAGTTTTTGCAATCTTGGCTCAAACAACAAGAAGGTGTGGCGTTGGCGGTGCTGGCTGAAAACAAGCTCAGCGGTTATGGCGTTATCCGCGCCTGTGATGGCGGCTACCGGATAGGGCCGTTGTTTGCCGATAATCCGCACGATGCCGCGCAATTGTTAAGCGCGTTGTTAAGCCAACTCCCCGAGCACAGCGATTTTTTTATTGATGTCCCGGAGCCTAACCAAGACGCCTTAAAACTCGTCGCCAGCTATGACATGCAGCCCGTTTTTGAAGCGGCAAGAATGTACACACAAAAAAATCCGCTGATTGCTTTGCATGAGGTGTTCGGCGTGACCAGCCTGGAATTGGGCTAATTTAATCCTAAACCACAGGAGTTTTTGCCATGAAAAGACCGCTTGTATTGTTGTCCCTCTTCGTATTTTCATCTGTCGTCTTAGCAGAAACACAGGAAGCCACTATGCAAATACACTCATCTGCTTTCCAAAATAACGCCGAAATCCCTGGCCAATACACCTGCGACGGGGCGGACAGGTCGCCGCCGCTGACTTGGGCGCAAATACCGGCTGGCAGTAAAAGTTTGGTGCTTATTGTTGATGATCCGGACGCCCCCGACCCTGCCGCACCCAAACGGACGTGGGTGCATTGGGTCTTATATAATTTGCCGGCCAATAGCGTTGGTTTGCCTGAAGCGGTTAAGGCGTTGCCAGAGGGCACAGGCCAAGGCTTGAACGATTGGCAAAAAACCGGCTATGGCGGCCCTTGCCCACCGATTGGCCGCCACCGTTATTTCCATAAGCTGTATGCGCTGGATATTGAATTGCCCGCTGATACAGGAACGCCCAATAAAGCCAAGCTTGAGCAACTCATGCAGGGGCATATTTTGGCGACAGCGGAATTGATAGGCACTTACCAAAAGAAAAAGTGGTGGCGGTTGGATTAAAGCTGCGCCAAACCATTTCAGTTGTAGGGTGGGCAGGTATTTTTGCTCACCTTTTACGAAAGCAAACGTATTAAGCCATCATGTGGTGGGCAAAAATGCGTTCAAAAAGAGGCCGTTGATGTTTAGGGGAGTGGTTGAACAAGAAAGGTTTTCCACGACAAAACACATTGCCAAAACCATGCGTGACGATATGGCTGCCAGCCGCCTTGCCGTTGGTCAGTGGCGTAGGGCGCATTGCCCGCCCTACGCCTGCATCAGGCTAGCCCAATAAGCAATCAAAGATACCCGACTTCCGGCTTGCCCTCACCCGGCACTAGCTCGCCGATAGCAAAAACCGTCTCCCCAAGTTCGGTCAAAATCGCCAGTGTTGCCAGCTCGTCTTCAGGTGCAACACAAACAATCATGCCGATGCCGCAGTTGAATGTCGTCAGCATATCCATCAGCGCGACATTGCCTTGTTCTTGCAGCCAGTTAAAAATGGCGGGGAATTCCCACGACGAAAGGTCAATCGCCGCGTCAACCCCTTCTGGCAAAACACGCGGCAAATTTTCGGTCAGGCCACCGCCGGTGATATGCGCCAAGGCGTGCACCGGCACTTTCTCCAGCAACGCCAGCAACGGTTTGACATAAATGCGGGTAGGCGCAAGCAAGGTTTCGCCTAGTGTTTTGCTATTGAACATATCGCTCAGATGGGCGTTGCTGTGGGCGATTATTTTGCGGATCAACGAATAACCGTTGGAATGCGGGCCTGATGAGGCGATACCGATAAGCTTGTCACCGACTGCCACCTTAGCGCCGTCCAGCACCTTGCTTTTTTCGACGATGCCGACACAAAATCCCGCCAAATCATATTCGCCATCGGCGTACATGCCCGGCATTTCTGCCGTTTCGCCGCCAACCAGTGCAGCACCGGCCAGTTCGCAGCCTTTGCCTATGCCTTCGATAACGGCGGCGGCGGTGTCGATATTCAACTTGCCGGTCGCAAAATAGTCCAGAAAAAACAACGGCTCAGCCCCTTGCACAATAATATCGTTGACGCACATGGCGACCAGATCAATACCGACGGTGTTATGGACACCGGTGTCGATGGCTAGTTTCAGCTTGGTACCTACGCCATCCGTGCCTGAAACCAGCACCGGATTTTGATAGCGGTCCAGCGGCAATTCAAACATCGATCCAAAACCGCCCAGCCCAGCCATGACGCCTGCCGTCCGCGTTTTGGCGGCAATCGGCTTGATGCGTTCAACAAGTTCATTACCCGCCGCAATATCAACGCCGGCACTTTTATAGTTCAAGCCTTCTTGGTTTTTTGTGCTCAATGTCATGCTCTCATAAATGTTAAATAGCGCTTATTGTACAAGACAACAAAGGCTTTGTGGGTAAGCCTTTATACGGTGGGCGGTATCAGTTTTGCCCCAGCTCCAGGCCGATGATGACCGGGTCGTGGTCTGAGGTGCGGAACGGGTTGGCGGCATACAGTGGCAGGGCGGCGGGCTTTGCTTCATAGTTGGCTTCGCCCACATCCTTGATGGTGTCGTTGTAGTCAAAAGACGGCGGTTCGTCGGCATTGATATGCCAATCCGCCGTGCCGGTGACTTGCGGCCTCAATGACGGGCTGGCGAAGGCGTGATCCAAGTAGCCGGTTTGGCCATCAAACACATAAGAATAAGCCGATTTGCCGCCGAAGGTTTTCACCAAATTGGTGTAACCGCCCGCTTCGATAACTTTAACCGGGTCTTCTTTGGCGTGGCTGTTCAGGTCGCCGATAATCAAAAAATCGCTGTCGCTGCTGCCGGTGGGATCGCCAGCCAACCAATCGACTAAGGCCATTGCCGCGTTCTTGCGCGTTAAATTACAGTTGCCTTGACCGTCGTTGGTGTCTGGATCACCCACGTTGTCACAGCCGGAACCTTTGGATTTAAAATGGTTGACGGCAATGGTCAATGCTTCTCCGGTAGCAGTTTGGCTGAAAGTTTGCGCCAAACTTGGGCGGTTTTTGGTGTCGATGAAGCGGCTATCAACCGTGGCGTCCAACAGCGCATAACCACCAATTGGACTGATGGTAGCCGTTTTATAGAGCAACCCCACTTTAATGGCATCGCCGCCAATCGTGTCGGTGTTGATGTACGCATAAGGCCCACAACCCCTGACAGCATTGGCGGCGCTGGCGAGCGCCGATAAGGAATCGGTGGCGTTGTTCTCAATTTCCATCAAACCAACAATGTCCGCGCCTATTTTGCACACTGCCGCTGCCACTTTGGCTGTTTGGCGTTTCAGCTCAGCCACCGAATCGGCACCACGGCAATCTTGGCCTGGGTTACTGGCTGGCCCGCAGTTGCCGGAGAAATTGCTGGCAGTTTTGTCAATGGTGGTGAAATAGTTCGACACGTTAAAGCTGGCCACTTTAAGCGTGCCGCCCACGCTGGGCGGGGTATTTTTACGCGGGTTCGCCGGTTTAAACGTGTAATCGTACCGTGCCTTAACGGGGCGGATACGCCAAGCATCCGTACCCGCTTGGCCTGCAAATGACCAATGGAGCACACCCGTCAGGTTTTTGATGGAGTCGCCGCCACGGAAACGGTTGCTGGTGCTTAAACCACCGGTTGGATAAGGCAAGGCTTGCTTATTGACCAGCGCGGAATTTTGGCTGTTGTCTTTGTCATCCAGAATAACCTGCCGCCTGGCTAATTTGATTTGCTGGTTGCTGTAACCCAACACACTGGGGTTATTGGCATGAGTGAATGTCGGGATACGCCCGCCTTGGCCCAACACTAATTGCCCGTACCGCTCCAATTGGTAATAGTCAGAAACCGTCAATGTCGCTGGGAAAGTCACCAACATCCCTTCAAAGGCCTCGTAATAACGGTTGATGGCATTGATTGCGGCGTCCAAGTTGCCATTGGGCACATTCGGTATGGGCAAAGTCAACGTGGCAGGCGTGGGGGCGGCTTGCTTAGTGGCGCACAGTTGCACGTCGGTGAGCGTATCCAGTTGGGTCATGCCGTAATATTCCGAACGGGTGCCGGTGACGCGCACTTTATCGCCCACTGTGACATTTGGTTTTCCGTTGGTGTCGGAAAAAATGAAAATGCCCTCAGAAGTCGCAGGATCCGCGTCGGCATCGGCGTTTTCTTCTTGGACAAAAAAACCCCGCAACGAATTGGCGAGGGTGCCTTGATAAGCACCGACCACGATACCTTCAATGGTGGTGCCCGGCACCTTATTCAGCGGGTGATTGGCGCCATCGCCTTGGCCTTGGACGACGGAAATCTTGGTTGCCGTATTGCCACAAGCGTCATTATCGGCAATCGTGATGCTTTGGTTGGTGACCAAACCCAAAGCAATCCCGGCCGAAGTCTGGTTGATGCTGAGGGTTGCGGTTTCTAGCCCTTCTTTAATGGCATCATCCTTAACGGTAAATCTCACAGAACCCTTGGTGTTGCTGTCAGGAATGGTAATGCGGGCATTGCTTAAGGTGTAATCGGCATTAGTGATGCCAGTGCCGGTCACTGCCAGGTTGATGGTTTGGTTGCTATGCACCGGTACGGATGCGGTTGCCGTTAAGGTGATGACAGTAGCGCCTAATTCGTTGCCTTCGTTGCTGCTGACGGAAAGGTTGACGGTGGGTTTTACGGCACCACCACAGACATTCCCCGCGCTGGCCGTATTGCGTGGGTTGGCGTTGGCAACGGTAAAATCGCTGCTATTGTCGTCGGTGTCGGTGCAGCCACCGTTGGCACGCTGGGCAGCGGTGAGGTTGCTTAGGTTTGCCGTCGGACGGGTCTCAGCGCAATTGGCGCCGCTGCCATAACCAACGCGATCCAATACATTGTTTGATGGACAAGTACCTGAAAGCGCTATCTGATTGCTGACCAAGGCCACTTTACCGCTGGTTGCGCTGACTGTAATGGTATCGGTCACGTCAGGCGGCGGGAGGTTGGCTGTACCGCCACCTTGGGCGGCTTCTTGCACCAAATAATAGTGTCCGGGCAACAAAGTCACGCTGGGCAGCGGGGTCATTTGCCAAGAAGTCCCCGTACTTGGGGCATATTGCACCGACAGGCCATCCAACTTGACAGCCGTGGCACCACGGTTGAACAACTCAATAAAATCATTTTTTAAAATTGCGCCAGCATTGCCGCCACCGCCATAAATTTGGCTGATGACGACAGATGAAGCGGCTTCAGCCACGGTGGCACAATTAAATATCGCAGCCATAGCCAACGCGAGCCGTTGCGGTTTAAAGAAAAACGTTCCAGTCATGACAATTAAGTTAATTTTTGGTTAAAAAGGCAAGGTACTACACTTTGCCAGACAGTGGTCAATTTAAACAGGGCTTACAACCGGACGATAAGGTTTTATTGATATTTGGTATAAAAATCATACATCCGCCCTTAACATCCTCGCCAGCCTTTGCCAATCAAACGACTCTCCTGGGTCAGTTTTCCGCCCTGGCGCAATGTCGCAGTGTCCGGTGATGCGCTCTGTCGATAAGTCAGGGTAGGTTTTCAGCAAAGCCTTAATCACGGCGGCCAACTGTGCATACTGCGCATCGGTATAGGCAACAACTTCGGTGCCTTCCAACTCAATGCCAACAGAAAAATCATTGCACCGTTCGCGTCCCTGATAGCAGGATTGCCCAGCATGCCAGGCGCGTTTGTCAAACGGCACATACTGCACAATCTCCCCAGTGCGTTTAATTACTACATGTGCAGACACTTTAAGTTGATGGATTGCTTTAAAATAGGCGTGCTCGTCTGGATTGAGCTGGTTGCAAAATAGCCGGTCGATGTAACCGTTGCCAAATTCGCCAGGCGGTAGGCTGATGCAATGGATCACCAGCAAGCTGATGTCGGCAGGTTCAGGGCGGGCGTCATAATTGGGTGATACTATCCGGCTAACGTCGGCTAACCAGTGCTGGTCTATTTCCATTGGGGCAAGGCAAAATGCTAAAAAACGCCTATTATTAATGGTTCTAAAAATTGTTGCACTAAAACCCTCCAGGTTTTGGAAACCTGGAGGGTTTGGCTACGCGAAAACTTATGAGACGATTAATATTAGGCAACCCCTCCACATGCCGTACAGTATTTGATAACCCGAAACTTTCAAGTGAGCCACTAACCATGAACCCAACGCTGGAAACTTTCTCGCAAGGCGAAGAAATTGTCACCGGACATGTCATTGACACCAATGCCGCATGGCTGTCGCAACAGGCGGTGCAACTCGGCTTTAGCGTAACCCGGCATACTGCCGTAGGCGACAAGCTGGATGACTTGGTCGCCTTGCTCCAAGAGATTTCAACCCGTGCCGATTGTTGCATTTGCACCGGCGGCTTAGGCCCTACGACGGATGACTTGACCACCGAAGCGGTTGCCCACGCATTCGGCTTGCCGCTGGTGTTTGATGCGTTTGCCTTTGCCCGGATGCAGCAGTTTTTTGCCAACCGCAATAAGCCGATGCCCGAAGCCAACCGCAAGCAGGCGATGTTGCCCGAAGGCGCGTTACGGTTGGATAATGACTGGGGCACTGCGCCGGGTTTTGCGGTGCAGCATCAGCGTTGCTGGTTTGCTTTTTTACCGGGTGTGCCGTCGGAAATGCGCCCGATGTTTCTGGAAAAAATCCTGCCCACCTTGCCCCGCCGGTTTAGCTTAAAACCTTCCACGTTAATCACCCTAAAAACCATCGGGCTGGGCGAGTCGGATATTCAACAGCGCATCAGCGCCGTGGCGATTCCCGCCACGGTGCAACTCGGTTTTCGTGCCAGCCTTAATGAGGTGCAAACCAAGCTGCTGTTTCCAAACAACTATTCCATAACAGACCGGCAATCGTTGGTTGCCCAGATTGCCGAGCCGCTAGGCGATCATGTGTTCGCCATCGATGGCGCGGGCAATCAATCTGGTGACTTAGTGGCGGTTGTCGATGCGCTGATGACGCAACACGGTAAAACACTGGCAGTTGTCGAAACCGTCAGCCAAGGTTTGCTGGCAGGATTGTGCTTAGGTGCGGACTGGCTGTTGGAAACCCGTTATGAGCAATCAGTGGGCCGCCTAAGAAGCAAGCTGAATATAACCGTTGCGGGTGATGATTTAATGGCGCAAGCGCAAATCATAGCAACCGCCTTGCAGCAAGGCAGTGATGCGGATTATGTGCTGGTGCAGCTTTATGCCGGTGATAAAAACCAGTTTAATGACAGGAACCAGGCGATTGTTTTATATAACGTGCTGCTGGCCGAAAACGGCTTTAAGACCGCCACGCACACGGTGGCGGGTTCCGGCAAGCGCAAACAAAACCAAGCGGCGTTATTGGCGCTGGATTTATTGCGCCGCCATCTACAACAAAAGGCATGATGCCACTTTTTACCATGACTGCTTTAAACCTATCCCCTAGTGTTTTCCAAGACAAAATCCTCACTTGGTTTGACCAACATGGCCGTAAAGATTTGCCTTGGCAACACCCTATCACCCCTTATCGGGTCTGGCTGTCTGAAACCATGCTCCAGCAAACCCAAGTCAGCACCGTCATCCCTTACTTTAATGCGTTTATCGCACGATTTCCTGACATTGAAACCTTAGCCGGCGCACCGGTTGACAGCGTTTTGCAACATTGGGCGGGATTGGGTTATTACGCCCGCGCCCGTAACCTGCATAAAGCGGCCCAACAGATTGTTGGGCTAGGCTATTTTCCCGACACGCTAGAGGCACTGGTGGCGCTGCCCGGTATCGGCTTGTCCACGGCGGGCGCTATCTTAAGCATCGCCTTTAACACAAGCCAGCCGATTTTGGACGGCAATGTCAGACGGGTGCTAAGCCGGTTTAAGGCCGTTCATGGCTGGGCCGGGCACAGCCCGGTCAGCAAGCAGCTCTGGGCTATCGCCGCCGAATTGACCCCGCAAGCACGTGTTGCCGATTACACCCAAGCCATGATGGATTTGGGCGCAACGCTATGCACGCGCAGCAAACCCGCTTGCGGTGTGTGCCCGTTGCATGACGGTTGTCTGGCTAGGCTGACCGATACCATCGCCGTATTGCCTACCCCAAAACCGCGTAAAACCCTGCCCGTTAAAGAACGGCTTTTATTGGTGTTGAGCAACCATAACGGGCAATTGTTATTGGAAAAACGCCCTCCCACGGGCATTTGGGGTGGTTTATGGAGCTTGCCAGAATTTGCTAACCTTAACGCGGCACATGACTGGTGCTTAAAACAGCACTTACCCATCGTTAACCAACAACTATGGGCTAGCAGGCGGCACACGTTCTCGCACTATCATCTGGATTACACGCCGTTGCTTATCAACACTGAAAACCCTACAAATTTTGTGATGGAAGGTGCTGGGCGGGTCTGGTATAACGCAGGGCAACTCAATGGCCTGGGGCTACCCGCACCGGTCAAAAAATTATTGCAACAAATCACACAAGAGGATGACCATGACAAGAACAGTGCAGTGCGTAAAATTGGGTAAAGCAGCAGAAGGTTTGGACACGCCACCCTTTCCTGGCGAAAAAGGCCAATACATCTTTGACAATATCTCCAAACAAGTCTGGCAAGAGTGGTTAAGCAGACAAACCATGCTGATTAACGAAAACCGCCTCGCCAGTTTTGACCCCAAAGCCCGCGCTTTTTTGGCGGAAGAGCGGCAAAAGTTTTTGTTTGAAGGGCGTGATGAAATGCCGGAAGGCTATGTGCCACCAACCTAAATCCGGCTCGGAGAACGATGAATCCCCTACCAATATGACAATTTCTGAAAGGTTTGAATAAGGTTTTAATTTATTTTTTATGAGTACGATCTGCCTCGTGTCTTAAACAAATCGGTTAAAGCCGCCTATGCCTTAATGGTGCGGGATATATACTCTGAACGGTCATGTTTACGGCTTTTATATTCTTTCGTAGGGTACGCACTGCGTACCTTTTGCATTGATTTTTATATTAATTTTATAAAAGGTACGCGATGCGTACCCTACATAAAAAACCGAAAACTTGACCGTTTACGGTATAAACACAAGTCTTATAAATAACGCCATGAGTTTATATCCCATGCCCTGTGCTTAGGCAAAGTTCTATCCAATTTTTAAACGCTCTGCATCAAAAGGAATCGGCTATGGGACTGTAAAATTGGGCGCTTACGTAAACGCAGTTCAAGCATGTTATGATTAAACCCATCATTTTCAACCGGAAAATTTACCGCGCATGATCCGTCAACTGCATATTAACAATTATAAATCCCTGTCTGACCTGACGTTGGAAGTCCGGCGGTTTAACGTCTTGATTGGTGAAAACGGTTGCGGGAAAAGTAATGTTTTGGAAGCGATTGCGTTGGCGGCGGCAGCGGCAGCGGATAAATTGGATAATGAGTTTTTGGTGTCAAGAGGGATTCGGGTTACTGAGCCACTAGTGATGCGATCTGCGTTTAGCTATGAAAGCACTCAAAAGCCTATACAAATTGGTGTGAGTTTTGAAAATTTAGAGATAGATGAAAAATATACGCTAAATCATGCTAATCATGCTTATGCAACATGGAATAGAAGTGTTCCGCTTCCTGCACAGAAGATGCTGAGTGCAGCAATAAGTCTCCGTGAAAAACTTAATGCCGAATGCACGGATAAACATGGGAACATAATTGAAGACATTGAAATACAAATTCAGGAAAACGAATCTCAAATTGAGTCTTTGAAAAAAAGGCTATTGCATTTAATACTTAAAATTTATAAATGTAACAAAGAAGATTCTAAAAATTATTTACAACACTTTGAAAAAATTGCAAATAAAGAAGTTGAACTAAAAAACTTCCTAATCTACTCCCCCGAAAACACCGCCCTAAGAAACTTCAGCAAAGAAGGCCAGATCGAACCACTAGGCATCAACGGCGAAGGCTTGCTGAAACTGCTAAAAGTCATCCAAAGCGAATCGCCCGAACAACTGGAAGAAATTATCACTTGCTTGGAATTGTTCGATTGGTTCGACAGCCTGCATATTCCTAAAGATTTATCGCGCTACGAAGACAAAGTCACCATCACCGACCGTTTTTTAAGCACCACCTTCGACCAACGTAGTGCCAATGAAGGCTTTTTATTCGTGCTGTTTTATATCGCCTTGATGGTGTCGGACGATACGCCGAAAATCTTCGCCATTGATAATATTGATGTCGCGCTCAATCCCAAGCTGTGTACCAAACTGATTAAAGAATTGGTGCGTCTGGCGAAAAAATACGACAAGCAAGTGTTTGTCACCACCCACAACCCGGCAATTTTGGACGGCATTGATTTGGGCGACGACGAACAACGCTTGCTAGTGTTGTCGCGCAACAAACAAGGCCACACCCGTTGTAAACGTATTGAATTGAAAGACAAACCACGTTCGCCAATAAAAAATAGCAAGGGTGAATATGAAAGCTTAAGGTTATCAGAGGCTTTTTTAAGGGGCTATTTAGGTGGATTGCCGAAAGGGTTTTAATTCCGATGTATAAATTCAGAATAGCTGGTGAAGGTGTTACCGATCAGGTTGTTATTGAGAATATTTTGTGTGGTTATTTTGAGAATCAAGACCTTGATGGAGAAATAAAATATTCGCATCCATTATTCGATGAGACTGACCAAAAGCAAAAAGGGTTTGGTAATTGGACAATGTTGCTGGAATATTTAGATCATTCTGATTTTCGGGCCGATACGCTTAATTGTGAATGTATTGTTATTCAAGTAGATACGGATGTTTCTAATGAAAAAGGCTTTGATGTGGTTCAGGTTGACGATCAAAATCGTCCTTTATCTTCAGAAGCTTTGATAAGCAATGTCATTGCCAAATTGAGAGACACGATCGAAACTGGCGAAAAAGGATTTTACGACGAACACGCCGAAAAGATTATTTTTGCAGTCAGCGTGCATTCCATAGAGTGTTGGCTTTATGCCCACTACAATAAAAAGTGGTTGAAATCCCCTAAAATTACGGGTTGCGAGAAAGCTTTATTGCATTTATACGAAAAAGGCGCGAACCAATCATTATCAAAAATTAAGCCAAATATTGATAAAAACTATGTTTCTTACAATAAGCTTAGCGAACCTTTTCTAAAGCGGCGGCATATTGATGAAGTCGTCCAAAAAGACCCCAGTTTCCGAGTTTTTATCGGAGAATTAGCTAAGATTGAAAGCCAAGTGTAGGTGAGTGAGTTTGGGTAAAGATCGAATTGGAGCTGTTTATCAACCTAAGCGCATCCCTGTAGATTGGAGCGGGGTTATCCCAAGCAATTACCGATTAGCAACATGATTTTTCAGTTAGGCAATAAAAAACCCGCTAAGCCTTACAGCTTGCGGGTTTCTGTACTATTTTGCATCTGGGCGGATGCTTAATTGGCGGAGAAAGAGGGATTCGAACCCTCGATACGTTGCCGTATACACACTTTCCAGGCGTGCGCCATCGACCACTCGGCCATCTCTCCTAATTTGTTGATCCGTAAAACTGCGGAAAGCCAGCAAGGATAATGCAGTTTTGCTTTTGTTGCAATGGCTTAGCGGTTATTTTTATTCGCCCAGCGCTTCCAGTTCGTCCCAACGCTGGTACGCCTGTGCCAGATCGGCTTCGGTTTTCTCCAATTCCGCTAGGGTTTTGCCGATGATGGTTTGCTCCTGCTTGTAAAAACTGGCTGCACCGACTTGTTTGGTCAATTCGGCTTGTTTGGTTTCCAGGCTGTCAATCAGGTTCGGTAAGTTGTCCAGCTCTTGCTGGTCTTTAAAGCCGAGCTTTTTCTTTTTGGGTGGCGCAGTTTCTGTGGTTGGCTTGTTTTGTTTTTGGTTTCCTGCCGGTTTTTTAGGCGTCTCGATGGCCTTTAGCTGTTTGCTGTAGTCCAGCCAGTCACTGTAACCGCCGACAAATTCTTGCACGGTGCCAGTGCCATCGAGCGCGAAGACGGCGGTGACCACGTTGTCGAGAAAGGCGCGGTCATGGCTGACCAGCAATAAAGTGCCGTCGTAATTCACCAGCTTTTCTTCCAGCAACTCCAAGGTTTCCAGATCCAAGTCGTTGGTGGGCTCATCCATAACGATGAGGTTGGCGGGCTTGGTGAACAAACGTGCCAACAGCAGGCGGTTTTTTTCGCCGCCGGACAAGCTTTTTACCGGTGACCTTGCCCGTGCCGGGGCGAACAGGAAATCGCCCAAGTACGACATGACATGCCGCTTGTTGCCAGCAATTTCGATAAAATCGCTGCCGTTGCCAACAGTTTCGGCAACAGTCAGCTCAGGGTCGAGCTGGTCGCGCAATTGGTCAAAATAGGCGATTTCCAGACGGGTGCCTTGCTCAATCGTGCCGCTAGTCGGTTCCAGTTGTTTCAGCAGCAATTTTAACAAAGTTGATTTACCGGCACCGTTGGCACCGATCAAGCCGATTTTGTCGCCGCGCTGAATTAAAGTAGAAAAGTGCTTGATGATGGCCTTGTCTTGATAAGCAAAGGAAATGTCGTTGACTTCGATGACTTTTTTGCCAGACGCATCGCCGCGCCCCAAAGTTAGCCTGCTGGTGCCTTGTTGCTCGCGGCGTTGGGCGCGTTCGTTGCGCAACTTTTCCAAGGCCCGAACGCGGCCTTCATTACGGGTGCGGCGGGCTTTAACGCCTTGGCGTATCCAGACTTCTTCGTCGGCGAGTTTCTTGTCGAATTCGGCATTTTGGTTGGCTTCGTCTTCCAACGCGGCGGCTTTGCGGCGCAGGTAATCGTCGTAAGTCCCTTGCCAAGAGACCAAATTACCGCGGTCCAAATCAATAATGCGGGTTGCCAGTTTTTGCAAAAAAGCACGGTCATGGGTGACAAACAGCACCGCGCCCTGAAAATTAAGGATTTGTTCCTCCAGCCACGCGATGGATTCAAAATCCAAATGGTTGGTTGGTTCGTCCAACAACAACACTTCGGGTTCTATCACCAATGCCCGCGCCAACGCGACGCGCCGCTTCCAACCGCCGGACAAGCCGCAGATTTTTAGCTCACCCGGCAAATCTAGCTTGCTTAGCGTAGATTCCACCCGTTGCTGGAAATGCCAGCCGTTGTGTGTTTCCAGCTGGTGCTGCAAATCGCCCAGCTCTTGCAAGGCCTTGTCGTCGTCATAAGCCATCGTCATGGACAGGGTATGGTAACGGGTTATCCAAGAGCCCAACTCGCCCAAACCGCCTGCGACGGCATCGTAAATGGTGGCCTCGTCCGGCAAGTCCGGCGCTTGTTCCAGCCACGCCAGCTTAAGTTCAGGCTGCCGCCAGATGTCGCCGTGGTCGGCGTAGATATTGCCGGCGATGATTTTCATCAACGTGGATTTGCCTTCGCCGTTACGGCCCAATAGGCCGACCCGCTCACCGGCATCGAGCTGGAAATCGGCGTTTTTTAATAGGGCGTGGGTGCCGAAGGCGATGGAGATATTGGTTAGGCGTAATAAGGGCATGGATTTGTGCTGACCGCTGGCGTAAACCTAGTATTATAACTGGTTAAGCGGCTTTGTGATTAACCATCCGTTGGTGTTGATAGGCAAAAGCATATTTTATGCGGGTTATGGGTTTCCTTGCGTCAGCCCAACGATACTGGATTATAAATATCTCTCGGTGTTGTTTAGTGCGCGTTCAACACGGTCATAGGCTTTCCATAGCGCCTCGTTATCCTGTGGGACGGACGTGGTCACTTCGCCCAAGGCTATTGCCGCCTTAATCAAACCAAAGACGGGGCTATACAGCGCAGGTTGTCCTTGCCCACCGCGTAACCCTTGGGCAATGTTTTTTAAGTCCTGTATTTCAGGTTGCCAGTTTTTAATCATTTTGGGTGCAACGGGGGGCTTTTTCGCAGTTTCAGTTAACGATCCGATAATATCGCCATTAGCTTTAGCCCTTAGATAAATATCTTTTAACCCTCCAGTAATCCCCCTGCCAAAAGAGACCGAGTAATGCGACAGTAAGCCGTCATAGATAATTTTATTGGCAAAAGGCAGCAACACCGCGTCTGTCATGTGCGGCAGATAACTTTTATGAATAATGTCACTGATGGCTTGGGTGAGGCCGACAACTGCGTACACCTTATCTTTGGAGTCGATGAAAATACTGTGGTTTTTCAAATGCCGTTCAATATAAAACCTATCCTTAACGAAATGTTTCCAGCTTTGTACTTGTGCCAATTCAGCAACGGAAAAATTTTCTGGATTATCGTTAACATAATCATCAATTAACGCTATTTGTTTATATAATGCGTTTATAATCAATATCTTATGCAATACTTCCAAGCCAATATAGTCTTCTATGGATTGGATGTTCGGGATAATGCCTAGCTTTTTATTGATGTAAAAATGCAATGACCAAGTTAAGTCGTAAAATAATTTAGATTCTTCTTTGCTAAGTATCATCGTGGTCTCCTTGTTAGTTATTGCAGGGTGAAAATGGCGTGAAAATTTAGGTTGTGCTTCCACTAAATTAAGCGCGTAAAAAGCCCTGCCCGAACACTTGCGGTTGCAAGATGGGCTGGTTACCAAGCTCCGGCTTGGTAACCAGCATTCTATCTTTTTGAAAATAAAACATAAATCCTTAACTTAATGGCAGTGACGCTCCTTTTGATTTTGAATGGAATTTAACGAAAACCAAATAGAGAGGTTGTTAAATCAATGAGCTAAAATCACTCAAACGCCATAACTCGGCTTATCCTATGCGTTTGGTGAAGGTATTGCTATTCTGACAGATAGTTTTTAAAACATGTTTTAACAACAGCACTGAAAAAACAAAAAATCAGAGGAAAATATAATGGCAAACAACGTGACAATTAAATGCATGGTTATCGGTCAGGCTCCTGAGGGCGCGGGGCTAAAGCCGGTGTATCTGGAGCTGGCGACTGAGCGCATTACCGTGCGTGATCTGATTGCACGTGCAGTAACGGAGCAAATCCAAGAACTGCTGGCGCAGCACCGTGCCAAGGCGGGATTGGTGCATTTGGCATTGGCCCGACAATACCTTAGTTTAAAGGACATTCAGAAACAGGCTGAAACAGGTCGTATTAGCTTGCCTGCCGAACGTAAAGACCCATCTGCGGCCATCATAGACACCGCCGAGGAAATTAAAAAAGCCCATTCAGGTTTTGAAGCACAAGCGTTTCAAGCACTGCTGGACGGTGTGCCGCTGGAATCTTTGGATGAAAACATCGTACTGAAACGCGAGACTAAAATTGTTTTTTTACGCTTAACACCGTTGGTTGGCGGTTGATATGTGGCAGGCAGATCCAGCGCAACGCGCAAGAATTGAAACACTGGCTCAGGCTTTTATCAAGGAACTCCCATCGTTCTGGATTGAACAGTCTGGCTACAAGGAGTGGAAATTCCTTTATGATGATGCCCGTTTAAAACTCATCGATCAACTGACAGCCCAGTTTGGCGGTGAGTTTCTGGCACAGGCAATGCCAGAATTTCTGATGTTTTCAGACGCACACGGATTACCAAAGGATTATCGTGACGACAACGAAAACCTGAAAAGCATCGCCCGGTTAGCCTTTGTCACCGCAAAAGAATGGTTGGCTGAACATGGCGACAGCTATGCGATTAAGCTGACCAGCGATCGTTTGCAATATTTATTGCAGTATCTGGAGCAAGACCCCTTTGTTTGTCAGCCTGCATTGCGTAAGCTCCGTCAGACTGCTGGTTACCAGTTTTATTCGCCCCACATCCAGGACTGTGTCAAACTGCTGGTATGCCTACGTCATCACCCCGAAGCTCTGGAGCCGTTGGAACATCTCGTGCTAGGTCACTGGAATAGCACCGTGACACTGCCCGCAGAGTCAGGGATTTCGCCCTTAACAACCACCCGCTATAACATTCCCAACTTTGAAGTCTCAAAGGCGCTTGAAAAATATCGTAGTAGTGAATTGAATAAATCGATAGCGGACGTGCTGGAGTTATTGTATGCCGCAGGACGACTTGATTATGAACGACTTTTACTCGTCTATCAAAATCTACCCACGTTGATTCCTTTCGACCTTTTGTTCTGGTGTCCCAAAGAGCAGTTGGCAACGCTTTCCGTGTCCCAGCGGGCTTTGTATGAGGATATACAAAAACTGGGCTGGAGCTTTATTCAGGAATGGGACAAGAAAAAGCTAGGTCGGCTGGACTCTTATATTCTTAGATATAATAATGGCAAATGCTATGGTAGCCGCTACTTGCTTGCCGCTTTAGACCGTGTACAAAAACTCGGTGTGTCTGCGATTAATGCGCACAAAAACACTGCGCCGTGGAATATTCTCAGGCTGATGGCGGGGGCTGAAATCCTGGAGAATGAAGACGCGGAACAGATACTTAAAAAACTCCAAGGTTTCAGCAAACAGTCCTTGCTGGCTTTACTGCCTTTTAGTCATAGCGCTGCGCGGTCGCTGATGATGCAAGCACTGGGCTGGCAAAGTCTGGAACCGTTGATAAACTGGATAATCAGCCCATCCGAAGTTCCTAATCCTGAAAGCTACAACATTATGAGTCGCCTGCCAGAATTCGAAGCCAGATTGGTGGGGCTGGATATGACCAGCGTCAAAGAGTTACTGGAAGCCTACAGAAACGCCTCACAACTCACCCACATATTGACCCTGTTCGAAGCCAAACTTGGATTCAACACTGAATACCTGCAAGCCGCGATAGCCAAGCATATACAATTCCCCATTAGCGTCTATGGCTTAGTGCCGCTGCAACGCGGTGAAGAAGAGACGCTGGAACGCTATCTGTTATTCAAACAAACCGCGAAAGAAAGTACCAAGTATGGGGCTGAACGGCAAGGCAATATCCGTGCTTCCGTACAGGAGGGGCTTACTCACCTTGCCCAAACAGCCGGCTACCCTGATCTGGCGAGACTGGAATGGGCCATGGAATCCAAACTCAGCGATAAAGGGGTAGAACTGGGATGCCGCACAGCCATAGGTGACTGGGAAGTAGAACTTCACTTAAATGGACTTGAAGCGGAGCTTTCGATATTCAAGCAGGGTAAACCGCTCAAATCCATACCCGCAGGTATCCGTAAATTGGACGGTTTTTTGGCTTTCAAGGACGCACAAGCGCAAATCAAGGCACAAGTCTCACGGTTTCGGGTGGCGCTGGAAAGCCTGATGGCTGATGGTGAAACACTCAATACCGATGATTTAAGTAATTTGCGGCGACTGCCAGTAGTAGCCAAGCTGTTACAAAGACTGATATTGCGTACTGAGGACGGACATTATGGCTTCCTAGATCCCGAAGAATTTTGTCTTCTGGGTATTAATGGAAAGAAAACACCGGTTTCGGCCACTGTGCTTATCGCTCATCCCTATCATTTCTTTCAAGATGGCGTGTTGTCTGACTGGCAACGCGAAGTCGTGCAAAAACGCATTGTGCAGCCTTTTAAGCAAGCCTTCCGCGAGTTGTATGTGCTGACACCGGCAGAAGAAGCGACTGCCGTGTTCTCCAACCGCTTTGCAGGCCATGCACTGAAACCCACTATCGCTTGCAGCTTACTCCAGACGCGGAACTGGAAATTCAGCGGTAGCGGTTATACAGAGGCAAAAAAAGTTTTCCGTAAAGCCGGCTTGACGGCTGAATTCACTTTTCCAGACGCTTACGATGATTATCTGGTAAGGATGGAATCTGTGACCAGTGACCAATTACGTTTTAAGAGCAAAGATCAATCGGTTAATCTCAAGGACGTGCCGCCTTTAATTTTTTCGGAAGTCATGCGCGATGCGGATTTAGTCGTATCGGTAGCACAACTTGATGAACAGGACAGTCACTGGTCAAGCGAGTCTTACCTGCGGCGGGCAGAACTCGTAACCGCGCTACTCAATGATATGGGCTTAAGCACAGTGCGTTGCGAAGGGCATTTTGCTTATGTCACAGGTTCACTGGCTAACTATAGAGTGCATCTGGGCAGTGCCGCTATCCATATCGAGCCCGGCAATTATCTGTGCATAGTCCCGGAAAAAACGGATAACAAACGTGACAAAATCTTCCTGCCTTTTGCCGATGCCGACAGCAAAACCAGCGAAATCATCAGCAAGATATTGATGTTGGCAAACGATAAGCACATCAAGGATAACAGTATTTTGAATCAAATCAGGAATGCAAAGCCGCAGTAGGTGAGTATTCAAAAAAACGGGAGCCTTACAAATGTGATTTGTAAGGCTCCCGTTTTTTTGCTTTAGGCAACTTGAACACCAATTCTGGAAAAAACCAGAAAAGTGTTCAGGCTTGATCAGAATATGCATGTAAGCCCTGTTGGTGCAGGGCTGGTTTTGCCTTATCTATCCAATTATGAGTAACGATGGCATTATCTGAAAGATTAATATAAATCTTTGGATTAGTGTCTTCCTTAACCAGCCACGCGATGGATTCAAAATCCAAATGGTTCGACCAACAACACTTCAGGTTCTATCACCAATGCCCGCGCCAACGCGACGCTTCCAGCCGCCGGACAAGCCGCTGATTTTTAGCTCGCCAGGCAAATCCAGCTTGCTTAGCGTGTGGCTTCCACCCGTTGCTGGAAATGCCAGCCGTTGTGTATTTCCAGCGGGTGCTGCAAATCGCCCAGCTCTTGCAAGGCCTTGTCGTCGTCATAAGCTATTGTCATGGACGGGTTATCCAAGAGCCCAACTCGCCCAAACCGCCTGCGACGGCATCGTAAATGAATGCCTAGCTTTTTATTGATGTAAAAATGCAATGACCAAGTTAAGTCATAAAATAATTTAGACTCTTCTTTGCTAAGTATCATTGTGGTCTTGTTGTAGGGTGAAAATTGGGGTTGTACTTCCGCTAAATTAAGCGCGTAAAAAACCCAGCTCAAACACTTGCGGTTGCAGGATGGGCTGGTTACCAAGCTCCAGCTTGGTAACCCACGCTTCAGAAGCTCTAGTTTTGAGATGACGGGAAGTCAGAGTCCGTCCCGCATTCTCAAGTTGCAGCTTGGGAACGAGCGTCAAACAATAAATATCCTGTTTGAGTTTCCCAATCCTTAAGCTGGCGATAAAGCCTAGTCGTGGCAAAATCTTCTAACCGATAAGTCACACGCAAGGCTTTGCCAATATCGGTATCTTTTACGTTCTTGGGTTTTACCGTATTGGCATGGAGGGCAAAAGCCATTTCAACATCATGACCTTGGCAGAGTTGGTAATAAGCGGAGACCCCAGCAATTTTGTTTTCAACTTCATGCACCTGCGGGATACGTTTTTTGTTGGGTGAGCATTGGGCGATTTGCCCGATGCACTGGTTTTTGTCAGTAATGGCTAAACCGTTGGCATCATAAAAATGTGTGAGGCTGGCTTTAAAATTTAGCTCCAAGCATTCCGTGTCATTTACCCAACGCAAACCCGCCAAAAATATCAACGAAGCCAAGAGCGTGTCACGAAAACTGGAAAAATCACTGCGCCTACTTGGCAAATATTCAGCAACTACGGCGGCAAAAACCGTATCACAGGCCAACAGCATCATTTCGGCATCGTGGACATCGGTCAAAAATAGGTGGTTGATGGTTTCTTGTTGTTGGTTTAAATGCAGAAAATCGGCATCGCGGATACCGATAACCTGATTAGTTTCAGCGATTAAAATCGATAATGCAAAACGTAAGCTTTCCACGCCACCATGCACCATTTCCACCTTGGTGTTATTGCCGTTGATAAGCTTGGCATACAGCCGTTGGTCGGTTTCGCCTTCGACCAAAACCCAGAGATAGTTTTTTCCGGCAGGATGTCTACGCGCTTGGCGAATTTCACCTATAGTGTCAATTTCATTTAGATATTGCTGCATCGCGTAATTCCTCCAAATCAATAGTCAAATCCCAATGATTATTAATGATCTGCGGAGAATGCGTTGCAATAACTATGTTTATTTTTTGCAGCTCTATAATTTTAAATAGGTCATCAAGAAATTGTTTTTGCCAAACCACATGCAACGACAGTTCGGGTTCATCAATTAAAACTAGAGTTCCTGGTTTTACCTTAAACAAAAGCTCATACAAAATAACCACTTCTTGCTGCTCGCCGGAAGACAAATCAGCTAACGCCAATGACTTTCCTTTATGAGTGCTAAATTTGAAGCCATGCTCTTTAGAAATGTCGATACGTTTGAAAGTAAATCGACGCTCATTCAATATCTCAGTAAATGTTTTTAACTTATTAAGCAGATTAGAAAAAACAGCTAATTTTTTTTCAGTGTCATCAATATACACATAAAGTGCTTTTGCATTTACATCTCTAAAAGTTGGGTGGCTGTCTTCTTCTACTTCAGAAAGGCCATATTCATTGAGAGCCTTTTGTATTTCTTTTACCTTATCGAAACGTTCAATAAACTCTTGTTCTGAAATTCCTTGTTGTTGTTCAAAAAGTCTACGAGGAAAACTACTGTCAAGCTCCTGATTGACTTGTGATGATGTGGCTAAAGTTTCTTTTATGTTTTCGCGCAATTCTCTAGCATATTCTTCAATTGTTCTGCTAAATGCGCTAACTTCTTTACCTACATCTGATTCAAAAATACTTCTTTGCCTCATCATTCTTATTCGATCATTAGATACTGGACGTAATAATCGTTGTTCTCGAATAAAATAGACGGAAGGGATTTTTGATTTTGATAACTTGGGAATCTTATCCGTCTGTAATTCAATGGCTAGATTAGGTAATTCAGATTCAATTTTTTGTAGCAGAGAATCCGTACTAAAAATTTCGTCATTACGCTTATCGATCCAGATATCATCATCAATCTGTCTAAATGGCGTTGCCCGTAAAACCTTTTCAAAAGATTTATTACTTCTACGAAATTTATTGTTCCATCGCGAAGGGATTGAATCGTCAACACCTAATAAAACCTCGTTATTAGATTTTTTCTCTATTGTGATTTTATGATTTTCGTCAAATGTTAAAACAATTCTTGTAAACAACAGTCGGATAAAGAAATGGCTGTTCTGAGAAACAAAAGCTTCGACTATTTTTAAGATCGTTGTTTTCCCATATCCATTCGGACCTGTCAAAATGGTTATACCTTCTTTCTTAAATTCGATGTCATAATCAAAAATATCAAACAGATTTTCAATTTTGATGCTTGTCAACATAAAGATTCTCTAATCAGTCCAAATAAAAGACGAGGTTTCCCGCGCCTTGACGATACTTCTAAAAAACACGCCCCATTACCATACCAATATCAGCAAAGTAGTCTACTGGGATGGACGTTTCCCATTTAGACTACTGACTACAACTCTCTCGTCGCACTAAATTTAATATCCGGCCAGCGTTCTTCAGTCAATTGTAAATTAACGCGGCTGTTGGCGACATAGACCAGATAGCCGCCGCCGTCTTCGGCGAGGTTATCGAACGCTTTTTTCTTGAATTCGTCGAGTTTGGCGGGGTTGTCGGAGCTAACCCAGCGCACGGTGGATATGGCGATGACATCGTAAACGCATTCGACGTTGTACTCGGCTTTTAGCCGGTAAGCGGTCACGTCAAACTGCAACACACCGACCGCGCCTAGAATAAGGTCGTTATTTTTTAGCGGTCTGAACAGCTGGGTTGCGCCTTCTTCGGTCAATTGCACCAAGCCTTTTTGCAGGGCTTTGGCGCGTAACGGGTCTTTCAATACCACGCGGCGGAACAGTTCCGGTGCAAAGTAGGGGATGCCGCCGTATTTGAGGTTTTCGCCCATCGTGAAGGTGTCGCCGACTTGGATTGTGCCGTGGTTGTGCAAGCCGATGATGTCGCCGGGATAGGCTTCTTCGACGGCTTTGCGGCTATCGGCCTGGAAGGTGATGGCGTTGGCGATTTGCACCGATTTGCCAAGGCGGGCATGGTAAATTTTCATGCCTTTGTCGAATTTGCCCGAACACACCCGCAAAAACGCGATGCGGTCACGGTGGGCGGGATCCATGTTGGCCTGGACTTTAAACACAAAGCCGGTGAATTTGTCTTCTTCCGGTTGCACGGTACGTTGTTCGGCTTCGCGCGGCCTAGGTGACGGTGCAAATTCAGCAAACGCGTCGAGCAATTCCAAAATGCCGAAATTGTTGATGGCGGAGCCAAAAAACACCGGCGTCAATTTGCCCGACAGATAAGCGTTAAGGTCAAATTCGTGGCTAGCGCCTTTGACCAAGTCGATTTCATCACGCAGTTCTTGGGCTTGGTCGTTCAATAATTCATCAAGCTTAGGGTTGTCCAAGCCTTTGATGATTTCCGCTTGGGCAATTTTGCCGCCGTGTTGGGCGCTGAACAAATGGATTTCATCCTTATACATGTGGTAAACGCCCTTAAAGCGTTTGCCCATGCCGATAGGCCAAGTCATCGGCGCACATTGAATTTTCAAGACGTTTTCGACTTCGTCCAGCAATTCAATTGGCTCGCGGCCTTCGCGGTCAAGCTTGTTGATGAAGGTCAAAATCGGCGTGGTGCGCAGGCGGCAGACTTCCATCAGGTTGATGGTGCGTTCCTCGACGCCTTTTGCCACGTCGATCACCATCAGTGCGGAATCCACCGCTGTTAAGGTGCGGTAAGTGTCTTCGGAAAAGTCTTCATGCCCTGGGGTATCCAGCAAGTTGATGATGGCGTCGTTATGCTCAAATTGCATGACGGATGTGGTCACCGAAATGCCCCGTTCCTTTTCCATGGCCATCCAGTCGGAGGTGGCATGACGTGCGGCTTTGCGGCCTTTAACCGAACCGGCAAGCTGAATCGCGCCGCCGAACAGCAGCAGTTTTTCGGTGAGGGTGGTTTTACCCGCGTCGGGATGGGAGATAATGGCGAACGTGCGGCGCCGTTTAAGTTCTGAAAGTTGTTCTGACATGTGTCCGCTGTACTGGCGTTGCTGGTAAAGCCGCGAATTATAACTGATTATCCAAACGCATGTGCTGTCTATCTATCGGCTTTACAGTACATTAATGGTGCAAGCTGTCACGCGATTTTAATACTGGCAAACTACACTCAGGCTGATTCGCCAAAGGCATTGTGGATGATTTTGGCGAACGTCGGACGACATCAGTAAAGCGGCCAGGTGCTGTTAAAGCTGATGTTTTTACCCCTTAAAACTAAAGTATAAAAGGTACACATTCATGAAGATAGGACACATTGCGAATGCCGTCGCGTTGGCGACTTTGGCATTCACTGGCGCTGCTTGTGCAACAAACGACAGCACGGTTAAGTTGAAAATTGTCGCGATCAATGATTTCCATGGCCAATTGGAATCACCGGGCACGCTACGGGCGTTACCCACAGATTCTTTTGGCACTATCGCTGTCGGTGGTGTTGATTGGTTGGCGGGCTATATTGCCGACATCAAAAGTAAAAACCCGAACACCGTTGTTGTCTCGGCAGGCGATTTGATTGGTGCCACACCTTTAGTTTCGGCCCTTTTCCATGATGAAGGCACTATCGAAGCGATGAACCGCGCCGGCCTTGAAATTAACGCAGTCGGTAACCACGAGTTTGATGAAGGTAAAGATGAGTTGTTGCGTATGCAAAACGGTGGTTGCCATCCAACCGACGTGAACAGTTGCCAAGGGGCGGCAGTGGGCACACCGGTGCCTTTTGAAGGCGCGTCATTCAAATTTTTGGCAGCCAATGTCATCGACAAAAAATCAAATCACAGCATTTTTGCGCCTTACACGATTAAAAAATACGAAGGAGTTAAGGTTGCCTTTATTGGGTTAACGCTGAAAGAGACGCCCACTATTGTGACACCTAGCGGCGTTGCTGGCCTGCGGTTTAACGATGAAATCAGCACGATCAACAGGTTGGTGCCAAAGTTACGTGCCAAAGGCGCAAAAGCAATAGTCGTGCTGATCCATCAAGGCGGCGTTACCCCAACCACCCAAGCGTTGACGACCATTAACAATTGCGATGGCGGTCTTGACGGCTCACCTGTAAAAACGATAGTCAATGGCTTGTCAAACGCTGTTGATTTGGTGCTCTCAGGCCATACCCATCAAGCGTATAACTGCCTTATTGCCACCAAAAACCCTAACCATTTGATTCCAGTGACCAGCGCCAGCAGCCAAGGCCGGTTATTTACTGAAGTGGATATGGAGATGAGAAAAGTTAACGGTAGCGTTAAATCGGTCAAAGCAACCAACGTTGCCGTAGACCGGAACAATGTGGCAATTACGCCGGATGCAGGCCTTCAACAGCTTGTGGGTAACTACAAAGCCTTGGTGCAACCGATTGCTGACCACGTTATCGGCAGCATCACTGCCGATTTGACCCGCGCCACGAGCAGCGCCGGTGAAAACACGATGGGTGATGTGATTGCCGATGCCCAGTTGGCGGCGACTAAAGCCCCTAAATTCGGCGGCGCGCAGGTGGCGTTTATGAATCCTGGCGGTGTGCGTGCCGATATGACGTATCTGTCCAGCGCGGCGGGTGAAGGCGATGGTAATGTCACATTTGGCGAGGCCTTCACGGTGCAGCCTTTCGGTAACAGCTTGGTGACACTCAGTTTAACGGGTGCGCAAATTGAGCAAATGCTGGAACAGCAATTTGTCGGTTGTCCAAACGGCCAAACGTTTAACCGTATCTTGTTGCCTTCTGCGGGCTTTAACTATTCATGGAGTGCGACTGGCGCAGATTGTGACAAGGTTGATCCTGCCAGCATTTCCATTGATGGCGTGACAGTCAATCCAACTGACAGTTACCGCGTCACCGTCAACAGCTTTTTGGCTGACGGCGGCGATAAGTTTGAGGTCATCAAACAAGGCACTGACCGGTTAGGTGGCGCACAAGACAGCGATGCGATGGAAGCTTATTTGACAGCCAATTCACCGGTCGCACCGCCAGCGTTGGATAGAATCCTGTTGTTGCCATAACAACACGTTAGCGGTTTATTAAGATGCCGCAGTAGCCAAAGCTACTGCGGTATTTTTTTGTTTTGCAGGGTGGGCAAACGGGTTTGCCCACCCACTCTTGGGTTTGGATAATAAATTACAGCGCACCTGCGGCATTAAGCCGTTTGAAAATAGCCTCAGCCAGCAGCCGATAACCTTCATCATTTGGGTGGATAAGGTCGGATTTTAAGTCGTTGTCGCCGAGAATATCGGGCAGTGTATCCAAATCAACCAAAATATCCTCGGTTTCTGCAAGGTGTTGATAAAAGTCTGCACTACTTAACAGCAACAGGTTAGGTTCGGGCACGCCCAGCAGCATAACTTCAATATGGCGGCTTTTAGTTTCTGCAATCATTTGTTGAAGATGCTCCACAGTTTGTTCACGAGGAATTTTTTTCAACATATCATTGCCTCCGTGTATCAGGATGAGCAATTTCGGTTGATATTCATCCAGTAACGCTGGCAGGCGTTGTAATCCTTCGCTGCTGGTTTCCCCCGGCACCCCTTCGTTGATGACTTCCCGCGCTGCCAGGTTTGCCAGGATAGCGGGGTAATCGTGTGCGGCAGAGGCGCCTGTGCCATAGGTCAGGCTATCCCCGAAAGCCAGAATAGGCGCGTCATCCGGCAATTTAGCCAGCGTTTTGGGCGGTTCTCCACAGGCGGACAGGAGCAAAAAAATGAGCAATAAAAGTGTTTTCATTCGCATGGGGGCAAGCAGCGCGAAACATTAATTTAATGGTGGTGGGTTAAATCTGTAATTGTCCTGAACTCAAGTTAACTAGCGTTTCACTAAAAACAAAGCATCTTGCGCAGGGACTACAATTTCGTTTTCTACAGGTTGGCCATTATTCACTTCGGGCGCTTGTGAGCCTTTCAAGTGCCGGTAAACGCCTTTTTTCATGGCTACCCGCCAAGGGTTGTCGGTCATATTCAGAAGCACCAAGCCTTTTTCAAATTCACGCGACCAACGTTCCGCCCCTCCAGCATACAATTTAATGTTGCGTATCTCGGTTGTGCCGGTCTGTTCGGCGACACCAAATACAGGCGTGGGCGAACCATCGGCGGTGAAGCTCACGCGGTAAGTCCGCAGGGTTGAATCGGCAAGTACGGTAATGGGTGTGTCTTGTTTGTTGGCGTTGACAGCACCGCTGATGGCAATCATCCGTGGTACGCGTTCGAAGGTTTGCCCGGCATAGTGCCATGTATCATCACCACGCGCTTGGAATTCCACGGTGTACTGCCGATTTTTTTGCAACGTCCGAAGACCGCCTTGTTTAGGCGCAAGTTGCACACCGTACCACATCTTATCGGGAGGAATGCCTGCGGGAATGTTTTTGACCTGAGCCGAAAATTCGTTGGCGGTTTGTTTGTGCTCGGTATTAAAACCGGTGGCCATATTCCATTGCCATGCTGATTTGGCTAACAGATCGGTTTTATCGAGGTCGCTAAGGTCTTGTTGGGCAGAGCCTACGGGGCGGCCTAGCCAATGCCAGTCGTTTAAATCGCCACCATGATATTCATCCCAATTAAAAACGCCCATTTGTTCATTATTTTCTTCTTTGCCAAGTTTGGGGTTTGCCGGGTCAAATTTAATGTTTTGGAGCGTGGCAAAAGGGTGTGGCATACCAGTCAAACAGGCAGCAGCAAGACCTACCCTAAACCGAAAGTCTGTTTTTCGGCCATCTGGTAATTTGGCATTGGCAAAAATGGTTGTGGGTGTTTTGGTGAATGGGTAACTTATGTGCGGTATTGCTTCAGCATTTTCTGCCCATAAGCGCAAATGTAAAAACGCCGGTGAGAAACGGTCGAAATGGTTGGCTGCAGGGAACGATTCCATTTGAATGCCGTTTAAATAGCGCCAGCCCCGAACGCCAAAAGCATCGTCGTTGCTATCGGCCTGGATGATTTTATCCGGCCCCACTTGTTTGCGAAGTTCACGAAAGAATACTTGTCCGCCTAAGCCAAAACTGTTCACACCATCAATATAACCATAGTCGGTGACCAAATCATTGTTGACGTCCATAGGATGGTCTTTCGTATTGCTCCATGTCCAGCGTGCCACATCAAATTCCACACCATTGGCATCCGCTGCAGCTAATCTTTGGGCGATATGGCGGGCATACCATTCGGCACCGCTCAAGTTATCCTTGCCGCCTCTAGGGCTTTGTAGACCAAAATTAACCTGCCATTGTCGGGTCCAGAACATCATGTGGGCGGCAACAACGGCTTTACCGGCCTTAAATGATAAAGGTTTGCTGCCCCATTGGCCGCGTTTGACGGTGAGCTGCCCACCTTTTATTGCTTCAACAACTACATGCTCAGCTTGTGACCAATCTGGTTTGCCAGTGTTATCGAGCGCGTAGATAATTAGGGAAAAGGGGACTTTTTTGTTGATCCGCTGAACGGATTTGTTGTTTTTTACGATAAGCATTGGGTCTTTAACAACCAAGGCTGTGTCTTGTGGTGCAACATCATGGTTTATTAAGGTTCCGGCTCTGTAGAGCAGATGCCCTGGCCATACTTTTTCGTAGTCACTCGGCGAAATACCGCCATAGGCATCCTGAAAGGTGACGATTTTGTCCGGCCAGCGTTTGTGGATGATAGTTGCTGCTTCATCCGGACGCGCGGCATGGATGAATGGATAGGGGGCTTGCTCATCTAAGCGTCTATTGAATGCTTCAGTCCCTAACTTAAGATTATCAAATGCCCGAAAAGTCATAGCGATAGGATAGGTAGCCGGTGGTTGTACTGGTTGTGCAGCGCTGTTGATACAAAAAAATAAGCCTGTCAGCAATAATAGCGGACAGAAATTTGTTTTTGCGGGCAAGGCATGCTTGCTAAGCCCCTGTGGTTTTATGGTCACTGTATTTATCATAGGTTTTAGCCTCAAATGGACGGGGGATGTTTGGTCTTACGTTGATAAACCATGCTTAATAGTTTCCGTTGCCACCAGATTAGACATCTATTAGCCGATATGCTTAGGGAGCCTGTTTTAAGAGCGTCGCAAGCAGCTCGGATGCAAGGCGGAGCGCAGAAACCGAAGTGTACATGGCGTACATGAGGATTTCGAGCTGCGTTGCAGCTTTTAAAATACGTTCTTACGGTATCCGCCCCTTTTTAGGGTTTGCCCTTTTACTTTGTGCATCATATCGTCCAGACGTTTTAAATCGTCTTCCACAGTTAAGTCATGATATTTAGCGGAGCTAACCAATCCTTTGTTATAAAGCAATTCCCAAATGCCATTCAAGTCTTGCAGCATATTAGCTTGTGTGCCGACTATTTTATCGCCATAGCGTTGAAAAAAATTATAGAACTCAGCGTTGAAGCCAACAGCTTTAGGGCATATCTTAAAATCTGGGGTTAGTTGCTGTTGGCGCGAAAAGTGCAGCAACAGAGCGCCCTTGTTTTTGGCCATTAATAACGTATGGAACGCTGAACCAGTGAAGCCTGCAACTATAGCGGCATCTTCAAACAATTGTATTTGTTCTGCCAAAGACAGTAGTTGAGGATGGACGATTAGGAAACCTTCATTGCTTAAAGCGGTTTCAAATTTTTTTTCACCTGCGATTGCTCCTTTAGGTAATAAAGACCGGCTAAGCCATATTTTGCTAGCCACACTGTCTTTACTGCAGTTTGCTGTTATATTTTCGCCCACCTGTGATAGGGCCTTGGCTTGTGCAGGGACGCAATACTGTTTAATCACATAACCGGCATCGGGTATGGTTAGCTGGTCAAATCGTAATGGTTCATTAATGATTTTTATACGGGTAGTGTCAGTGATCAAATGGCTTAAGATAATTTGTTGCCAGCTTTTTAACCCCGCATAAGTACCGTTTTTATTTTTTCCTTTTTGGTGGAAATAGACATCGCCCTCACTATCGAGAAGATACCAGGCACGGGCAAGGCTTTCTAATAAAAAATGACCGTAGTGGTTAAAAATAATACCGCCATAGATTGCTCTGGAGGTTATCCGTTTGGCCGCGTTGGGGTTGATTTCATAAGTACTGTCGTGGGCTTGTATAGGTGAGGGGCCTCTTTTTAGCAAAGAATCTGTGTGCGGCTGGCCGGAAATATCATAAATGCCACCGAGTAAACGAATTCTGGGATCATAATGTTGTTTTTCATCTGGACGGATAGGTCTAAATGCACTAACAAAACAAGATTTAAGCAGCATGGCTTTTAAATCCGGTAGTTTTTTCATAGTTATAATTAAGCAGAATTTTATTTTTACAAAAGGCATCCATGCGGATGAATGGTGATGGGATGAACCTGTAGATTAGCAGCGGGATAACATCCTTTAGCTGGATGTTATCCCGCTGCTATTGGCTTAAATCTGAATGCCGTGTAACTGTTTTAAAGGTTGGCCAATTCATTCAAGCATAGGCTAATGGCCTCTTCTTCTGAGCAACTTCTAAGAATATCTATATGGTCAAGAAGGTCGAAGTAGGAAAGTCGTGAAATCGCTTCCATCGAGTTAAAAAGGGGTTTGCGCCAGCCATTATTGGAACGCCAGACCAGTGTTTGTGGGTTTCCGGAATCAAGGATGGTGCGGTAGTTTAAAGCGGGGTAGAAATCGTGCAAAGCGAAAATAACCTTATAAACATCACCATGCCATTGTTTTCCTTCTTTACCTGATTGCTTGCGATATCTAATGGCCTTACCTTGGCGGGGATGCGCAGAAAATGCATCGTTAGGCTTGGTGTCATCAATCAAAAAGACTGTACGCTCGTGAGAGTGCACCAAGCTATTGCAAAAATCACGGTAGGTTTGCTCGAAAGTATGCAAGCCATCAAGAAAGATGACATCATAATTGCGTGTTATGGGCAATGTGGAGAAAAACTCATCAGATGTCGTCTCCATTAGTTGCACGTTCTTCTCGGTGACTGTTGTCATATCAAAAAGGAATTTTGGGTCGACAGCCGTTTTTTGAGGAATAGATACATCAAAAAAAGTCCGGCCTCTTTTAACCCCTACCTCAAGGTAAGTTTTAGCATTTAAGCTATCGGCAAGGGTATTGATGCGGCGTGGTGAATGGTTGGAAGATGTTGCGCCGACAGACTCTGGTGTTAAATCTTTATTCATTTTAAATCCTCTTTTTTGCCATTGTTAAAGTCTTTATATGCTGTTTTTATCAAGTTTTTTGTGTTGTCACTTGTAAATTAAACGCTATGGACAAGTGATAACATTGTTGCTTTTGGCCGCTGAATTTCGGCAAGTTGTCCTGAAATTACGCTAAAAAAATAATTATCAGGAAGGGCGTCCAGCAGAGCCTTGGATGATTTTTTCATTATTTAATCGCCAAGCTATTGTAGTCTCGTTTGGAAAACGCTTTTCTAGCCATTCATAAAGTTCTTGGTATTGTGTGGCTAAATCTAACACAATTGATTCGTCTATATTTTTTTTCGGTGTTTTATAGACCACTTCATCAGTGGAAACAAAGTATTCTTCTTTATATGATATTTCGAGGAAATGGCAGATTTGCTTTAAGACCGCCAGAGAATCGCGTTTGATGTCATCATAGAACAAGTAGCAAAATTGCGTGCCCGTAAAATGTGATTCCCATGTTTTTATGGTCTTACGGTAATTATTTCGTTTTCTCTGATGATTACTGTTGATTTCACTTAGAATCATATCTTTAGTTATATCATCAGGATTGATTGTTCTAAATCCTTGAAATGCCCCAGAAATAGCCCTATCAACAGGGTCTCGCATAATGAAAATGATTTTCAAATTTGGGTAATTATTTTTTATAAGTGCAACTGTTTCTGATTTTAACGCCGCATAAGCAGGTGTTATTTCCCCGCTAATGCGTTCTGCCGAAAAAAGTGAATCATATCCGCTAATTGTATTGCTCATGTTAGCCAATCGAAAATACCATTCAATGCGTTTTAGGTCTGGTTTTTCATTAGAGATTTGCTTATTGATTTCTCTGCCCAATGATCTCATGTAAGCCAGTTTATTATGTTCAAAATCCTGTCTTTCTAAGGAATCAAAAAAATGTAATTCTTTCCTGTGAGGCAAAAATATATCTGGATGCTGGGATAATTGACTGTGTAGCCAAGAAGTGGCTGCTTTTTGTGCGCCAATCCCTAAAAAATTGAGATTAGGCTGTCTTTTTGTCTCTTTCATAACTGCTTGCCCCTCAGCGTGTTCATTTCTTATGGGTCTAAAATGTATTGGGGTGATTGGTGAAACCTACAGCCTTGTGCATCTTCACAGGTTGCACCCGCTTATGGGTTGACTTTCATAACCGCCAAGATGGATGATTGAGCCCGCGAGCATAAAGCTCTTGATAAATTGGCAGGAGTTTTCTTTTGGCAATTTTCTCCCATTGTTCTGGCATGGCGAGTTCCTTAGTTTTATTGACTTTAGCATTGGCGGCATCGGCTTTAAATTCAATATGTTTGATATGGAGGAATTTTTCTATGTTCCAGAGCGAGCCTTGGGGGAAAGCAATGAAATCCTCAAGATAAAGCAGTTTTACATTATCTTTCCCAAAAACCCTGACCAAGCGGTCGTAATTATCCACATAACGGGTGTTTTCCCAAAACCATGTTTTGTTAATCATCCGCTTGAATTCAGTCACGTCAATGTCATCGACACGGTGTTCATCACCCACAAATTTATATTGGAACTTAACATGCGACCATAATCTGGCCAAAGGATCACGGAGGGTATAAATCACTTTGACATCGGCCGCAATTTTTTGTATCTGTTCAAGCGATTTTTCTGGCAGCAGCGAATACTGGTTTGAGAAATCGGCACAATAGGCTTTTTTGGGCAGGCCATCAAATAAGGCGCTATACCAGTCATCGTTCAGCTCTTCGGGCAGGGCGTATCTTTTGTACCAATTGACCAAGTTTTCTTTAGCGCCCCTTGCAATGACCCGCTCAAGTTTTTCTAGCCTTTTGGCATGATCCAGTTTGTGCCCTAGTTCATTTATATGGGAGAAATAATGGATTTCTTTTTCTGGCGTAAAGCGGATATGTGGGTGTGCTTCAAGTTGTTTGTACAGCCACGTTGTGCCCGCTTTCATCGCACCGGCACCAATTAATAGTTTTTCGAGCATTATTCCTCCTAGATCAGGCGGCGCAGAAACCGGCACCAAAAACTTTATCTAAGTATGCTTGTTGTTCTGCATACCGTGCCTCAAGCAGTGCCAATGTTTCGTTGGACAAATCCCGGGTTTCATCAAGCGCATTTACTTTTGTGCCCACTATTTTTTTATAGTGCGGCAAAGCTAATTTGATCTCTAAAAAGTCGGATAATTTTTCTGCGGTTTCATCAACTGCGCTGAATAGTTCATCGTAACTTAACATTAAGACGGATTTGAACTGTTTTTGGTAATTGCCTAACGCTTTTTCGTAGTCGTTAAACGCGTCCTGGACAGTAAGCCACTCGCCGCCGACGCTTAATGTCGCCAGCATTTGTTCCTCAAACACGGCCATATCGGAATGGGGTATGCCGAGCATCAATAACTTGAAAGCTGAAACGAAACGCTTCGCGGGGTTGCGTGCCAGCAAAATGATTTTAGCGTCTTCACCCACCACATCCCGCATTTTGCTGATACCTTTTTCAGGCAGGATCATATATTCAGGGGTGATTTCACCGAGCAACTTATGCCCTTGGACGCACGGTCGATAAAGTTCTATGTAATTGATATTATGTATTTTTTTAGTGGCTAATAGGAAGTTTGCCCGGAGCTCATTTTTATAGCGCTTAGTGATAAAGCCAAAATCTTTGGCCTTAACAATTTGCTCCACTTCCCGATTTAATTGGTTTGCCGAAAAGTGGCGCAAGACATTCTCATTACGCACACCGAACAGCGTATCAAAATAGTGCAGTTCCTTAACAGGGTTCATATAAATGGGGCTGCATTGGTCTAATACTCTGTGTAGCAGGGTCGATCCTGCGCGTTGTGAGCCAATGCCGATAACAAATTTTGTCATTATTGAGTGTCCTGTGTGGAATAAATATAGCTTAATTCTTTGACTTGTTCTGCAACACGTCTAAGTTCGGGCGGATGGGCAGGCGCCTTAAATTGGTCTGGTTTGTTGTCGATTTTCTGCAGGCAGGTTGTCAGTGCTTTCAGGGAAGGTTCGATTACAAACCCCGACACACCCTCTACAATGTCTTCACCAATACCGCCCATGTTGCTGGCAACGACCCAGCATCCGCAAGCTGCGGCTTCGCGGGTGACCAGGCCATAGCTTTCCGGCCAAGTGGAGGGTGCCATTAGCACGTCAATTTGCCGGTAAAGGTCAACGACACGCGTCTGGCTGAGCCGACCGATAAACGTCACCGGCACTTTGCCCCAATAGGACTGTAGCTGATAGCCCTCATCTTGGGAATGGTCAATAATAAGCATCTCAAGATTTTCAGGCTGCAATTGGGTCACTGCTTTTTTCAACAGGAAATAGCCTTTATGTTCGGCCATG
Organism: Methylovulum sp.; assembly: GCA_028712695.1. Classification (GTDB taxonomy): domain Bacteria; phylum Pseudomonadota; class Gammaproteobacteria; order Methylococcales; family Methylomonadaceae; genus Methylovulum. Next base: position 6,725 of record JAQTQZ010000008.1, on the reverse strand, counting down.
CCACCGACATGACCGCAGACGACTTTATCGGTATAGTTTGTGTCTTTGGGTTGCCAGGCGATACTTTCAGAAATGCCGTTTTTGTTGACCTCAATTTGGGTAATGCCATTTTTACGGTAAATGTCAGCGAAGGAATTGGAAACGGTCAGTACCTTATAGGCGCTGTGCAGCAAACCTTTCAGATACAGGATACGTTCAATGGAGTCGCTTAAAGTTATATTAGATGGCGGCGTGTAGGGTTCATAAGGGTCTGGATGGCCTTCCGGATAAACCCTGTTGTCAGCATCGACCAGAAATTGATAGTCAGAAATCCACCACGCATCGTGGACGGTGACAATGTAAGGTATTTTGGCCTTGATGGCCGCTTCGATCACAGAGCCGGTCAGACGTTGGATGCAGTGGAAGTGGATCAGCTCAGGTTGTTCCGCTTCCAGGTATTCGCTGAACAGCTCGCCCATTTTTTCATCATCGGGATGCCAGTCCATTCGTTCACGCCATACTATGGTCGCCCGATAAACCCGTGCCTGTTGTTCGTTGTAAACAGACATTTGGTAGGGCGGCTTGTGGTCAGCATCGGTGGTGAACACGCTCAGTTCGAACTGGTCTTGATAGGCTTGTTGCAACAATTCAAAATTATCCGCGATGACCCGTGTTGCCCCGCCTATAGATTGGGGCGGGAAATACACATTGACCAGCGCAATTTTTTTACGCCCCGCTTGATTGGCAGGTTGGGCAGCGTCCACGGCTTGCGCCAGTAATGTGCAGATATTAACTGACAAGGCTTCGATGCTGTATTCAGATTGGGTCCTGGCTTGTGCTTTTTCCGCCATTGCCTGGCGCTGCGCAGGATCGTCAACCAACATTTTTAAGTGCTGATACCAGTCTTCAGCGGTGTTCGCCATTAAGCCGTCTTCACCTTGTTTGATGACATCACGGTAATTGGCGGTGCTGCTCATCACCGAAGGGATACCGAGACACGCGGCTTCAAACCATTTCAACTCGCTTTTGCAGCCATTGACTTCATCGTCATGCAGCACGGCAAGATTGATGTCCGCACGGTCTAGGAGCGACCAGTAAGCTTTTATGCTTTTAACTGGGGGCATTTGCTTAATCCGGCCCTCATAATGCTTTAAGAACGCGGAGGGGAGCTTAAGGTAGCCTGCAATCATCAAGTTGGCTTGCGGATATTCTTCCAAGATGCGGGTAAGGGCAGGTAAGGCAAGGTCAATAAAGTCACTGTTATGCGCCATCGTGCCGCTGCCATAGAAAATATCAACAGACGCTTTGTTGGTATCCAAGGGTTTCTGCTTAAATGCGTTAAGCGAATCTAGGCCGTTACGGTGCACAAAACAGTGATCGCCAAACACCATGGCTTGCAGTTTATCGGCCAACGATTGGGTTGAGGCGATACCAAACCGGCAGTAGCGGGCGGCGGCATTAAACGAGGCCATGCCTTTTAAGATTTGGTTATATAGGTTCAAATCCAGATAACCGCCGTACGTTTCTATGGCAGGTGGATAGGCGGGGTCAAACAACAGGTCGTCAATTTCGTAGAGCGAGAGTTTGCCAGTGGCGTTGACTTGTGCCATGGCCTTAAGCACGGCGGGCTCTGCGGGTACCCGATAAAAAATCACCACATCATGGAAGACCAATGCTTCTTGCTCTTTGGCAAGGTCTGTCCATGAAATGGCGGTGACTTCTTTGTCAGCCAGTTCCAGTTGCTCAATTTTTTGGTCGATGCGGTAACGGACACATTGTGGGATGTGCATATCCCCGACGATCAATATCCGGTTTAGGTTGCAGCTGCCTATTTTGTCAGGATTGCTGTTGGCACCATACGCGCATAAATAAGCATCATAAATAAAGCGGGAAACCTCGGCCATTTTGGCAATTAAGCCTGCCCGGTCGTTGATGATGGTAAGCACTTCCAAAGTGCCTTGTTGTTTTAACCAGTAATCATGGATGAGGTCATCGAGGCGGTTATAGAGCAAACCAAATTCCGGATTGGTTTCTATCCCTGCCAGCAAGGCTTCAACTGCTGCTTTAGGGTAAGAAGTTTGCTTTTTACAATCGGTTAAATTGGAAAACAGCCATTTGCTGGGCTGTCCTTCGCTGCTAAGGGCGGCCTCGTAATGGCTGGCAGCCGTCTCATAATCCTTTTGTTCCAAATAAGTGTTGCCCAATAATTCAAGAAATTCGGCCCGTTTTTTAAACGTCAAACAGATTTTGAGTAAAGTTCTGACGGCATTTACGTCATGCTTGAGCAAATGCCGTTTGGCAAGCTCAAGATAGTGGTTTGCGTTGAGCGAATCATCCAGACTGATGCGTATCGGGTAATTGACTTGTCCTGCCAGGAGGTTATTAAAATCATTGGCGGTAAGGTCGGCACCAAACTTTGCGTTGATTTCAGTCAGGGTTTTAAAACTGAAAGTTTTAGCTTTATATTTTGGGGTAGGTTCAAGGTCGGTATCGGACTTCTTGATTTTTAAATCGGGTTTTTTGGTGGCTTTGGGTAAATCAATACCGTTAACAATGACATCAAAGTGAGTTTTGTTTTGGCAAGCCGATAAAAATATGTCGATAACGTCTTCAGGCACCGTGATTGTAAAACCCGAACGGAGGAAACTGCTGCCAAACTGGGCGGCAATATCGGAACGTTCCAGCCATACAGGCGTAACTGGGTATAAAACACCGTCGATGTTCAGGGAGAGTTTTAACGGGCTCTTTTCTTTGTCGAAAACCCAGCCATGAAGTTGGATATGTTCAATACGTTCGACATAGCCTTTGATGCTGGCCTTGTTATTGGCAAAGGTGTTGGCTAAAGCAACCCCAGCTTTTTTATAACCACCTATGGTTGGATTGGCTTCTTTAATTCTGTTAGGCAAAGCCACGTTATTGGCGAGAACTGCAATGCGTTTTGGATTTTCAGCGGCTTGCTGGAATATGTTGGACAGTGCCTCGGGAATTTCAATTGTAAAGCCAGAGCGGATAAATCCATCACCAAACTGCGCGGCAACATCGGTACGGTCTAGCCAGATAGGCTCGATGGGGTATGAAACGGTGTCAATACGGAGGGAAAGGTTTAATTCGCTATTGTTTTCATCAATAGCCCAGCCGTGTATTTGGAGGTCGTGGATCTGTTCAACATAACCTTTAATGCCCTTTTTTTTCTTGTCGAAAGGCTTGCTTTCCGACAAATCCCGCATGGCTGAAAATATTTTCTTCATGTTTTGTTCCGCATAATTTAAAAGATTTTATAACTTAAGATTGCTGGCAACTTTCCCTGAATTTTTCAAACTGATGGTTGATGTCTCCAGGTGAATTATGCCATGCCAGCGGCATTAATAAGTCGGCTATGCCCGATTCTTTGGCGCGTCTGGCTATTGCGCCAATATCAAAGGCAAATACGGGTAGGTTTGCCAGCAATGCCAACGAAAAGGTATAGCTATAGGTTTCCGGCCAGGTTGATGGCAGCCAGACCACATGGGGATTTAAATTGGTTAATTTATTCAGGGCTTCATGTTCTTGGTATTTACCGGTGACAGAAACGCCGGTGTCTTCCATTAGCTTGTCATTCATCGTGTACCCCATCACAATAAACTCAATAGGAAGATTGTTTTGCCGGGCCTGTTTGGCACAAGAAATAATAACATGAAAGCCTTTTAGCTTACCAATAGCCCCTATGATCACAACCCTGAGCTTTTCTTCCGGCTGGAGCACCGGTTTTACGGGATGATAGGCCATAGGATTAATGTCTTCGTGAGGCACTACCGTAAAGCTAAATTTTGGAAAATAATTGCTTAGCCGGTCTGCCACGTCCTGATCGGGCACTAATATCCGGTTGGCGGTTATGAGCTCACGCTCATGCAAAGCACGCCATGTGCGTATGTCAGTCACTTTAAAATCAGAGCCGCGTTCAGCCAAGCAGCGGTTACATTCTGCGTCTGAGGGCTCGCCGCAATAAAGGCCATTTTCATCGGCCAGATTGATGCGCGGGCAGATCACTTTATAGTCATGCAGATTAACTTCCCAGCGGACATCCAATGTTTTGACCAGTTGGCTAATATAGGCGGGTGCTTCGGGCGTAAAATCAACGAGGCTATGGGTGTGGATTTCGGTGATGCCCAATGACTCCAACGCGGCTTTTAAAACGGGTATATCGGTTAGGATAAAGGGATTAATGTTAGGCAGAGAGCGGATGGCCGGATTACCAATGACCACTTGGCAAAGCTGTTGCACGAAAGGGCGCAAAGTAAAAACACCAACCCCTTCTTGGGTCAGTTTCAAAATATCTTCTTGGACCCGTCGCTCTGAGCCGCCGCCCCGGTTATGGCTGACGATAAGCACATTTTTCTCTTTCCGCATCCGTTGCATTCTTGCTGCATCCAGACGATACCGCGCTTTTTTTAAAGGATCCAGCCGGATGAAGTCATCTACGTCTTTTTGGTAATTGGGATAGCGTTTATGCAATATTTTGAGCGCATCCTGGACACGCTTTGACCGCTCGCCCTGAAAAGAGGCGGAACCAAAATGACGGACGTAAATGTCAGCGGCAATTAGGTTGCGCCAGCCTTTTTGGATGGCTTTTTGGCAGAAGTCGTTTTCTTCACCATAGCCTTTGCCGAACAGCTTTTCATCAAATAGCCCGACCGCTTCCAGGCACGCACGCTTGATATACAGGCAAAAACCCACGCCAGTCGGCGCTTCCACGGTCACCCCTGCGTTGACAGTGGCTGTTAAGGCATTGATTTCTGGGTAACTGAGTTCCAACGGGTAAGGGTTGTCACTCAAGAATTGCGGGTAACTGCATATGGTGGCGTTATTGGAAAGGGGCGTGACCGTGCCCGTGTGCAAGTCGCGGTTGGCGGTGCTGTGTAGTTTGTCGAGCCAGTCATCATAGACTTCGGTATCCGAATTGAGCAGCACGACATGCCGGTTTTTGTGCAAGCTCATGCCTCGGTTTACCGTGTAGATAAAGCCGCGGTTTTCAGGGTTTTCCAATAAGGTGAATAGGCCTAGGCCAGCCAGCCTCTTTAGGTCTGCTGTCAATTCTGCATCGGGGCTGCCATCGTTAATGACAATTAATTCAAAAGGTATGTGGTAGTTGCCCGTAAGCACACTGTGCAGGCAACGCAAAGTTTCGACACGGGCTTTGTAGACAGGGACGACAACATCTACTTGGGCCTCTTTTATGTTGGCGCGGGGGGTAAGGTTGTTCCAGGAATCTTCATTAGGCAGTGCCAGTGGCGGGAGCTCACACGCATCGGTGTCTGAAGTGATATTGCTGCCATGGACAGGCAATATGCTCCGTCCTTCCAAGCGTCCGAAAAGCAAATAATGCAACAGTGGGTTAATGCGCATAGCAACCACATCGGGGTAAGTGCGCAGGTAATAATTGCTGTCAAATTGCGGGCAGGGTGACCGGCCTTCTATGCCGCCCCAGTAAAGATAATGGATTAGAGGATCCCGACCGGAGCGTTTGACATCTTTGTTATTGGCCAGATAGTAATCAATATCGAACCAAGGGCTGGGCGAAATTTTTCGGTAGCGGCCTACATAAGCATAATGCAGTAAGGTGTTAACTTGTTTTGTTGGTTTCGGGAGTTGTGCGCGGTAATAGGTGGGATCAAAAAACAACATGGGTTGGCGGCCTTCTTTGTCACCATAATAAGTATAGTGACGGAGCGGCGATATACCTGACGACACAACATCATTATTCGTCTCAAGGTAGTAATTACGGTCAAAAATACCTTGGCGTTTAACCAGCTGAAGCATTAAAGGTTTGTAGATAATTCCAAGGCCTAATAGCTTTATAATTCCGAGCGTTCCAAGCACGGCTTCGCCACGCCATGCTTTTATCTTTGGGGGTAACCGCATTTTTATCCTAAATAGTGCAATATTGAATATTAGTTGTTTAACGGGCATGTCCATCCTAAAGGTTTAGCCAATGCTGTTAACGCAAGCAAGTTCTGTCATTTGATGCCAAAGCAGGCATTTGAGCACGCTGTAATATGGCGACGTGGTTTAACCTATAAGCAAAAAAGGAGCCAAAGTTTGTTGGCCTTTAGCGGCCACAGATAGGGTGGAGAGTGGCTGGCAACCCGGCGGTTTAATCGCATGGTTCGCATTTAGCATCCTTGTCAGTCATAATTTCGCAAGGTTTCGATAGGGGGTACCATGCTGAACATAAAAAATAGTATGAGGAATAATTTTTCGGATAATGGGCGCGGTTTAAAACGGATCTTGGTTCTTACAATTCATAAAATGAAAAATTATCGCTCAATTTGATAAATTTTGCGATAGAGGCGCTTGGTTAAGTGGCTTTGCCCTGCTTATTTAGCCAGCTTAACCCTTACCAAAAGTCTTTAGTTTCCAATTTAGCGAAGGGAATCCTATCATGGCTGTGGATTACAGCCAATTCCAACTGAGTTTGTCGTTGCCACCGATAGCATCGGGTTATGTCAAGCGCCTTAGCTTCGCTGAAGCATTTTGCTAAGCAGATGATTGGTTAACACTAATCCATCATCTGTTGCCTTAATTCTTGCCCTTGCCATCTTCCTTTAATGCCCGAAACAACAATTGGACATCTGATCCTAAATAATAACTGATGTTACGCACCCCCATCCCAAAAAGCGTATCATTCCAGGATGGATAAAGAAAAAACCGAACTCTACACAGACTACCTGATCTGCAACCAAGGCTTAGCAACGGCGACGGGCTTGTCG
>JAQTQZ010000040.1 GCA_028712695.1 Methylovulum sp. | reverse complement strand
GCCATTCCTGCGTTAATGGAGGGTAGGGCGGTGGTCTGCAACATCCGTGGCTTTGACAGCATGGAACGCGTCAAGGCCGCCTATCCTGACAGCCAATTTCCCGACACCGCGCGCATCATCTGGGTGGACACCACCACCAAGCAAGGCCGTCATAAAATGGCCTGTTGGTTCCATTGGGCACCGTTCGGCGCATTGATCATCATTGACGAGACCCAACAGGTCTATCCCGATAGGCGGGACTTCAAACTGGAGTCCCTCGACAAATATATTCCAGATTTTGGTGACATTATCGAAGATATTGGTTTGCCCGAAGGCCGTCCCGAAGATGTGTTCACCGCCTATGACAAGCAACGCCATTACAACTGGGACATTTTCTGTTCCACACCCAACATCTCAAAAGTAAAGAAAGAAATCCGCGAAGTGTCCGAATGGGCATACCGCCACCGCAACATGTCCGGCGTGCTCCCTTGGTGGAAGAACCGCTGGCGGGAGTTCCAACATGACCCAGAAAACACCGGAAAATCACTGTCACACTATGCCGGAACCCCCAAGGACTACAAGGCTGACCAGCGAATATTTGCATGCTATTCGAGCACGGCGACAGGCGCACATTCAGCAGTCAAGACCCAAGACGGCTTATTTAAAGACCCTAAGTTACGTGTCCTTGCTGTTGTCATCGCTTTATGCGTGGGCTGGTGGGTCTATCAGATTTTTTGGGGGCATAGCCGCATTTCTCTTAACAAAGACAGCCCCGTTCCTGCTGCGGTTTTGCCTGACGTTGATGGTCGCCCTCATGCTGTCGCGGCTGATAAAGGCCGTCCTGATGCCTTAACGTTACGGAATGCTGACGGAACCGCCAAACCCGAAAAGGTAAGGTTGACCCCCCAGCTGATTGCCAGCCTGTCCATTAACGGTGTCGAGCCTGACCAGTTGGTCAACATGCCGGAAGGCTGTGTGGTCAACCGCCACCGTGTCCGCTGCATGGTCGGGAACTCCCGCCAGATCCGCCAGTTGTCCCGCGATTTCATCTGTAACCCCAAGACCTGCCAAGTGTATTTTTTCGTCAATAAACCCGACGTCCAGCCAGACCAGAAACAACCCTTGTTTGCCCGGGCGTTTTGATTTTCCCTTAACGTTACGGAATGCTGGCGGAACTGGTCACATTGCCGCGTTATAGCGTCCTGTCAGCTTGGTGGCACGGTTTTATAAAGCTACTGGTTAAAAGGCGCTTTTTTAGCGGTTTGTGGCGTACATCAATAGGCCGGAAGCAAGCCCACCAGCGGTGGGTTTTCTCTAGCGTGTGGGGGGTCATATCACGCAAGCCTCACAATATTTGCCAGTCCCGCACACACAACCCCCCATCACCCTATTAGTTCGCTGTTCATGAATAGCGTATCGGTACGATAGCGGCTCACATCACAAAATCATGAAGTGTTTTTAATTATTGTTACAGTAACGGAAATAACTCAGGCTTCAATTTAAGTGAAAAATAACCCGCCTGCAACTTCGCATAATGCATATTATGTTAAATTATTCAGTATTAGGGAATTAGGAAAACTGTCTGTTGTAAGTTTTTTGGCTTCATAGCGTTTCGGGCATTTTCGTTTGGACATGGCGAATTTTTGCCATGTCCAAGTTTTCGCCCGTCCAGACTATTTTTAAAACACGGACTTTAGGATCGCCGATTTTATAAATGTGTCCTCGCTAATGTTCGATGGCATCCAAACTGGGCATACATTTAATTGCTGTGCCGTTTCCAGTATGCTAGATTGCTCAGTTGTTAATCCGTTACCCAGAGAGTGTTTGTGATAACAGCGTTGTATGCCAAAAGAAACCGCACTTACCTGCACACATTGGTGTTTGTGTTGCTGGTGAGCTGGATTTCTTTGACCATTTCGGCAACCTGTACCATGCCTATGCCTTCGGTATTGTCGGCAATGTCTGAACACATGCCAGGCTGTTCGGAACCTAGTGCACCAGAGCATTCCCCCAAGGCTATGACGGATTGCGCATTCAAACCCTGTCTTGATTCGCAGGACGATTCGCCGAGCTATCTTAACCGCCTCGTCAAACAAGATCTGCCTATTTTTATCCTGAGTTTGATAGGGACATTTTTGTTCTTATTTTTCAATTATATCCCCACGCAAGCCCCTCCTAAAGCTGATCCGCCGACTGGTCGACGGATTCTGCTTATCTACTTGTTCTGTACGCTACTGAATTAGCCACCTCTCAAAATCGAACCGCGCCGTACCCTTAAAACAGGTTTGGCGCATTGTGGTTTCGCGACCTACGGAACCTGTTTGTTCCGATTTAAGAGGTAACATAATGTTTTTCTTGATCTATGCTTGGTTGTTTCGCCGCGCAAATCCTGCGTGGGCGACACTATCTATCGGGCTGGCGATGTGTTCGCCCGGCTTGGTTTTCAGCCCAACGGGCACAATCGGTGTGGTTTGGGCACAGGCGCTAGCAGAAACCCGACCCGGTGACAAAGATGGCTCCATCCTGACACTTGACTTGGCGGTCGGGTATGCCTTGGCAGGCAATCCGGGATTAGCGGAAATCAAGGCACGCGCCGAGGCAATGTCCGCTGTCCCTGCACAAGCGGGTGCTTTGCCGGATCCGACAGTGAGCTTCGAAATGTTGAATGTCCCGACCAGCAGTTTCGATTTACACAAAGAAGATATGACTATGCTAGGCGTGGGCATTAGCCAGACCCTCCCTTTTCCAGGCAAGTTGGCTTTACGGGAAAAAATTGCCAACCAGGAAGCCCTTGCCACTTCCGATTCGGTTGATGAAGCACAGTTACGGCTAGTGAGCGAGGTAAAACAGAGCTGGTGGCGGCTGTTTTATTACGATCGCGCATTAAACGTGTTGGCTGAAGCCGAACACTTTTACCGGCAGCTCATCGACATCGCCCAAACTAAATATCAGTTCGGCAAAGGCACCCAGCAGGATGTGCTGTTGGCACAGCTTGAGCTATCCAATCTTAAGAACGGAAAACTGGAACTGGTCAGTCTGCGCCACAGCCAGAACGCCCGTATCAATGCCTTGCTGGACCGCCCGCCGGAAACGTCCGTGCAGATTCCCGCTGAGGCTGAGTTTAAATTACCCGATATTGTTGAGCCAGCCCTACAAGACAAGGCCTTAAAAATGCGTCCGTTGTTTGCCCAGCACCGCAAAATGTTGGATGCGGCGCTATCGAAGGTTGATCTGGCAAAACAGGATTTCTACCCCGACTTTACCGTTGGCGCGGGTTATGCGGTTCGGCAAAACACGCCGACAGGACAGTCGCGTAGCAATTTCGCCAGTGTCCAGTTGAGCATGAACTTGCCAATTTATGCCGCACGTAAACAATCCAAAGCCGTCGATCAGCGCAAAAGTGAACTCTTGCAGGAACAGTATTCCCTGCAAGATGAACATCACAAAATCCAGGCCGAGATAGCCGCTAAAGCCGCAGAGTATCAACATGCAAAGGAAAAACTATTGTTGCTCGAACATGAAATTATTCCGCAAGCCCAGCAAACGGTCAGCTCCCTATTGGCTGGCTATCAAGTGAGCCAAACCAGTTTTACTGATCTGTTGCGCACACAACTGAGTTTTTTCCAGTACCAAACACAGTATTGGCAAGCATTGACGAGTAGCCAGCAACTGTTAGCCGAACTGTCCGCCGAAGTCGGTGAGGAGCTCGGCCATGACTAGATATTTACAATTTATATTGATTTTGCTATTGGGTTTGGGCTTAGGGTTCTGGATAGCACGGCTGCAAGTCACAGAAAAACCCGACGCTATGGAAAGCGGTGAAAAAAAGCCGCTGTATTACCGTCATCCTATGAATCCCCAAGTCACTTCACCCGTACCCGCCAAGGATGAGATGGGTATGGGCTATGTCGCGGTTTACCCTGAACCACCGGCCACGTCCGAACGTGTGCCGAAATCTGAAAAAATCCTGTATTACCGTCATCCGATGGGTGCGGCAGATACTTCGCCAATACCGAAAAAAGATGAAATGGACATGGACTATCTACCCGTTTATGAAGGCGAACAGTCTGCTCCTGGGCAGATTCAGATCAGTCCGGAAAAAATCCAGAAACTGGGTGTGGTCACTGCAATTGCCGAGAAACGGGCTTTGATCCGCAGCATCCGCGCCTTGGGTAGCATACAAGTCGACGAAAGCCGTATCCACGCTGTAACACCAAGGTTTGAAGGCTGGATACAACGCTTGGTTGCCAACACGACCGGGCAAAGCGTCAAGCGTGGCCAGCCCTTGCTGGAAATTTACAGCCCGGAGTTGATGACCGCCCAGCAGGAATACCTGATTGCCCATGAAGGGCAAGAAGCCCTGCAGCAAGCTAGCGCACAAGCACAAGACACGGCGGCACGGCTAACCGAAAACGCCTTGCAACGCTTGCATTATTGGGATATTGCCCCGGCACAGATACGGCGTTTACAAAGCACAGGGAAACCGTTGGATACACTGCCGTTGTTGTCACCGGTCAATGGCGTGGTATTGGAAAAACCTGCGGTGGAAGGCATGCGCTTCATGCCTGGTGAATTGCTGTTCCGTATCGCCGATTTAAGCACGGTATGGCTATTGGTGGAGGTGTTCGAACAAGATATAGGCGGCATACGTCCAGGGCAGGCTGTGCAGGTACATATCAACGCTTACCCAGAAAAGCTATTTAACGGCAAGGTCGGATTCATCTACCCAACTTTGGCAACGGAAACCCGCACAGTCAAAGTGCGGGTTGAATTGGCCAATAGTGATGGCTTGCTGAAACCCGGCCTTTACGGCAGTGTGACATTGGCAACTCAGGCTGAAGGTGGCACACATTTGGCAATCCCTGATTCGGCAGTGATTGACAGTGGCGTCCGGCAAATTGTCTTGTTACAAAAAGACGAAGGATTATTCGAACCACGAGCCGTAAAACTGGGGCAAAAAGCGGACGGCTACTATGAAGTGCTGGAAGGGTTAATGCCCGGCGATGAAGTTGTGACGCGTGCCAACTTCCTAATTGATGCCGAAAGTAATCTCAAGTCAGCTTTGGATGGCTTTGGCAATGCTGCCAGCCAAGCTAAGCCTGAAACACAACACGAGGGCCACTAGCCATGTTGAACCATGTCATTGCTTGGTCTTTGCGTAACATCTTTCTGGTGCTACTGGTAACATTTGGTATCGTCATCGGCGGCATTTATGCCATGTCGCAAATGCCGCTGGATGCCCTGCCCGATCTGTCCGATGCGCAGGTCATCGTTTACACCGAATACCCCGGCCAAGCCCCGCAAGTCGTCGAGGATCAGGTCACTTATCCGCTGACGAGTGCAATGCTAAGCGTGCCACGCTCAAAAGTCGTGCGCGGTTTTTCGTTCTTCGGCGCGTCGTTCGTTTATGTCATCTTCGAAGACGGCACTGATATTTATTGGGCGCGTTCGCGGGTTTTGGAATATCTCACCTCGCTCAGCGGGAGTTTGCCGCGCGGCGTGGCGCCGCAACTGGGGCCGGATGCCACAGGTGTCGGTTGGGTCTACCAATACGCACTGTTGGCGAAAAACCATACTTTGGCAGAATTGCGCACACTGCAAGACTGGTTTATCCGCTACCAACTGACCAAAGCCAAGGGCGTATCTGAAGTCGCCAGTATTGGTGGTTTTGTGCAGCAATATCAGGTCACTGTCGATCCGCACAAGCTGCAAGCTTACGGCATTTCTTTACGCTCGGTGACTGACACCATCCGCAACGGCAACCGCGATGTCGGCGGACGGACTATTGAATTGGCCGAAACTGAGTACATGGTGCGTGGGCACGGTTACCTGCACGGTCAGACGGATTTGGAACGGCTAGTGTTGAAAGCCGAAAAGGGTATCCCCGTGTTGGTGCGTGATGTGGCACGAGTGGAGCTGGTGCCTGATGAACGGCGTGGCATCACAGAATGGAACGGCGAAGGCGAGGCGGTTTCCGGTATCGCGCTGGCCCGCTACGGCCAGAACGCCTTGGAAGTCATTAGCCATGTCAAAGACCGCCTGCGCGAAATCACCGCTGGCTTGCCAGACGGTGTCAGTGTGCAAACAGTGTATGACCGTTCCGAGCTGATCCACCGGGCGATTGACAACTTGCGCCATACCTTGCTCGAAGAAAGCGCTGTGGTCGCCGTGGTCTGCGTAGTGTTCCTGTTGCATTTGCGTAGCGCGTTGGTGGCAATTTTAATGCTGCCGGTTGGCATACTGATCGCCTTCATCGTGATGCAGGCACTAGGGATGAATTCCAATATCATGAGCTTGGGCGGTATCGCCATCGCTATCGGTGCGATGGTGGATGCCGCCATTGTCATGATCGAGAATGTCCACAAGCACTTGGAGCGCGATGCCGGCCGGCTACCCCGCGCCGAGATATTGCTCAATGCCTGCAAGGAAGTTGGCCCGCCGCTATTTTTCAGCCTGTTGATTATTACTGTCTCTTTCCTGCCAGTGTTTGCGTTGGAAGCGCAGGAAGGCCGCTTGTTCCATCCTCTGGCGTTTACGAAAACCTTTGCCATGGCGGGGGCTGCATTGTTGTCGGTGACGCTAGTGCCGGTGTTGATGTCGCTGTTTGTACGCGGAAAAATCCCGTCTGAACAGCAAAACCCCATCAATCGGGTGTTGATCTGGATTTACCGCCCAATTATTGTTTCCGTTATGCGCTATAAAAAACTGACATTGGCTTCCGCGCTGTTGATGTTAGCCGCAAGTTGGTATCCGGCTTCAAATCTGGGCGGCGAATTCATGCCGACGCTGAATGAAGGCACCTTGCTGTTTATGCCGCAAACCCTACCTGGCTTGTCGCCAACCAAAGCTGCCGCTGTGCTGCAAACCCAAGACCGCATCATCAAACGCTTCCCTGAAGTCGAATCGGTGTTTGGCAAAGCCGGACGGGCGCTGACCGCCACCGATCCGGCACCGCTGGAAATGTCGGAAACCTTGGTTAACCTCAAACCCGAATCGGCTTGGCGACCCGGTATGACAGTCGACAAGCTCATTGCCGAGATGGATAAGGCGCTGCAAATTCCCGGTGTCAGCAACGCTTGGACGATGCCGATCAAAAACCGCATTGACATGCTGGCAACGGGCATCCGCACCCCTATTGGCATCAAACTGTTCGGTAAGGACTTGGCGGAAATGGGACGGCTGGCGCAGCAGATCGAACAGGCCGTCAAGACCGTGCCCGGCACGACGAGCGCTTATGCCGAACGCATCACGGGCGGTTTTTACTTGAATATCACGCTGGATTACGAGGCTTTGGCGCGTTATGGGCTACTGATCGGTGATGTGCAGGATAGCATCGCCACTGCCGTTGGCGGCGAAACCGTCAGTACGATGGTGGAAGGCCGCGAACGCTTCGCCATCACCGTCCGTTATCCGCGCGAACTACGCGACAGCCCGCAAGCCATTGCCGAACATGTGCTCGTGCCAACGCCTAGCGGGTCAATGATTCCGTTGGGGCAATTGGCAAAACTGAGCCTAGACAAGGGAACTCCTGGCATCCGCACCGAGAACGCCTTGTTGTCGGTTTACGTCTATGTCGATATGCGCGGACGCGACATTGGCAGTTATGTGCAGGATGCCAAACAAGTTGTGGGACAAGCGGTCAAATTTCCGGCGGGCTATTACATCACCTGGAGCGGTCAGTTTGAATACATGGAACGCGCCAAACAGCGCTTGCAAATGGTAGTGCCACTCACGCTGGGAATTATTTTCCTCCTGTTGTATCTCAATTTCGGGCGTTTGACTGAAACCTTGATCGTCATGTTGTCAGTGCCGTTCGCGTTGGTCGGCGGGGTCTGGCTGTTGTGGTGGCTGGATTACAACGTCAGTGTGGCGGTGGGGGTCGGCTTTATCGCTTTGGCGGGAGTCGCGGCAGAAACTGGCGTAGTGATGCTGATTTATCTGGATCATGCTTACCGGGAAAAGCAGCAGCAATGCCTGGCGGCAGGGCGGGCATTCACCGAGGACGACCTTTACTCAGCGTTGATGAGCGGTGCAGCAGAACGTTTGCGCCCCAAAATAATGACTGTCACCGCGATCATGGCGGGGTTGCTGCCTATCCTGTGGAGCACCGGCACCGGCTCGGAAGTCATGCGCCGTATCGCCGCACCGATGGTCGGGGGCATGGTGTCGTCAACACTGTTGACCTTAATTGTCATTCCGGCACTTTATGCGTTGTGTAAGCAATATGCCGTCAACAAAAGACAAAGCTAAACGGTACATCAATCACCTGAACAACAATATCATTAGTACTTTCGCTACCCTGAAAAAATAGTTAGGACTTTCGCTGTCCTGAAAGGATTAGTGTATGTTATGCGGCATGATAACAAAGCAAAGATACATAGAATACCTGATCAGCACGCCGATCAATCACACCTGCTACAACTTGTCTGAACACTTGGAAAATGTCAGCCATGATGTGGTGGGCAACTTCCTGGAGCGCAACCGGATCACGGCACGGGAGGTGTGGGTGTTGGCCAACGGACTGATCAAAAACACACCGGAGTCTTTCCTGATCATTGATGACAGTGTCCAGGACAAGCAATATTCCAAGTCGATAGGACTGGTCAAGAAGCTACAGTGGCGCTACAGGCGGCTTGGTGCGCGGGATTGGCGTACCCTCAGGGGCATAAATGGTCAACCTGGTACACAGCGACGGTAAGGAACACTATCCCGTGGACTACCGGATTTGTGATTTATGCCCTAGAGGGCACAACGCCGCCGATGGCAAGACCAAAAATGACCACTTCCGTGACATGCTGGTCAACGCCGTCGCCGACAAGGGCATCCTGGCAAAAACCGTGCTGTTCGACAGTTGGTATGCGGCTTGGCAGAACTTGAAATTGGTCAATTCACTCAAGCTGACCTTTTATTTATGCCCTTTAGGGTACACCACATTGAAAAACAACCGCTTGGTCAGCCTAAGCAAAGACGAAGGCTATGTCCATTTGGACGACACCGACTGGACACCCGGACGGCTTAAGTCAGGTGCCGCCGTCAAACTGAATACCCACAAGGGGCACTAGAAAAGTGCCTTTCAAGGTTAAACTGTTCAGGCTGGTCGCCACAAACGGCGACATTGACTGGCTCATTACTAATGGGTTGGACGATTTATGCCCCAGAGGGTACAACCTGACGGTGCAGGTCGCCCAAAAAGCGAACGACGTGCGCTGGCAGATCGAGCAGTTCCACCGTGAAATCAAACAGTTGACCGGTTCCGAGAAATGCCAGTGCCGGAAAGCACGGTCACAGCGCAACCATCTTGCCTGCTGCTACCATGCCTGGGTTTCTTTGAAAGTGAAAGCCAAGGAACTCAAAACCACCCTTTACCAAATCAGGAAAAATTTGTTTTACGGCTACCTAAAGGCTGAACTGGATAACCCTAGGATTACGGCTTATTCTGGGGTTTAGCGAAAGTCCTAATTCTATATTTTCGTCAGCGGTGCTATGGGGATTGCTAGCGGCCATAATCGCTGGAAGCCGTTTGGGGCTGTATTATTATTTGAAAATAATAATAGTGATGGCGATGAATATCGAGACAACACCAGCTCTTCCATGTAAGCCTACGCAAAATTGGATTTCCACTACAACACTCGCTGTTTTAACGACGTTGCTAGTGTGGTTAGGCATGTATCCCAGCCCTTTGGTAACTGTTATTCAGTCGCTATCTTATGTGATGAAATGAAGGGCTTAAGAATTTAAGGGTTCTTATTGATATTTATTGGCTAAATAGGCCAAAGCGACTGCGGGTGCGCAATCAGCCAAGCATAGGTCAGTTTGTTTTGTCGATCCACTACATAACTCGGCAAAATCTAAATAAGGATATTGTAAAGTTTGCGCTATTTCTGTAACCAAAAACCGCCCCACGCCAGCACCTATTAACGGACTGTGGTTGGTGATGCCATGGTTGGCTATGAACCGTTCGCACGTCCGTTGTATCTTTTCCATCTGTTGATTTCGGATAGTGTTGGCAAATTGCAGCCAACGGGATAATTCTTTAGGATAAAAATCGCAACCTATCATTCGCGATAACCGTCTAGCGCTAGCGAGGATGGTTTTTTCCGCACCATCGGCAGTGGCGGTTTGGTCATGGGCTTCGTTAAGCTCTCCGGTAACCCGATAAACATCGGCCATTGTGGCGAAATATTCCGCCATGATGCCTGTTTCTTGGTCTTGATCCATTACGGTTTGGGCGACAGCCATAATGGGTGTCCTAACGATGCCGGTGTAAATAAGTTCCTTTGATTGCAGGCGCTGATAGTCGGTGTAGCCTTGTGCCAAAACTTGGCCTTGGTCAAACACGAGGATGTCGGTTGTCGTGCTGCCTATATCAATAAATAGTCCTTTTTCTACTTTTTGTGCGGCAAAACTTGCACTGGCTAACCAGTTGGCTGATGCAATGGCTTGATAATGTCTAATTCCAATCTGATCCTGTCTTAATAAGCCTTGGCTGCCTGAAAAAATAAGTAATTCATTATTAGGCAATAAATCAACCATTGCCGCTATGATTTGCTTAACACCCTCTTCTCGGTTTTCAAACAAATCGACCAGTTCTCCAGTCATGGTGATGGCGTGCCGGTATGGCCTATCCGGTAATTGCCGGATAATGCTGAGCACTGCATCATGCAACTGTCCGAGACCTTGCCATAAAGGACAAGGCTGTTGAAAAACAAAAATAATTTCATCGGATTGGTTAATGACGGCGGCTTTAACATGGGCGCCGCCAATATCCCAGCCTATGCTATGGGGTTGGTTCATTGAGCCACCTTAAGGTATACGGGTTGATTGCAAACAGCGGTTAATGTGGGTTTGTTGCCCAGTAACTGCAATACTTGCTCGGCAACGTTAATGCCTAGTGCGGGGTAAATGCCAGTAAATGACGTGGTCAGACGTGGGTTTATTTCTAGCACAAGAATTTGTCCGCTGGTTTCGATTAAATCTATGCCGACATAGCCCCATAATTCAGGGAATACACAGGCGATTTCAGCAATCAGGTTTTGATACAAGCCAAGCCCTGAATTATTATGGTTAACGGTGATTCCGGTCAATTGATAACGCTTGTCGATGATGTCGAAGTACTGCAAATTAACACACAGCAACCAAGCACGGCCTTGTTTAAACAAACACGACAGGCTGGTTTTTTGGCCTTGAAGGTGCGGCTGGATGATAAACCGCCCGGCCCGTTCCGACATGATGGCCCAATCCTGCTCATCGTTGATGAGATAGCTATCAGAGCACCCTGCCCCATCAATGGCTTTGACCATCCATTCCCCGGCACAATACGGTTCATGCTTATTAAATAGCCGCGTCGGCACGGTTGCTATCGTTTGTTGGCTTAGCTGTTGGAAAGTATCGAATTTGTTGCCTGTCAGTGCGACAGTGTTGGCGGGCGTGGTCAGCAATAGCTTGTCTTGTGCCTCAACATGCTGGCATAAGGCCTGCAATAGGCCGTCAAATTCAGGCGCTATCGGCCAAACGGCATCGCAGGTTTTAGTTAAGCGTAAAAATTCCTGTTCGGAGTCATTCTCGGGCGTGATGATGGACGTATTTAAATCGGTGGTGTTGATTAAGTTGGCAACACGGCTGTCAAGCATGACGAGCAATTCAACACCGCCAAATTTGGAAAAATTATCAAGCAAGGTCTCGAGCATCAATCGCCCTTCCCTAAGCAATGCGTCTGGTAGCGCCTGCTTATTAAAACCGCCGCCGGTGATATACTCGAATATTAAAACTTTCATGCGCGTTACTGATGAAAATAATCCCTGTCATTGATTTAAAAAACGGTGTTGTCGTCCATGCCAAAAAAGGTGACCGTCAACATTACCAGCCGATCCATTCCGCTTTATGCCCCTCTGCGGATATTTATCGGGTTATTGGGGCTTTTTTGCAACGCTATAATTTTGACACGTTTTACATTGCCGATTTGAATGCCATTACCCATCAAGATAACCATGACCACTTAATTGGCGAAGTGCTGGCACATTTTCCACAACTTCAGTTTTGGGTCGATAAAGGCTATCAATCCTATGACCCGTTAAGACAGCCTGAAAATTATATCCCCGTACTAGGCAGTGAATCCTATAAGGACGACACGATCAGTGAGCTGAAAAGCTTTGCCGGCAACTTTATCTTATCGTTGGATTATTCTGTTGATGGCGCCTTAGGGGCATCAAGCCTTTTTACATGTCCTGATTTGTGGCCTGAAAATATTATTATCATGACCTTGGCCCAAGTGGGCAGCAATCTAGGGCCTGATTGGGATAGACTAAGCGCATTTTGCAAGCGCTATCCACATAAAAATTTTATCGCCGCTGGCGGTATAAGGCATCTGGCGGATTTGCAGGCCTTACAAAAACTCGGCGTACAACAGGCACTTATCGCCAGTAGCCTGCATTCCGGTGTTATTGGCCCCGAAGATATTGCCAATCTGTAGACAAAAAAATACCCCGACAAGCCGGGGTATTTTTAAACATCCGTTAGCTAAAAGCTTAGCCTTCGTTGTTAACAGCGAATGGGTGTTTTGCTTCTTTTTTAGCAGCTACAACTTCAGCAGCAGTTGGAGTACCAGCTACAGCGCGTTTCAGAGCTTCTTTAGTTGCTGCATAGTTGAATGATTCAATTTTTGCATCATCTTCAGCTTGCCAGTGAATGAATACACCAACAGAGATAAACAGATCATCAGCTTCGTCAGCTGGGATAGTGCCATCTTCAACACAATCAGCAACCGCCATAGCAACAGCGCGTTGTGCTGGGCCAAACATTTGAACGGCTTGTTTAGAACCTTTGATAGTTACTTTGTTGAACAAAATAGTAGCAGGTTTAACCATTAGGTTAGGTGCAACAACAGCCAACAAAGTAGAGAAACCGTCTTTGTTGTTTGTTAAAGCAGTTGCAAAAGCTGTTTCAGCAGCTGAACCACGTGGCCCAATGATCAAGTCAATGTGGGCAATTTCATTGCCTTCACCAACTAAAGATTCACCAACCATCATTTTATTGATTTTCGCCATTTTTGTTTTCCCCTGTGAAGAAAAAGTTGAAAAAATTTGAGCTAATATTGACACTGATGTGTCTCCTTATTTATTTGTTGTAAAACAAATTCTTGCTGAAGATTTACCAGTGATTACTAATAAGTTCTTCTAAAAACACGGTAAAGACCGTTGCTACGGTCATATCCGCTGTGGTTCCAGGATTTATCCCCCTGGACTTAAGATCCTGATCTATCTCATAAAGTAACGGCATAAGATGTTCAGGATTTCCAGTTTCATTCAGTATTTTACTAAGCCGGCCCATCGTGTCGGCTATCGTTGCAGAATACTGATTGCCGTACTTTCTTTCAATATGGCTATCAGGAAATTGGCTTAGCAAACCGGCATAAACAGCTACCGCCGCCCAGCTCTTACTACCCCATTTATCCATACTATTATAGTAGGTTAAATAGGCAAAATCAAAAATATCTTTATAAACTGTAAGGTATTGAAGTGCAATCCGGTCTTTTGAACTAGCCAAGCCCATGGCTTCTGTTAAAGTGATTGTCGCTTTAGCGCGTACATCCTGCGTATCAGCATCACCTAAGCCACCGGGTGATGCCAAGGTAATCGCCTTAAAAACCCAGTCGGCATCGTCTACAGTGGTTGCTGATAAAACCTGCTGCAAGGATTGCCGCAATGGCATATTGGCAGGCCTTAAATAAACCGCCTGAATTAAGGGTGCGCACAGCAAAATAATGCCGAGGTTTGTGTTGCAACCGACCGCTTCACGCGTTGCCTTAACGGCATAAAACATTTTTTCGCCGAGGGAATAATCAGGATTGCATAACAGACCCGCACTGACTTTCGCACTGGTTCTAAAGTCAGCAATCGTCATATCATGACCTTCTGCATAAGTACTGACATTACCCGGCTTAAATGCCTGCAATTCTATTTCACACGCTTCTTGGTAAAGTTTGCTGAGTTGTTCAGGGAGTATCATTGGCGATTAATCCGTCGATTAATCAAATCTTCAGCCAATAATTGTGCAATATTGACATCACAGACGCTTTCCAGACCTTTCCAGGCGGGAATGCTGTTGACTTCAATAATAATATACCGCCCCGCCCTGTCTTGGATAATATCCACACCCGCATAATCCATTGCCAATGCGGCAGTTGCGTTAATCGCCAAGTCCGCCAATCCGGCGGTCAGATCAACGCATTCACAGCGTGCGCCACGGGCGACATTGTTTAACCATGATTTGCCGCGCCGACGCATGGCGGCGACGGCCCGGCCATTAATCACAAACACCCGATAATCGGAAAAGCCATCGCCTGCACAGGTCACAAAACGTTGCAAATAATACACGCCACGGCTACTGGTCAACCAGAACAAGTCCGTCGTTTTTTCAATCCGGCGGATCCCCTCACCTTGCGAACCAAACAAGGGTTTGCTAATCAACAAATGCCCTGCCGCCAACTCCTGTCCAGCAATGCGTAATGCCTCATCCCTGTCACGCAATACCCAGGTTAGCGGCGTGGGTAATCCGGCGTTGTGCAGTAAAAAGCTGGTCATGCCTTTATCAACACTGCGCTCCACCGCATGGCCGTCATTATAAACAGGAATGCCCATGATTTTTAAGGCATGCAGTATATCCAAATACAGCACAACCTCTTCCAGCGACCCACCCGGCACCCCGCGCACAAAGGCCGCATCAGGCAAGGCATCGGCGAAGCCTGGAATAAGTAACGGCTGTTGCTCGCAGCCGATGCGGAATTGGCACTCAGTTAACGAAACGGTGTGACTGTGATAGCCCTGCCCAGCAAAAGCAAGCCGTAATTGCTTGCCATGCCAACCCGGGTCATCGGTAAAAATGACTATATTGCCCACGTTGTGTTCTGTTTTAGAAAATAAGGATTTAAGGAAGGGATGTTTTTGAAGGGAGAGGATTTATAACACCGTGATAACTAAAGCGAACACAAAAACAAAAATCACAAATAGCGCAAACACCGCTTTTTTAGACAGTCCGGCTATTGTTGATGCCAATTCAGCCCGCATCGCCTGGTTAATATTGCCCGAATTAAGGATGCGCTTGCACCGGCCGCGAAAAGTGCTTTTTTCCTCGTTTAATGCTTCTTCTTCGATCAATTCGAGCACTTTTGAATAAAAGCGGCCGCATTCAGGGCAGCGAATATCAGTGTTATTGCGTTCGTGACCACAAGCTGGACATTGTTTCATAGCCATACTAATTCATAAGTAAAAAATAACGGGATTGCACAATGGCTCCCCTTAAAAAATGGGGTAGCCGTTACGTTATTAGAATTATTTCATACTTGCAGCTAAATCCGGTACGGTTCCATATAAATAGTTTCAACACGCTGTCCTAGCATGGTGATTTTTCCGTTATACCGGTCAGCACCGGTTGAAGAAAATTCAAACAGAAACGTCCGTTGTATTTGCCATTTTCCACGTTTATCCCGCTTAAGCCAAAGGCCATTAGCGGCAATATAATCATCCAGCATCTGCACCTCCATAACACGGCAATGCGCACGGGTCGCACTCAGGGCAATTTCTTTAACTGCCTGAAAGTTAAACCAGTAAACGAAGCTTGCCAACAATAAAGAAATTAACACAATGGAATTCAAGACAGTTTTATCCTTAGGGTTTGGTTAATATTAACGTCTTGATTCTAAGGCCTTCCAGGTCTTAGAATCAAACTATCAGCCATTGTCATATTTCACCAACAAATGATTGATAAGTGCATCGTCAAATTGCTGATGATACCGTTCAAACGCCGCCAAATCACCAAACCATTGCAAAATTTCCCTGCATTGCACCTAGCTTTGCCGCTGTTGCCAGATTGCTTGATACGACGATAACGGTAGCGTCAAAAATCATCAATAAGGCCATGCTTTTGCGGGTTAGTGCCGCCATTACAAATCATCATTTATCCATCTTCTTTTGTAGTACACTTTACAACCCCGACAACCCTTGTCTTATAAATTCAGCACAGCCCAGCTTATGTTTACCATCACCAAAGAAGTTTATTTTTGTTACGGACATCGTTTGATGAACCACTCAGGAAAATGCCGCCATCTGCACGGACATAGTGTTAAGGCGGCAATTTCGATTCAGCAAGCACAGCTTGATGAGCAAGGCATGGTCTGTGATTTTGCGGACATTAGGGATTGTGTTGAAGCGTATATCGACCAACAGCTGGATCATAACTTTTTGCTTCATAAGGACGATCCGATTATTCCGATGCTATTGGCCAATAACGAGCGTTTTCTGGCTCTGGAGGAGCATCCGACCGCAGAGGTGTTAAGTAAAATGTTATACCAGCATGTCAAGCAAGCGGGATTCAACGTGGTCGAAGTCGCTTTGTGGGAAACCGCCAGTGCTTATGCCAGCTACCGCGAAAGCTGATCTGGGATGGGCTTTCTAAATCCGGTCAACAAGTCGTTTTGTTTGGAGCAGTTGTGTGCGGCCAATTATGGCAAACTGTGCCGCCTGCTGCCTGATTTGGCAACCCTGGAAGAATCGGTGGAAGGCATTGCCACCCGTAACACGCCACTGTATCTTAAAATTATCGGGCGCACGCCCCATACGCTTACCGTTGAGTTGAGCCATTGCTTTAACAAAAACTTGGAAACGTTCGTAGTGCCAGCCGTAGTTATCCGCATTTATCTGGACGCGCAACTGGCTGAAGTGATCAGCGATCATGCACGGGCCAGCGTTGCGCAGGTCTTCGATGATCCAAGCCTAAGCCGGGACATTATGGATTATAAATGGCGCTTGAATTATTTTTTGCAAAAATGGCTGGATCACTGTTTGCAACAACAGTATCGGTTTACGGTTAAACCATCAAAAAGGCCTGTGGTGGGTTGATTTAAAGGAAATGCACTTGCCGATGACCTAAACCTGGCAGGTCTTAACCCAAAAAGTTTGGGCTGTTTTTTACGCAAAAAAATGACTCGCAGTCCTTAAAGGACTGCGAGTCATGACTTCCAAGCAATCAGAAAATCACATTATTTTCAGTCATTCCTTAAGCGTCGTGCAAAGCGCATAATCATTACTTAGCCGAGCTTTAGTTTCAACCAGTTGCTGCTCAGTATAAGGGACTGCGGCAAATTTCCCCCATACCGGTGCAGGCCACGCATTATCCGTTTGATAGCGGACAATATGGTGGATATGCAGCTGCGGGACTAAATTACCAATGGCGGCAACATTCATTTTATCGGCCTGATAAATTGCCGACAACCGTTCGGCAAGCAAGCATGATTCTTCATTCAGTAGGGCTTGCGCGGCTTTATCAAGCTGAAAAATCTCCCGCATCCCGGCAATTTCAGGCACCAGAATAAACCAAGGATATTGGCTGTCATTCATCATCAATAGGCGGCATAAATTAAAGCGCCCTATGTCGATACAATCTTGTTGCAGACGGGGATGTAGTTGAAAAGAAATTGCCATAAAATGATAGTTACCTATTGGTTTAAGCTGCTAAAAACACTAAAAAATCAGCTCTGTCTGTAGTCATAACTTGTTTAAGCCCATCAAATGTTGCAAATCAGGTTATTAACAAGAGCCTCGCCGCATTATTTGCTTAAATCAACCATTAACAAACCCTTATCATCAAGCAACTTAAGCTGGTTGGGCATTATTTGATATTGCCTGACCTGCATCAACGCCTGTAGAAAGTATGCCTCCTGTTCCATAAGGGACGATTCGGCACAAGCCCTTTGCGTAGACCTTAACTGCCCTATGTGCAACTGGTTGCCGTTGCGGGTATAGGTGGCGGAAAAAGGGTTGCAACCAGCGTTACCGTGGACGTTACCGTTATCAAAGCGGATTGTTATTGACCGTGGACTTTCGCTGGGAACCATCCCACCGTGGCCATTATTGATAGCGATGATTCGCCAATCCGTATTTTCCAAAGCACCTGTTGAATTTGCCCTGTTTATTGGATTTTGAAATGCAATAAATGGATTCTGGGATTCGGCGGCACAACTGGCTAGAAAAACCAATAATCCGGCAAATATAAAATATTTCATAATAAGCAATCCCCTTTAGAAAAAATTGTCCGAATCCCATCCTACCTTAACAAGGGTGATTTCACCATTGCCTTTTTCTGTTGTAACATCAGCACCATGAACAAATGCCGAACTGCCTCGACTTTTCCATCCTTGCGATTAATAACTGCTGCCGTTACCGTATTGCTGATTACGGGGGGATACGCTTATGCGGCTGATCCACAACCTTACACGGTCACTATCGACAAAACCGGCAATACCGAACTAGATCAAATAATAACAGACGCATCCACGCTGATTAGCCTGGGTAAAGAAGCGCCGGTAGGTTCTTTTGCGTTGGTCGCTAGGGCGCGGGGTGATGTGGAACGCTTTATGACGGGATTGCAAAGCCTGGGTTATTACAAAGGCAAAGTGGGCTCTCGAATTGCCGGTCGGGCGCTCGATGACCCTGGCCTTTATGATACGATCGACTATGCTCCCGCCCAACCGCCTATAGCCGTAAAAGTGTCGATTGCGCCAGGGCCGCAGTTCCATTTTCGTCACATCGAAATTCAAGGGACTGTGCCTGAGCAAGCGCAAAGCTGGTTGGCACTTAAACCCCAGACTCCCGCGCGTGCCACCGAGGCGTTAGCGGCACGGGGGCGGCTGCTGGATGCGCTTCGCGATGCCGGATACGCACTGGCAAAAGTTGCTGAACCGACCGCCACGTTAGCAACGGATGCCGATGCACTCGACTTGCGTTACCACGTAGAAACAGGCTCACGCGTGGTATTAGGGGAAATTACGATAATTGGGTTAAAAAAGGTAAAAGAGGCTTTTGTGCGCCGCCGTTTGTTGGTTTCCAGTGGCGAACAATTCAACCCGACAGCGATTGAAAAAGCACGTTTGGATCTAAATTCAACTGGCGTATTTTCGGCTGTTCAGGCCAAAGTCGCCGATCATTTGGATAACCAAGGACGCCTACCCATCACTTTTGTTGTGACTGAACGCAAGCGGCATGCCACCAGCTTAGGCGCCGCCTACTCCACCGACTTGGGCGGCAGCTTCACCACCACTTGGCAACACCGCAATCTGGCAGGTAACGCAGAACAGCTTAACCTTACCGGCGGCGTCAACCAACTGGGTGGCAACAGCACCACCGGCATAGGCTACAACCTACTTGCCGCCTTCATTAAGCCGGACTTTTTATCCCGCGACCAATCCTTGCATGCCAGTATAGGTGCGCTCAAGCAAAGCCTCATCGCTTACGACCAAGCCGCGATCATGGGGGATGTATTGCTGAGCCGTAAACTGGACAGCCATTGGCGTGGCAGCCTTGGCGTCGCCCTGGAACAAACGCACATTATCCAAGCCGGTGTGGCGCGCGACTATACCCTGCTCAGCTTGCCGACTACAGTAAAATATGACAGCACCAATAATCTGCTTGACCCCATTCAAGGCAGTCTTATGAGCGTGTCGTTCACCCCAATGCACTCATTGGCAGGCGCACAAACGAATCCCTTTGTGATCATGCAGGTGTCCGGTTCAACTTATCTTGATTTGGGCAAATCAGGCCGGAGCATTCTGGCTTTGCGCGGATTGGTTGGCGATATTCAAGGTGCTAAGGTTTTTAGCCTGCCGCCCGATGAACGCTTTTATGCCGGTGGTAGCGCCACAGTACGCGGTTACAAATACCAATCCATCGGGCCGCAGTTTGCCGATGGCATACCCCAAGGGGGAACGGCAATCATGACGGGCACTGTGGAATTTCGCCAACGCATACTAGACGACTACGGAATGGCGGTATTTGCCGATGCGGGGCAAGTCAGCACGTCTGAACAGTTCCTGTCCGGTACTTGGCGCATAGGCGCTGGCATAGGCGCACGCTATTACACGGCCTTTGGGCCGTTACGGGTGGATGTGGCATTGCCTCTCAATAGCCAGTCAAACAGCGGTTCTTTTGAATTATATATCGGCTTGGGGCAGGCATTCTGATGCAACAGCTAACTAAAATTGGTCTACGCACACTAATGGCGGCGATAGGGCTAACTTTATTGTGTTTAACCCTGTTGATGATTGCCGCCAACACCCCGCAAGGACGCGGGTTTATCGAACGGACGGTGGCAAAATTGAGCTCTGATGAAGTGCTTATGACTGGATTAAGCGGGCAATTTCCGTATGCGTTACAGCTCAACCGCCTGGAACTGCGCGATTCTGGCGGCAGTTGGCTAACGCTTAACAACGTGATCCTGGAATGGACACCAACCCGGCTGTTGACCGGCACCATCCAAATTGACCAGCTGGAAACTGAGCACATTAGCCTTGGCCGACTACCTACCCCCTCTTCTGAACCGACCTCTGAAAACACTGCGGCACTGCCTATTAAAATCACAATAAATCGCCTGCACATCGCACACATTGACTTGGCCGAGGCGGTGGTCGGGCAACGCCTCAGCATGGCGGTTAATGGCGACGCCCAATTGGCTTCCCTTGAACAAGGCAACATTAATTTTGCAGTGCAACGCTTGGACAAGGCGGGGGCTTATAATCTGAAAGGCCACCTTGACCGGGAAACAGTGCAGGCACAAATATCAATTCAAGAACCTGACCGTGGTTTAATTGCTGGACTTGCCGACTTGCAAGGGCATAATCCATTGTCGGTGGAGGCTGTTTTGGAAGGGCCTTTAGCCGCTGCCCAAACCCAATTTAACCTTACCTTAGGCGAGCTAAACGCCTCCTTAGAAGGCCAGTTGGACTTTATCCACGCCCAGGCTGACTTGACTGTGACAGTAAGCGCACCGGCAATGCAGCCACACGCTGATATAGCGTGGCAGGCTATTGCCCTAAAAGGTAAGGTACAAGGGGAGTTTACCCGGCCAACTGTCAACAGCAACCTACACATCGACAACCTGAATATAGCTGGCACCGGCATCCACACCCTTGCCTTGTCATTACAGGGCGAGACAGGGCAACTGCATATTGAGGGTGAACTCGGTGGGCTAACCCAAGCAGGTTCAAAGCGCGATCTATTAAATGCCGTACCACTAAAACTACAGGCCGACGTGCATCTTGATGCACCTGACCGAACCGTCACCGCCTCCTTAAAACATCCTTATCTCACTGTTGAGGGCACAGCAACCACCGCTGACAATCCCCATGCCACGCTACTGCTGGCACTGCCTGACTTGAAGCCATGGGCCACGCTCGCTAATCTGGAACTACAAGGTGCCACAACACTAACCCTAAACGCCAACCAACAGGGTGATGACACCCAGTTGACGTTAGAAGGTGATTTAGCCATAACGGGTGGCGCAGCACCGATCCCGAACTTACTGGGTGAGAAAACTAAAATTAGCGCGGCGGGCAAATTGCGCGGGACAACAGTTGACTTGGCACACTTTACCTTAGCGGGTAAAAACTTAACGGCAGAAGCCAAAGGTTCATTAGCTGACCAGACGGCAAACTTTAACTGGAAAATTGGTTTAGCTGACTTGTCGTCTCTGTCAGCAAAACTCACCGGCAAGCTTGCTGCACAAGGGGATATTTCTGGAGCCGTAGATAATCTAACGCTGGCTGCAGACCTCACAGGTGAACTTGCCACACCAAATTTCCCACGTCAACCGCTCACCGCCAAGCTCCAGCTCGACCATTTACCCAACGCACCCGCAGGCCAGTTAAAAGCCAATACGGTACTGGCAGGCGCACCGCTCACCTTGGCGGTGACCGCAAAAAGCCTACAAGATAACGTCTTACAAATCACCCTAGACCGCGCTGACTGGAAAAGTGCAAACGCCACCGGCCATTTGCTGAAGCCAGCAAATACGGCTGTGCCAGTGGGTACAATTAACTTCCGTATGAGCCATTTAGAAGACCTTCAGGCATTGCTGGAGCAACCCTTATCTGGTTCTGTCACGGCAGTGCTGGAAACCAAGCTCCAACGAGAGGAACCGATAGGGGTCATCCAAGTGACTGCAGACAATGTTGGTTTGGCTGGCACTGCCACGGTAAGGCAAACTGTGCTGGCGGCCACAGTCACAGACCTTGCCGGCCAGCCATCAATCAATGGGCAAGTAACCCTCAACGGCCTTGCAACCGATGTGTTAACCGGCTCCGCAACACTTGACTTGGCAGGAACTGGCGAAGCACTTAAGTTGCAATTATCCGCAGCGTTTGATAATCCAAAAGGCGACGCCCTTAAATTGCAAACGATTGCAGATCTTGATGCCTTAAACGGACAACTCACGGTTGCCAATTTACAAGCCGACTGGAATCGGGAAAAGCTGCATTTACTTAATCCGGTGGCAATCACTTATGCGAATGGCGTTACGGTGAATAAGTTGCGGTTAGGCTTGCGGGAAGCCACCTTGCTCATGGATGGACGCATCAGCCCCAATTTAGCAATGACCGCCACCGTCAATAAGCTGCCTGCTGATTTGCTTGCCCAATTTATGCCTGAGCTTGCAGCGACAGGCACCTTGCAGGCAAAGGCGGAATTAAACGGTACCCTTACGCAACCGACCGGCCATATCACTATTGAAGCAGTGGATTTACAGATGAAGTCTGGCCCTGGCCGTGCCCTACCCGTTGCCAAACTGACCGCAAGCGCCACGCTCGAGGGCACCGCCGCCCAGATAAACGTCCAATGCGACGCAGGCACTAATGCGACGCTGAACATTCGCGGGCAAGCACCACTAAACCCAACCGGCCTGCTTGCCCTCCATACTACCGGCGCCATTAATTTAAAGTTACTGGATCCCCTACTGACGGCTGACGGCCGTCGGGTGCGCGGTCAAATCAACCTGGATGCGGAAATTTCAGGGGTGCTATCCGCACCGGTAGTCACGGGTACAGCGCAGTTAAATAACGGTGAAATAAGGGATTACACAATGGGTGCCAACATTACTGGCATTAAAGGGGTGTTTCGGGCTAATGCGGGCGTGCTGACTATTGATCAGTTTGAAGGGCGTGCCGGACAAGGCTCAGTTGCCGTTAAAGGCACCATCGATCTGCTTAAACCAGACATGCCGGTCAACCTGGCCATCACCGCCCGTAATGCCCGGCCGCTCGCCAGCGACCGGTTAACCGTCACCCTGAACTCCGATCTAACCATAAGCGGACTGGTTGCTGGTCAACTAAGAGCCACTGGGGCTGTTCTGATTAAACGTGCCGAAATCCGCATTCCCGAACGTATGCCTACTAGCATTGCCGTGCTTAAATTTAACACGCCTAATAACGCGGCGGAAGAACCGCCACCTAAAGCCGACTCAAATCTACTGTTGAACCTTGCCATAACCGCCACCGACAGCATCTTTGTCCGTGGACGTGGCGTAGATGCCGAGCTAGCAGGTGTTATCAAACTACGCGGTACAGCCGCTAATCCTGATCCAATCGGCAGTTTCACCCTTCGCCGTGGTGAATTTTCTCTCGCTGGCAAGACATTGACTTTTACAAAAGGCATTGTTGGCTTCGATGGTGGAAGCCTGACAGATCCGTCACTAAACCTAATCGCCAACAGCACCAGCGATAATATTACCGCTACGCTGACCATCACTGGCACTGCTAACAAGCCAAAAATCCTGCTCAGTAGCACACCTGAGCTACCGCAAGATGAAATACTCGCACGGCTATTATTTAGCCGTAGCACAGCCAGTCTAAGCACGTTGGAAATGATCCAGATAGGTGCGGCGTTTGCCTCGCTATCCGGCACGACATCCGGCTTCAACGACCCATTAGAAAGCGTGCGCAAAAACCTCAATCTTGACCGGCTGTCAGTCGGCGGTGCAGACAACACCGTGGAAGCAGGACGTTATGTGATGCCCGGCGTTTATGTCGGCGCCAAACAGGGCATGTCCAGCAGTTCCCAACAAGCGGCAGTACAGATAGACTTGACCAAAGCGCTGAAGCTGGAAGCAACCGTAGGCACCGCCTCGCCAGCCAGCAAATCATCCGGTACCAGCAGCGTGGGTATCATTTATCAGTTTGAATATTAAGCAATAAGGCAACAGGGAATGATATGGCTGGCAGTCATTTTGTTGCCGAAATAATTTCATATTTCTGCTGATCAGATTGTTGTCAGCCTAGCATATTGTCCAAAACCATCATGATAATAAAGCCAATCATCAAGGCGAAGGTCGCATAACGGGAGCGGCCATTAGCGTGCGTTTCCGGGATAATTTCTTCGCTGATAACAAACAGCATGGCACCTGCGGCAAAGCCCATCGCTATCGGCAGTATCGGCTCAAAAAGCGTGACCATAGTGATGCCCAGCAAGCCGCCGACCGGCTCAACCAAACCGGTTAAAGTTGCAATGCCAACCGCCCGCCATTTGTTGTAGCCCAAGCCAACCAACGGTAAAGCAACCGCCAGGCCTTCGGGGATATTTTGCAAGGCAATGGCAATGGCCAGCACAACACCGTTTTTCATCTCCCCTGAACCAAAACTAACCCCCACTGACATGCCTTCAGGAAAGTTATGGATGGTAATGGCAATAATAAATAACCAGATTTTTTTTAACGAATTGAGTTGCGTGTCTGAAACAGAATCAAAATGGACGTGGGGCAGTTGCCGGTCGGCGTAATGTAAAAACAGCGCACCGACTAACATTCCGGCAGAAACGACATAAATGCCTTTGCCAGGCCAGACCAAATTACCATAGTCCATACCAGGGACCAGTAATGAAAATGCGGTTGCCGCCAGCATGACTCCCGCCGCCGCGCCCAACATGCTATTAAACAAGTTGTTGGAAATTTTTTTAAAAAATAAGGCCGGCAATGCACCTACACCGGTTGCAAGCCCTGCCAAAATACTCGCCAAGAAGCCGACAACAACAATTTTGCCAAAAAACAAATAAAGGCTACCAAACACCACTAGCTGCGATAACAGAAATAGCCCTGCTAAGGTCGCCCAACGTTTCAGCGGCGGCATGGCAAGAAGTTGTTGATAATATTTGCTGGCTTTCGCATGGGTGACTTGAAGTTCAATATAGCTTTGTAATTTGGCTATAGTATTTGCCGTTATTGTCATTGAGCCTACCTCGTGTTGGCTGGATTCAGAAAGATCGATGATTTTATATCCAAATGCCAGTATTTTATACGGTTATTACAGACCCTCCTTGTAAACATAGCACACCCAAAATACCAAGGTCATGCAATTCAAGCCATAACGGATACCTATTGGCCATTGTTGCTGGATATAACTTCTCTCCGAAAATTTGATATTCATAACTGATGTTACGCACTCCCATCCCAAAAAACGTATCATTTCAGGATGGAAAAAGAAAAAACCGAACTCTATACGGACTACCTGATCTGCAACCAAGGCTTGGCGACGGCGCCCAGCCTATCGGCGATGCTCGACGGTGAAGCCAGCCATTTATGCCCCAAGGTATGATCAGATAACCCGCCACCTGTCCGCGAGGCGGTATAGCCAATACGATATAAATTGATGGTGTAAAAAAGGCGATAGCTAGGACTGCCCGTCCTTCGAGGACGCACAGTCATTATCAGATTATTTTGGATTGGCTATATACCTCAAAAGACTTGTGGATTGATGTCAAACCCATTGTGCGCCAGATCGGGAATGATGACACGCGCCTGGTCTTCCTAGTGCCCCTTGCGGGTAGACGACACCGTCCAGGAAAAGGCGTTTACTGACGAGAACGAGACCATGTGTTGGCACTATGACCACTGCAAAGGCTGCCCGGTCAAAGGCATCAACCTGTTGAACGCGCTGTACCACAGCGGAGACGTGTCCATCCCGGCCGCCTTATGGAAGGCCGGTTTTGTGCAGGTTCTAGCGCTGGGACGGCAAAACAAAATGCAAGGCGTGGCGGAGCAGTATCAACACATCCTGCGCGCCGAATCCTTGCATTGCAATTTTGGCGTTGATCTGATCAACACCATCAAACTTGAAAACCCCCAGTTATGGACGGCTGAGTTCCGTGATGAAATCAAAACGCTGATACAGCAGGCCGTAGAGCTCGAATACCGCTACGCCGAAGACACAATACCGCGCGGCGTATTGTGCCTGAATGCCGGTATGTTCAAAGAACGCCTGCGCTTTATCGCCACCGCCGTTGCCAACAAACAGGCCTGGATATGCTTTATCCGGGCGCTACCAATCCATTTCCCTGGATGAGTGAAATGATGGATCTCAAGAAAGAAAAAAACTTTTTTGAATCGCGGGTGACAGAGTATCAGACGGGGGGCGCACTCAGTTGGGATTAAGTTGTTTCACCACAGGCGGCATCTCTGCGATCTGTGGTGATAACTGTTAGAAGTTAAAGCGCAATCATGCTTTGGACTGCGCATGCTCAATCAGCCATTGAATATACTCCAGTTGCACATCTTCATGACGGGTTGCCAGATACATGGTCTTAGCCAATGGCAGGTCTTTAAACCGTAAACTGATCACGTCCGGATTTTTGACTTTATCGGCCAATAACCATTCCGGCAACAGGCAGACGCCGCGTTGGCTGGCTGCCAGTTGCAGCATGATGTCGGTTTCTTCCACGGTGATATGGGCGAGCGGTTCAACCCCGGCGGGTTGCAGGACTTTCCTGAACATATCCAGGCGCTCGCGTTCGACCGGATAAGTCAAAATAGTCTCTTCTTGTAACTCGGACGGCTCAATAAATTGACGCTCGGCCAGCCGGTGTTGTTTGGCAACAATTAACACCAATTCAAAATCAAACAACGGCTGGTAATGCAATACACCGTTAAACACGGGGTCTGAAGTCAACACCGCATCCAGCTTGTATTGTTGAATCGCTTCGAAAGAATTGAACCGGTAGCGGGATGTGACTTCTATCGCCAACTCCGGCCAAGTTTGCAGATAAGGTTGGAGAATCGTGCGAAACCATTCGTAACAGGCATGGCAGTCGATACCGATAATCAACTTGCCAGTTTTGCCTGCCGCCAGCAAGGCCAGGTGTTGCTCGGCGGAATCCACGGTAGCGATGACCGATTCTGCGACGTCGGAAAGATATTGCCCCGCCTGGGTCAGCACCAAAGTGCGCCCTTGTTTACGCCAAAGAATAATACCCAAGCGCTGCTCCAGGTTTTTCATCTGGTGCGA
Organism: Methylovulum sp.; assembly: GCA_028712695.1. Taxonomy (GTDB): domain Bacteria; phylum Pseudomonadota; class Gammaproteobacteria; order Methylococcales; family Methylomonadaceae; genus Methylovulum. The sequence continues at coordinate 2,379 of JAQTQZ010000040.1, read as the reverse complement.
TAAAGCCGATTGGGTTAAATGCAGTAACTCTGAAGCGGAATTCAAGGTACCACGGCGTTTAAGTGCTAATAAAATTCGAAAATGAATAAGCTCCATATTGATGAATATTCCTCATGAAATAGTGAAAAAGTATCAATATTTATCATACTACTCAAGCCCTACAATACGGCTTTTATTTTTAAGCACATTGTGGAGCTGTATTGATGATTAAAATTCATAACCTGGGATTTCCCCGTCTGGGTGAAAATCGCGAACTAAAATTTGCGCTGGAACGCTATTGGCGTGGCGACATGGACCACGCGGCCTTGCACGCGGTTGCCGCCGAACTCCGCCAACGGCACTGGCAGCTGCAAGCCGGCAACGGTTTGGATTTAATTCCGGTCGGGGATTTTTCTTTCTACGACCAGGTCTTGGATACCAGTGTCATGCTCGGTGTCATTCCGGAGCGATTCGGGACATCCATCAACCTGGATACCTATTTCAGAATGGCACGCGGCCAAGCAAACGATGGCGTACCCTTTCGGGCCTGTGAAATGACCAAATGGTTCGACACCAATTATCATTATCTGGTGCCGGAAGTGACAGCGGGTCAGCAGTTTGAACTATCTGGCAACAAATTATTCGATGAAACCCGCGAACTCTTGGCGTTGGGCTATCAGCCAAAACCAGTGTTACTGGGGCCGTTAACGTGGTTATGGCTGGCAAAAACGACCAATGATTTTAATAAGCTTGATTTGTTAGACCGATTGTTGCCGGTGTATAGCAATATTCTGCAGCGCTTGGCTTATCAAGGCGTTGAATGGGTGCAAATCGACGAGCCAATTCTGGTATTGGATTTACCGCATGACTGGCGAAATGCGTTTGAACGGACCTATAACCAGCTGCAAAGTTGCCCGGTTAAAATCCTGCTGGCTACTTATTTTGGTGAACTGGGCGAACACACCTCATTTACTTGTAAGTTGCCGGTCGCGGGCTTGCATATCGACTTAGTGAGAGCGCCTGAACAATTGACGGCGGTTTTGGATAACTTTGCTAATCACAAAGTGTTGTCATTGGGGCTAATTGATGGCCGTAATATCTGGCGTACCGATTTAACCGCTGCACTGGCAACCGTAGCAACCGTGCGGGAACGTTTTAAAGGCGAGCTTTGGCTGGCACCGTCCTGTTCCCTATTGCATGTACCTATTGATTTGGAGACCGAAACCGCTTTAGAACCGACCATCAAGTCTTGGTTGGCGTTCGCCCGACAAAAACTCACCGAGTTGGAAATTTTGCGCCTGGCGATAGAGGAACCAGAAGCCGCAAAACTGGAATTGTCTGCTTCGGCGGTTGCCATTCGTTCACGCCGGACATCCGATTTGATTCATAATCCGACCGTGCAAGCAGGGCTTGCGGAGATCGATAGCTCACTGACTCATCGCCAAAATCCTTTCTCTGTACGACGTGCGCAACAGCGCACCAAACTCAATCTGCCCAGTTATCCGACCACGACCATCGGCTCATTTCCGCAAACTGCGGGAATACGCAAAACCCGCGCTGAATTCAAGCAAGGATTGCTCAGTGAGGCCGACTATGTCAGGCAGATACAACAAACGATTGAGTTTTGTGTCAGGGAACAGGAAAATCTGGGGCTGGATGTTTTGGTGCATGGCGAAGCCGAACGCAACGACATGGTGGAATATTTCGGCGAACAACTGGACGGTTTTGTATTCACCGCCAATGGCTGGGTGCAATCTTACGGTTCCCGTTGTGTCAAACCGCCGATCATTTTTGGTGATGTCAGCCGCCCCAAGCCTATGACGGTACATTGGAGCCAATATGCCCAGTCGCTGACCGACAAACCGATGAAAGGCATGTTAACGGGCCCCGTTACCATATTGAACTGGTCGTTTGTGCGCGACGATCAACCTCGGTCAATTACCGCTTATCAATTGGCCCTGGCGATACGTGAGGAAGTCAACGATTTGGAACGTGCCGGCATTCCGATAATTCAAATCGATGAGGCCGCTTTCAGGGAAGGCTTACCGCCCCGGCAATCGCGTTGGAACGACTATCTGGGTTGGGCGGTACGTGCTTTCCGTATTTGTTCCAGTGGGGTAAAGGATAGTACGCAAATTCACACCCATATGTGCTATTCGGAGTTCAATGACATTATTACATCTATTGCCGACATGGATGCTGATGTGATTACCATTGAAACCTCCCGTTCCAATATGGAACTGTTGGACGCCTTCATCGACTTTAATTACCCTCTGATGTTACGCACCCCCATCCCAAAAAGCGTATCATTCCAGGATGGATAAAGAAAAAACCGAACTCTACACAGACTACCTGATCTGCAACCAAGGCTTAGCAACGGCGACGGGCTTGTCGGCGATG
>JAQTQZ010000039.1 GCA_028712695.1 Methylovulum sp. | reverse complement strand
AAATGTTCGGACAGGTTGTAGCAAGTGTAATTGATCGGTGTGCTGATCAAGTATTCTATATATCTTTGCTTAGTTATCATGAGGCATAACATACACTAATCCTTTCAGAACAGCGAAAGTCCTACGTAAAAAAAATTCTCCCAAATAAGGTAATCATACGCAGCCGATTCATTTTTAATTATCTCTTCTAAAACGCCGCCAGATAAATTCTGTCTTTTAGGATGCTGCTCTTGTTCTAAAGGCGGAATCCTCCGAGCGTTACGATAATAATCAGATTCAAATTCTTTTATGTAGAAGCAATAGCGACGAATATACCAAACCGTTTCATCAAGATTATCAAGGGCATGTGAATCCAATAAAACACCACCTTCAAAGTAACGATTTTCTCCAAAACGATTTAAGTATCTAATAAATGACTCAACACTTTCGGGTAAACGTAAATCAAGTCCTTCAATTTCTTTTACACGATGTAATAACTTTTCAATATTGTGTCCACATTTCTTTGATTTTTTCTCATTAAAAAGCAATATCGCCTTCAAATATTTTTCTATCGCATGTAGACCAGACCATAAAAAAGGCTCAATTAAACCAGCCCGATAACTCATTCTTGCGGAAATATAATCTTGATCCGCAGTATCACGAAATGACCTGGTTGCATAATCAATAAGTGCGATAAGTGCTGTTTCTTCGTCTGGTAAATTACCGTTCATTTATTTTTTTATAATGCTTTGTTATTTATAATAATTTTGGCTAATATCATTAGCCAAATATTTTTATCAATTCTTTAACTCCCCCCATCAACACATCAACCTCTTCCTGAGTATTGTACATCGCAAACGAAGCCCTAGCGGTCGCTGGCACCTGATAAAAATCCATCACCGGCATTGCGCAGTGGTGCCCTGCCCTGATTGCAATGCCTAAGCTGTCGAGCATCGTGCCAATGTCGTGCGGGTGGATGCGTTCCAGCACAAACGACAAAATCGCGCCTTTTTCTGCCGCTTCGCCAATGATCCTTAAGCCTTTTATTTGTTTAGCCTGTTCGGTGGCGTAAGCCAATAATTCATGCTCATGCGCGGCAATTTTAGCCATGCCAAATTGGTTCAGGTAATCGATAGCCGCGCCTAAACCGACCACATCGGCAATGGCGGGTGTACCGGCTTCAAATTTATGGGGCAATCCGGCGTAGGTGCTCTTTTCAAAGGTGACGGTGCGGATCATGTCGCCGCCGCCTTGGTACGCGGGCATGGCTTCCAACAGCGCTTGTTTGCCGTAAACCACACCGATGCCGGATGGCCCGTAGAGTTTGTGGCCTGAGAACACATAAAAATCGCAATCCAGCGCTTGCACATCAACGGCGATATGCGGGATGGCTTGTGCGCCATCGAGCATGACGGGGATATTTTTGGCGTGGGCGGCAGCGATGATTTTTTCTACGGGGTTGATCGTACCCAGCGCGTTGGACATGTGGGTGACGGCAACCAAACGGGTCTTATCGGTTAATAAGGCTTCAAACTCTTCATAAATCAACTCGCCTTGGAGATTCATCGGTGCGACTTTCAGCACTGCACCCGTTTGTTCGCAGAGCATTTGCCACGGCACGATATTGGAATGATGCTCCATCGCGGTAATGATAATTTCCTCGCCCGCTTTGATATTGGCTTTACCGTATGTTTGGGCGATGAGGTTAATCGCTTCCGTCGCGCCACGCACGAAAATGATTTCTTTGCTGCTGGCGGCGTTGATGAAGCCTTTAACCTTTTCCCGCGCCGCTTCAAATTTGTCGGTGGCGCGGACGCTCAGCGTATGCACACCGCGATGGATGTTGGCGTAATCGTGGCGGTAAAAATCGCTGATGCTGTCGATAACCGCATTGGGCTTTTGGCAACTCGCGGCGTTGTCGAGATAGACGAGCGGTTTGTTACGGATTTTTTCCGCCAAAATAGGGAAATCGGCGCGGATTTGGTCTATAGGATAATTCATGTTAATTCGTCAATAATTTTTTAATAGGTGGCTTTATGGATGTTCGGCGGCAAGGTCTAGTGAGTCAATCAAACCATACAATTTCTCTTCTTCCTTGACCGAACTTAACGCAATGGACACTTCGGCTATATAAAAAGCCAAGCCTATCATCATCGCCACAACGGACAGGACAAACAAAATCACCGCGAACACCAACGCTTCAGGCACATACAGCCCTAAGCCCAAGAGCAGGCAAGTCATCATCACGCCGAGAGTGCCAAGCAACAGGTAAAAAAAGGCCTGGTTGATTTTTTCCGCCCGCCTTTCTATCGATTCAATTTGCACTTGGAATGCGGCGGCTTCCTGCTTTTTGCCTGCGATTGCCGCCAAATGTTTTTCGCGATGGAATACCCGCAAACGCGAGACCATTGCCATCAAACGCGCATTAAGCGACAGCACAAACAAACCCGCCGCAGAAATAAAAATCGCAGGCGCGACAAATGCCTGAAACAGCTCTAATTTAGTCAACATAGCTGTTCTGGGGAAAATGTTTTAGCAACAACTTCAACAATGCCGTTTTTAACGACGGCAAGGCGATTTTATCGACCATTTCATTGGCAAACGCAAACGTCAGCATATTCCGCGCCGTCGCTTCATCCACGCCGCGCGATTGCAAATAAAACACCGATTTTTCATCCAATTGCCCGACCGTCACGCCATGCCCGCATTTGACATCGTCGGCATAGATTTCCAGCTGCGGCTTGGTGTCCACTTCCGCATCGGCCGATAACAACAGATTGCGGTTGCTCATGTTTGAATCAGTTTTCTGGGCCTGTTCCGCCACAACTACACGGCCTTGAAACACACCTCTGGCGCGATCAGCCAACACGCCTTTGTAAATTTCGCGGCTTATGCCATAAGGCTGGTTATGGTTGATGCGGGTATGGTTGTCGATATGTTGGCGTTTAACACCCAGATACAAACCGTTCAATTCACATTCTGAAGCATAATCCAAATCGGCACGGATGTCCGAACGCGCCAACAAGCCGCCAAAGGCAAAGTTATGATGGCTACAACGGGCATCCCGCGCTTGTTGGATATACAAGCCACCAAAATGATAAGCTAAGGCCGATTCGCACTGCACTTTGTATGCGGTCAATCCGGCATTCTGCCCGACAAACGCTTCGGTGACGGTGGCAGACAAATAACTGACGTCAGCGCCGACAAACGTCTCCAGCCATTGTGCGGAAGCATGATCATCCAACACCACCAAATTGCGTGTGCTTGCCAAACTGCCTTCTTGCGTGACGATATGCAAGCATTGGATGGGCTTTTCTAAAACCACATTGGCGGGAATATGGACAAATACCCCATCGGTGAACCATGCCGTGTTAAAAGCAATAAAGCCATGTTCAGCGCTATCGACCGCTTTGCCAAAATAGGCCGCGACTTGCGCTGCATTATTGGTTAAGGCTTCCGCCATGCTGATGGCTTGCACGGCATCCGGCAAACCGGCCAAAACCGATAAGTCGGCGCGAAAATGGCCGTCAACCAGCACTAGCGACCACGCATCCGCCAATTGGTGTTGCTTTAACCAATCGGCATCAACAACGGTGTTTGCCGTTGATAAAATGGGCGCAAAGGCTTTTTTTTCCAACGCGGACACATTGGTGTAACGCCATTCTTCTTCACGCGGCGACGGGAAGCCGTGGCTAGAAAATTGCGTAAAAGCCGCCGTCCTAATGTGTTGCAACCAGTCCAAACTTTGGCCTGGCAATGCTGCTGCCGGATAGTCGGCAGTGTAATCAGTCAATGCCGTGCTCATGCCGCTACCTGTCCGTCTTCCAACCAACCATAGCCTTTTTCTTCCAGCTCCAAGGCCAGTTCAGGCCCGCCGGATTTGATGATTTGCCCATGCGCCAAGACATGCACAAAATCGGGCTTGATATAATCGAGCAAGCGTTGGTAATGTGTGACCATGATGAACGAGCGGTCTGGAGAACGTAGCGAATTGACCCCATCGGCGACAATTTTAAGCGCGTCGATGTCAAGGCCGGAATCGGTTTCATCGAGGATGCACAACTTGGGTTCCAATATAGCCATTTGCAGGATTTCGTTACGTTTTTTCTCACCGCCGGAAAAGCCTTCGTTGACCGCGCGATAAAGGAATTTCTCATCCATTTCCAACGCTTTCACCTTGCCTTTGACCAAGGTCAAAAAATCCATCGCATCGACTTCATCCTGCCCGTTGTGTTTGCGGACGGCATTCAAGGCGGCTTTCAACAAATACACGTTGCTGACACCAGGGATTTCCACCGGATATTGGAACGCCAAAAACACCCCTTCACGGGCACGGATTTCCGGTGGCATCTCCAGCAAATCCTTGCCTTGATACGTCACCGAACCACCCGTCACGTCATAACCGGACTTGCCGGACAGCACATGCGACAAAGTGCTTTTGCCGGAGCCATTGGGCCCCATGATGGCGTGGATTTCCCCTGCCTTGATCTCTAAGTTGATGCCTTTGAGGATTTGTTTGTCGTTTATGTTGACGGTTAAGTCTTTGATGCTGAGCATGGGGTTTTCCGTTTGTTGCTGGTTTGGGTGTTGTTATTGGCGTGTCACAATTGCCACGGGTTAATCATAGGAATATTGCAAGCATAAAAATCACGTTCGTTGCGTGTCACCAAGGTTAGATGATGCGTGAAAGCAACTGCACCGATGATGCCGTCCATGGAGGCAATCGGCTGGCCTTTTTTCTCGGCATTGGCGACGAGCAAACTCCAGTTTTCCATGACGGCTAAATCCACGGGTAAAATCCGGCTTTGATAATCTTCAAGCAACGTTTCCATCCAAAATAACAAATCTTGTTTTTTCTTGGAGGCAGGTAGTTTATTAATGCCTTTTTTCACTTCGCCAATCGTGATAACACTTAAATACAAATCTTCAGAATCGGTCTTTTCTAACCATTCGATAACGCCACTATTTCCTTGTGGTTTGGTGAATTCAGAAATGGTGCAGGTATCCAGTAAATATTTCAAAATTCTATATCCCTTGGATAATCCCGCTGCCGTTCAAATTCTATTTCCAGTTCTTCACACTTAGGTGAATTAAGCAGAAAGGTTTTAAAGTCTAATTTGTTTGCCTTTGGCTTTTCAGCGGTTTTATTTTTTTCGATTAGAAATTGATAAAAATCGAGTAGTTCTTGTTGGGCGATTGGTGGCAAGGCTAGTAAGTCGATAGTAGGCATTTTGGCTTTCCTTTAATTACAAACTTAGGTTATGGATAAGCATTGTCTGGTAGGGTGGGCAGACAGCTTTATCGTTTGCCCACCATTTGCCGATAAAAGTGGTGGGCAGAAAAGCATTGCCCACCCTACATGGCTAAAACATTGCGGGCAAATGGCTTTATTGTTTGCATTAATGCCCTTGGGTAAAATATTTGCCGATAAAAGTGATTGAGAAAAAGCATTAACCCAACAAGCGGTTAATTTGCTTTTAAGAAATCTTTTATCAAGCTTTCTAATTTTTTATTTTCGGTAATTATTCGTTTTATTTCATTTTCAATCATATCTTGCCGGGAGAAAAACTCTGTTGAATAGACCAAAATTGGCGCACCTTCTGAATTATTTAATTTTCCTTGCAACAGAATAGCTTTTTCAGATTCAATCATGCCAATTCGTGTTAAATTCGAATTAAGCAGTGCAGTCAAAGCAGCCAATTTAATTTGATCTTTTTGTGCGTCAGTTGAAATTTTCAACAAATTTCTTGTTGCTTCCAATTCGTTTTTTTGTAGCTCATAAGTTCTGGCTATCAAATAAAAGGCGAATGCGGCAATAAGGGGATTAAGTATGCCGCCAACATAATCGCCAAATGTTCCCCATACGCCATTATCGGATGACAGACCACCGTGGAAATTACCAAAATAAAAACCAAGAATGGTTAAAGCGATCAAACAAAGCACAATTACAAACCACTTGGTATTGAGGTTATTTGAATCATTGTTTTTTTTCACATCCGAATCACTCATAAAACCTAACCGTTTTTCTGTTTAAACAATTGCAGCTCCAACAACAAAGCCGGAACATCCGTTTCAATAATGCTCCATAACGTGTCATTGTCTATGCCCAGATAACCATGGATCAAGCGGTTGCGGGTGGCTATCAGTTGCCGCCACGGAATTTGTGGGTTGGCTTTACGCATGTCTTCGGGAATATGCGTGGCTGCCTCGCCGATGAGTTCCAGATTCCGCACGGTGGCATCATAGGTTAAGCCACAGTTGATAAAATCATTTTGGTTAAAGCCTTCGGTATAAGTGATGACTTTTTCCGTAAAGCCAATCATATCATCCAGATAAAAATGCCACTCCCGCACCGCATTAGACATCTATCGCTTCCTGCTCGATATACGGGCGCAATTGCTGGCGCAGGGCTTTGTCGGTGACTAAATCGACAGCGCAACCGAGGTAATCTTCCAGTAAAAACAACACGCCAAAATAGCGTTCGGAAGTCGCCAAGCCATCGAAAGAAACCAATATATCCACGTCACTCTGGTCGCTGGCTTCGTCACGGACAGTTGAGCCAAACAACGCCAAACGCACCACGCCGAATTGCTGTGCCAAAATTGGCTTAATGCGGGTCAGCACTTCCAGAGCGGCGGCTTTACGCATTAACCCACCGACCCTTCCAAACTCAAACCCAACAAAGCCTGCGCTTCCACAGCAAATTCCATCGGCAATTCCTTGAACACTTCCTTACAGAACCCATTCACGATCATCGACACAGCATCTTCCGCCGAAAGCCCGCGTTGCTGGCAGAAAAACAACTGGTCTTCGCTGATTTTCGACGTGGTGGCTTCGTGTTCGACTTGCGCGGAGGGTTGTTTGACTTCGATGTACGGAAAAGTATGTGCGCCACATTTATCGCCAACCAGCAAGGAGTCACACTGGGTATGGTTACGCGCGTTTTCTGCACTTTTTAAAACCTTAACTAAGCCACGATAAGTATTTTGCGCTTTACCTGCGGAAATTCCTTTAGACACAATGGTGCTGCGGGTGTTTTTGCCGATGTGGATCATTTTAGTTCCGGTATCGGCCTGTTGGCAGTTGTTGGTGACGGCGACGGAATAGAATTCGCCAATAGCATTATCGCCTGTCAATATGCAGCTAGGGTATTTCCACGTGATTGCCGAGCCAGTTTCGACTTGTGTCCAGGACACTTTCGAGTTGTCACCACGACAATCGGCGCGTTTGGTGACGAAGTTGTAAATGCCGCCTTTGCCTTCCTTGTCGCCAGGATACCAGTTTTGCACGGTGGAATATTTGATGGTGGCATCTTTCAACGCAATCAATTCGACCACGGCGGCGTGGAGTTGGTTTTCATCGCGCATCGGCGCGGTGCAGCCTTCCAAGTACGACACATGGCTGCCTTCGTCGGCGATAATCAGCGTGCGTTCGAATTGTCCGGTGTTGGCGGCGTTGATGCGGAAATAGGTGGATAATTCCATCGGGCAACGCACGCCTTTGGGGATGTACACGAACGAGCCGTCGGTGAACACTGCCGAATTAAGTGCTGCAAAAAAATTATCGGTAATTGGCACGACTGAACTGAGGTATTTTTTAATTAACTCAGGATGGTCGCGCAAGGCTTCGGAAATCGGGCAAAAAATCACGCCCGCTTCTTTGAGCTTACCTTTAAAAGTGGTTGCCACTGATACGCTGTCGAACACGGCATCCACTGCAATCCCCGCTAAACGTTCTTGCTCATCGAGCGGAATACCCAATTTTTTGTAGGCATCCAACACTTGCGGGTCGATTTCACCCAAACTTTTCGGGCCGTCTTCTTTACGTTTGGGCGCAGAATAGTAACTGATCGCCTGATAGTCTATCGGCTCGATGTTGACCTGCGCCCACTCTGGCGATTTCATCGTCTGCCAGTGCCGGAACGCTTTCAGCCGGTATTCCAGCATGAATTCCGGCTCGTTTTTGACTTTCGAAAGCTGCTGGATGACTGCTTCGGTCAAGCCCGGTGGAAACGTATCGGTTTCTAAAACCGTCACAAAACCCTGTTTGTAATCCTGGTTAATCAGGTTATTGATTTCATTGCTGGTGACTGACATATAAAACTCTAAATTACATAAATGTGGAATGTAGAAGATACACGAACTGTTTTTCTGCAAATCTCATGGACGTGATGAATGCAGAAAACGCAGGAGCGGTTTTCTGCCTATTTGTATAAACTGGCAACGGGAATCATGATTTCTTCAGGCACAGCAACAGGCCTGACTAAATCGGCCAAGGTCACCAACTCCAGCGCATCATGGATGGTTTGATTAATCAAATGCCAGTTCAAACGAATCCCGCACCCCGAAGCCTGCTCGCACGCTTGTTTAGAGATACTGCACTCAGTCAAGGCAATCGGGCCTTCCAATGCACTGATAATAGCCGCAATGGAAATTTTTTCCGGTTCCCGCGCCAAGGTGTAGCCGCCTTTTGCGCCGCGTGTAGACATAAGCACTTTAGCATTCACTAGCGCTTTTAAGATTTTGCTCACTGTCGGGACGGCGATACCTGTTGCTGTCGCTATTTCCATAGCCGCACACACCCGATATTTTTCTTTTGCCATAAAACTTAAGATCACTGTTGCATAATCAGTTAATTTACTTAGCCGTAACATACACCACCCTTGCTCATTGAGGACTATTCTAGTCCTATTTAAATACACAGTAAAGCAGTTGGTTATTATTGTGCGCTATCGCAAACTTTGCTAAATTCGGCGATAATTATTTAATAATCATTAAAGGCCTATCTCGGCTTATCCGAAAAGGCAACAGTGTTTTTCAATTTTTCTTGCAGAAGGACTTTTATGCCGCTAAAAAAGACAACATCCGATCAAAACAGGACAAAACAGATTGTCACCGAAGCTCGCCGTAACCAAGAACTTAGAGAACAATCCTATCGTGGCCAAGCCCTAAAGCTGTATCCATGGGTTTGTGGCCGTTGCGCACGTGAATTTACCCATAAAAACTTAACGGAACTAACCGTTCATCATAAAAACCACAATCATGACGACAATCCACTTGATGGCAGCAACTGGGAACTATTGTGCCTTTATTGCCATGACAATGAGCACTCGCGTTATGAAGAGACCCGCTTTGGGACTGGGACGGCACAGGTGACCAAAACCAGCTCAACTGCCTCAACCCACAATCCGTTTGCAGACCTAAAAAGCATGCTAAACAAGAAATAAGCGTTATTTAGATGCTAAAAATACGGCCTAACTTAACGTGTCAATACCCAAATTGGCTAAAGCATCGGCGTGTTCATTGCCGACATCACCGGAATGCCCTTTTACCCATTTCCAGACAATGTCATGCCGGGTAATCGCGGCATCTAGCCGTCGCCAGAGGTCTTCATTTTTAACCGGTTTATTATTGGCCGTTTTCCAGCCCCGCTTTTTCCAATTGGGCATCCACTCGGTAATACCTTTTAGCACATAACTGGAATCACTGTTAAGTTGCACCGCACAAGGTCTCGTCAGTGTTTCTAGTGCCTGAATAGCCGCCGTCAATTCCATGCGGTTATTAGTGGTGTCTTTTTCACCACCATAAAGCTCTTTAGCCTTACCTTTATACTTTAATATGACTCCCCAACCACCGGGACCAGGATTGCCCCGACAAGCACCGTCTGTATAAATAATTACAAACTCAGTCATGGTCAGTCAATTGGGCGGGTGAATTAAGCGTATTAGCTAAAATCATGCGTGGTGATTCGTTTTTTATAGGCGTTAATGGAATTAAATTGTAACGGCGCTTTATTGCTTTAATTGCATAAGCGGTCGCTGTCAACGAACAGTTGCTGGGGATAGACTTACCATGCTTTGTTTTAACAGAATCTAAAAAAAACTCCGACGATCCGGAAACTTCAAAATTTAGTAACTTTAGCCAATCTAATACCCGCGAATAGCTAATAAAATGTCCACGCAAAGAATCAGCCATTCTTATTTCCCATAAAAATTGGTACCTGACCCATAGGCTCCAAGGGTTAAAATTAACTATTAAAACAATCCCTTCCGGCTTTAAAACGCGCTCTATTTCGCGCATGGTTTGAAAACGGCAGGCGTCAAACTCCAGCAAGTGTGGCACGATAATCATATCGACACTGTCGTTTTTCAATGGCAAAGCATAGGCTTTTGCCTCAATTTTTTTTGCTTCGGAACTCCCTAATGACTTAGCATCAAGGATTATGTAATGTTTGTATAACGAGCAATCAACAAATTCATTTTCCCAGCCCAAGCCGCCAATTTGCAAAACGGTTTGTTGGCAACTGACGGTAATAGAACGCTGTAAATAGGTAGTTTCAAGCTCTTTTAATAGCTTGCCTCTAGGGGTTTGATACCAAGCAAACAAGAAATTACGTTTCATTAAGCAAACTCAAATTGGCATTACGTTAATGTTTTTCAAGAAAAACAAGCTATAATATTCACCTTACGATTTAAATTATATTCTTAAGGCTTAATAATGATGCATGTCAATTTTAACAGGCTAGTTAATATTTTATTAATTTTGCTATCTTTAATTGCAGCAGGTTGCTCTGAAACATCAAAAACCCCTTTAAGCATTAGCGACCAGTTACCCGGTTCCTCTAGCGACGAGGATTACAGCGAACATTATCCACACGCCCGTTCCCGCCTTAACTTCGGTAAACAAAAATTTAAATCCGCATCGTCCCAACACAATACCGTGTGGGACAGGCTCTTATCTTTATATTCATTACCTGAATTTGATAACGCCCGTATAGACCGCGCAATAGATTGGTATTTGCAACACCCCGCTTCACTTGCCATTATCCAACAACGTGCAGAACCTTACTTGCACCATATCCTTGATGAAGTCGAAGCTAAAAATATTCCAGGTGAATTAGCATTGCTTCCAGTGGTGGAAAGTGCATTTGTTGCCGATGCCTATTCGACAGCTGATGCGTCAGGATTGTGGCAATTTGTACCGGCTACAGGCGAAGAATATGGCCTGCAACAAAATGACTGGTATGACGGCAGACGCGATGTTTATGCATCAACTAAAGCGGCCACCACTTATCTTAAAGAATTGAGCGAAACCTTTGATGGCGATTGGTTGTTAGCTTTGGCATCCTATAATTGTGGAAAAGGCCGAGTCAGAAAGTCCATCGAACGCAACGAATACCGTAACTTGCCGACCGATTACTGGTCTTTGGACTTGCCGGAAGAAACGTTAGGTTATGTGCCCAAACTATTGGCTGTTGCCAAAATATTTGCCAATGCTGAAGAATATAATATCCATTTGCAACATATCCCCAATAAACCCTATTTTGAAGTAGTCCATATCAAAGCCCCTTTGGATTTACACAAAGCCGCGCGACTGGCTAACACCCCTTATGACAAATTTGTAAAACTTAACCCAGGATTTAACCGGGCCTGCACAGCCCCCGAGGGGCCTCATCGTTTGTTGATTCCTGTCGCCCAAGCACAGTCCTTCAAAAGAAACCTTGCCCAACTGCCTTACGATGAATGGGCTGACTATACACAATACTACCGTACCAACAAAGTTGCCCAAAACCGTCGTAAAGAAGAGAAGCCCGTTCAAGTAGACCAGGAAGAAGCACCGACAACTGTCATTAGCCAATATAAAGTCAGACCCGGTGAAACACTTTCAACCATTGCCAGCAGAACCCACACCACAATCTCTTCGCTTCGTAGCGCTAACCACTTAGCAAGCAACAAGGTGCTATCAGGTGTTTCTCTAAAAATCCCTACTGGCAATAAAGCTAAACTTTTTGCTGATGAGAAAAAATCTATAATCTCCGCGAATCTTATTAGCAGCAAGGCCTCGAAAAATAAAGCCGCCAACAACCAAGTCTACGCCATAAAAAAAGGCGATACATTCTGGAATATCTCACAACGCTTTTCAGTTAACCCGAAAGACATCGCCCAATGGAACAATATCACGCTAAAAACTGCGTTGGTGCCTGGGCGGAAATTGGTCATAAAATCCTCTAACCAGCAACTTGCTTCGGCATCACCGTCTATCCGCCTCATTCATTACACGGTTAACAAAGGCGACACATTGACAAAAATTTCCAAAAAATTCAATGTCTCGATAGATGATTTACGCAAATCAAATTCAGACATGCTGATTAGAAACATTCGTCCGGGGCAGAAGTTGAAAGTTATCGTGGATGCCCATTCTGCAACTTAATTTAAAGAGCATGTAAAATAAAGCGGCTTATTTTCTTTGCATATAAGCTTCTGATTGCATCTCGATTAATCGGGATACAGTCCGCCTAAACTCAAAAGCACCATCTCCTTCAACGTAAAGTTCTTGGGCAGGCACTTCCGCACTGCAAATCAGTTTTACCTTATGTTCATATAGCACATCAATTAACGTGACCAAGCGTTTGGCTTCATTACGCTTCTCTCTAGTTAACCTTGGAATATCATTGATAACCAATGTATTAAATTTTCTGGCAATTTCAAGATAATCAGCGGCGCCTAAGTTTTGTCCGCACAACTCATCAAAAGAAGAAAATGCAACATCGCGATGCACGGCAGACAGCCAAATTTTGCGGCCTAATACATGCAAAACACCTGGTTGTACCATCTCATATTGAGTCAATTCGTCACAACGTTGCCGCATAATGTCTCGAGTATGGGCATCAAGCGGGTAATAATAGTTTGTTTGCTGTGCAGGCTGGTCAATGAGCCGATAATCTTCTTTTGCAGCAAGCTCTATCACATGGGCAGCATTCTCCAACTCTTTTATAAAAAACAAAAACTGCTCCCTCTGCAAACCACCTTGATATAAATCACTGGGATGACGGTTGGATGTTATGACAACAATAACGCCCAATTCAAACAGTTTGCTAAATAATCGCCCTAAAATCATGGCGTCCGCTATGTCAGAGACATGAAACTCATCAAAACAAAGTAATAGGGCGGAACCCCTAATATTTTTTGCCAATGCAGAAATTGCATCAGATATATTGTTCTTACGACATTCATGGATAAACCCGTGAGCTTCTTGCATAAAGGTATTGAAGTGGACACGACGTTTTTTTTCTAACGGGCAAGCATTGTAAAACAAGGCCATCAACATAGATTTGCCCCTGCCAACATCACCAAAAATATACAAACTTTGGCATTTTATTTGTTGGTCAGATAAAAACCGGTAGCCCGATGCTTTTTGATGACCGTTTGAAACTACCGACAATTTATCCAACAATACCTGTAAATGCGCCAACACCTTAAGTTGGGCAGGATCGTATTGAATAGATTGTTGAGCCACTTGCTCCTTATATTGTTTTTCCAACAAGCCTGTCAAATCAGCAATAGCTTTCTTTGATCCAATAAATCCATTTGATCTAGGTATTTGCCGTTGAAAAATTTTTTTTAGCATAAAAGTGATGATAGGTAATAGAGAAAACTTAACAACGGATGGGGGGACTTGTTTAACGCACACCCCTTGCTCCCCCATTAAGTTCGGAATCCAGCTTGTGTTTGTCTAATTCATTTTCCCATCGTGCGGCAACCACTGTAGCGACACCGTTACCAATAAGATTGGTAAGTGCGCGCGCTTCGGACATAAAACGGTCAATACCAAGAATCAAGACAAGACCGGCGACCGGTAAGGTTGGAATCGCCGATAGCGTGGCGGCTAACGTAATAAAGCCACTGCCCGTCACTCCCGCAGCGCCCTTTGATGTCAGCAACAACACGGCAAGCAATGTTATTTCCTGGGTTAATGTCAAGGCTGTGTTGGTGGCTTGGGCGATAAAAATTGAAGCCATCGCCAAATAAATTGAAGTGCCATCAAGATTGAATGAATAACCCGTAGGAATCACTAGGCCAACAACAGATTTTGCACAACCCAGCCTCTCCAGCTTGACCATCATGCGCGGCAATACTGATTCTGAAGAAGAAGTGCCCAATACAATCAGCAACTCATCCTTAAGATAAATAATGAACTTAATAATACTAAAGCCTGTGAGCCGGGCAATAAACCCTAATACGATGACAATAAACAGGACACAGGTTAGGTAAAAACTACCCATTAGTTTGGCCAGCGGCAGCAGTGATAGCACGCCATATTTGCCAATAGTAAATGCCATTGCGCCAAAAGCCCCGATGGGTGCCAGTTTCATAATGGTTTCTACGATCCCGAACAGGACAACGGAAACTTTGCTGATAAAATTGGCCACCTCAGTGCCGGTTTCCTTCATAGCGGCAAGAGAGAAACCGAACAATAAAGAAAACAGCAGCACTTGTAAAATGTCGCCTTTAGCAAACGCATCAACAACGCTGTTTGGAATAATATTTAAAAGGAAATCGATTAATCCATGTGTTTTTGCCGCTTCGGTATACGGCATAAGGTTTTTGGTGTCCAGCATATTGACATCAACATTCATGCCCGCACCAGGCTGTATGATATGCACTACCAGCAACCCAATAAGCAACGCAAGCGTGCTGACAACTTCAAAATAAAGCAACGCCTTGATGCCTACGCGCCCCACCTTGTGCATATCCTGCATGCCAGCAATACCGGTGACTACCGTACAGAAAATGATTGGCGCGATTATCATCTTGATCAGCTTAACAAAGCCGTCACCGAACGGCTTCATGGCAATGCCAGCTTCAGGAAAATAATGGCCGACTAAAACACCCAACATAATGGCAGCAAGCACCTGAAAATAAAGTTGCTGGCTGGCTTTTTTAAAGCAATAAATAAGCTGCATGAATTTGTTGGGTTAGGATGTAATCTGGTAGGAAATCTCGACAAACCTGTTGGGTTTTGGATATAAAGTGGACAACGGTCACTTTTAAAAGTCTTTTAGGGCAAATAAATACACCATTTCATGCCGCCTAAAGCCCCACTTACCCCCCCTTCAAGCCTGCCACCTAACAAACCAATCAATTCATAAACGACGGTCATGCCTATACCATGACCATGAATATTTTCATCGGCCCGGACGCCCCTTTTTAGGATATCATTAAATTTTCCTAATGGAATCCCTGGCCCATCGTCTTCGATTTGCAATAAGACTGAAAACTCACGCCGGTTTTTACGCTGGTTTAGCGAAACACTGATGTTGACCGCCTGATTGCACCATTTACAAGCATTATCTACAAGGTTGCCGACTATTTCATAAAGATCGCCTTCTTCACAATAAATCAGGCACACTTCAGGGGCGCTGAGGGTAAAAGTTAGTTGTTTGTCAACATAAACCTTACTCAGAGATGCGGTTACTTTCTGAATAATGGCGGACAAATCGACTTTCTTAATCGCTTTATGCTCACCTTTAGCGGCGGCACGATGCAATTGATATTCAACAATTTGATCCATACGGGAAATCTGTTCTTTCACGGTGTCAGTATTGGCATTGAAAGACTCAACACAGCCCCGCAATATGGCTAAAGGGGTTTTTAAGCTGTGCGCCAAATCAGCCAAATTATTACGGTAACGCTCCAGATGCGCCCGCTCAATACTGATAAACGCGTTCAAATTGCCCGCCAAACCCTGCAATTCAGTCGCATATTGGCCATCAAGGCAATTTTTTTTGCCTTGTTCTATCGCCTCCAGGTCTTGGACAATATTACGCAGCGGCTTCAAGCTCCAGCGCAACACCATAAACTGGATGGATACCAGCACGACTGCGATGATCGACAACCAGAAACGCAAGGTATTTTCTAGTTGTTGCACTTGGTTGACAACGAACTGGGCATCTTCCGCAACAGTAAAAACATACTCCCGTTCAACGCCGGCGGCATTTTGCCAGATAACATCATAATGCAACACATAACGATTATGTTGGTCGAACAAAAAAATAGAGCTGCCCGTTGTTAATTCAGGTGGTTCAAGCACATCCAAACCAATTGCTGAAGGTGAGCGCCAGATTAATTTTTTCCCGTGTTTTTCGACTTGCTGGATAAATCCATAAAGCCCTGAGCCAGGATTGGCAAACCGGGGCTCATGTAAAGCGGGCGGCATTATCAAGCCCCCGGCATTATCAAGTTCAGCGGCTGACAGCAACGAGTAAACTTGGATTTGCAGGCGTTCCTGTAATGACTTTTCGGCGCTTTCCCTAAACCCTTGCTCGAGCGCAACGGCGACCAACGCAAAAAAGACAGCCAAAACGAGGCCTTCGGCAAGCAATAAACGGAAACTTAATGATTTGGTACGCACTGAAGGTGGTTAATTAGGATATTGTGGAGGGAATCCGGTAACCGCGGCCGCGTAGGGTTTCAATAGGTTTGCGGGTACCGTCAGGATCCAGCTTTTTTCTCAAGCGGCCGATAAACACTTCAATGACATTACTGTCGCGGTCAAAATCTTCATCATAAATATGCGCAGTCAACACCGACTTTGAGATCAGCTCGCCTTTGCGGAGCATCAGATATTCCAATACTTTGTATTCATAAGCCGTCAATTCCAACTTTTCGCCCGACACAGATACTTCTTGGGCTATCGTATCCAGTTCGATATTGTCATGGCTCAAAACCGGATGCGCTTGACCCGCTGAACGCCTGATCAATGCATTAATACGGGCAAGTAACTCTTCATACTGAAAAGGCTTGACCAAATAATCATCGGCACCCGCCTCCAAACCCTCTACTTTTTCCTGCCAACGGCTTCTAGCCGTTAACAATAAAATCGGTATGCCAATCTTATCTTTACGCAAGCGCCTAATGAGTTCGACTCCTGAAAAATCAGGCAAGCCAATATCAATAATCGCGGCGTCTACAGGGTATTCTTTGCCCATATAATAGCCATCACTGCCGGTATGGGCGGTATCAACAGCAAATCCCTTATCGGCAAAATAGTGCTGAATTTGGTTGCAAAGTGTGACTTCATCTTCAACGATAAGAATACGCATGGTTATTCCGAAAATCTGTTTAATAGGTTAATTGATCAATTCGCCGGTTTCAGCCGAAATTTTATAATGCCGGATGCGTCCCTGCGGAGTTAGCACCTTAATAATATGGATGTTTTCCCCATCCACATTTATCGTTTGTGCACCGAGCACACGGCTACTGCCATCTTTCGCAATAACTAGCCGGGTCGCCTGCTCCAGAGTAATCTGCTCGAAACTATTATTCTCATTTTCGCTATTTTCATCACCGGCAAAACAGCTGTGGCTAATAAAAAATACCAACATTACCGCATTAATTATGTTTCTCATGACCATTCCAGAACATAGGCCGAATTAGCATCATCAAATGGCTGTGGTATACAGCCAAGCTATCAAAATAACACCTGTTGTTATTAGGATCGTGTTTTAAAAGCTACCGCGCAGGATTTTTCGCTTAAGGGGATCAACCTTTCGACCCTATTGCTATATTGACCAATCAACCTGAATCCCTGCTTAATTTAGCGTAATGCCGGCATTTGCACGATGCTGCCAATGGCTTGGCCAAAAGAAGCGCCCAATTTTCCTGCTATCCGGTCAATCAAACGCTCCTGCCGGGTAAAATTAACCCGCTTTTCTGCACCGATAAGGTCTTTGGCAACACTGTCTTCATTAGAAAAATCATCAACAATTCCTATCTTAACACCCGCTTCACCTGTCCAAACCAGCCCAGAAAAGGTATCAGGCGTTTCTTTAAGCCGATCACCACGACCGGCTTTTACCGCATTGATAAATTGCTGGTGCACCTGATCCAACAAACCTTGCATATAGCGGGTTTCATCTTCTTTAGGTGGAGAAAAGGGGTCGAGCATCGCCTTATGCGCGCCAGCCGTCATTAAGCGCCGCTCCACCCCCATTTTTTGCATAATATCAACAAAGCCAAAACCGTCCATAAGCACCCCTATTGAGCCAACCAGACTGGCCTGATTAACAAAAATTTTGTCAGCGGCGGCAACAATGTAATAACAACCCGACGCGCACACATCACTGACGACCGCATAAATCGGTAATTTTGGGTGTTCTTTTTTAATTTTCCTTATTTCTTCATAGACATAGGCCGACTGTACCGGACTGCCACCTGGTGAATTGGCATGCAAAATAATGCCTTTAGTATTGCTGTCTTTCACCGCATCCCGTAAGCTTTCAATAATATCAGCGGCATTGGCAGGCTTGTCTTCGGCAATCATTCCCACCACATCAATAATCGCGGTATGGCCTTCGCTAACCGTACCAAAATCGTCTTTGATCTTTGGATACACCGCCAATCCAGCAATGACGATCAGATACAAAAACAGCAGGAACTTGAAAAAAATCCCCCAACGCCGGGTCTTTTTTTGCTCGGTGATCGCCGCGAAAGCCAGTTTTTCTATCACTTCACGCTCCCATCCCAAAGAGGATGAAGGGTTTGTGTGTATTTTGTTGTCTTGTTGATTTTCCATCTGTATTTTAACCTTGGATTAATTCCAATAATTGCGTAGGCTGGTGTAAGCAATGTAACGGTTGATAGTCTTGCAAAAATGTTTCCGAATGCGCGCCACATGACACCCCAATTGACGCTATTTGGGCATTCAGCGCCATTTGCAAATCATGGATGGAATCACCCACCATTAGCGTGCGTTCTTTGGCAATATTAGCTTGTTGCATAATCTCGTTAAGCATCCTAGGATCAGGTTTGGATGCTGTCTCATCAGCACAGCGCGTTACACAAAACAACCCGGTGGTTGCCGTGCCCGCCAACGCCTCATCCAGCCCGGCACGGGTTTTTCCGGTAGCAACGGCTAACTGGTAACCTAATGACTTTAACTGGACCAGCATGTCATAAACGCCAGTAAATAAATCATCGCGGCTAATTTTCTTAGAAAAATATTCCCGGCTGTAATGGCTGATCAATTGCCCATGCGTTGTTTCATCCACTTCTGGAAATAAAGCCAGCATGGCTTTGTCAATGCTTAAACCGATGACATCTTTAGCCGCTTGACGTTCAGGAATCACACAGCCACAGCGTGCACCGGCGGTTTGTAAGCAATGGGTAATCCAATCGATGGAGTCAATCAGCGTGCCGTCCCAATCGAATATGATTAAATCAAATCTATCTTTCATAATTTAACGGTTCATGTTTTGACGGTTCATTTTTGAGTAATTGATCGAGTTGCCGAGGTAAAGGCGCGGAAACTGACAATATCGCACCCGTAACAGGATGTTGGAATTTTAAGGTTGCGGCATGCAAAAACATGCGCTTATAGCCACGGGTTTTAAAGTTTTTATTGACTTCATCCACGCCATAACGGTCATCGCCGACAATGGGATGCCCCAAGCTCGCGGCATGGACACGGATCTGATGGGTACGCCCAGTTTTTGGTGAAGCCTCAACCAACGTTGCATCGTGAAATAGTTGCAAACGCACAAAGGCTGTTTCCGCCGCTTTGCCAGACTGACTGATAACCACCATGCGCTCGCCGCCTTGGCTGACATTTTTTTGTAGCGGTGCATTGACAACCAGTTTTTTCCTCGCCCATTGCCCAGCCAGTAACGCCACATAGGTTTTATTAACGTGGTCATCACGAAAAAGCGCGTGCAATTGCTTTAAGGCACTACGTTTTTTGGCAATCAGCAAACAACCTGACGTATCCTTATCGAGCCGGTGCACCAGTTCCAAAAAATGCGCCTCAGGCCTGATTAACCTTAAGCCTTCGATAATGCCCGAATTGATGCCACTACCACCATGGACAGCAAATCCTGCCGGTTTGTTGATGATTAACAAAACATCATCTTCAAACAAAACACCTTGCTGTAGAAGTTCTTTCAGGCCTTGGGCGACAAATGACTCGGCTGTCCTTTCCGCAACCCTGACCGGCGGAATCCTGACCATATCGCCAACGGCCAAGCGGTAGTTGACATCGACACGGCCTTTATTGACCCTGACTTCACCTTTACGGACAATCCGGTAAATACGGCTCTTAGGCACGCCTTTTAAGCGGGTAATTAAAAAATTATCCAGCCGTTGATCGCTGTTGTCTTCAGTGATTTCAACTATTTGAACAGTGGGGGCCGCGCTGTGTTCTGCTATGCTCATGAGGTAATAATACCAGTATCCTATCAGGTTTAATGCTTTAAAATTGAAGTGGCGCAATAAGGTTGCTATATTAGACAGGTTTTATTAAAAAACATACTACGCAAGGCAGTTTTCAAGCGAAAAACTGGACAACAGCGGAAGTATTTATCTGTTATTGCCATTTTATAATCCCCTTATCCCGACTTACCCTGTCGAAGAGCAGTGATTGATAGACTGGCAAAGGCAGGTAATAGCAGTCTCAAAACATGGCGATTTATTAAGCTTTAGTATCGCAAGATTTTTCGGGTTCATCGTTCGACCCTTGACGCACGATTTTTAACTCCTGCTTAAAACAGAATTTACCGCTAAGACCGGCGACAATGACCTTGATTGCAATCATTGTTATGCCTGTTAAGGCTTAAGATACACTTTACCTAAGCGCACCCTAATGCCGCATGCGCTAGCTAAAATAGCTTGCCGTACAGGCGTTAAAGATGGCTTTGCATAATCTGATTATTAAAATCTGATAATGGAGCAGGATCACTACAAGGATATAAAATGAAAAGAATGCTTATCAACGCCACGCAGGCAGAAGAACTGCGGGTCGCTTTGGTAGACGGTCAAAAACTTTATGATTTTGACATAGAAGTCCCCTCAAAAGAACAAAAAAAATCCAATATATACAAAGGGATAATTACTCGCGTAGAACCTAGCCTAGAAGCCGCATTCGTCAACTACGGCACCGACAAACACGGTTTTTTGCCCTTTAAAGAAATTTCCCCTGCCTACCGTCACGCCCAAGAAGGCGCAGATAACGAAGGCCGTCGTCCTGCCATCAAAGACTTGATCCGGGAAGGCCAGGAAATTGTCGTCCAGATTGAAAAAGAAGAACGTGGCAATAAAGGCGCAGCACTAACAACCTATATCAGTTTGGCCGGCACTTACCTGGTGTTGATGCCTAATAATCCTAAAGCAGGCGGCATCTCACGGCGTATCGAAGGTGAAACCCGCAGTGAATTGCGTGAAGTGATGGCGTCACTGGAAATTCCTGACAACATGGGGTTGATCGTCAGAACAGCGGGGTGCGGTAAGAATGCCGAAGAACTGCAATGGGATTTGAATTATTTGATGCAGCTTTGGGAAGCCATTGAACGCTCTTCCAGCGAACAGACCGCCCCCTTTTTAGTCTTCCAAGAAAGCAACGTCATCATTAGGGCATTACGCGACCATCTGCGCGGCGATATAGACGAAATCCTAATCGATAACACAGAATCATTTGCGTTAGTGCAAAATTTCTTAAAACAAGTCATGCCGCATTTCTTGCCCAAGGCAAAACTGTATCAAGATGCCGTCCCCTTGTTTAACCGCTATCAAATCGAATCACAAATTGAAGTTGCTTATGGCCGCGAAGTGTCACTGCCTTCCGGCGGCTCGATTGTTATTGACCATACCGAAGCCCTGACTTCAATCGACATCAACTCGGCGCGCGCCACCAAAGGCAGCGACATTGAAGAGACCGCACTGAACACCAATATTGAGGCCGCCGATGAAATTGCCCGCCAACTGCGGTTGCGCGACTTAGGCGGATTGTTTGTCATTGACTTTATCGACATGCTGTCGAATAAAAACCAGCGTATTGTCGAAAACCATCTGCGTGACGCGCTTAAACTGGACAGGGCACGGATTCAGACCAGCCGTATTTCCCGGTTTGGTTTGCTGGAAATGTCACGGCAACGGATGCGCCCGTCATTAGGTGATTCCACCCAACTGCCCTGCCCGCGTTGCAAAGGCCAAGGCACGATCCGCAATGTTGAATCGGTCGCGTTGTCGGTGCTGCGGATTCTTGAAGAAGAAGCCATGAAAAAAGGCACCGAAAAAGTCATCGCCCATTTGCCGATTGAATGCGCGACATTCCTGCTAAATGAAAAGCGCCACGCGATTGAGCAAATTGAAGGACGCTTAAAAGTTGGCATTATCATTTTGCCCAGCAAGCATCTGGAAACGCCAGCTTATGATATTGAGCGCATTAAAGAAAAAGATGCCGCAGATGAAAAACCGAGCTATCTGCAAATCAAAGAGGAAGACATTACTTTACCGGCGTTTGCACAACAGTTAAAACCCAAAATTGACAAACCAGTCGTCAAAGAATTTCTGCATGATGTGCCTGAACCAATACAAAACAAAAACGAAGCGGCCAACTTGATCAAACGCTTCTGGCACAAATTGGTCGAGGTTGTTAGCCTCGAGCCTGAGCAACCTGTTGAACAACCTATAGCTCAAAAAGAAGCGCGGCAACCGGTAGAAAGTGAAGAAATCAAACCGGCAACTGAAGCTTCCCCTTATAAAAGCCGTAACAACAGGCGCAACAGAAACCAGAACCGCAATCGCAATGGCAACGGTAGCAGCAACCAGGCAACCACCACCGCTACAGAGCAAGAAAAAGAACAGGGTGAAACTGAAGCGCCCCGCAATAATAACTTCAAGGTATCAAGCAGAAATGTCAGGCCTAACCTGCCTCCTGTAAAAACCCCCGATAATAAAGAAAAAGAACAAATGGCTCAGGCCGCTGAAGTGATATCAGAAGCAGCTGTCGCAATAGTCTCCGATGCAAGCGAAGTGTCCGATAGCACCGAAGAACAAACCAATCAAAGCCCTAAAAAAACCAATTCCAGACGGGGGCCTAACCGCAGAAGACCGCGTAATCCTAACTACAAAAAACCGGAAACAAATTTAGAGAACGAAGATAATGAAGTCTTTATAGATGCCAGTACCGAGACGGAGAATACTACACAGCAAGCTGTTTCACAGCCTGTTGTAGACCATCATGATTTTTCTGGACAACCAGAGCCAAGTCAGCCATCTACAAAACCTGAGGTACAACCTCATAGTGCCACACAACCTGAAGAACACATTGCGTCTCCGCAAATTGTGCCGGTTAATGTTATTGTTGAGCCACAGGAAAAGAACGGGCACCTTACGGCATCGGCTGACAATGTCACGGAGCGTATTGAAAAAACGGCGGCACCTGAGCTTAAAACGGATGGGCATGAAGAAAAAAGCACAAATCCTGAGCCACCCGTTCAAGTTCCAGCAGCAGAAGCAATGCCCAAGCCGGAACCTCAAGAAAGCCCTCAAACCTATAGCCAACCTGTAACGCCTGAGCAAGCAGCGCCTACAGTTGTTACGGACACACACCATCAGGATGCCGAAACAGATTAATGCCATTCCGGCATTTGTCCAGCCGGTATCCCTGCCATTAAATTAAGTCATCGGCTTTTGGAGTACAAACCCAAGTTTGTACTCCAAATAATAATGCTTGCCGCTGCTCTCATTCACGCCTAAGAATGCTTTTAAAACAAGTTATTAGCGATATTTAACCGCCACTTCAATAATCTCCGGCAAAGCCCGTAATCGGTTTATCAGCTCATCTTCAGGGTGTACCCGCCATTCATCGCCAAGCCGCAAATTCGCCTTGGCAACCAGTGAGCGGTAATCAATATCGATAGGACACTTGCCGCCTTTGAAAGGCTGTAAAACAGCCGCTAGCTGTTTTACCAAGGGACTGACGCGGCGAACATCGCCTCCCGCTGTCCAAGTCAATTGGATGGCACGGGCAAAAGCCCCCCTAGCCTGTCCGATGTCATAAAGCTTCTCCACCGTTAAGCGCAACGCACCGGAAAAACTGTCAAATGCCACTGCGCCTTCAGCAATCAGCAGCTTATCGCGGACAAATATATCCCGATACTGATCGTACACCTCACCAAAAGCCGCGCACTCAAGCCTGTCAGTCCTGTCATCAAGCGTCGCAAAGCCCATGGTCTTACCATTTTTTGTCTGCCGGGTACGCACTTCAACCACTAGACCCGCAACCCGCGCATTGATATTGCCACGTGACCTTTCTACGGTCTCCAGCAAACTGGCTATGCTGCCATTAGTGAATTGCTTTAATTCAGGCTCATATTGGATGATAGGGTGGCCGGTAAGATACAAACCCAAGATTGATTTTTCTGCATCCAACCGCTCGTTTTCTGTCCACGGCTCAACAACCGTCGTGTAGCCGTCTGTATCGGCAACCGCCTCCGTATCCGCAACGACATTAACCGATAAGCCAAACAGATCATTCTGCCCGGTTTGCGCCATTTTCCCGTGTTGCTCGGCGACTTTTAATGCCGTAGGGAGTTCGGCAAGATGGCTCGCACGGCAAGCGCCAAACTCATCAAAAGCCCCTGCCTTGATTAATGCTTCCAACACCCGCCGGTTGACTTTCCTTAAATCGACCCGTTTGCATAAATCGTACAAACCGGAGAATGGCCCGTTCTGATTGCGTTCATTAATGATGACGTCTTCAACCGCCGATTCGCCTACACCTTTGATCGCACCCAAACCGTAAACAATCTGCCCTGCGTCATTAACGGTGAACTTATGCTCCGATATATTGATGTCAGGTGAGCAAATGTTCAGTTTCATTTGTCGGCATTCTTCGATCAACACCACCACTTTATCGGTGTTGTCCATATCAGACGACAGCACCGCCGCCATAAATGCAGCAGGATAATGCGCTTTTAGCCACGCCGTCTGGTACGCAACCAGCGCATACGCCGCCGAATGCGATTTGTTAAAACCATAACCGGCGAATTTTTCCATCAAATCGAAGATGTACGTCGCTATTTTTTCATCGACCTGATTGGCGACTGCACCGCTGGTAAACTTTTCGCGCTCTTTCGCCATTTCCTCCGGCTTTTTCTTACCCATCGCCCGGCGCAGCATATCCGCACCGCCCAGTGTATATAGCGCCAGCTCACGGGCAATTTGCATCACCTGCTCTTGGTACAGGATGACACCGTTGGTCGGTTTGAGAATAGGCTCCAGCAACGGATGCGCATATTCGGCCTTAGCTCCGTGCTTGACATTGATGTAATCATCAACCATGCCTGATTCCAACGGCCCAGGTCTAAATAACGCCACCAGCGCGATAATGTCGTCAAAACAATCGGGCTTGAGTTTTTTAATCAGCTCCTTCATGCCCCGCGATTCAAGCTGGAACACTGCCGTGGTACGGGCATTTTTTAACAACTCATAAGACTCGGCATCGTCGCGGGGAATTTTGCTTATGTCGACCAGCGGCTTGCCGATTTGGCTGTTTTTGCGGTTAATGGTCTGCAAGGCCCAGTCGATAATCGTCAGGGTGCGCAAACCTAAAAAGTCAAACTTGACCAAACCTACAGCCTCGACATCATCTTTATCGAACTGCGTGACCAGATTGCCGCCGCCTTGTTCGCAGTACAACGGCGTAAAATCGGTCAGTTTGGTCGGGGAAATCACGACACCACCGGCGTGCTTGCCGGCATTACGCGCCGTCCCTTCCAGCGACATCGCCATATCAATCAGCGACTTGACCTCTTCTTCATTGTCGTAAAGATGTTTAAGATCGGGGCTGTCTTTTAACGCCTTGTTCAGCGTCATGCCGATTTCAAACGGAATCAGCTTGGCCAGACGGTCAACGAAGCCGTAAGAAAATCCCAGCACGCGCCCAACATCGCGGATCACCGCCTTGGCTGCCATCGAGCCATACGTGATAATCTGCGCGACATGATCGCGGCCATAATGCTCGGCGACATAATTAATAACTTCGTCACGACGATCCATGCAGAAGTCAATATCAAAGTCGGGCATCGAAACCCGCTCAGGATTTAAAAACCGCTCGAACAGCAAATCAAATTCAATCGGGTCCAAATCGGTGATTTTCAGCGCATAAGCGACTAAAGACCCCGCCCCCGAACCACGCCCCGGCCCTACCGGAATCCCATTGTTTTTAGCCCATTGGATAAAGTCCGCGACAATCATGAAATAGCCTGGAAACCCCATCGCGTTAATCACTTTAAGCTCAATATCCAGCCGTTCATAATACGCCACACGGTTTTCGTCATCCGAACCTTTGCCAACCGCCGGATACTGTAGCAAGCGCTCATCCAGCCCTTTACGGGCTTCATCCGCCATCAATTCGGCCAGCGTCATACCTTCGGGCACCGGGTAGTCGGGCAGGAAGTTTTCGCCCAGCGTCAGTGTCACATTGCAGCGTTTGGCGATTTCCACGCTGTTTGCCAGCGCTTCGGGAATATCGGCAAACAACTCCAGCATTTCCCCGCCGCTACGCAAATATTGCTGCTCGGTATAGTCTTTGGGGCGGCGATTGTCATCAAGCACGCGCCCTTGGTTGATACAAACACGCACCTCATGGGCGGCAAAATCCTCCCTGTGCAGGAAACGGACATCGTTAGTGGCCACCACCGGCAAGTCCATCGTCAACGCCAACTCGACAGCAGCGGCAATATAACGCTCTTCATCCGGTTTACCGATACGCTGTAATTCCAGATAAAAGCATTTGTGAAACAAAGCGCCCCAGTATTCGGCCAATTGCTTGGCGGCCTCAAAATTTTCTGCCAGCAACGCTTTGCCTATATCGCCGCCCATTGCACCGGACAGCGCAATTAAGCCCTGATGATTTTGTTCCAGCCACTCGCGTTGCAACATCGGCACCCCCTGATGCTGACCTTCCTGGTACGCTTTGGAAATGAGCTCTGTTAACGTGATGTAGCCTTGCTGATGATTGACCAACAAGGTCAGACGATAAGGTACCGATGGCTCTTCAGGATTGAATATGAGCACATCAGCGCCCGCTATCGGTTTGATGCCCTGCCCGCTTGCGGCTTTATAAAATTTGACCAAGGAAAATAAATTGGCGTGGTCGGTGACGGCAACCGCCGGCATATTAAGCTCAGCCAGACGCTTCACCAGCGGTTTGATCTTGACAATCCCGTCAACTAGGGAAAATTCGGTGTGTAATCTTAAATGGACAAAGGCAAGGGACATGGAGCAGCTTTAGTGGGGTCAAAAATGATAAAAGTGAACCGACTATAATACCTTAGATCGTGTTTTAAAAACGGCTACATGACTCGATCACCACTCAAAATAATAAGCTGTTCCTACCCTGTAAACGGGCAGATGGGAGCAGGATTAACCTTTGATTTACAAACTGACAGCCAATAAAAAAGGGCGGAATGACCGCCCTTTAATCTATTTATTGCAACTAATGTGGCGGTTAACTATTCAACGCGCCAGCATAAGCCATATCAAAAGTAGGGATGTGGCTATCTAACCAGCCTTTAACCATTTGTCCTACTTCTTCAGTGACGTCCGCTTCACCGGCATGGAATTTTGTTTGTAAACCTGCACAAATGCCAACCAGCGCATCGTGTTCCATTTTATGTGCCGGATAGCCTTCAAAGCCTTTAGCCTGCATTTCTTTTTCTTCGTGGGCAAAATGATCTACAACATAGGCAATCAAATCATCCAATTGCGCACCCACGGCTGAACGCTCAGCACCGCCGGTGGCCAGGTCATATAATTTATTAAGCTTATCAAATAAAATTCGGTGTTCTTCATCGGCAAAACCTACATTGGTGCCGTACTGGCTGGCTGTCCAAGTTATCAAAGACATAGCATTCTCCTCATTATTTATATTTATTAAATTAACCACAGTAAAATTATGGATTATATTACCCCCCCCGTCAATCACTCCTTTGGGCTTGGTTTAACACCTAGGAAACTCACCGTTCACTTCCATCTTTTGGACACATAGCCCAATGCTTCTTTAATGTTCAAATCACGCGTCGCTCCGCCCGTCCTGACATAAAATTTCGGGGTGTTGCCGTGTTCTAAAAACACCGGCCTGTTGGCAGGGGAAACAATCAGCCGACAGACGTCATTACTATCGATAACGTGGAACAGGACATGCACAAAGGGGCAAAGGTCTGCGCCCAAATGTGCTGAGATGGCGCTCATCACTGATTGTTCAAAGCCGTCCTGATCAGGTCGTTTTAAGGTCTGATAATCTTTTTCCAAACCGATAATTTCACCGTTGTCAGCCACGCCAATCAGTAATGTGCCGCCGATATAGCTGTTTAAAAAACCCGCCAGCGTTTTTAAAATGACACCCTCAAGCGCGCGGTTAATACGCGACTCCACCATATCCCAACGCAACGATGCCTTAAACTCCAAATGCGGCCCTTCACCCTGCCTGATAATCGACGGCAAATCCTTGTTCAGCTCCGATTTTAAGCGGTCGATATGCGCTAAACGCTTATGTATGACCTTATACAAAACCAACGACAACAAACCGATCATTGCCCCGATTTCTGCATAAAATGTGATTAGCATCAAGTCGTTGTAGGAAATTTGCCCAGTCAACATATCCTTAACCTGACTGAACACATAGCCCAATGACGAGAGCGGGCTTGCCGTCTGCTCACGGGCATTGATATAGTCATAACTCGGTGCCAACACAAACACACCGATAACTGCGCCAATGAGTGCTGCGCTGGTGAAAAGCTTTAATTGTTGTTGCCAAATCAAGATGATCAGTAAAAATAATCTTTTCATTATGTTGTGAAGCTATAGGGAATGTGGTAGTTGTTAACGTTTAACTGAAACGGGTCAAATTATATTCCTGTATAAAAACTTGCAGTGCGATGCGGTGGAATTCGTCACTGCCCACCGGCGTATTCCACGGCACACGGGCGTAAGACACATCATCGGCGGCGTAATGCTCGCTATCGCCCACGCCATTCGGCACATCTTCAAAGATAATCGACATCGCGTCGCCATCGTCCGTGACTTCAATAATCATCACCGGCCAGTTATCAAACCCCAGTTCCGCATCATCCAAAAACACCACATCGCCCGGTTCCAGGTACGCATATTGCCAAGATGACAACCGCGCCTCATGCGTGCCGCCGCCATATTGCGCCTGTTGCAGCAAGTTTTGGCAAACACGCTGCGCCACGTCCATCAGCCGGATTTCCTTGGCGACAAACTGCGAGGCTTCGCGCAAGCCATAGGTTTTGATAGCCGCCGTATCAGTCGCTGCCGGGGTCAGCATTTTATTGTACTCTTTGCTCCGGGCTTCGAATTCGACAATAAACGAATTGTCCGCCTCGGCGCGGTCTTTGGGCGTGGACATAACCGGCTCTTCGCCGCTCTCAGCTAAAAAATCATCGCCTGTCAGTGTTATATCTAATGGAGCCGTGGGCAAATAATCGGTGCCATTGCCACTGTGTGCCGTTTGCGAGACCGGGATAAATTTCAATGCGCCACCGTCCCCCGCCGCATTTTGCGTCCAGACTGCCCCGCAATTGGCAATGGTGGCCCATCTGGACAATACGTCCTTGGCGGCTTCTTGTTCAGTCAGCGCAGGTGAGATGACCAACCCATAACTGCCGCAAT
The DNA here is from genome assembly GCA_028712695.1 of Methylovulum sp. Taxonomy (GTDB): domain Bacteria; phylum Pseudomonadota; class Gammaproteobacteria; order Methylococcales; family Methylomonadaceae; genus Methylovulum. Next base: position 1,107 of record JAQTQZ010000039.1, on the reverse strand, counting down.
AATCATCAAGTTGCGCCAATGACAACAGGCGGTCAACACCAAAACCAACCCCCCACACATCATCCAGTAGCAGCCCGGTCATGCAATTCGCAATGGTGGCGTCTTTGCCCGTGCCAACGTTGGCATAAAACCCCTCCACCTCAATCCCATGGTTGCCAATGGAGGCCGAACTGGTCAGTTCGTAGTCGTGCGCGGCCAGATAAGCAAAGCCGCCATAAACCAACGCCTTTTCAGGATGTTTAGTGGCCATATAATCCCAAGCCGCCTGCCCATCCGCCCCATCAAATTCAGCAAAGCCTTTAAGGTCTGGGGTGTTGTACAAATCCTTATTGACCCACAAGCGTTTATAATTCACGCCGACGCCGACGCCCTCGCACACCAGCAGCACAACAGTTGCATAATAACTGTAATTTACCGTGCCTTGGTTGCCGCCACCGCCTTTGCCGCCCATGCTTTCGTGGTGGGTCACGCTGTAAAAATCGGCGTAATCAATCAAGATACACTGCACCCGTGCCGTGCCCATCACGACCGGACCGGTTACGCCATACCCTTGCGACATGACTTTAAAAGAGCCAATCGCCGGTGCTTGCTTGCTCGCTGGACTGCTGCCCCCCATTGCTACCCCCTCGCAAAATAACTAAAAAACACCCGTTCCCGCCGCTTCAAATCCGCATGCAGCGCATGATCCAACACCACGCCGGATTTTCCGCCGCGTAGCGCGTGGATAATATGCGGGTAATTAGAGAGTGTAAAAAAATCTGTGTAAACCGCCGTTAAATAAAACCAGGCATCCTGTCCTGATACCTAATCATAAGCTGATTAATGGCCGGTTTCCAATCACGTAATGGCATAGACCCTTTTCTCGAAGCGCCCCCTATAGCCAGATAAATGACTTTCATTGCCGATTGGCCATTAGGGAATGTTTTCCTGGCGTTGGTCGCCTTCCTAACCACGCTGTTGACGGATCCAATGGCATTAGTGGTACAAATGATCTTCCTGGTTCCATCAGGATAATCAAAAAAAGCAATCAGGTTAGGCCAGTGATTACGCCAGGATTGGCTGATTGGCGGGTATTTGCCGTCCCAAGCTTGGGCAAAGGCCCCAAGT
>JAQTQZ010000007.1 GCA_028712695.1 Methylovulum sp. | reverse complement strand
GGGTAAGGGTGAAAAGGTGCGGTAAGAGCGCACCGCGCAACTGGTAACAGGAGTGGCATGGTAAACCCCACCCGGAGCAAGATCAAATAGAGGAACAGACGCGTGGCCCGCGCGGTTCCTGGGTAGATTGCTTGAGCTGCAAGGTGACTTGCAGCCTAGATGAATGGCTGTTCTCGACAGAACCCGGCTTACAGGCCGACTCTTTCTTTTTTTATTTCATACCCCCGTTTTTCATTCTTCATTATAGTGTTTTGGCTACCGCTTAATCCCCCCTCTTTTAAAGGCAACCCTATTCGGTAAATGCTGCGGCTGCAGTGTGCTTTTTTGCTTATTAGCAAAACCTAATCCGTCAATTATTATTTTTTCCCAGACATTTTTTACTAAAAAATCACTCAGTTTATTGATAAATCTTGGAATTTATTTTTCGTTCCCATAGCTGATCCCACACGCCTGCATTCACCCTGTAAGTCATTGTCAAAAAAGAAAGATTTAAGGTCAAATCGCTCTTGACTAAGTAGTATTTGAAATCTATAGTGGCAAGAAAGTGGTGAAAAGTGGTGTAAAGTTGCCGCAAAAGGTTTTTCTGGCGAACGGAGTGGATCTTGTTTCGAGGCATCAGTTCAATCAACCTAGACGATAAAGGTCGCCTTGCTGTGCCTACCCGTTACCGGGAGGAATTGCACACTTGCTGCGGGCGGCAAATGGTGGTGACTGTTGCGGTAAATGAGCGTTGCATGGGAGAAAGCGGCTGTTTATGGCTTTATCCATTGCCAGAGTGGGAAAAAGTTGAACAAACCATCAGCAAGCTATCCACACTGAATAAAATGGCCGGTAAGCTGAGGCGTTTTCTTATAGGTAATGCAACTGAATGTGAAATGGATGCACAGGGGCGCTTGTTGTTGCCGGAAAAACTTAGAAAATTTGCCGGTATGGATAAAAAAATTGTGTTAGTCGGCCAGCTCAATAAGTTCGAAATTTGGAACGAAGAAGCTTGGATGGTTAAAGAAAACGAATGGCTTGATAACAATGATAACGAAGGGTTGGAAGAGCTAGGGCCTTTATCTTTTTAAGCAGGCAGGAGTAGTAAAAGTGGAACATTTGCCTGTAATGCTTGCGGAAACCTTGCAACAGTTAGCAATTAAAAAAAACGGCATTTATCTGGATTGTACGTTTGGGCGCGGTGGGCATAGCAGCGCGATATTATCCCAGCTAGACACATCAGGGCAATTGCTGGCTTTGGATAGGGACAAGGAAGCCGTTGATTCTGAGTATGCGCAAAAAATGCGCGAAGATAGACGTTTTACTCTTAAGCACAGCAGTTTCTCCAACTTGGGGAGCATTGTTGAGCAGGCGGGTATCAGCGGGAAAGTGGACGGTATTTTGTTAGATCTGGGCGTGTCATCGCCACAGCTGGATAATCCCGAAAGAGGCTTCAGCTTTTTGCGTAACGGCCCGCTCGACATGCGTATGGATAGCACTACCGGCATGTCGGCGGCGCAATGGTTGACAAGCGTTGATGAAAAAGAATTGGTCAAAGTGTTGTTTGATTATGGCGAAGAGCGGTTCGCACGGCGCATTGCCGGTGCAATCGTTGCCGCACGGACGCAGTCGCCAATCACCACGACTAAGCAGCTAGCGGAACTGATCGCCGATGCTGTCCCTATCAAAGAACGGCACAAACACCCAGCTACTCGCAGTTTTCAGGCAATACGTATTCAAATAAATGGTGAGCTGGAGCAACTGAAGATGGTTTTAAGGCAATCAGTGCCGATTCTAAAACCGGAAGGCCGGTTAGTTGTGATTTCTTTCCATTCTCTAGAGGATCGCATTGTCAAGCGGTTTATAAATGCTGAGTCCGGGGTTAAATATAATCCCGGAAAACTCCCTGTCAAAGAAGCGGACATCGCTAAAGGTTTATTAAAAAAAATAGGGAAAGCATTAAAAGCAGGGGCAACGGAAATGACAGAAAATCCACGGGCACGTAGCGCCATCATGCGTGTCGCAGAGAGAGTTTAAGTGCCGACTTTGCGATTTTTGGGTATGGGCATGGTGTTGGTAACTTTTTTGTTATCAGCAATGGCAGTTATTTATAGCAAATATTATTCCCGACTGATTTTTATTGAGACACAACAACAAGAAAAAGCACTGGCGCAATACGATGTCGAGTGGGGGCAAATGCAGGTGGAGCTGGCTATGTTATTGGGCCATAACCATTTAGAAACAGTGGCTCGGGATCAGTTGAAACTGATCATGCCATTACGGGAAAAAACTATCTATATAGAACCGTAAATGATGGATTTTCGAGTTAAGCGCACCGCCCGCACGCCTACTAAGGACTTTTCCAACAGAAGGAAGTTTTTGCTGATCTTCATGATGGGCTGCATGGGTTTGCTTGTTGGACGGGCAGTTTATCTGCAAGTGTTCAATAAAGAGTTTCTTCAGAATGAGGGCGATGACAGGCAGGTTGATGAAGTCGTTATGCCCGCTTACCGGGGGATGATTAAAGACAGGAACGGTGAGCCGCTGGCAATTAGCACTCCCGTCGACACGATTTCGGTAAATGCCAAGCAGCTTAAGGAAGATGATAAAAGCCAAATAACAAAGCAGCTAAAAGCGTTAAGGAAAGCGCGGAAAGGAGAAAAGCTTAGCGAAGATGAAAAGAAGCAAGTGCTGAGCGATTACCAACAAGACAAAAAAGACAAAATCCGGCAAATGGAAGTGGTGTTGGAATTGCCTGCAGGCAAAATAAGCAATTTGCTTAAAGAACCTGAACCTAGGCAATTTATTTATGTTGCCCGTCAGATAGATCCTGGTATTGCGGATCAAGTAAAAGCGCTAAAGTTAAATGGCGTTAATTTTGAACGTGAATTCAAGCGCTTTTATCCTGCAAGTGAAATATCTGCGCACTTAGTTGGTTTCACTGATCTGGAAGATAAGGGACAGGAAGGCTTGGAAGCGGCCTATGAGAAAACTTTAAAAGGTATTTCAGGACGCAAACGGGTTATCAGGGACGGCACACATCAGATTATCGCCGATATTGAAAATATTCAGGAACCGGTCAATGGCAAAGATCTGGAGTTAAGCATTGATCAGCGACTGCAATATCTCGCTTATCGGGAATTGGAAGCGGCAATTGACACCCATAAGGCCAAGTCCGGCACATTGGTGATGCTGGATGTTAAAAACGGTGAAATTCTTGCGGTTGCTAACCAACCGACCTTCAATCCGAACACCAGAAAGGGCTTGAAAGAAAACCTTTATAGAAACAGGGCGTTTACTGAAGTGTTTGAGCCGGGTTCGACAGTAAAGCCGTTTGTTGTGGCCGCCAGCTTGGATGGTGGCTATGTGCACCTTAATGATTTGTTTTATACGCAGGGTGTTTTTCCGGTCGGGCATCATGTGGTAAGGGATGTGCATAATTACGGCACCTTGGACTTGACACACGTAATAAAAAAATCCAGCAATATTGCCGTAAGCCAGATGGCCTTGAAGATGCCGCCCAAGTATTTTTGGAATGTCTATCACCACTTGGGTTTTGGGGTTTCGGCAGGCGTAGGATTTCCAGGGGAAGCGAGGGGCAATCTGTTGGACTTGCGGCGCTGGCACGATTTCGAACGGGCAACGTTGTCCTTCGGCTATAGCCTGAATGCCTCTGCATTGCAGTTGGCAAGGGCTTATACGGCGCTGGCGGACGACGGCATCTTGCATTCTGTCAGCTTGCTGAAACGGGATGAAGATATTGATGCGCAACGGGTTTTTTCAGCTAAAACAATCCAGCGTGTTAGAGCGATGATGGAAACAGTGATCATGAAAGACGGCACCGCCTATGAAGCTAAGGTTGATGGTTATAGCGTGGCAGGTAAAACCGGTACCGTAAAAAAATCAGGTGGCAGGGGCGGTTATGTCGCTAAAAAATATTTTTCAGTCTTTGCAGGGATCGCACCGGCAAAAAATCCCCGTCTAGTTATGGTTGTGATGATTGACGAGCCTTCCGCCGGCAAATACTACGGCGGCCTTGTGTCTGCGCCGGTATTTTCTAAAGTGATGGCAGGCGCTTTGCGCATTTTGGAAATCAGCCCTGATCAGGAAGAAACCATGCCGATTTTGTTAACGCAGAAAAATCCTCGATGACATTACATGAATTATTGACCGGTTTGGTTTGGGTACAAGCAGACGACAGGGTAATCAGCGGCATTGAATTGGATAGCCGGAAGGTTGTTGAGGGTAATGTGTTTGTTGCCCTGACGGGAGCGATGCAACATGGCTTGAATCATCTTGGACAGGCTGTTAATAACGGCGCTTGCGCGGTTATTTTTGATCCGGCCGGTCAAGGCCAGCAGTTGGCCGACGATTACATCTCTTTTGGGGAGCCAGAAGAAAAGCCACCAATGATTGCCATAGCCAATTTAGGGGGGGTTATCGGCATTATTGCCGCCCGCTTTTATGGCAACCCGTCGCAGCTTATCGATGTGATTGGTATTACCGGCACGAATGGAAAAACTTCATGTAGCCAATTTTTGGGCCAATTGCTAGATGATTGCGGCATTATCGGGACGTTAGGCTGGGGTGAATGGGGAAAGTTGGACAAAACCGTCAATACCACGCCTGATGCACTGTCAGTACAACAGATGCTAGCCGCTTTGATGGCAGGCAAAAAACAGACGGTTGCAATGGAAGTCTCATCGCACGGCTTGGAGCAAGGCAGAGTGAATGGTGTCCGTTTTAAGGGCGCGGTATTCACCAATATCAGCCGCGACCATCTGGACTATCACGGCACGATGGAAGCTTATTTGCAGGCTAAGCTGGCCTTGCTGGACAAGCCCGGCTTGGCTTTTGTCGTTGTTAACTTAGACGACGCAACCAGCGGGCGCATTATTGCAGAGGTGCCAAAAACCGCTGTGGTTTGGGGGGTTAGCGTTAACGGCAAAGTTTTAACTTCTGGCGGGGAAAGCCTGGTTGCACAGCACATCGTCCATAAACCCAACGGAATCGAATTTGACGTCCGCTGGCGGACTGAACACCAACAAGTGACGGTGCCATTGTACGGCGATTTTAATATTGAAAACGTGTTGGTTGTTTTAGCGGTGATGCTGGCTATGGGTATTGGTTTCGCCCAAGCGGTTAACCGTTTGGCGCAAATAAAACCGGTTGCCGGACGTATGGAACGCTTCGGCGGTGATGATGGCCGACCATTAGTTATTGTTGATTATGCACATACTCCGGATGCACTGGAAAAGGTGTTGTCAAGTGTGCGCAAACATTGCCAGCGGGGTTTATGGGTGGTTTTTGGCTGTGGTGGTGATCGGGATGCGGGTAAGCGCCCGATGATGGGGCGCGCCGCAGAACAGTGGGCCGATCATTTGATTATTACCGATGACAATCCACGTTTTGAGAATAACCAAGCAATCATCAATGACATTTTGGCTGGCTGCCATTCAAATAAAATTGAAGTGATACAAGACAGGGCGCAGGCAATACAAAGTGCGGTTACCCGTGCGGCAAAAAACGATTGCATTGTAATTGCCGGGAAAGGCCATGAAGATTACCAAGACGTAGCGGGCGTGAAATTTCCGTTTAGTGACAGGGAGATAGTCATCGAAGCATTAAATTGTGCGCCTACATTAATGAGAGTCAAATAATTATGAGAATGATGCTGAGCGAAATTGCCAAGCATGTCCACGGACAACTCGTCGGTTTGGATGTGGCTATCACGTCCACCAGCATAGACACCCGCTCAATAAGGCCAGGGCAGCTTTACATCGCAATTAAGGGGGACAACTTTGACGGCAACGATTTTGTCGGCTTAGCCGAGCAAGCCGGGGCGGTTGCGGCAATTGTGCATTCGGGCGTTACGGCTGCTGTACCGTATATTAATGTTGAAGATACCCGTTTAGCCTTGGCTAAGCTGGCTGGCGCGTGGCGGCAAAAAGCAGCCGTATCGGTCGTCGGTGTCACCGGAAGTAACGGTAAAACAACAGTCAAGGAAATGACCGCAGCCATTTTAGGCGTTCAAGATAACGTTTTGTTTACCCAAGGTAATTTGAATAATGACATCGGTGTGCCATTAACACTGCTGCGCTTGCACGAACAAGACCGGTACGCTGTTATTGAAATGGGTGCCAATCATCCAAGGGAGATTGCCTATACCAGCCGCTGTGCGCAGGCTGACGTAGCCATACTGAACAATGCCGGTGCGGCCCATATCGAAGGGTTTGGTAGCCTTGAGGGTGTTGCTAGGGCAAAAGGCGAAATAATCGAAGCGCTTAATCAACAAGGTGTTGCCGTGCTTAACCGTGATGACGCCTATTTTGACTACTGGAAAGGGCTTGCAGGCACTAGAAAAGTGCTGTCGTTCGGCTTAGGCAGTCCAGCCGATGTGACCGCTAAAGGGATTAAAACTGTGATACGCAATAAAGCTTTTGTCACAACGTTTGAGATGGTTACGGCACAAGGCACAGTGGCTTGCGAACTAAAGTTGGCAGGCCGACATAATGTGCTTAATGCCTTGGCGGCTGCCGCCGCGAGTTTGGCGTTAAACATCGATTTAGCACAAATTGCCCAAGGATTGGCCTGCGTCAAACCGGTCACTGGCCGCTTACAACTTTTGCTTGGGCAACGGGGCAATATTGTCATTAATGACAGCTATAACGCCAATGCAATGTCATTAAAAGCGGGCTTGGATGTGTTGGCTGGTTGCCCTGGCCAACCGTGGTTAGTGTTGGGTGCTTTTGGTGAGTTAGGGGACGATAGCGCAAAAATACATCAAGAAATGGGTGAATTAATTAGCGCCAGTGGTGTGGTCAGATTGTTGGCGACCGGTAACGATACCAAGTATACCGTGCAGGCTTTTGGCGCCGGTGCGACTTTTTTTGATACGCAAGACGATTTGATAAACACGCTGAAAGAAGCGCTTAAAGGCGATGAAACAATCTTGATTAAGGGTTCAAGATCGCAACGCATGGAAAATGTGGTAGCCGCTCTGGTTGAGAATTTTAGGAATTAAACAATGTTACTTTATTTGACAGATTATTTAATGAGTTTCGATAGTGGCTTCAGGGTTTTTCATTACCTGACGTTCCGTGCCATTCTCGGTGCATTAACCTCGTTAATAATCTCTTTCATTATCGGCCCGGTAATGATCAGAAAATTAAGAGGCAATAAGATTGGCCAAAGCATCCGCGAGTTAGGCCCGCAATCGCATTACGAAAAAGCCGGCACCCCAACCATGGGCGGTGCATTAATTCTGGTGGCGGTTGCCGTCAGCACGTTGTTGTGGGCAGATCTGGGTAACCGCTACATTTGGGTGATTTTATTGGTCACCTTGGGCTACGGGATTATTGGCTTTATTGATGATTATAGGAAAGTGATCAAGCGTAACAGTGATGGCTTATCGGCTAAAGCCAAGTATTTGGGACAATCCATTATCGGCCTGACAGCCGCTATTTTTTTGTATAACACGGCGGTGTTGCCGGCAGAAACGCAATTTATCCTGCCTTTCTTTAAGGACGTTATGCTCGATATGGGCTGGACTTATATTGTGTTGACCTATTTTGTCATCGTCGGCACCAGTAATGCGGTCAATTTAACGGATGGGTTGGATGGGTTGGCGATTATGCCCACAGTGATGGTGGCGGCAGGATTAGGTGTGTTTGCTTATCTTTCCGGACATTTGACATTCTCGGAATATCTGGCAATCCCTTTCTTACCGAATGCCGGTGAACTGATTGTTTTTTGTGCCGCTTTGATCGGTGCGGGATTGGGCTTCTTATGGTTTAACACCTATCCGGCCATGGTGTTCATGGGGGATGTCGGCGCACTGGCATTAGGCGCGGCATTAGGCGTGCTGGCCGTGCTTGTCAGGCAGGAAATTGTCCTGGTTATTATGGGCGGGGTGTTCGTTATGGAAACCTTATCGGTCATCATTCAAGTGGCATCGTTCAAAATGACCGGCAAACGGGTTTTCCGCATGGCACCCATACATCATCATTTTGAATTAAAAGGCTGGCCGGAGCCACGTGTTATCGTGCGTTTTTGGATCATCACCGTTATTTTGGTGCTGATTGGCTTGGCAACATTAAAGTTGAGATAACAATGGAAACGGCAGCGGTCTTAGATTTATTGAAAAAGCATTTTGCGCTGGATCCGCAAAATGCCAAGGTATTGGTGGTTGGTCTTGGCAGCACAGGAATTTCAGTTGCACGTTATTTGCAGAACAAGGGTTTTAAATTCGCGATTATTGACAGCCGTGTCAAACCGCCGTTAATCGATGAGTTTCTTGAGCTTATGCCTGATACGCCAGTTTTTACCGGCGGTTTTGATGATGCCGCTTTTAAAGTGGCAACCCATCTGATTGTCAGCCCCGGTTTGTCGCTCAATGAAAAACCGATTATGAAAGCCATTGCCAATGGTTCGAAAATAGTCAGTGATATTGACCTGTTTGCCTGTTCCGTCAATGCGCCGATTATTGCAATTACCGGCTCAAACGGCAAAAGCACCGTAACGACGATGGTCGGTGATATGGCAAAAGCAGCGGGCAAACAAGTCGCTGTTGGGGGCAATCTTGGGGTTCCTGCGTTGGATTTATTGGCGGAACCGGCTGACTTGTATGTGCTGGAGCTGTCAAGTTTTCAGTTGGAGCGGACATCCGTTTTAAATGCAGCTGCGGCAACCGTGTTGAATGTCAGTGCAGACCACTTAGACCGTCATGCGGATATAGCCGAATATGCCCAGGAAAAACAACAGGTTTTTAGGGGTGATGGCACGATGGTCATCAATATTGATGATCCTGTCGTTGGCGCCATGAAAGATCAAGACCGGAAAACACTGACCTTTTCGGTTAAAAAGCCAGCTGATTTCTATCTTGCCCCACAAGCGTCCGGCGAATATCTGATGTATCAAGACCAGCCGTTAATGCCAGTGGACGCAGTGCCGTTGGAAGGGCGCCATAATGCCGCCAATGCGTTGGCGGCATTGGCTTTAGGCGTTGCTATGGGGCTGGATGTGGTCGCCATGTGTGAAGCGTTGCGGAATTTCAAGGGATTGGAACATAGGATGCAGCGGGTTGCCAAAATCCGTGGCGTCACTTGGGTCAATGATTCTAAAGCGACCAACATCGGCGCCTGCATCGCCGCGCTGGAAGGCTATGCACGTAAGGTTGTCCTTATTGCCGGTGGTGATGCCAAAGGCGCGGATATGAATGAATTGGCGCCTGTTATCAAGGAAAAAGCAAAAGGGGTCGTGTTGATGGGTAAGGATGCACCGCTGATAGAGCAGGCTTTAAAGGATTCCTCCGTGCCGGTTTATGCGGCTGAAAATATGAAACAAGCCGTTAAGATTGCTGCTAGCCTGGCCAGTAATGGCGACAGCGTCTTGTTGTCGCCAGCCTGCGCCAGTCTTGACCAATATAAAAATTATCAGGATAGGGGCAATAAATTTACCAAAGCTGTATTGGCGTTGGCAACATGAACCGAAAAGCGAAAGCATCCCGCATTGGCAGGTTCCATTACGACAACTTATTAGTCAGCAGTTGTCTTGGCCTGTTGCTGATAGGTTATGTCATGGTGACTTCATCATCTTTGCATCTGGATGGAAAGGTGGCTGATAACCTTTGGAATTATCCGGTCAAACAGTTGGCGCACATCACGGTCGGCATTGTTTTAGGTAAATGTATCACTAACATCCCAGTGCGTAGTTGGGAACGGATAGGGCCGTGGTTATTTATTGCCGGCCTGTTGCTGCTTGTTGTCGTGATGATACCGGGTGTAGGTCACGCGGTTAATGGCAGTACCCGCTGGTTGCGGCTAGGCGTTCTCAATATTCAGGTGTCGGAGTTAGTCAAGTTTGCCGCCGTGGTTTATATGGCGGGGTATATCGACCGCCATCAGCAAGGTTTACGCGAATCTTTGGTGGGGATGTTTAAGCCGTTGGTTTTGTTTGGCGTAGCTGGATTTTTATTGTTATTGGAGCCTGATTTTGGCTCCACCGTGGTGATTTTAATTATCGCCATGGGCATGATGTTTTTGGCAGGTGCCAGATTATCGTTATTCATTATGTTGTTACTGATAGTGGCCGCAGCAGCGGCTTTGCTGGTGATTTATGAGCCTTACCGCATGAAGCGCGTGACCAGCTTTATTAATCCGTGGGCGGATGCCTTAGACACCGGTTTTCAATTAGTGCAAGCGCTGATTGCTTTTGGGCGCGGCGAGGTGTTGGGTGTGGGTTTAGGCAATGGTATCCAGAAATTATTCTATTTGCCTGAAGCACATACTGATTTTCTGTTTTCAGTGATTGCCGAAGAATTGGGGTTGGTTGGTGTGCTAGTGATTATCGGCCTATTTTCGGTGCTGATATGGCGCAGTTTCGCCATCGCTAAAATTGCCGAAGAATCGGGTGAACGTTTTGCCGCTTATCTTGCGTATGGACTTGGTATCTGGTTCGGTTTTCAGGCTTTTGTCAATATGGGCGTCAATATGGGCATTTTACCGACTAAAGGATTGACCTTGCCGCTCATGAGTTATGGCGGGGGGAGTGTGATCGTCATGTGCTGTGCAGTTGGCTTGCTATTTCGCGTCCACAGTGAAATTACCGAAAAAAATGCCAGTGACATTCCAATACCACGGGTAAGGGCAAAGGCTAAGAATGACTAAGCGCATCATCATTATGGCTGGTGGCACGGGCGGGCATGTGTTTCCCGCGTTGGCGGTCGCACAGCTATTGCGTGAGCAAGGCTGGCAAGTGAGCTGGCTGGGCACCAAAAAAGGTTTGGAAAGCCGGGTTATTCCAGAACACGGTATCGATATGGACTGGCTGTCAGTGACTGGCGTGAGGGGTAAAGGCCTGCTGACTAAAATTTTTGGTGTGTTCAATTTATTCAAGGCTTGCCTGCAGGCGATAAAAATAGTGCGCCAGCGTAAACCCGATGTCGTATTGGGCATGGGCGGTTTTGTTGCAGGGCCCGGCGGGCTGATGGCAAAACTGGCGGGTATCCCGTTGGTTATCCATGAGCAAAACCGTGTGCCTGGCACGACCAACCGATTATTGGCCCGTATTGCCAACCGGGTGTTGGAAGCATTTCCAGACAGCTTTGATAAAAAAGTTAACGCCAATTGCACAGGTAACCCATTAAGAAAAGCATTTTTAAAGGTGCCGGATAACACCCGATTGCCAAACCAGGTAATAAGGATTTTGGTTGTGGGCGGCAGCCAAGGCGCACAGATATTGAATCAAACCGTACCGTTAGCAGCCGCCCGATTGACGGCTGTCGAAATCAGGCACCAAACCGGCGCAGCAATGCTCGAGCAGGTTACAGAACATTATAAAACACTGGGTATCAAGGCTGAGGTGAATGCGTTTATTGACGACATGGTTGCCGCTTACCAATGGGCGGATATGGTGATCTGTCGGGCGGGCGCGATGACGATTAGCGAAGTGGCGGCGCTTGGCAAACCCGCGATTTTTATTCCATTACCAGGGGCGATTGATGACCATCAAACCGCCAATGCCCGTTATTTAACTGATGCTGAAGCAGGTGAACTACTCTTGCAAAAAAATCTTAATGCCGAAACACTGGCAGAAAAAATCAATCAGGTTAGCCGCCGGTTGGATGTTATGGGACGAGCCGCAAAACGTTGCGCACGTCTGGATGCAACTGAAGCAGTAGCTAACTATTGCAAAGCAGAGGCCGGATTATGAACTTTCCTAACACGCAAATGCTGACCCAGATAGTGATGTCGCAACGGATTGTCGGCAATATCGACCGGATTCATTTTGTCGGTATCGGTGGGACAGGGATGAGCGGGATTGCCGAAGTGCTATGCAATCTGGGCTATCAGGTATCCGGTTCCGACATAAAAGAGAGCCCGGTCACGCAACGGCTCGCCGGACTGGGCATAACCATCCATATCGGCCACAAACGTGGAAATGTCGCCCAGGCTGACGTGGTTGTCGCATCAAGCGCGATAGACCGCAGCAATGAAGAAATTGATGAAGCGTACTCAAACCGGATTCCAGTTATCCCACGCGCAGAAATGCTTGCTGAACTGATGCGCTTTCGCTTCGGTATAGCGGTTGCGGGCACGCATGGCAAAACCACGACGACAAGCTTAACGGCCAGCATCTTGGCTGAAGGGGGGCTAGATCCGACGTTTGTGATTGGCGGCCGGTTAAATAGTGCCGGCAGCAATGCCAAATTGGGTCTAGGGCATTATTTGGTGGCCGAAGCGGATGAAAGTGATGCGTCATTTTTGTATTTGCAGCCGATGATAGCGGTGGTCACTAATATCGATCAAGACCACATGGAGACTTACCAGAACAGTTATCAACGCTTAAAAGACACGTTTATCGAATTTTTGCATCATCTGCCTTTTTATGGCTTGGCGGTATTATGCCTTGATGATGAGGGTGTTCGCGAAATTCTGCCGCAGATCTCCAAACCCGTCATAACTTATGGCGTCGATGAAAACGCCGATGTCCGCGCGGTCAACATCAATCAAGACGGCATGCACACGTCATTCAGCGTTGTGCGGCGGGGCAACGGCCAAAAACTGGATGTCACCTTGAACATGCCAGGCTGGCACAACATGCTCAACGCGCTGGCGGCAATTTGTATCGCCAGCAAATTGGAAGTGGATGATGCTGCGATTATCAAAAGTTTGGGGTCTTTTAAAGGGGTCGGCCGCCGTTTTCAGCACACAACTATCACCTTGCCAGGCCTAGGTGAGTTGCCGTTGGTTGATGATTATGGCCATCATCCACGGGAAATTGCCGCCACGCTTGAAGCCTTGCGTCAGGCGTGGCCGCAACATCGGTCAGTGGTCATTTTTCAGCCGCACCGTTATACCCGGACCCGTGATTTATTCGAAGATTTTGTCCATGTTCTTTCGAGTGTCGATGTGCTGATTTTGCTGGATGTTTATCCGGCAGGCGAGACGGTGATACCGGGTGCCGATGGCCGCGCGTTAAGCCGTGCCATTCGTGTGCGCGGTCAGGTTGACCCCGTCTTTGTCGATGTCTTTGAAGAATTGCCGATGATATTGGCGGGCATCATTAACCCCAATGATGTCATTTTAACAATGGGGGCGGGTAATGTCGGCCAGATTGCCGCGCAGCTTCCGCAGCTATTGATTGACGCGTTGGGTGGGCAAGCGGCATGAAAGGTCGTCTGCTAGCCAATGAAAAGCTGGCGAAATACACAAGCTGGCGCGTAGGAGGCCCAGCTGAACGGTTGTATATCCCGCATGACCGCGCTGATTTGGTTGAGTTTGTCAAACAATTGCCTATGGATGGGCCGGTATTCTGGATGGGTTTGGGCAGTAATTTGTTAGTCAGGGATGGCGGCATACGCGGTACCGTGATTAACACCAAGGGACGGTTAAAGGCCATGGGCTTGGCCGACGACGGTTCGGTTTATGTTGAGGCTGGTGTGCCCTGCGCCCATGTCGCGCGGTTTTGCGGTGAGCAGGGTTTGGTTGGCGCAGAGTTTTTGGCAGGCATTCCCGGCACGATGGGTGGCGCGTTGAAAATGAATGCGGGCGCATTTGGCGGCGAAACATGGGATATTGTCAAAAATGTCGATATGCTCAATGCGGCAGGCGAGGTGATACGGCGTAAACCTGATGACTTTATGGTTGCTTACCGGTCGGTAAAAGGTTGCGGGGGGGAATGGTTCCTATCTGCCAATTTAATGCTGGAGGAAGGCGATACTGCCATTAGCCAACAAAAAATTAAGGAATTGTTGGAAAAACGGGCTAAAACACAACCGACCAACCAGCCGAGTTGCGGTTCGGTATTTAAAAATCCTGAAGGCGACCATGCGGCACGGTTAATAGAACAGACAGGTTTAAAAGGTTATGCGTTGGGTGGGGCTTGCGTGTCAGAAAAACATGCTAATTTTATTGTTAACACCGGCAATGCAACGGCTGCGGAAATTGAAGCGCTCATTAAAATGGTTCAAATTAAAGTTGAGGAAAAACACGGTGTTGTGTTACAGACAGAGGTGTGCATGATAGGCGAGGCAGAGGTGGCTTGTGGTTAATGATCCCCAACAATTTGGCCATGTTGCGGTAATGATGGGCGGCAGCGCTGCGGAACGTGCCGTGTCACTAAGAAGCGGCGCAGCCGTTTATGACGCATTAAAAAACCGTGGCGTGGACGTTGTCGCCATTGATGTCACTGGCAGTCCGATTGATGCTTTGGCAGGCATAAAAGTGGATAGGGTATTTAACATTATTCACGGTCGCGGCGGTGAAGATGGCGTGTTGCAGGCGGTGTTGCAAGTGCTGGGCATACCCTACACGGGTAGCGGTGTTATGGCCTCGGCCTTGGCAATGGACAAATTACGTACTAAGTTGTGCTGGCAAGGTTATGGATTGGTTACCCCAAAATGGGCGCTATTGAAAACGGCTGATGATCTTGATGGTTGTATTGAAAAACTGGGTTTTCCTGTCATCGTCAAACCTGCCCAGGAAGGCTCCAGCATTGGCATGAGCAAAGCCCACAACCGCGAAGAATTGCTCAACGCCTTAACTGTGGCGGCAGAATTTAATTGCGACGTTTATGCCGAAAGCTGGGTGACCGGTAAAGAATATACGGTCGGAGTCTTAGACGGGGAGGCTTTGCCGGTTATCCGCTTGGAAACACCGCGTAGCTTTTATGATTATGAAGCCAAATACAATGCAACGACCACGCAGTACCACTGCCCTTGTGGTTTGGATACGACGCAGGAGCGGCAATTAAGGGAGCTGGCGGTTAATGCCTGTGAAGTCATTGGCATTAAGGGTTGGGCGCGGGTTGATGTGTTTATTGATGACGCGGGGCAGTACCAGTTGATTGAGGTGAACACGGTGCCTGGCATGACCGACCATAGCTTGGTGCCGATGGCGGCTAGGCAGGCGGGTATTGGGTTTGAGGAATTGGTCTGGCGGATATTGGCAACCAGCCTCACTTAATGGATAGCAAGGCAAGCGCTAAAAACCTGCTGCTGGCGTTGTTGCTTTTAGCTGGCGTAGTTTGGTTGTTTGGACATAAGAGCATAGAAGCCAGCTTGTCGACCGTTAAAATTGCATCGCTACCGGTTAAGTATGTAAGGGTTGAAGGTGTTTTTAAATACTTGGGCCAGGAGGAAGTTCAGGACGCCTTGTTGCCTTTGGTGACAACCGGAATTCTTGAAGCGGACATGCAGGCAATACAACAGGCTGTTGCCAATCTGCCGTGGGTGGGGACGGTGGCGGTCAAGCGGGTATGGCCTGATGCCATTGAGATAAAAGTGCGGGAAAAAAAAGCGTATGCACGCTGGGGAGAAGAAAGCCTGATAACGGAACAAGGCGTTATTTTTACGCCTAGCAACATAGACCCGCAGCGGGACATGATTGTCCTGATGGGGCCAGACCAGCAGCAGATGAAAGTTTTGGAAATTATGAAAGGCATTAAAACGGCGCTGGCGGATCAGGCGATGGGGCTAGCAGAATTTAGTGTTAATGACCGTTGGGCATGGAAAATAAAATTGACAACAGGTTTGGAAATACTACTCGGCCGCGATGGGCAATTAAAAAAATTACAACGGTTTTTAAAATCCCTGACGCTATTAAGCCAAGAACAGGTGGATGCAATGGCAATCGCCGATTTACGTTATCCCAACGGTTTTGCAGTCTCATGGAAACCCGACAGCGCGGAAATCGATTGGAAAAGTATCGCAAATCCAGAAAATAAACCAGATGGGCACACAAAAAAAGCGACAGAGTAGACAAAATGGCGAGAAACAGAACAGAACGTAATTTAATAGTCGGATTGGATATAGGCACCTCCAAAGTTGCGGCTATTGTCGGTGAGCTCACCAGTGATGGCGGCATAGAAATCATAGGGATAGGTAAGGCACCGTCGCGCGGCCTTAAAAAAGGCGTGGTGGTCAATTTGGAATCGACCGTGCAGTCGATACAACGGGCGATTGAAGAAGCCGAGCTGATGGCGGGTTGCCAAATCAAATCTGTCTTTGCAGGTATCGCCGGTAGCCATATCCGTAGCCTGAACTCACACGGCGTGGTGGCCATCAAGGATAAGGAAGTGACCCAATATGATGTTGACCGGGTCATTGATTCGGCGCGGGCAATGGCCATTCCTGCCGACCAAAAACTCCTGCATATTTTGCCGCAGGAGTTCGTCATTGACCTTCAGGATGGCATTAAAGAACCTATCGGGATGTCCGGCATACGCTTGGAAGCGCGGGTGCACATGGTCACCGGCAGTGTCAGCGCCTCGCAAAACATCATTAAGTGCATCCGCCGCTGTGGGCTTGAAGTTGATGATATTGTTCTGGAGCAGCTGGCATCCTGCAATTCAGTGTTGACTGAAGATGAAAAAGAGTTGGGTGTCTGTTTGATAGACATGGGGGGAGGCACGACGGATATTGCTATTTTTGTTGATGGTGCGATTAAGCATACCGCTGTCATACCGATAGCAGGCGATCAGGTCACCAATGATATTGCGGTCGCTTTACGCACCCCGACGGTGAATGCGGAGGAGATTAAACAAAAATATGCCTGCGCATTGACGCAGCTAGCGGGTGCGGAAGGCACCATTGATGTGCCCAGCATCGGTGACCGGGCACCGCGTAAAATTTCCAGACAAAATCTGGCGGAAATAATTGAACCGCGTTATGAAGAACTGATGTTGTTGGTTCAATCTGAGCTAAGGCGCAGTGGCAACGAAGAACTGATTGCGGCGGGTATCGTGCTGACGGGCGGTAGCTCAAAAGTGATGGGCTTGATAGAGCTGGCGGAAGAGATTTTCCATATGCCGGTGCGCATGGGTGGGCCGGAAAATGTGACAGGGTTGACTGAAGTGGTAAAAAATCCGATTTATTCTACAGGCGTCGGATTGTTAATGTATGGCCGGGAGCATCAAGGGATAGGTAGAAGCGGTGATGCCGACAATGGCGGATGGATTGCACAAGTGAAAAATTGGTTTCAGGGTAATTTTTAATGGCTTTGTATAGTGTGTCTAAATTCTAAGGGGCAGTAAAATGAAATATGAAATGGTGGATAATAGCGAAACTGCCGTCATCAAAGTTATTGGTGTGGGCGGAGGTGGCGGTAATGCCGTCAATCACATGGCTGACAGCCATATCGAAGGGGTTGAGTTTATTTGTGCAAATACCGATGCACAAGCATTAAGGAAGCTTCAGGTGGGTACGATTATCCAGCTGGGGGTCGAGCTGACCAAAGGTCTGGGCGCAGGGACTAATCCAGATATTGGACGGCAGGCGGCAGAGGAAAATAAAGACCGCATCAAAGAAGCTTTGCAGGGTGCGGACATGGTGTTTTTAACTGCGGGTATGGGTGGTGGCACTGGCACTGGCGCGATTCCGGTGATTGCAGAAATTGCCAGGGAAATGGGCATTTTGACGGTTGCCGTTGTCACCAAACCGTTTTTGTTTGAAGGCAAAAAGAAACAGCTGGTTGCTGAACAAGGTATTGCTGAGCTGGAGAAATATGTCGATTCATTGATCACTATCCCTAACCAGAAATTATTGCCGGTGTTAGGCAACAACGTGTCATTGATGAACGCATTTAAGGCCGCTAATGATGTCCTGTTGGATGCGGTGCAAGGCATCACCGAGCTGATTGTCCATCCCGGTATGATCAACGTCGACTTTGCCGATGTCAGGACGGTGATGTCCGGCATGGGCGCAGCCATTATGGGTATCGGTTCCGCATCTGGCGAAAGCCGCGCTCGAATTGCCGCCGAAGAAGCGATTAAATGCCCGTTGTTGGAAGACATTAACCTGCAAGGTGCACGTGGCATATTGGTTAATATTTCTGCAGCGGATATGGGCATTGCCGAGTTTGATGAGGTCGGTAATATTGTCCATGAATTTGCTTCAGAAGATGCCATCATCAAAATTGGTACCGCAATTGACCCCTCGTTAGGGGATGAAATTAAAGTCACCGTGGTGGCGACCGGCATGGGGGTGCCAGCGGTGGCTAAAGCAACCGTTAAGGTTATGCAACGTCCTGGCGTGGCCAATTATGATGACTTGGATAGGCCAACGATAATTCGCCGTGATAAAGGTGAACTTAAAACCGAGGCTAAAACCGAAAGCAGAGAAAAACGTTTCGGCGCACAGCCTAAAAAAGAAGCGGATCTGGATTATCTCGACATCCCCGCATTTTTAAGACGCCAAGCCGACTAACATCGGCCAGCTTGTTTTAAAGTTCATATTATTTTCACAGCGACGCTGTAAAATTCAACTAATCGGTAGGGGTGATAGCAATCAATCCTACCGATATCGCTTGCCACACGGGCAGGTTCAAATTAAAAACACCGTCAATCCATAAAAATAAAGCAATCCAATTTACGCCCCACACTTTCTGGAGAACATGATGATCAAGCAGCCCAAACTATTTTTTTTAAAATTAACAGTATTGCCGCTAATGCTTTATAGCATGACGTCGTATGCAGAAAATCCGGTGGGTGTCCAAATTCTAAGTGCCACCATAAAAGATCAAAAAATTGCCGGTGCGGCCGTCATTTTACAAAAAAATGGCGAGCAGTCAGTCACCGCAACCACTAATGCACAGGGTCAGGTAAGCCTGAGCAGTCCCTTTGCCGATGATGCGGCGGCATTGCTCATCGTTAAAAAACCGGGTTATTCTGATTTGGTCGTCAAATGTCCTTGTGCGGGGATGACCTATGCCATCAGCCCGGTGATGAAGAATCTGGATGGGATGCGTATAGTCTTAAACTGGGGCGCTGAGCCTGAAGACTTGGATTCACACTTGGTTTTCCCAAACAACCATGTTTATTTTTCCGCAATGACCGGCACGGACGCGTTGTTGGACGTTGATGACACCACCAGCTTTGGCCCTGAAACCATCACCATTAACCGTAAACATGATGGTGAGCGCTATGTCTATGCAGTCCATAACTTTTCTGACGGTAGCGAGCCAGGTTCCACGCGGTTGTCGGCTAGCCATGCCAAAGTGTTTGTTTATGTCGGCCAGACGTTGATCAGAACCTATTACGTCCCTAAAAACCAGGCCGGTAATTTATGGACGGTCTTTGCGGTCACTGAATCCGGTGACTTCCAAGACTTTAACACCATCAAAGGCGTAACCAGCCATGAGCGGCTGCAAACATCCGAATTTCAAGGCGTTATCGACAATTCCACCGCACAGGTTATTGATTACAGCGCCGACAATCAGGAAAATGCCAAAAACCTGAACAAGCAAGGCGAGCAAGCCTACCACGCAGGCAATTACGCAGAAGCGATACGTTTGTACCAAGCGGCCATCGAACTGGATGGCAATTACGGGCAAGCTTATAGCAATTTAGGGTTGGCCTTCCAAAAAGCGGGCGACGTGGCCGAAGCGCTGTGGGCAAACAGAAAGGCGATAGCCTTGGCGGGTGGCCCTACGGCGGCAACCGTGCGTGCCAGCTCACATTACAATAATGGCAAAATTTACGAACAAGCCGGGCAATGGAACGATGCGTTGCGTGAGTACCATTACGCGAAACGTGAAAAAAGCAACGCGGTTTATGATAAAGCCATTAAACGGATGCAGCAAAAAGGGGCGAAATGATGGTGCGTTGGCTGTGTTTAATCGGTGCGCTATTGCTGATGCAAAACGCGCTGGCTTACTCGGCAGGCCCAGCGCTAGTTGCCACGGCAAACCGGCAGCTTTGGCCTGAGCCGGTCAATACCCCGCAGGATTTTGATAAAGCTTCGCGGGCGGCATTACTGCCTTATGTTTTAGCCATACAAGAGCAGCAAAAACTGTCTGATAAGGACATGCTGGCCGCATTTAAAATCAAAAGCGTCAATCGTGCGTCCGTTGATAAATGGGTGGCAAAAGAGTTGGGGCTGGCGTTAAAAAATTACCAGCTCGCCGCAAAAGATTGCACTGATGCTGACTGGACATGTTTGGGCAATGTGGCTACCGTCAACGATTTATTGGCTAAGGCGGCATCAGCGCGCGACAAAACACCACCGCCACTCGCTGCATGGCGTGCTAATCTGGCTGGATTTGCGCATACCTATATTGCAGAACAATTACGGCTGGCAGCATTATTCCCTAAAGTCAGCAGTGAAATCGACCGGTTTAATGATAACGAGCACAACGGTGATAAATTTGCCGACCGGCAATTTTTTCTAAGTTTTGACGATGGCCCCAGCTCAGCTGGGGGCAGTACCGACGAGGTGTTGGCAATGTTGGCGCAACATCAGAAAAGCGCGGTGTTTTTTGTGTTGGGGGAGAAATTTCAGAACCGGCTGCAGAAAACCAATGCCGCCGCATTAGCGGGGCTTTATGGCCCGCAATGTGTCGCTTCGCATGGCTGGGAGCATCAATCCCATGCCAAATGGGCGCAATGGCAAGACTCCATAAAACGTACCCAAACCTTGTTAAGTCAGGTTATCTCAAAAGACAATCTTCTGCCTTTATTCCGTCCGCCTTACGGTCAGCGCAAAGCGGACAGCAGCGCATTCTTTCAATCCCAGTTTTTGCAAGTTGAATTGTGGAATCTCGACTCGCAAGATTGGAATGCCAAAGTGGGTGCCGATGATGTAGTCAATCGAATGATGGCGTTAATGCTGATTAAACGGCATGGCCTGTTATTGTTCCACGACGTACATGCCAAAGCCAAAACGGCATTGCCCCTGCTATTTAATGAGTTGGGCAATGCCGTTGTGTGGAGTGACTGCCATTTGTTGGTGTAAAAAACAATTGGCTGGCAGATGCCCATAATTTTAATGGGTTAGCCCTGTCCATCCCCGATTAGCTGTGGCAAAAGACGCCATATTTACTTACAATGGTCTGTCAAAATCCTTCTTTTTTCCTCACATTGTGCCAGCCCATCTTGTTGGCGCAATGCTGGGCTAAGCCAACACAAACACTATGCAACAAAACAACTTTACGCTGGGCATCCCCGACTTTACTTACGCCGATTTATACGATGCAGTCCGTCTTAGCGACTTGCTGGACGTATTTGATGCGTCGGTAAAACAGCATGATGCAGATCTTTTTGAACAGTTTGCCGCTTACCGCAACAACCAAGGGGAAGGGCTGGCGCCTGAGCAAATCTCTGAATTATTGGTCAATATGGGGCCTTATGTCGGCCAATTTGTCGCCCGTCTGTTTAACGTGACCGAACAGCATCAAGCCCAGTCGGCAAAGATAAAAGAAGAAATCGACAGTATTTTTACTTATAAGAATGAAGTGGTGGAAAAACTGGGGGTTGTTTTTAAAGGCCAGGACACCAGCGATTGGAATATTTCCAGTGTGTTAAACCGTTTTGATTTGCTAGTTGATGCCGCATTCCCCGAAGCCAATTCAGATAATGACCCAGAACATCGGGTTGCCCGTGTCGGTGCAGCGATAGGCCTGTTGTCGGCGCATTACAAGTTGGTTGCCAAAGGTAAAGACAGCGACTATGTTGGTGCTGATGACGCGGTTGTGGAGCTACGCGCCAAACTTTCGGCGCATGCGTTGGCAGCGGCTGAGTTTAAGGCGCTTCTTGAGCAACCAGAACCTGCCGGACTGGTTGCAGGTTTAATCGAGATAGTGCAATGCTGGAGCTTTGTCGCCCAACAAGATAATGACATTGTTGCTGATTGGTTAAGCTTCAAATTACCTGAAAAACGTGATTTTGATCATCTGGTTGCCCACGACACCGTAGACCGTGGCGAATTCACCGCTTGGATGGGCGAGCAGGAATACCGTCGCCGCCGTGACGGCTTTAAACTGACCGATCCCCGATTTAACGAGCGGGAAGTGCTGTCCGAAGTCAACCACTGCATTTATTGCCACGAGCGTGACACCGATTCTTGCTCTAAGGGCATGCGCAACAAAAAGACCAACACCTTTAAAGTGGATCCGTTGGGCGTGACCACCATCGGTTGCCCGCTGGATGAGAAAATCTCCGAGATGCACTTGGTCAAACGTCGTGGCGACAATATCGGCGCATTGGCAATCATCATCATCGACAATCCAATGTGCCCCGGCACCGGCCACCGGATTTGCAACGAGTGTATGAAAGGTTGTATTTACCAAAAAACCGATCCAGTCAACATTCCGCAAATTGAAACCAACGTGCTGACCGATGTGCTGTTCATGCCATACGGCTTTGAAATCTACAGCCTGCTGACCCGCTGGAACCCGCTCAATGTCAAGCGTCCGGTGATGCAAGCGTACAACGGCAAAAATGCGTTGGTGGTCGGTTTAGGCCCTGCCGGTTACACGATGAGCCATTATTTGCTGAACGAAGGCTTTGCTGTTGCCGGTATCGACGGACTTAAAATTGAACCATTGCCAGTTGCACTGACGGGTGATGAAAACAACCTGCCGTTGCCGATTGTTGATTTCAACGAACTTTACGAAGACTTGGACAAGCGCATCCTCGCTGGCTTTGGTGGCGTTGCCGAATACGGCATCACCGTGCGTTGGGACAAAAATTTCCTGAAAGTCATCTACCTGACCTTGGCGCGGCGCAAAGCCTTCCGCGCTTACGGCGGTGTGCGCTTTGGCGGCACAATTACGATTGATGATGCTTGGGACATGGGCTTTGACCATATATGTATCGCTTCCGGCGCAGGCAAACCAACCATCATCAACCTGAAAAACAACTTGTTACGTGGTATCCGCAAAGCCTCTGACTTTTTGATGGCCTTGCAATTGACCGGTGCGGCAAAAATGTCATCGTTGGCTAACTTGCAAGTGCGCTTGCCTGCGGGCGTCATCGGCGGCGGTTTGACGGCGATAGACACCGCCACCGAATTGATGGCGTACTATCCGGTGCAAGTGGAAAAAGTCCTGCACCGTTATGAAACGCTGGTTACCCGTTACGGCATAGAAAAAGTCCGTGCCCGCTATGATAAAGAAGAAAACACGATCCTCGATGAGTTTTTGGCGCATGGCTCAGCCATCCGCGCCGAACGCGGCCGGGCGGCTGCCGCTGATGAATTGCCGAACTTCCAGCCGTTAGTGGAAAGTTGGGGTGGCGTGACCTTGTTTTACCGCAAAGGTATGACCGATGCGCCTGCCTACCGCCAAAACCACGAAGAAATCGCCGAAGCCTTGGAAGAAGGCATTGCACTAGCCGAAGGCATGAGCCCATTAGAAGCAATCGCCGATGAGTTCGGTCATTTGCAGGCCGTAGAATTTGACAAGCAAGTTTTGGAAGAAGGCCGTTGGAAGAGCGCAGGCAAAAATGTCACCGTGCCGTTGCGTAATTTATACGTTGCCGCAGGCACCTCGCCAAATACCATTTACCAAAGCGAATACCCAAAAACCTTTGCAATGGACAAGCATTTCTTCCAACGTTACCAGCCCGAATGGACGGATGGCGCACTGGAATTAGTGCCTATGCACGATGAAGCCGCGCCTAAATTGGGCAAACCCGCACCGCTGACTTCGTACCAAAAAGACGGTAAATTCATCAGCTTTTACGGCGACAACCACCCTGTTTATGCAGGCAACGTGGTCAAGGCGATGGCGAGCGCGAAAAACGGCTACCCTTATGTCGCCAAATTGTTCGAGAAGGAACTGGCGGCACTTGACCCCGCCGCGCAACCGGAGCGCGATGCGGCCTTAACCGCCCTGTTCAAGCGTCTGGATGAAGCGTTCACCGCAACAATTGTCGCCATCAACCGCCTGACCCCAACCATTATCGAAGTGGTCGTCAAAGCGCCCATGGCGGCGGCAAAATTCCAACCTGGCCAGTTTTACCGTGTACAAAACTTTGAAGCTTTCGCGCCAACTGTTGAAAATACCGTGCTGGCCGCCGAAGGCTTGGCGTTGACGGGTGCCGAAGTTTACCCTGAGCAGGGCACGGTGTCGTTGATTGCGTTGGAAATGGGTTCGTCATCGCGCTTGTGCGCCACTTGGAATGTGGGTGACAAAGTGATTTTGATGGGCGTGACCGGTGCGCCAACCGAAATCCCGAGCGGGGAAACCGTGTTGCTGATCGGTGGCGGCTTAGGCAACGCCGTGTTGTTCTCCATTGGCAAAGCCATGCGTGCCGCCGGTAACAAAGTCATTTATTTTGCCGGCTACAAATACAACCAAGACATTTTCAAGGTTGAAGACATCGAAGCCGCTTCCGATGTGATTGTCTGGTCGGTTGACAACACGCCAGGCGCAACCGCCATCACCCCGACCCGCCCGCAGGACAAAACCTTCGTCGGCAATATCCTCGAATGTATGCTGGCCTACGCCAAAGGTGACTTGGGCGAACAACCCATCCCGCTGAGCGAGTCCGACCACCTGATCGTCATCGGTTCCGACCGCATGATGGCGGCGGTCAAAGACGCCCGTTTCAACGTGCTGAAACCGTATTTGGCCAAAGTCCAACACGCCATCGGCTCCATCAACTCGCCGATGCAGTGCATGATGAAAGGCATCTGCGCCCAGTGCTTGTGCAAACACGTCGACCCCAACGGCGACGAATACTTTGTCTACTCTTGCTACAACCAAGACCAGGATTTGGACAAAGTGGACTTCCCGCATTTGAATGCACGGCTAAAGCAAAATACCGTGCAGGAGAAGTTGTCTAATTTATGGCTGGATTATTTGTTGGAACAGCAATAAGGCGGTGATTGCTTAAGTGATAAAAAAGCCGGATAAGGGTTGACCTTTCCGGCTTTTTTTATACCTGCTGTTTATGATGAACAATTTTCTATGCTAAAAGAGGAAATAAAATGCCCGTAATATCCTATTTTTTCGGTATTTATATTCTCATGTACCACGACAATCATACCCCGCCTCACTTTCATATTGAATATCAAGGCGATGAAGCATTAATGGCGATTGAAACAGGGGAGGTTTTGCAGGCGCAGTACCCAGCAAAGCTGGTTAAACTGGTGCGCGAATGGGCGCAAGAATCCTCCTTATAACTACCAGATAACATATTGAAAATAATATTTATTGAATTAATCAATAAAAGACTAAACTCTAGCGGAAGAGAATAGTCTTCTTGCATCAATTAATCACAATTCAACAAAGAGGCGGATCATGTCATTACAAAGCGATTTTGAAAATTTATTGGCCAAACTGAATGTAGAGCGTGAAGAACTGCAATTGAAACTGCATCTTGCCAGTATGGAAGCTAAGGATGAATTCGAAGAGGCGGAAAAACAGTGGCAACAGATAAAACATAAAGCCTCTGAAATTGCTGACAACTCGATTGAAACCTCAGAGGAATTCATTGCAAAAGCCAAAATCGTCGGCGAAGAACTCGGGGACACTTATCATCGCATTGCAAAACGTCTGGCTGAATAAAGCATAACGTTTGACATAATGGCTGGGCAGATTGACCAAAACACAATCTGCCTGGCCAATTTTTATGGCTTATCATTTACCTGAAATCCCCAGGTGTTTAAACGCTCCCTGACAACCTAAACCAATCGGCTGACATAAAAAACTAGACAGTTAAACGAGCGTATCCACCAATAAATCTTCTGGTTTTGCCGTCAAAAATCCTGCTGGCGGCTCCCAACAATCGGCATCATATTTTTGCGTCCAAAGCACCAATTGTTGCAAGACCGGCAACAAATCCGCCCCCTTGGCCGTCAGCAGATATTCATAACGCACCGGTTTGTCGTGATAGGCCTGTTTTTTGATAATGCCATTTTCTTCCAATTGCCGCAGCCGATTAGCGAGGATGTTGGTGGGGATACCTTCTTCCGAAGTTTGGAAATCACCGTATCTTTTCTTGCCCAAGCACATGTCACGGACAATGACAAGGCTCCATTTGTCGCCGACCAAATCTAGCGCCTTTGATAATGGACAAGGTGAATGGGGTGGGGTGGCTGGTTTCATTAATTATCTTAAATTGTTGGTCAGTACCGGAAAAGAGACTTGCAAAAAACAAGTTTGTATGTAAAAATCGATGTCACATGCAATAAGCAAGTATTATATTCAACATTAGCTTGAGAGGCTACCATGAAATTATACCATTTCCCTATATCGCCAAATTCCCGTCGGGTTGTCGCCGTATTGCATCATTTAGGTTTGGATTGTGAACTTAAGCCCTTAGATTTAATTAAAGGTGAACATCTACAAGCCGATTTTTTGCAGATCAATCCAAACCACATGATCCCAACCTTAGTGGATGGCGAATTTGTGTTGTGGGAGTCCAATGCCATCATGCAGTACCTCTGTTCAAAAGTCCCCGAAACAGCTCTCTGGCCTGCCGATCCCGTCATCAGGGCCGACATTAGCCGCTGGCAATTTTGGCAAACTGCCCATTTTGGCAGGGCTTGTGGAATATTCATCTTTGAAAACATATTGAAAAATGCCTTAAAGCTTGGCGAACCCGACGCTAAGGAAATTGCCAAAGGCGAAGAGAGCTTCCACCGCTTTGCTAAGGTCTTGGATGCGCATTTAAAAGGCCGTGAATGGCTGGTTAGTGACCACGTCACGCTTGCTGATTTCTCGGTAGGTTCATTTTTGGCCTTGACGGAAATGGCAGGCTACCCTATTGCAGGCTATGAACAAATCCAACGTTGGTATAAAAACATCCAACAGCTGCCCGCTTGGCAAAGTTCTGAGTCAAGCAAAATCTCATAAAATTTGCCTTACGACCGATATAAATGGGCTGGACGGGCATAGCCTGTCCAGCCTACAATTTTGGTTTGTAACGCAATCCCAATGAAATATAATCTTTCGCTTATCCCCTTATTGTTAGCTCTAGGTGCCTGTAACCTAGTGCCAGACTTTCAGCGCCCCAATGTGGCAACACCCTCCCAATGGCACGATGCCAGCCTAGCAACGCAAAAATCTGCAGTCGATCCGCAGTGGTGGCAGGCTTTCGGCAGTCCCGAATTGAACCGCCTGATGACCGAAGTATTGGCTTCTAACAACGATCTGGCCGCCGCCCGCCAGCGTGTCGAACAAGCACGGGCGCAGGCAAAAATTGCCGGTGCCAACTTATGGCCAGCGCTTGGATTGCAGGGCAATGTTACCGATAGCCGCACTAACAGCGGCGACAACCAGCAAGAAACCGGGCATTTTACGGTGGGATATATCGTCGATTTATGGGGCGCCAACCGCGCCAGCCGCGATGCCGGTTCCGCCCGCTTTCTGGGCGCAGCGTTTGCCCGCGACGCCTTGCAATTGGTGGTGATGTCCAATGTCGGCCAAGCGTATTTCAACTTGTTGGCACTGGCTGAGCGCAACCGCATTGCCACTGATTTTTTGGCTAATGTCGACAAGGTGCTGGCGATTATCGAAGCCCGTTATCGGGCTGGTGCAGTATCTGCGCTGGATGTGGCGCAACAAAAAACCGAACGGGCCACCGCACGCGCCAACTTGGATTTGCTAAACCAACAAGTCACGCTGGCCGAAAATGTGCTGACGCTATTGTTGGGACATCCGCCCCAGCAGATGACTATCAATGCCGAGCAGTTTTCCGCTATGCAGTTGCCATCACCTAGCGCCCTGCAACCTGCCAGTTTGCTGGAGCGTAGGCCTGATGTCCGGCAGCAGGAGATGGCCTTAATCGCCGCCAATGCCGATATTGGCGTGGCGCGGGCGACTTTTTACCCAACCCTACAATTGAACCTGGACGCCCTCCTCGCCGCGCCGCAACCCGCTGGTGCCGCTTTGTCGCTTGCCGCCGGACTGACGCAACCGTTGTTTCAGGGAGGCCGCTTGGAAGGCGGTTTGGAAAACGCCCAAGCCCGTAATGCCGAACTGGTGGAAACTTACCGCAAAACCGTGTTGACCGCCTTTAAAGAAGTGGAAGATGCCGCAGCGATACGCCGTAACTCGGAACACCGTCTGCAAGCGCTGGCAGATGCCGTAGACAAGGCGCAACAGGCGTATTCCCTTTCTGAAGAACGTTACCGCGTCGGCCTGATTGATTACCAAACCCTACTCAATACGCAACGCAGCCTGTTGACCGCGCAAAACAGCCAAGTACAGGCACGATTGGATGTCTTGACGGCGATGGTGCAACTTTATCAAGCATTGGGCGGCGGATGGTCAAACAATGTAACAAAAGCAAACATATTTAACCGTTAGTACGGGGCACCTCAACTATAATTTTAAACGCTCAAGTTTTCGGTTTTTTGTTTAGGGTACGGTAATTTGTAAAAGCTGAAAATATGACTGTTTAGAGTATAACTAAGATTTGGTGGGCATCCGCTGTTTGGATCACCCGTGAGACCTTTACCCCCTCCGCCTCAAACTGGCATCTGCGTACATTTTAATATATGCTTCTACGCTTAAATATTTTAAGCGAAAATGACGGTAATGAGTTTAATGTCTTATGACGTATCGCAACATGGGCTCTATGAATTCGATTGATATTTTTCCATGGAATGAAAATTTCAATACTGGATTCCCCAAAATCGATGAGCAACATCAGCACCTAGTCCAGTTACTGAACTTACTGGCTAGCCATGTCGCTTTCCAGTCTGACCTTCCGGCTTTAAATGTTATTTTTGATGAACTTGTCGACTATACGGTTTATCACTTCCAGACTGAAGAAAACATTTGGAACCAGTATTTGCTACAAGACTTGCTGGAATCCCAGCACAAGGCAACACATCACCGTTTCGTAGAAACCGTACTTAAGCTCAAAGACCAGCAAGCCACTATGCCTGTCAATGTGGTGCTTGAAAACGTGCTGGCTTTTCTGACCCGCTGGCTGGCGGCGCATATCTTGGAAAGTGACCGGCATATGGCTATGGTGGCGCTCGCCGTACAATCCGGTTTGTCATTAGACGCGGCCAAACAACACGCCAGCGAAAAAATGAGCGGAAGCACCCGCGTCCTCATCGATATTATCCTGTCCATTTACGAAAGCCTTTCCACCAATACCTTGCACCTGATGCGCGAACTTGCCGAGCATAAGCGCGACGAGGAATTCCTGCAAAAACTCTTATTAGCGGTGGAACAAAGCCCCAGCTTAATAGTGATTACCGACCTCAATGCCAACATTGAATTTGTCAATGAAGCGTTTTTAAGAACCACTGGCTTTAACCGTTCCGAGGTTATAGGACAAAATCCAAAAATCCTGCATTCCGGAAAAAATCCCAAGCAGCTCTATGAATCGCTGTGGGAAACATTGACACAAGGAAACACTTGGAAAGGCGAGTTTGTCAACAAACGTAAAGACGGTAGCGAATACATTGAATCAGCTCTGATTTCTCCAGTGCGCCAAACTGACGGAACAGTCACCCATTATCTGGGTATTAAAGAAGATATTACCGAACGGAAAAATCTTGAACGCCATCTGCTTGATCAATTAGCCTTTACCCAGGCGATCATTCAAGCTGAAGTGGATGGCATTGCCGTCTGCCATGCCATTGACGAAGCGCCTTATGTCCGTTTTACGGTTTGGAACGCCAGCATGCAAACGCTCACCGGTTACTCGCTGGATGAAATTAACCGGCTGGGTTGGTATCAGACGCTTTACCGGGCCCCGGAAGTCCAAGAACACGCAAAACAGCGTATGCGCCAAGGCGACCATCTCCAAGGGGAAGAATGGACAATCACCTGCAAAGATAGCCAGCAACGTACTGTCCAGATCCATACCACTTATTGTGCCCATGACGGCGAGGGCTGGCATGTATTAGGGGTTTTCCATGACATTACTGAACGTAAGCGCGCTGAAAATGCCCTACGCGACTCGCATCAGCAAATGCATTCGTTGCTCAACTCCATGGCTGAAGGAGCTTACGGGGTTGATATCCAAGGCAATTGCACGTTTGTGAACCGCTCGTTCCTACGGATTTTAGGCTATGAAAGTGATGACGAAATCATCGGAAAACATATCCATGCGCTAATCCATCATTCGCATGCCGATGGCAGCCATTATCCTGCCGCAGAATGCAAGATGTATCGGGCCTACCTTGCCAATGAAGAAACGCACGCTACGGATGAAGTTTTCTGGCGTAAAGACGGGGTGGCGATACCGGTGGAATATTGGTCACAACCGCTCATTGCCGACGGCGTCCTAACCGGTGCGGTTGCCACGTTTATCGACATTAGCGAGCGTAAAAAAGCCGAAGCAGCGGCCCAACAAGCCTCGCAATATACCCGCAGCCTGATTGAGGCCAGTCTGGATCCTTTGGTGACCATCAGTACAACAGGCAAAATAACCGACGTCAATACGGCCACGGAACAGGTGACCGGCAGAATGCGTAGCCAACTGATCGGTAGCGATTTTGCCACTTATTTTACCGATCCCGAAAAGGCGCGCGCAGGTTATAAACAAGCGTTCACCCAAGGCTTTGTCACCGACTATCCGCTCGCAATCCGCCATACCTCAGGACGGGTTGCAGACGTACTCTACAATGCCAGTGTTTACCGTGACAATAAGGGTAACGTGCAGGGTGTGTTTGCGGCTGCCCGCGATATTACCAAACGCAAACAGATTGAAACCAAGCTGGCTAAAAGCGAAGCACATCTGCGGGCCATTATTGAATGCGAGCCGGAATGTATTAAAGTTGTGGATAGCAAGGGCTATATCACCCATATGAACCCCGCAGGCTTGGCTATGTTGGAGGCCGATTGCGTCGAACAGGTCATTGGCCAGCCGGTGCTGGGCATGCTCGCTCCCGAATATCGCCAAGCCTATGCCGAGCTGTTCCGTCGTGTGCTAGCCGGAGAATCCCAGCAACTGGAATATGAAGTCATCGGCTTCAAAGGCGGCCGCCGCTGGCTAGAAACACACGCAGTGCCGATGAAAGATACCGATGGACAAATGGTGGAACTGGCAGTGACCCGCGATATTAATGAGCGCAAGCAGGCCGAACATCAGCTCCGCATCGCCGCCACCGTGTTTGAGTCCCAGCAAGGCATGATGGTGACCGATGCCCATAACAACATCCTGAGAGTAAATAAAGCCTTCACGGAAATAACCGGTTATTCCTTAAGCGAAGTCATCGGTAAAAAACCGCAAATACTGCAATCAAACCGCCAGAGCCAACACTTTTACGCCAAAATGTGGAGAAACATCAATACTATCGGCGCATGGGAAGGGGAAATATGGAACCGACGCAAAAACGGCGAGGATTATCCAAGTTATCTCACCATTAAAGCGGTCATAGACCCAGAGGGTAAAACGACGCATTATGTCGGCACACTAGCGGACATTACCCTAAGAAAAGCCGCTGCAGCCGAAATTGAGCACCTTGCCTACTATGATCCACTGACCGACTTACCGAACCGGCGTTTGTTAATGGACCGTTTAAAACCGGCGCTCGCCGCCAGCAAGCGCACGAACCGCTATGGTTCCTTACTGTTTATTGATTTGGATAACTTTAAGACGCTCAATGATTCCCTCGGGCACGACATGGGGGATTTGTTGTTACAACAGGTTGCCGGCCGCTTGCAGTCTTGTGTGCGCGAATACGACACAGTGGCCCGATTAGGGGGGGATGAGTTCGTCGTGATGCTGGTGGATTTAAGTGATGAGCCCTATGTCGCAGCGGAACAGACGGAAACTATAGGCAATAAAATCCTTGCCCTCATCAATCAGCCTTTCAGCTTGGCCTCGCATGAATACATCAGCACCCCCAGCATAGGGGCCACTTTATTTAAAGGCCAAGAACAGGCTGCGGAAGAACTGCTGAAGCATGCCGATATTGCCATGTATCAGGCCAAAACGTTAGGCCGCAATAACTTGCGTTTTTTCGACCCGCAAATGCAAGAGGCAGTGATCACCAAAGCCGCACTGCAAAATGAACTCCATAAAGCGCTCGCCCAACACCAATTTCGGCTGTATTTCCAGATTCAAGTGGCAACACCCCCGCATCCATTCGGGGTAGAAGTTTTGCTCCGCTGGCTACATCCGACCCGCGGTTTAGTGGCAGCGGCTGACTTCCTTCCATTGGCTGAAGAAAGCGGCATAATCTTGGCTATCGAACATTGGGTGCTGGAAACAACGTGCGCCCAAATTCAGGCATGGCAGCAAGATCCAATGACTAGCGGGCTGGTCGTTTCGATAAATATCAGTGCCAAGCAGTTTTTTCAAGCTGATTTCGTGGCTCAAGTACAAACCGCCATCCAGCGGTACGCAATCAATCCAAGCCTACTTAAACTGGAACTGACTGAAAGCATCTTAATGAAAGACATCGAAGACACCTACACCATAATGGAGGCCTTGAGCAAAATAGGCGTCCAATTTTCGTTAGACGACTTCGGCACGGGCTATTCGTCCTTGCAATACCTCAAAAAACTACCGTTAACCCAGCTTAAAATAGACCCTTCTTTTATTCGGGATATTGCCAAAGACAGTAACGACCAGGCGATTGTCCGCACTATCATCGCCATCGCCACAAACCTAAATTTAAGTGTTATTGCCAAAGGCGTGGAAACGCTAGCACAACGTCAATTTTTATCCGACAACGAGTGCTCCTTATACCAAGGTTACCTGTTCAGCAAGCCAGTGCCTATTGAACAGTTCACTGATGAATTGAAGCACATCAGAGGGGCTTTAAACCGTTCATAATCTGACCGCTCCCCTAAATAGAATCACCAAGCAATTACCAATCACCTGTACCGATATTTCAGTCATGGTAACTATCGACACTGATAACAACACTGCCATCAAAGTGCCGAATAACATTTTGGAAGCTAAATTGGCTGGCGTATTATACCCTGAGGGTGTCTGGTTATAACCGTATCCCTATCGTTTCTTGGCTGCAAAGCCAAACGAATCATTAACGCATGCCGACCAAACAGGTGAATTAATCCCGCCTTAGCCATAGGCGAACTGGAAACACGCTGCATGATATTGGCGATATTTTACGCAAGCCCTTAACGCATAAATACCTTGGCTAAATACGGGCATTTGCTTGAGCTGGTAGGCGGCTGTAACATAATGCTTGAAGAGCATGTCCGAAAAATGCTGACAAAACTGGGCACATAGTTGCCTTACGTGGCGTTAGATTTTTAATTATTTATTATCAGAAGGAGAAGGCGATGAATGAACATCTGCAATTAGTTAGACAGCTGCATGAAGCCATGTCATACCCACAGGCAGGACAAGGGGCAAATAGGCGGCCATCTGACATGGACGTCATCAAACATCAGGCTTTGCTTATGGAGGCAGGAAGTACCGCGTTATATGCCATCAAAGTCACAGAAATTGTCGACATACTGACGGGATTGGTAAGCCTTGCTTATATCGCATCAGCCGCTATCGCAGTACAAGGTGGGGATATTACCGAAAAACCGGTTTCTTGGCGGCAAGATGGTTCGGTACTGACGGTCATGAAAATTATTTCAGACAAGATCAACCAATGTGCCGAAGGCAATTGCGATAACTATTCTGAGCTTTATCACCTTTGCCTCCACTTGGTGAGAGGTTTTATCAATGCGGATTTTGATAAGGCGTTCCGGTTAGTCCACAACAGCCATATTTCCCGATTTAAAGAGGGCGGTGAATCTATCTATGGCGCTGCGGATAACCATTACCAGTTAAAGATGAAGTATTCACCCGACCTGAGTGAATGCCTTTTCGAGTGATATCAAATTACGTTGTCATGACGCACGGTAGATAAAAACGCGGTTTTTAACATAAATTGACTGTTTATTATGCCGGTGCCTACCCAAAGCGCCGGTTAGAAAAACGAGGCTTGCATTGACGTTATTATTTAAGAGACTGATGATGTGGATTTGGCTTGTATTTACCTATCGGTGCCCATTTGATTTAAGATACGGCGCTTTCTTCTAAAATTTAATGCCAATCCTCGGAAAACCGTCATAACGCGCCAAATTTTAAGGCTTGACGGTAATCGGGAGACAAATTCTCCGCTATCTGCCGCCCTGTTTTTGTGCCTTCAACCAACCGCAATTCTTGCGAAACCGCTTTCTTAACGGTCATTCTCTTAGAATTCAAGACGGCAATAGATGCACCCTTTGGTGACAGCACTAATTCTCGACTCATCCTGTCTAGGGTCACTCGCGCCTCATTACGTGATTTGAACGGGCCATGAAAACTCGCTTGTTCATTAAACCGTCTTGCCCGAATGTGTTCCGGCCAGTTAACGACATAATAACCAGCGGCCAAAGACTTATCGCGGCTAAAGCAATACCTTCTCTGGTATGACTCTGCATCAATAAGCCAGAAATCGCCAATGACAGCGACTATTTCGAAAATATCGTATTCGGCTTCCATTGATTAGCTCCTCTATAGTCAGAAAATGGCAAAAATATGGCATAAAATAATCTATGCCTCCGACATGTATATAGGGTGGCGGTTCCAAGCCTTCTAAAAAAGTATCTGACCTCAATACCGAGCATTTTTCATATATCTTATTTGCAGAAACCCCCAACAGCATCAGATTAGAGCAAATTAGAGCGCAAAAAAATACGTGCGAACACGTATATAGAGCACATGCTATAAAAGCATCCACTGTTAGAAAAAAGCTTGGAACCTGTTTCAAGTAGTAGTGAAAAAATCTTTTAACCTCTCTTCAAGCAAATCCGATGCAGTAATTTTTGTCAATGTTGGCGAAAATATCAAACAGGTTTTGCTTGATCGCCAGAAACAAGGGGTAAGCGAAAAACATCCTTTCGTATTTTATTTTCCGCCACGCTGCATGGATACCACCACATGGCTGGGATGATAGCGTTCCATGTTTTCTAGGGTATCGCTTTCTTCAGCTAAAAGGGCATTTACAATCAGTACAGTGAAATATAACAACATCCAAATTCCGTTAATTCGCCACAGGCTTTTTGTTAAAAATTTTTGCATTACTACTTAACTGCACTATACGGCTAAATTTTTGCCTTACGGTGGTGCCAAAAATTTCCATGAACATGCGTTTTTAAAACACGCCCAGAATGTTTGGGCAGGTTTATTTGAGCTTTGATTCTGGCGTCAGCCCACAGGCTTCGTACAACTGGGCAAGTTCCAACAGATTGGGTGCGCCTGTTTTGGACATGATCCGTGAGCGATGAACTTCGATAGTACGATAGCTGATGCCCAGCTGTCGGGCTATCTCCTTATTGGAATAGCTCGCCACAACTAACGACATAACCTCCATTTCGCGTGGCGTGAGATCGTTTATACGCCTATAGGCAGCTTGTTCCGCCAGCAACTGTTCACGCCTCTGGACTTCTTGTTGCAGCGCCGCTTGAATGCGTTCGATCAATAATTGGGCAGGCACGGGCTTTGTCAAAAAATCGACCGCCCCCGCCTTGATTGCCCGAACTGACATCGGTATATCGCCATACGCAGTAAGGAAAATAATCGGCAGACGCATATCAAGACGGATGAGTTCGGCTTGCAGTTCAAAACCACTCAAACCCGGCATGTTGACATCAAGCAGCAGGCAACCAATCTGGGCTGGACAATAGGCATGGAGAAAGTGCTCAGCGCTTTCAAACGCCTGGCAAGTAAAGCCAGCCGTTTCGAGGACTAACCCAAGACCGTCACGTACCGCATAATCGTCATCGACAATAAAAACACAAGGCTGAATATTCATATCACAAATGGCAAGGTAAAGCGGATGCTAAAGATAAAGCCATCGCAAAAATCCTAGGTTTAAGGCCAAACCACCTTAACAATCTATCTTCCCGATGAAATGGGTGACATTTGATTGCCCAGATCTTGCATAATCCATAGCGTTCCGCAAATAATAATAAACATGATGCACAGCGAAAACAGGATGGCGTGGACTTTCATACGTTGCCTGGGACTGAAATCCAAGTGCAAAAAATACCATAAATGCACGGTTATTTGTAAAACAGCCAAAACGAAAATGCCACTGATAACCAGCCAATGGGGCATTTCCCTAAGCCTTTCCGCACCTTGAGGGAAACGGCCTAGGACGAAACTTATAGGCTGTAAAGCAATGCCCGTCTGCGCGCAGACTATCCCGAAAGCCAGCAAGGTCAACAATAGGGCCAAGAAAAACCCGCTTAGGTAAGTGGCGAGTTCCGGGCGGTTTTCAATGGAAAATGGTTTCATTTACAAGACCCCCAGCAAATAGACCATGGAAAAGATGCCTACCCAGACCAAATCCAGAAAGTGCCAAAATAGGCTAAAGCGGTATAAGCGCGACTGTACGGGTGCGGTCAAGCCTTTTTGGACGACCTGAACCATCATCACCAACAGCCAAACCAAACCAATGCTGACATGCAGGCCATGCGTCCCGACCAAGGTAAAAAACGCGGACAGGAAGCCGCTACGGTCGAGGCCTGCCCCCTGCCAGATCAAACTATGGAATTCGCTATATTCCATTAAAACGAACCCCAAGCCTAACAAAAAAGTGATTGCCATCCAAAACAACAACCTCGGCGTCTTGGCCTTCGACAAGGACAGTATAGAAAAGCCACAGGTCAGCGTACTCGACAGCAGCACTAGCGTTTCATAAAAAACAGTGCTTAGGTCAAACACCTCTTTCCCGGTCGGGCCACCGGCATAATTACGGCTCATGCTGGCATAAGTGGCAAATAGCAAAGCAAAAATCACGCTATCGCTCATCAAATAAATCCAGAACCCGAAGGTTTTGGCAGGTGAACAAATTTCAGTGGGGACGGGGAACGGTAGGGATGGCTCCGGTATCATGATTTCACTCCTGGCCTGCTAGCGGTTTGGCGCAAGCTTGTTGGTTTTCGGCCTGCTGCCTAAAACGTTTGCCCTCAAGCTGCCCAACCTCCGCCGCCGTTAAGCGGTATTCGGTATCGTCATCGAAAGAACGCGCTATGACGGTTGCCAGCATTGCCACTCCTGCCGCCATGGCCAACCACCCAATATGCCAGACCATGGCAAATCCGAACACAAAGGATAATCCGCCGAAAACAACGCCGACGCTGGTGTTCTTGGGCAAATCAATAGCCTCATAATGGACGGGTTGCCTATCAACGGTGCTTTTTTCTTTCATGTCCCAAAAAGCATCGATGTCTTTCACTTCGGGAATGACCGCAAAATTGTAGACTGGCGGGGGTGATGGGATTGACCATTCCAAGCTGCGGCCATTCCACGGATCGCCTAGCTGATCCCAGTTTGCATCCCGTTTTATAATACTGACCAGCAACTGTAACACCAGACAGCCAATGCCAATGGCTATAAAAACCGCACCTGCAGCAGCGACCACGAGCAAAGGCTGCCATTCCGGATTGTCATAGTGCTGCATCCGCCGTGGCATCCCCATGAGGCCTAAGGCATAAAGCGGCATAAAGGCCAAATAAAAACCAATCAGCCAATTCCAAAATGCCAATTTACCCCATGTTTCATCCAAACGGAAACCGAACACTTTGGGAAACCAATAGGAATAACCCGCCAAATACCCGAACAGCGCACCAGGAATCAGCATATTGTGGAAATGGGCCACCAAAAATTCACTGTTGTGCATCATGAAATCAACGGGCGGCACGGCCAACAGAATACCCGTCGCACCGCCAATGGCAAAGGTGGGAATGAAGGCCAAGGCCCACAGCATAGGGACATCAAAGCGGATACGTCCCCGATACAGGGTCAGCAGCCAGTCAAAGATTTTCACGCCAGTGGGTACGGCAATGACCATGGTGGCGATACCAAAGGCCGCATTGACATTGGCACTGGCGCCCATGGTGAAAAAATGGTGCAACCAGACGGTGAAGGACAACAAGGTGATCACAAAGGTGGCATACACCAAAGATCGGTAACCAAATAGCCTTTTCCCCGAAAAGGTGGAAATGACTTCGGAAAAGATCCCGAAGGCCGGCAAAATCAGGATATACACTTCCGGATGTCCCCAAATCCAAAACAGATTAACAAAGTTCATCATGTTGCCACCGTCGCCATTGGTAAAAAAGTGCATGCCAAGATAACGGTCGAGACCCAGCAAGCCAGTGGCTACAGTCAGGGCGGGAAAGGCCAAAACCATCAGGATATTGGTGCACAATGCCGTCCAACTGAACAAAGGCATCCGCATCAGGGTCATGCCCGGCGCACGGCCCAGCAAGATGGTGGTCACAAAATTGATGCCGGTCATGGTCGATGCCGCGCCGCTGAGCATTAACGCCCAGATCCAGTAATCAACCCCGACATCCGGGCTATATTGTAGTTCCGAATAAGGCGGGTAACCGCTCCACCCAGCTGTCGAAAACTCGCCTATGGCTAATGACGCCATTATAAGTGCGGCGCCGGCCACGGTCAGCCAAAGGCTTAACGCATTCATGAACGGAAACGCGATGTCACGTTTGCCAAGCTGCAAGGGGACGACGATATTCATGAGGCCGGTTAAAAACGGCATTGCCATAAAAATGACCATAATAGTCCCATGGGCACTGAAGACCTGATCGTAATGGCTAGGGCTCAGGAAGCCTTGGCTTGCCCCCTCGGCAAGCACCTGCTGGGTACGCATCATGATAGCGTCTGCAAAGCCCCTCAGCAGCATAACCAATGCAAGTATAATGTACATGACACCGATTTTTTTATGATCCAGGCTGGTCAGCCAATCATTCCAAAGGGTCGGCCATTTACGAAAATAGGTGATGAGCAGCACCATTGCCAGGCCACCGCCTATCATCAACACAACACCAAACATGACAACGGGATTATCGTAGGAAATGGCTTGTAAGCTGAGTTTGCCGAACATTCAGTGTACTCCTTCAAGGGGGGATGCCAAGAGTGGTTCTGGTGAACCTTGCGTCCTTTGTTTACTCATGAACTTAGCCATAACCTGCTTAAACATTGCAGGTGTTACCGAAGCATAATAAGTGACTGGATGCCTGACACTGGGTTTGGCCAGTTCATTGAATTGGTTTAAATCAAGTTGCTGTGACGACTGCTTGGCCTTATCTATCCAGGCGTTAAACTCCTGCAACGATGTGGCATTGGCTGTAAAATTTTGATAGGGGAAGCCTTGACCGCTATATTGGATGTTTTCCCCGAAGTAATGGCCAGACTTGTCCGCTATCAGATGCAACTGCGTCTCCATTCCGGCCATAGCGAAAATCTGCCCTCCCAAGCGGGGAATGAAAAAGGCGTTCATCACGGTATTGGAGGTGATTTTAAAGGTTACCGGACGGTTGACCGGAATCGTCAATTCATTGACCGCCGCAATATTTTGCTCAGGGTAAATGAACAACCATTTCCAATCTAAGGCAATAACCTGGATTTCCAAAGGCGGGGAAGCCGAAGCCAAAGGTTTGTAAGGATCCAACCGATGCGTGTAAACCCAAGACATGCTGGATAAGATGACAATGATCAACGCCGGAAAGAGCCAAACCAGCCGCTCAAGCCAAACAGAAGAATCCCAGTCAGGGGCATAAATGGCTTTACTGTTCGAGGCGCGGTATTGCCATATAATCCAAGCCGTCATGCCAAAGACGGGGATCAGGATAATGGACATTAATGCAACCGTTATCCAGAAAAGCGCATCTATGGAGCGGGCGATGGGGCCAGAGGGTTCAAGGTCGGCAACGTTGTTCAGGTTACAACCGTTCAGACCTATCACCAGAAAGATAGGGAGTATGCAAAGGCAACTTCTGGCTACTAATTTCATCAATCCGTAACGCTTCATTTCACTCTAGCCTCCTAAGTTCCTGACAGCAAACGCGGAAAATCATCAATGATTGCTACCGGATCAAGGTGAAAATTCGCAAAAGACCCATCAACAATGCTTTCGACACTGACAAACTGATCAAATTCCTTCAATCGCTGACTTAAGCCTAAAGACAATCTGGACATGGGTTTTGCCGCAATTATTTAAACGTTCTACGGCTCAGAATTACCCGATTCATGCCGTTTAATAGTCCAGCTTCTGTTCGGTGCGCATTGCCGCCGAACCTCACCGCGTTTTTAAAAAGCCATCTAAGCGTAGGACAAGCTAACCTAAAATTTTCAGGTTAGATTAATTGCTTGACGGGCAACAAGTTGCCAAGCGGGATGGTTTTTCAAAATTGTCAACGCCGAGTCCAGCAGCGCAAGACCCGGTTCAGTCCGGTGCCAAGTCGATGCGCCGGACGGGTGGGGTAGCGGGAGCGCTTCAGAGGGATGGCCATGAAAGGTGACGGGGTGAAGTTTGCCGACCACCTCGTCGAGTTTTTTGACCGGCATTAATTGACTGATCGCCAGCTTGCCGACCGGTAGGATCAGGGCCGGTTTGAGCAAATCGACTTCCGCTTGCAGCCAGCCCGCGCAGTTATCGATTTCGACGGGACTCGGCACACGGTCACCGCCTTTGGGATTTTTGCCCGGAAAACAGCGGCACACGGCGGCCATGTAAACACGTTGCCGAAAAGTATCTTCATCCAAACCAATACGTTCGAACCACTTGAACAGCGTTTTGCCTGCCGTCCAAGCAAATGGCTTTCCTAAACCGCCTTCCTTGTCGCCAGGAGCCTGGCCGATCAGCAAAATCGGCGACAGCACCGGGTTCCCAATCACCACCGGGGCGGCCATCGCAGGGCATCTGCGGCATTGCGCCAATGCGGCGCAGTGTTCCCGCAGGGCTTGTTCGCGAGCAAGCATTGGATTCTCGTGCTTAAAAGTCGATGTCGATACCGACGGGGCAATGATCCGACCCGGTAATATCTGGCAGGATAAAAGCTTGCTTTACCTTGCCAACCAGCGCTTGGCTGGCCAACACGTAATCAATCCGCCAGCCGACGTTTTTTGCCCTGGCTCCCGCCCGGAAGCTCCACCAGCTGTAAGCGACAATGTCAGGATGAAAATGTCGGAAGGTGTCGACCAGTCCAGCATCGAGAAACCGGCTGAAACCGTCGATTTCAACTTGAGTATAACCGGATGATTTATTGTAATTCGGCTTCGGACGGGCAATATCAATTTCCCGGTGCGCGACATTAAAGTCGCCGCAGGCGATCAGCGGTTTAAGGCTTTGCAGTTGCTGGCAATAGGCCAGAAATTCAAGATCCCACGTTTGGCGGTAATCCAGCCGGGCCAATGCCTCGCCCGAATTCGGCACATACACATCGAGCAGAAAAAAATGCTCAAATTCGGCAACAATCACGCGGCCTTCCCGGTCATGCTCAGCAATGCCAATATCATTGATGATTTGCAACGGTTCCTGCCGAGACAAAATTGTCACGCCGGAATAACCTTTGCGTTCGGCACAGTTGGAATAAACGTGGTAGCCATCAATGCCTGCCAGCGCCTTATCGACCTGCTCGGCCTGGGCCTTGGTTTCCTGCAGCAGAATGCAGTCGGCATCCAGCCGCGCGAGCGTTTCGGCAAAGCCTTTGCCTTGTACCGAGCGAATGCCGTTGACATTCCAGGAAATTATTTTCATGCGATGATCCGTCTGATGCGTTTAGCGTTAAGTCTTCAGTAGTAAGCCGCTATTTTAACCTGCTGTCACCCTACTTGTATTTTTAAGCACACATTTACTGTCCTAAACCGGATGGCGCGTTCCGTTAGTTTAATTACCAACAGATCTGTCATGCCCAAGCACATAAATGAAAGCTGGAACTATGCGGAACAAAGCACAGTCGTTTGGTTGATAACAATTAATATCAAACAAGGGGTAAATATTATGGGCTGGAGAGAACGCAAACACGAAGAAACCTATACGGATGCGGAAGTGGAAGAGCGGTTGAAAGAAGAGCTGCCGCACTGGTATCTGGAAAACGGCTGGATTCGACGGAAATACAAAACCAGCGGCTGGAAAGGCACTTTAATGGTGGTCAATACCATTGGACACTTAGCTGAAGCGGCGTTTCACCATCCCGACCTGGCGGTTTCTTACGCCTTTGTCATTGTCAAACTGGTCAATCATGCGGCTAAAGGCATTACCAACAAGGATTTTGAGTTGGCCCATAAAATCGAAAGCGTGATCATGTGGCAGCCTGGTAAAGAAGGCGGTGCATTAGAAGGCACGCCTGATGACCCACGGTTTAAGTATATCAAATATGATTAATTGACAAACCCAACCCCGCTGTGGAGACCAAGA
The DNA here is from genome assembly GCA_028712695.1 of Methylovulum sp. Classification (GTDB taxonomy): domain Bacteria; phylum Pseudomonadota; class Gammaproteobacteria; order Methylococcales; family Methylomonadaceae; genus Methylovulum. The sequence continues at coordinate 90,186 of JAQTQZ010000007.1, read as the reverse complement.
TGAATGAAGACACATTGAACATGGAAATCAGGAAATACCTTAAAAAGGTGGGCGTTACGTCACAGCGTGAAATCGAACACGCGGTGTTTGACGCGATGAAATCCGAGGCATTGCAAGGCAACGAGACCCTAACGGTTAAAATGACGTTGGAGATCCCGTCCATAGGTCTGAATCACTGCATTGAAGGCATCGTAGCGTTGGCTTAGTTTTCTGGTGCCAGTTTCTTATCTGTTCTGCCCCAGTTTACGCGATGATGAATAAAGCATGCCTATAGCGGCATAAGCGGAGAATGTTATGACTATAAAAACTGAGTTACAAGCCACAATCACGGCTCTCGTTGTCGCAGGTAAAGGCATATTGGCGGCCGATGAGAGTGCTCCAACTATCGCTAAACGCTTTAAAGCGATCAATGTCGAATCAACCGAAGCCAACCGTTGCGCCTATCGCTCATTACTGCTGACAACATCCGGTTTGAGTGAGTTTATCAGTGGCGTGATCTTGTTTGATGAAACACTGGGGCAAAAAACGGTGGATGGCAAAAGCTTGCCGGAAGTGGCCTCAGGGCGGGGCATTGTGCCGGGGATTAAGGTCGATAAAGGCTTTGTGCCGCTGGTTAATGCGCAGGGGGATGTGGTCACCCAAGGGTTGGACGGCTTGGCTGAACGGCTCGCAATTTATAAGGGACAGGGCGCGCGGTTTGCCAAATGGCGTGAAGTCTATTCCATCAGCCCACATAACCCGACCCCAGTTGGCATAACAACCAATGCCGAGGTGCTGGCCCGTTATGCCGCGATTTGCCAATCATTAGGGATGGTGCCCATCGTCGAGCCGGAAGTGCTGCTGGACGGCAGCCATTCCATCGACCATTGCTTTGAAGTGGTTGAAAACGTCCAATATGCGGTATTCCAAGCGTTGCACAGGCATCAGGTAGAACTGGAATATATGTTGCTCAAACCCAGCATGGTTGTGCCTGGCAAAGAGGCGCCGCATCGTGCCAGTGCCGAAGAAATCGCCGAGAAAACTCTGGCTGTTATGCGGCGTTCAGTGCCAGCCGCTGTGCCCGGGATAAATTTTCTTTCGGGAGGCCAGACACCGGAAGAAGCGACGGCTAACCTGAACACCATGAATGCCATGGCTGGTAACGCACCTTGGCAGTTAAGTTTTTCCTACGGACGGGCATTGCAGCAACCGGTATTGGAAGCATGGCAAGGCAGACCCGAAAATCTACAAGCTGCACAAAAGGCCCTTTATAAACGGGCAAGACTGAATGGTGCGGCGCGCTATGGAAATTATTCCGCGCGGATGGAGCTAGAAGCGCAATGCCTAGGGACGCATAACACCGTCGGGCAACCTTGACTTTTAGACGGCTAACAGCCGTCTGGTCTACATTAGAACCTTATATGCCCTAAAGGATTAGTTAAGGCCAACCTGATTGTTTTTGCCAAGTAGGTTATTGTGGGCAATCCAGCGTGCAAAAAAGCGTTGCAACACGGGTAGCGCTTCGGTGGCATCATTATGTGCCGTTTCTGTCCATAAAATGACTTTTAATTCAGGCGCGGCATCGCCTGTCAGACGTTTAAGCAACTGTTGCCATTTTGCCCGATACCCATTTGCCGTTATGGTGTTCCCCACTTGATACCATGCCAGCACCAAACTATCTTGGTCTTGATGTTTTATAACATGCTCTTCTACGCTTACGCCGGATGGTAAGTCTACTGAACCCGAATAAATTATCCGGGAAGTCCGGTCGTTCGGCTGAAGCAACATATTCTTAGCGTTAACCAATTCCTGCCCCTGTGTTTCTTTACCAAAATTAGCATGGAACAAACCCACTATTTTTGAGCCATCGGAATAAAAAGCAATGTCTTGGGCAACTGCACCATCAAATCTCGGCAACCATCCCCAATTAGGGTTATTTACGCGTTGCCAACCAGGCAACTCCGTTATGGTTAAATAATTTGGCAATCCGTTATCAGGAACCCGTGTTAGTAATCGGCTGGAATTGAGTGGCCCGGCCAAAAACAGCAGGCTAATCGCTACCAGCATAAACAACGCCTGTCGGGGGGTATATGCCACTACGGTTTTTGTGGTGGGCATGATGACGGGAGGCTTAAATATCGGATCACGCCAAAGAGAACCCAGATAAAATAATATCAGCATCACGAATCCAAAAAACACGCCACCATAAATCAAATGATCGAAGCCAACCGCCATTGTCATATTGCTAAGGTGGCCAATCATGACAATCAAATAGGCGCGAAAACCATTCGCAATAATTGGCACGATGACACTTAACAGCATAAAAAGCGCACGTTTCCAGTAACTGTTGTAATTTAAATAAGCAAAAACAAAGCCTAAGGTGACTGATGCAATAAGATAGCTGATGCCGCTACAGGCATCTATAACAGACCAATTACCTGATGTCAGGGTGAAAAAACTGCCCTCCCGATATACCGGCAATCCTGTTAATCTCAGCATGCCAACAGTAAAAGAGGTGGTGAATTCTATTAATGGGGGGACTAGCTCTTCACCCACTGGTACCATAAAAAACAGGTAGGCCAATGGAAATAACATCTTGCTGGCAACTTGAGTGCCCAATAGCGTCCAAAATGCACCCACTAACATGGCAACTACAGCGAATTGTTTGACGACTAAAACATGGATTAAATCTGCGGTCAGCCAAACAAATCCAGCCGCAAAAATGGCGGCCAAACCCAAATAGGAGAAAGTAGGCGACAAATAGTAATAATAAGACCTCCGTGTCCACAACAGCCAAGCACTGACAGGGGCGACTAAGAAACCATAAGTAAAAGTGCTTGAATGCACCCACATTCCGACAATTGAAGACCAAGTATCAAAAAAAACACCGATGGAAAGAGTAATTGTCAGCAATAGGCTTATTAAAGCCGTATGCCATTGCGGCGGGATGCCCCCTAGTCTATCGCCCTTACCGTGCACCTCTGCCCCATAAAACCACTTCCACGGTATTAAGCATAATCGACATATCCAGGAAGAGGCTGTAGTTTTTGACATAATATAAATCGTATTGGAGTTTTTGGATGGTGTCATATTCATTGGCGCCATACGGATAGCATAATTGGGCCCAGCCAGTAATGCCCGGTTTGACGCGGTGCCGTTCACGATAAAAAGGAATCCGCTCATTAAACCCTTTGACGAACTCTGGGCGTTCGGGGCGCGGGCCAACAAAACTCATCTCGCCTTTTAACACATTGAACAGTTGCGGCAATTCATCTATACGGGTTTTTCTGATAATCCGACCGACTCGAGTGATCCGGCTGTCGCCAGGTTGCGCCCATTGTGCGCCATTTTTTTCCGCATCAGTTGTCATGCTCCTAAATTTAAGCACCTCAAAGTTTTTGTTATTTTCCCCGACCCGTACTTGCCGATAGAGAATTGGGCCTTTAAGACCACTCTCCAGAAAAATGGCTAACGCTGTTATGAGCATAAAAGGCCAAGCCACAGCAAAGAGCATTAAGCTTGCCAGTAGGTCAAAGCTCCTTTTCTCCCAGCTCCTTAAACCGCCTTGGGCAAAACCGCCGCAATAAATCAGCCATTGTGGTTTCATATTATCAAGTGAAAGAAGCCCTTGTTCCCGCTCATAAAAACCTATCAAATTCATCACCCTAACCCCCGACATTTTGCAGTCCAACAGGTCATCGAGCGGTATTTCTTTAAGGTCATCATCTGGGGCAACAACAATTTCATCAATATTATATTCTTGCGAAATATTACTTAGGCCTTTGCTGAGGCATATGAGCTTATCTTTATCAACAACAGAATCCTCACCGGACAATGCGACAAAACCGACAACATTAAAGCCTCTATGGATAAATAGGTCATTAATTGCAGCTATCTTTTCTGCCTGTTGCCCGCTACCGACAACCAACACACGCGTTTTAAAATGATCCATGTTTGCGAACTTGTAAAACAAATAGCGGGTCAGCATTATGCCTAAAAAAGCCAGCACTATTGAATAAGCCAACACCCCAGGGCCAACGCGCCAGACTGGATAAAAGTAATAAAAAAAGGCAATTGCCATGCCGGCAATAGAAAAACTGGCGCAAGTCCGCGCTAACAGATTGTAATCTTGCAGGCTCAAACTTCTCCTGTACAAGCCCATTCCTGCACAGGATAGGGTCATCACACCGGAAAAAACAAAACTGCTAGCCGTTATAGATTGCTCGGTATACCACGATGTTACTGATAAAAAACGAAGGGCATTCCCAAGGTACATGGCATTAAAAAAAACATAAAACTCTATTACCAACAGCCACAAATAAGCTCTGGATATATAGTGGCGGAATATTCGGATCACCTTTTTTCCTCATAGTTGTGGCGAAATGACAATGGTCGTGCTAAATAACTTAAAAATCAACGCAGATTTTTATCTTTTAGCAGTTTTATGACATAGTCCGCAGGAATGGCATAAGAGATGCCGCTTGGATTTGACAAAGCGTGCTCCTTGCCCTCTTGGATAAAAACTTTGTTGATAACACCAACAACCTCCCCGGTGTCTGGATTATACAGCGGGCTACCGCTGTTGCCGGGATAGGCCGTGGCATCAAGCTGAAAAACATTGAAAGGTGCCGCCAATTTACGGAGCATTTTTACGTCAAGCTGTTCTGATGGCAGCATGGGGATGACACTAGGCGTTATCGCGGACACTATACCCCGATGCGTGACCGGATAAAGGCCTAAAATCATCCCTATCGGAAAACCGGTAAATGCATAAAGCTGGCCTTCTTGTACGCTTGCCACATCACCTAGCCTAAGCGGCGGCAATGCAGCGCCGGAGATTTTTAAAATAGCAAGGTCATGGGCTTTATCAACCGCAACCACCGTAGTGGCAATGACTTTATCCACATCACCTTTTCGGTAAAACGCCGAGACCTGTTCCAGATGTAGGTCATCCAGCCTGGAAGGGATTACATGGGCATTGGTGACAATCAAAGAGCCATCACCAACGACAAACCCCGTTCCTAAAAATACCGCCCTTGGGTTGCGGGCTGGCATAAACGTCCCAACGGCAACGATGCTGGGTTTTATTTTGGCTACGGTAAACGGCAGTTTCGGTTCTGCATAGAGACGGCACGAAAAAAGCAGCCCCAACCAACAAACGATATAACAAAAGGTATAACTATTTTTTTTCATAACGGAACGCTGCTTTGTTTAGGATAAGAACAACCATTACCACCTGTTTTTTAGCTAACACCTTCCGGTGTTTCGCCATTCAGATAGCTGAAGCCATTTTACCATGTAGGTTTAAATAGGTTTCTTTGACTTACCTTACTGGTTTCATTAAATAGCCCTGACAAGCCGTTCATATAAATCTCAAATAATGGTTTTTCCAGAACAAATGCGTTTGCGCAATGACAACGGGCATCGCTTTGTCAGAAAGTTACGCCTTCTTGCTACAAGCTATGCCCAAGGGCGTTTAACGTGGGATGCTATTGATCCTTCAGTACAAAGCTGGATAGGCCATGCCAAACAAGCGGACACTTACGGCTTGTGGAAGAAAATTTTTTCAGCGATAGTATTCCAACGGGGACGAACCTGACTGGCCTCCGTGCGCTGCGCGGCGGCTCTTGGAACAACAAAGCGCAGAACTTGCGCTCGGCTACCAAACATTAGCTGGATTTGGTATACAAGCTTTACATAATGGCTTGTCTGATGATGAAAACCGCAGGTTGTTTGTGACGGTCAATCATGAAGAAGCGATTGGTTTGGTATTAAAGGCTTGTCAGCCTTTTCATGTTGGCCTGTTTAGCATGTTAATGACGCTGGATTTCCAGCTGTTTGCTGAGAAACTGAAAACTTGACCGTTCGGGGTATAACCAAACGTAACTTACCCAGTGCCTGCTTCTTTATTTCAACCATAAACAACCTTACAATCTGCTCGGGTTGTTGATGCAAGATTTGCTACTATAACGACAGCTTGTCTGTATTATCCTTATTTCAACTGTTGAATAATAAAACTTAAAGAATATGGCTCAATATATTTACTCCATGAATCGGGTCGGCAAAATTGTCCCCCCGAAAAAATACATCCTCAAAGACATCTCGCTGTCTTTTTTTCCCGGTGCAAAAATTGGCGTGCTGGGCTTAAATGGTTCGGGAAAATCTACTTTATTAAGAATAATGGCCGGTGTTGATAAGGAAATTGAAGGTGAAGCCATTCCGTTGAAGGGCATTAATATTGGCTATTTGCAGCAAGAACCGCATTTGGATCCCAGTAAGACTGTGCGCGGCAATGTTGAAGAAGCGGTCGCGCATGTGAAAACGGCATTGGCCGAATTGGATGCCGTCTATGCCGCTTATGCCGATCCCGATGCCGATTTTGACAAACTGGCGGCGGATCAGGCGCGGCTAGAAGATATTATCAATGCCATGGACGGGCATAATATCGACCGCAAGTTGGAAGTTGCGGCCGATGCCCTGCGTTTGCCGGATTGGGAGGCGGATGTCACTAAGCTATCCGGTGGCGAACAGCGGCGGGTGGCCTTGTGCCGGTTGTTACTGTCCAATCCTGACATGTTGTTGCTGGACGAGCCGACCAACCATTTGGATGCTGAATCGGTTGCTTGGTTAGAGCGGTTTTTGCATGATTATACAGGCACCGTAGTGGCCGTAACCCATGACCGTTACTTTCTCGATAACGTGGCAGGCTGGATACTGGAACTGGACAGGGGCGCGGGAATCCCGTGGGAAGGCAATTACTCCAGCTGGTTGGAACAAAAGGAAAAGCGCTTGGAGCAAGAGGAAAAACAGGAATCATCCCGCCAAAAAGCCATGAAAGCCGAATTGGAATGGGTGCGCTCCAATCAAAAGGGCCGCCATGCCAAAAGCAAGGCCCGGCTGGCGCGTTTTGACGAATTGTCGTCGCAAGAAGTGCAAAAACGCAATGAAACCCAAGAAATCTATATCCCACCCGGCCCGCGTTTAGGTGACGTGGTTATCGAAGCCGATAATATCACTAAAGGCTTCGGTGACCGTCTGCTTATCAACGACCTGAGTTTTAAACTGCCACCCGGCGGCATCGTTGGCATTATCGGCCCGAACGGGGCGGGTAAAACCACTTTGTTCCGTATGATGGCAGGTATAGAAAAACCGGATTCAGGCACTTTGACCTTAGGCCAAACAGTACAAATGGCTTACGTTGACCAGCTGCGTGATGATATGGATGATAAAAAAACTGTTTGGGAAGAAATTTCCGATGGCCTGGATATTATTACGGTGGGCAAATACGAAACGCCATCGCGTTCTTATGTCGGGCGCTTTAACTTTAAAGGCGGCGACCAGCAAAAAAGGATCGGCGAGCTATCGGGTGGTGAACGCAACCGCGTACATTTAGCAAAACTGCTCAAAAGTGGCGGTAACGTGTTGCTGTTGGATGAACCGACTAACGACTTGGATGTGGAAACTTTACGGGCATTGGAAGAGGCCTTACTGGCGTTCCCCGGCTGCGCCGTGGTCATTTCGCATGACCGCTGGTTTCTGGATCGGATCGCCACCCATATTCTGGCGTTTGAAGGGGACAGTAATGTGGTCTGGTTTGAAGGCAATTATCAGGATTACGAGGTCGACCGTCATCGCCGCTTAGGCACCGATGCGGATAACCCCACGCGTATAAAGTACAAGAAATTGTCATAGCAGCCTGGCAAAAAAAAGGGAACAGGCTGAAATCCGTTCCCTTTTCCTATCAACGATCTAAATTAACACTAAACCCAATAGGGCAACAATGTTAAGCCAAAAACTACCGGACAACTCGGTGTCCACGTTGGCTCATACAGCTATTGTAAGCATTCTTATATCTATCTTCAGCAGTAAAGCCTTGTTTAGCCGCACCACCCAATCCGCCAGCCGCAGCGCCTATAGCCGCCCCCATGCCTGGGTTTCCGGTGAATGCCCCGACAACCGCACCACCTGCAGCACCCACTAAACCACCCACTCCAGCACCGATAGCGGTTTCTTTTACAGTGCCTCCAGAAGACTGCGAAGCAAGTTGTTTGCATTCGGCCATATCCTGATTAATGCGGTAAGCATTAGGGTCATTATAAGAATCAACTGTTGGTGTCCACCCTGTTTGGCTGGCGCAAGCTGACAATAAAATGCCACCCACCAAAACGACGCTAGTTGTAAATTTTTTCATACGAATCACCTTTATTAATTTATGTTATGTATTGTTGTGTACGATTGTCCGCTGAGTACAGTTTAATTGTTTTTTTATGAATAAAAAATGAATGCTCAAAACCCATCAACGTTACCCTGAAAACCAGCGTCCATCTTAGCCCATCTATTTTACAGTGTAGCGGCTATTCTATTAACACGTATTAAAACATCGCCACATCAAGGAACTTCCGATAGTCGATAGACACCTTAAGCCCCGCAAAATTACCGGCCATGTTAAATAATTCGTGATTTTTTTTATCAAAACTAAGTTTGACTTCATTTAGCGCATTGGCTTCATACCCTTCTTCGACACGATGGGTCTCTAGCAAAAAATGGTAAATATAGATTTCTTGCTCAGGTTCATCCTTGATTTCCAAAGGCGGGCCTAATTGCGCTAAGACAGCGGATTTTTTTGGTAACTCCGCCGTTATTTTGGTGAGCAATTCACTATTGGCTTTAAGCTGCCTTTTATCTTTGTCAATGGAAGCACCGGCAATAGACCGCAAAGAAATCTCTAAAAACTGAGGCGGTGCTATTTGTAAAAATAACGGCGAGAATGACCACGCGGTGAGGCGCTTTTCCTTATTAAAGTTCAAATCTGCATAAAACTTGACTTCGGGCTCGATAATTTTTTGGTTGCTGTCCACTTTACGAAACCAGTACCGCCAGTTTCGTCCGCTGGCAACAGCGTTGTCTTCGCTAGGATACAGCTTTGATAACGAAATAAAATCGCTGCTATAGAGAACGGGGTCTTTGAATTGCAACGTAAAGTCATCGGCAATCACCACGTTAAAATAGCGGTCAAAGTCGTTCATTTGCAAATACACTTGATAAGCACGTAACCAGTACATACAACCTGATAACGTGGTGACAAGCACCAACAGGCCAAATATCCGCAGTTTTTTATTAATGCCGTGTTTGCGAGTCATTACTCATGCCTTCTTCAGACAGCAGTGTCTCTACGTCGATTTTGTCAAAAAGATAGAGTGCGCCGCAAAATTCGCAACCCACCTCAACCGTATTGAGTTCCTGCAACATACCGTGTAGCTCATCCTTACCCATAGCGCGCAACGTCCTGGCAATTTTTGGGCGTGAACAGGTACATTGAAAAACAACCGGTTCGGCATTAAATAACCGCACTTTTTCTTCATTGAACAATCGATAGAGTAAAGGCTCGCAATCTAAGCTCAGCAATTCGTGCCGCGTCACCGTACTGGCCAACATTTCAATGCGTTCCCAATCTGCCTGATAGTGTTGCTGGGTAGGCAGCTCCTGCAATAACAAACCAGCCGCATGGGTCTGATCGGCAAATAGCCATAAGCGTGTTTTTAGTTGTTCGGACTGGACGAAATAAGTCTCTAGGGCATTGGCCAACTGTTTTCCTTCGAGCGGAACAACACCTTGATAGGGATTCGCATTGCCTGATGATTCTATGGTTAAAACCAAACAACCTTGGCCAAACATTGTTTCCAAGGAACCGCTGGCCACTTGCGGCTCACATCTTAGCAAGCCTCTAACTTTTCTATCGTGGGTTGCTTGGGCGACTAAAGTTTTAATGTCGCCATCGCCTTGTGCCTGCAATATCATCGAGCCATTAAATTTGATTGTCGCTGACAACATGGCAACCGCCGCCAGTGCTTGCCCCAAAAGCTGCTGCACATTTTCCGGCCCATGCTGATGCTGTTTTGCGGCTTGCCAACTATCGGTCAATTTAACCCACTCACCGCGCACACCTAGCTCTTCAAATAAAAAACGGCGTAAAAAATCTTGCTTTTTCATAACGCTCCCGTTAAAAGTTTAGCCTTTATTATAATGCAGAATCATAGTAACCTTTGGTTAGATACCTTATAAACCCTGAGCCGTCATGATTTTTTCCGCAAAAAAACTCGTTCTGCCTGATCCTTCTGACGCCTTGCCTGGCCGTAGCACAGCCATGGCCATTACCAACCGCCATTTTGTGACCGGCAAGCCAATTGCCCCACCGTTTCCGATCAACATTGAACAAGCCCTGTTTGGTCTTGGCTGTTTTTGGGGCGCGGAGCGAAAATTTTGGCAACACCCGCATATTTTCAGTACCGCTGTCGGTTATACCGGCGGTTATACGCCAAACCCAACGTATGATGAGCTATGCACCGGATTGACGGGCCACAATGAAGCCGTCAAAGTGTTCTATGATCCGGCGCTAATACCATATACTGAACTATTACAGTTATTCTGGAAATCACACAACCCCACCCAGGGTATGCGGCAAGGAAATGACATTGGCACGCAATACCGCTCTGGCATTTACACCTACAGCCAGGCACAATTTGATGCTGCATTAGCATCCAAGGCACATTATCAAAATAAATTGATCCAAGCAGGTTTCGGTCAGATAACAACCGAAATTATGCCCGCCAGTGAATTTTATTATGCTGAAGATTACCATCAGCAATACCTTGCCAAAGAACCTAACGGCTATTGCGGCTTGGGTGGTTTAGGGGTGACTTATGACTAGGCGTTTTTAGCAGGCAAAAAAAAGGCGGTTAAAAAGCCGCCTCGAGAGTATTAGGAAGGATATAACGCAACTTTCAGCTATGAAACTCTACAAGAGCCCAAAAGTTAGGTTAATAATAGCAACCGATTAAGCAAATAAAAATGTGACATATTGTCGCAGGCTCTCACATAAAACCACATCCATTGTCAATTTATAAATCAACATCCGCCCTGTTCACCCATTTTACCCAGCAAAACATATGCTTTCACACGTTTCCCCGAAATCCGAGTTTTCCGCCCGACAAAACCTAAAATGGTTGTTTATTCTAAGAAACCTGATGATATTCAGCGAATCGCTGCTGATTTTTTTATCGACTTACGGACTTAATATCCGGCTGCCTGAACAACAACTCTGGCTAGTGGTGCTATTGATTATTGCCACCAATATTTACACGTCAATACGTTTACAAGCCGAAGACCCCATTACTGAGACAGAGCTTTTTGCCCAGCTAATCATTGATGTTGTCGCGATTGCCTTGTTGCTTTATCTGACAGGGGGGGCGTCTAATCCCATTATTTGGGTGTTTTTGTTACCGGTCATTATCACCGCTATTATGCTGCCCCAATCGTATGCTTGGTATATGGTCATTTTAACCACATCACTGTATACGGTATTAATGGCGTTTAATATCCCTTTGCCCGCGATAGAACCGCACTCGCCCACACCACAAATGCTGTATTCAAATATGAGCAATATGGCAAATCATGAAATGTTGCAGCAAGCCCATGCAATGAGCGACCGGCATTATTTTAATTTGCATATTTTTGGCATGTGGTTTGGTTTTGTGTTCAGCGCTGGGTTGGTTGCCTTTTTTGTCGTTGAGCTGGCAATAGCCCTCAGGATCCAGGAGCGCAACCTAGCCGATGCCAGGGAAAGCGCCTTGCGGGATGAACGGGTTGTCGCCCTAGGTACGTTAGCCGCGAGTGCCGCCCATGATATGGGCACGCCATTGGGCACTATGGCTATTATTGCCCATGAACTGGAGCAAGAATATCCTATTCACCGTTTCCCTGATTTGCATGAAAAAACCCTGATCATGCAGCAGCAAATTGAGCGCTGCAAGGAAGCCCTGTCGGTCATGTCGGCTTCTGCCGGGGAAATGCGGGCTGAATCAGGCCGGATGATGCTATTGATGGATTATATTGATGATGTCATTAAACAGTGGCGCACCCATAAACCCGCCGCTAAACTCAATTTTTTTATTGATCCCTGTATTGCCACAGAAGCAAAAATCATCGCCGAACGCACCTTGACACACTCTATTATTAATATCCTCAATAATGCCGCCGAAGCCACGCAGCCAGAAAAAGGCATCGAATTTCATGCCTCATGGGATTTGGACCAAGCAACCATCAAAATCCGCGATTTTGGCCCCGGGCTGCCATCCGAACTTGCCGACTTTGCCGGTAAGCAACCAGTCGTCAGCAAAAAACGCGGCCTAGGCGTGGGATTGTTCTTAACCTATTCCACGATTAATCGTTTAGGCGGTAAAATTAGCCTTTACAACCATCACACGGGCGGAGCTTGTGTGGAAATATCCCTCCCCCTTTTAAATACCGAGAATAACAATGTCGACCCAGGAACAGGACAAGCCGCGCTTATTATTAGTGGATGACGATGAAACGTTTTGTAAGGTATTAAAAAGCGCATTGGAAAAACGGAATTATGAAGTCCTCGTTGCATACAATGTCTCCGAGGGCATCGAGCTTGCCGAACAAAGCTTGCCCGAATATGCAGTCATTGATTTGCGTATCGGCTACGAATCGGGTTTGGAACTGGTCAAAAAATTGATCTCCTTGGATGATAACACCCAGATTGTCATGCTGACCGGTTTTGCCAGCATTGCCACCGCAGTCGAAGCCATTAAATTAGGTGCCATCCATTATCTGACCAAACCCGCCAATGCCGATGAAATTGTCAACGCGCTCAATAAAAATGAAGGTGATTCGTCCGTTCAGATCAGTGACACACCGTTATCCGTTAAACGCCTGGAATGGGAGCACTTGCAAAAAGTGCTAATGCAGTATGACGGCAACATTTCTGCGGCGGCCAGAGCGTTAAACATGCACCGGCGCACCCTACAAAGAAAACTGGATAAAAAACCCGTCCGGGAATAACCTTCCCACCCTAAATTTCTTCCCCCCGTTTAAGCGACTCCCAAAAATCCACCTATGGTTAAGGCCATACTCGTAGCGGATCGCCAACTGAATCTTATTAATTACCCCATGTTGAGAATCACTGAACTTAAACTGCCGCTTAACCATACCGAAGAGGCCTTGCGTACTGCACTACTCAATCGGCTGGACATTAGTGACGGACAATTGACGGCTTACAGCATCTGCCGGCAAGGCTATGATGCACGTAAAAAGAACGCGATTAATCTGGTGTACACCGTCGATGTCGAGGTAGCTGAGCAACCCTCTGTTTTGGCACGGCTTAGCAATGTTCCGCAGATTTCCTTGACCCCCGATTGCACTTATCGTTTTGTCGGCGCCGCCCCTAAAAATCTAACTGACCGGCCTGTTGTCATTGGCACGGGGCCATGCGGACTGTTCGCTGGCCTAGTTCTGGCGCAAATGGGCTTCCGGCCGATCATTTTGGAGCGCGGCAAAGAAGTCCGTGAACGCACCAAAGATACTTTTGGCCTTTGGCGCAAAAGTATCTTTAATCCCGAATCCAACGTCCAATTTGGCGAAGGCGGTGCTGGCACCTTCTCTGACGGCAAACTGTATACCCGTATCAAAGACCCCAATCATTATGGCCGCAAGGTCTTGAACGAATTTGTCAAAGCCGGAGCACCTGCGGAAATTCTTTATGTGAGCAAACCGCACATCGGCACCTTCAGATTAGTTTCGATGGTTGAGCAAATCCGTGCCACCATCGAAAGTTTAGGTGGTGAAATACGTTTTCAAAGCCGTGTCGATGTTATTGACATAGACGCGGGACAAGTGCGCGGTGTGCGCTTGGCAGACGGCACGACGATTGCCAGCCGCCATGTTGTGCTGGCGGTCGGTCATAGCGCCCGCGACACCTTTAAAATGCTTTATGAGCGCGGTGTGTATATTGAAGCCAAGCCCTTTTCGATAGGTTTTCGCATCGAACATCCGCAATCGCTGATCGATGCTTGCCTATTTGGTGACAGTGCCGGTCACCCTAAATTGGGGGCTGCGGATTACAAACTGGTGCATCACTGCCAAAATGGGCGTTCAGTATACAGTTTTTGTATGTGTCCGGGCGGGACTGTGGTGGCGGCAACTTCGGAGGCCGGGCATGTGGTGACTAACGGCATGAGCCAATACTCACGCAACGAACGCAATGCCAACAGCGGGATAGTCGTTGGCATTACCCCGGATGATTATCCAGGACACCCTTTAGCTGGCATCGATTTTCAGCGCCAGCTAGAAGCACACGCCTTTAAATTGGGCGGTGAAAACTATCAGGCACCTGGGCAGTTAGTCGGCGATTTTCTCGCCAACCGTCCATCCACTGCGTTCGGCACGGTGCTGCCGTCCTATACGCCGGGTGTGCATTTGGGCAACCTGGCAAGTGCCTTACCCGATTACGCGATAGCCGCACTGCGTGAAGCCCTGCCCGCTTTCGATAAAAAAATCCCCGGCTTTGCCATGAACGACGCAGTGCTGACAGGTGTCGAAACCCGCACTTCCTCGCCTATCCGCATCAAACGCAATGAAGTTTTTCAAAGCATTAACACCCAAGGGTTATATCCGGCAGGCGAGGGGGCGGGCTATGCTGGGGGCATACTGTCGGCCGCAGTAGATGGCATTAAGGTGGCCGAAGCTGTTGCTTTAGCCATGATAAGCGACCATTAAGCGGGCTTTTAAGTGCCACGAAACAGGATCAATTATGCGCCAATTGATTACTTGGAGCGCTTGCTCGTATTGTAAGTAAATGAACTGACTATGCTACGCTTATCGAATTTAATGACGAGATCCTCGGCACTGTTTTCACTAAAAAGATTGTAGTGGTAATCGCCATAAGTCCATGTTTTCATACCATTGTCCAATCCCGTCCGCCACGGCGCACCAAACATCGTGTAAACATCATTCTGGGTAGTTTCACCAATATGGATAGATGACACTTGGCCGGCCGGAAACTGATGGCCGATAGATGCGCAGCCTGATGCCAGCAAAAGTGCTCCCGTAATCAGGACGTGGCGGGACTTGTGTTGTAGTCCGGCATAAAACGTAGAGAAAATAATATTATAATTCATTGGGTTGAGTCCTATTTAAAATAAAAGCACCGTGATATTAACATATAAGCTTAGCAAAGCTGTCGCCTGATCCACTGAAAAGCAACCTTAAAACAAGGTGCTTTCGACACTGTCCGGGCAATGTTGTTCCGAAATTTAACGCATCAAGCTTAATCAGCATAATTGTAAAGGTAGTTTCCATGGTTTTTTTTAATGGCGGCAAAGACCGGGCAAATCGCCCTGGCCCTTACGTCTTTAGCAAATGGCATACCCATCCGCTAATTGCCAAAATTAACGCACTGTCAGCGATTTTTATGGCAAAAGATCGCACTTATGCCATGGGCATTTTATTGTCCGTGTTGGTAATGCTGATCCATGTGTGGATAGCGCTCACACTGATCAAACCCAATGCACCATCTGCCAAAATAAAACCCGTGATGATTGAAGTTTCATTGCTGGCTGCACCTGCGCCAGAAAAAAATTCAGCGCCCGTAGCAGAAAAAAAAGCACCGCCGCCGCAACAACCTAAAATAGCGCCGGTAATTCGCAAACCTGCCAAAGTGAAAACGGCGCCTGCCCCAAAAAAACCGCCCATTATTCAGAAAAAAGCGGCATTACCTGAACCCACGGCAATTGCCGCCCCGCCTGCTGCCAAGCCTGTGCCGTTGCCTTTATCGCCTACGGCAGAAGCGACAACGGCGCATAGCGAAAGTGCGGCAATTGCCAGCAAAGCAGCCGCATCGCCTAAAGTGTCCCCAGCAATCAAGGAAAATGGGCATGCAACCTGCGTGTCCTGCCCCAAAATAAAATATCCTGTCATTGCCCAACGCCGAGGCTGGGAAGGCCGCGTATTGTTAAAATTGCAACTTTCCCCTGATGGGCAGGCCGTAAACATAACTATTGAACGCAGCAGCGGCCATAGCGCGTTGGATGAAGCAGCCATTGCCAATGCCAAGCAATCGCGCTTTACTGTGGGCAATACCGGCCAAATACGCATAGCAACCAAACTTTTTGAATTTAAACTCGACCAATAGAAAGGAAAAAAATAATGTCCGACACCTTTTCTCCAGCGCTTGTTATCGATGGTACGCTGTACACTTTATTGGCGTTTTCCGTTATAACTTGGACGCTGATTTTTTTTAAAATCTGGCAATTCACCAAAAACAGTTATAATAATCAACGCTTTAACAAGCTATTCTGGGATGCGCCTGATTTGGCTAAAGCGGAAAGCCTATCCATGCAAACAACCCAAGGCCCGCAAGTGCGCATCGCCCAACAAGGTTTTAGATGGTTGGCCGAAAATCGGCAAGAAGAAGGCAAAAGCCTAAAATTTAAAGGCGTACCGGCAGATTTGTTGGAGCAAGCCTTACTTGAACAAATGCAAAAAGAACAGCACTCGATGGAAAATGGCTTGACCATGTTGGCCAGTATCGGCAGCACCTCACCCTTTGTTGGCTTGTTTGGCACCGTACTTGGCATTATGCACGCAATGCACGAAATTACCGCCAGCGGCTCAACCAGCCTAGATGTCGTTGCCGGCCCTATCGGCGATGCGTTGGTCGCCACCGCGATAGGTATTGCCGTGGCAGTCCCTGCCGTATTGGCGTATAACTTTTTTTTACGGCGGGCGCGGCATCAGCGCATCAACCTGGAAAACTTTGTGGTCAGCTTCATACACGTCGCCTTAACTGACGATAATCAGGGTGCAAGCCATGGCATTTAAACCGCAATCCGAAGACCAAGACGCCATGAGCGAAATCAATGTCACTCCGCTAGTGGATGTGATGTTGGTGCTGGTCATCATTTTGTTAGTGACCGCGCCGCTCGTGACACAATCAGTCAACGTGGCCTTGCCAAAAACAACTGAAACCACGCCAGAAATTAAACACCAACCGCTCCAACTTAGCATAGATTCCAAGCAACAGATCACGCTAAATAAGCAAGCTGTCGCCGACCTTGCCTCGCTAGAAACGACACTGAAAGCCACGCTTGGCAAAAATCCTGAAGCCGCCGTGCATCTATATGTTGACCAAAGCGTCCCATATAATAAGGTGGCGGAAGTCATGGCAACCGTACAGCATGCAGGCATAAGCAAATTAGCTTTTGTAACCGTGGAACAATAACGGCACTTGTCCTATCCTAGTGTGATTGTCTTAACACTATCGCGCGGAACGTTGCCGATTTTAATAATCGCATGGTAGACTCAACACCGATTTGAAAGCACACATTCTAAAATAAATAGCGTAGTTGTTTTTTCTTACCTGAACATTAGTGATCGATTTTTTGTACAACTATCCAGTAACTTCCTCCGCTATCATCATGACTACGTGGCATAATTACCTTATTAAGCGCCCAAGCTAATGATGTCGACATCGGTTATATTAAATTTACAAGCAGAAAATATGAATTTGGCCTATAGCTTTATATTTTTAGGCAGGTCTGAGCCAACGATTGCGTGGCAAATGAAATGATAAAACACGTCTACGAAAACCCCAGAACCCATTTAGCCATCACCCTTGGCGTATGGAAGGCGCTACTTTTGCGTGAGGCTGTCAGCCGCATTTCCGCTGGTCGAGCCGCTTGGGCATGGTTATTGGTGGAGCCCGTCATCCACATAGCCTTTATGATCGTTATTTTTACTGTCGTCCGCATGCGGGCAGTAGGTGGCATAGAAACCGGCGCCTGGTTAATAGCGGGGCTGATGAGCTTTTTTATGTTTAAGCGGGCAGGAACACAAGCACGAAATGCACTAAATGCCAATAGCACATTGTTTGCGTACCGACAAGTCAAGCCAGTCGATACGGTGTTAATGCGGGCGCTCCTAGAAGGGTTCCTATCGATAATCATAACGGTTATCGTCTGTATCGGTGCCCTATTTTTTAATATAAACGTGGCGCCAGATGATCCCTTGACTGTCTTTGTTGCGTTTTTTGGCTTATGGCTAATAGGCATAGGTTATGGCTTGATACTTTCTGTCATTACCACATTAGTTTCTGAAATAGGCAAGGTTATTGATATAGCCATGACTCCTATCTACATGGTATCGGGTGTTATCTTTCCTTTAGCCAACTTGCCGGTATCTTTTCGCAAAGTGCTGTTGCTTAACCCGTTAGCCCATGGTGTCGAAGCGGCACGGATGGGTGTCTCCTCCTATTACCATGTGATACCTGAACTGGACATAGCCTATCTTTACGAGTGCGGGCTCGGCAGTATTTTCCTTGGCTTGGCTTTACATAGATATTTTGAAACAAAACTAATAATGCGATGATTATTGTCGACGATATATATAAACGTTACCAAACCGATCACGGGCCGAGCAAATGGATATTGCAAGGCGTGTCATTTGTTATTCCCCCCAGAGTCAGCGTTGGTCTAGTAGGACGTAATGGGGCAGGAAAATCGACCTTGCTCCGGCTAATTGGCGGCGTTGACCAACCCAATCGCGGGTATGTCGAACGGCGTTGCCGCGTATCTTGGCCTATGGGTTTTGGCGGTGGCTTGCAAATGTCGCTGACAGGCCGACAAAATGCAAAATTTGTCTGCCGCATTCACGGACACGAAGCCGATATGGATGACCGTATCGCATATATCCAAGACTTTGCAGAACTAGGTGGATCTTTTGATGAACCTATCAAGACCTACTCTTCAGGGATGAAATCCCGGTTGCAGTTCGGATTGTCATTAGCCTTTGACTTCGATGTTTACATCTCTGACGAAGTGACCTCAACAGGTGATGCGGCTTTTAAGAAAAAAGCCCAAGACGCCTTTAAAAACCTAGCCGACCATGCCAGCCTCATTATGGTTTCGCACGGCGAAGGCACCTTGAAGCAGTTTTGCACGGCCGGCATCTGGCTCAACGACGGTACTGCACATTGGTTCGATGACATCAACGACGCCCTCAAAGCCTACAAAGACACCCTACCCAAATGAACACACCAAGTAAACCCAAGGCCAATCGTCCCGGCCTGCGACGCCGCCCGATCCTAGGTAGTGCTGCGGTGCTCGCACTACTGAGCGTACTGTATTGGACTGTCATTGCTTCAGACCGCTACATTTCCCAGGCCCATGCCATCATCCAGAGCACCGACATCACCAGCGGCCAGACTATGGATCTAAGCAGCCTACTGGGCAACTCCAACAGCGGCAACCGCACCGACCAGCTGCTGCTGCGCGATTACCTGCTGTCGGTCGATATGCTGAAAAAACTCGATGCCAAGCTGGGTCTACGTGCGCATTACAGCGACAAGGCGCACGATGTGCTGTCGCGCATGTGGTTTGATGACGTGTCACTGGAAAAATTTTATGATTACTACCTGTCGCGTGTCAGCATCGAATTTGATGAATACGCGGGGGTGCTGGTCATCAACGCCCAAGCCTATGATGCAAAAATGGCGCACGCCATCACCGCCACGCTGGTCGCCGAGGGCGAGCGCTTTATGAACAAGCTCGCGCACGAGCTGGCTCAAGAACAAGTGGACTTTCTCAAGCAGGAAATCGAGCAGATCAGGGCCGACACCATGACCGCGCGGCAGGCGATGCTCAACTTCCAAAATAAGTACGGCATGGTCTCCCCGGAAGCCACCACGGAAAACGTGGCGGGCATTGTCAACAGCCTGGAAGCCAAGCTGACCGACCTACAAACCACCCGCGCCGCAATGCTCGGCTACCTGATGCCCGATAGCGCGAATATCTCTGAACTCAACTTGCAAATCAGTGCGGTCGAAAAACAAATCGCCCGCGAAAAAGCCCGCCTGACGTCAACCTCGAGCAAAACCCTGAACCGCACAGTCGAAGAATATCAACGCCTGAAAATGAACGCCGAATTCACCCAAGACATTTACAAAACCGCGTTGGTTGCCTTGGAAAAAGGCCGCTTTGAAGCCTCCCGTACACTAAAAAAAATGTCCATTTTGCAGACCCCCACTTTACCTGAATATGCCTTGGAGCCACGCCGGTTCTACAACAGTACGGTGTCCCTAATAGTCATCCTGCTCACCGCCGGCATCCTCCAACTGCTTGCCGCCATCATCCGCGACCACAAGGACTGACCCATGACCCATGCTTCCCAACGTCATAACCTGCTGGCTTTATTACCCACACCGCTGACCGTCATCCTCTGCTTGCTTGTGTTCCTACTGCCCGCAGCCCAAGCGGCCAGCACAGATCCTAGCGGCGTCAGCCAGGTGCTGGGTTTCATGGGCGTAGGCGGCTCGCCCACCACGACTACAGCCCAGCCCACCAGCACCGCCACGCCGGATGTCGCACCCCCCGTTTCTGCCGTACCACCAGCTGCCAGCCTTGGCCAAGCGACGAGTATCACTGCGCCACCGCCCAGTGCCACCGCCGGTGCCCCAGTGCCAACGCTCGCGCCACCGACACCGCAGCTATTTGACTATTCCGTCAATCTGAACAGCGATGTATTCGGCGCCAACCTGTTCAGCGGTGCCTTTGCCCGCGCCGGGGCGGCCCCCTTCAACCCCGATTATGCAATCGCTGTCGGTGACAACATCCAAGTCCGGTTCTGGGGCGCCTTCGAATACGACGCCCCGCTCACCGTCGATCCCAAAGGCAACATCTTCATCCCCCATGTCGGCCCAGTCCAAGTGCTCGGTGTGCGCAACCAAGATCTGCAACGGCTAGTCGACTCCAGGGTCAGGAGCGTCTTCCGTGCCAATGTCTACAGCTATGCCAGCCTAGCCGCCGCGCAGCCAGTGCGCGTATTCGTCGGCGGTTTCGTCAACCGTCCCGGCCTCTACAGTGGCACCAGCATGGACAGCCTGCTGCACTACATCGACCAAGCAGGCGGCATCGACCTTGACCGGGGTTCGTTCCTCAATATCCAGGTCAAGCGCGGCAACGCCACCCGCGCCACGCTCAGCCTCTATGACTTCATCCTGCAAGGCCGGATGCCGCTAATCCAACTGGCCGACGGTGATGTCATCTTCGTCTCGCCGCGCCAGCATACGGTTCGGGTCTACGGCTTGGCTGGCAATGCCAAACGCTTTGAGTTCAGCGACCAGTCCCGCACGGTCGCCGACCTCATCAAGGTGGCCAAGCCCAGTGCCCAAGCCACCCATGTCCGGGTCACGCGCAATACAGGCACCGTCCGCAACGTCGAGTATTACCCGTTAAGCCAGGCCGCCCACGTCAACTTGGAAAACGGCGACGATATCGAATTCACCGCCGATAAGAAGCCTGGCACCATTACGGTTCGGGTCGAGGGAGAACACCTCAGTTCACAGGAATATGTCGTCCCGTATGGCACCCGCCTAGGGGCGCTTATGCAACATATCCACTATTCTGAACGCGCTGACAAAAACAGCCTGCAGCTGTTCCGTCTGAGCGTCCAAGCACGCCAGCAGGAGATGTTACAGATTGCCCTGAAGCATCTGGAGACTAGCGTCCTGACGGCACGCTCCGGCACTGCAGAAGAATCCCAATTGCGCACTGCCGAGGCCGCGATGATGCTGCAATGGGTCGACCGCGCCAAAACCATCGTACCATCCGGCCAAGTCATGCTCGCCAACGCCGATAACCTCAA
This sequence comes from Methylovulum sp., assembly GCA_028712695.1. Taxonomy (GTDB): domain Bacteria; phylum Pseudomonadota; class Gammaproteobacteria; order Methylococcales; family Methylomonadaceae; genus Methylovulum. The sequence continues at coordinate 68,709 of JAQTQZ010000007.1, read as the reverse complement.
GGGGCTGCTCCTGGAAAGCGGCGACATCATCCGCATCCCCGCCATTGACAACCTAGTGCTGGTCAGCGGCGAAGTGATGTTCCCGAACACTATCGCCATGGACAGCGACAAGAATGTCGAGGACTACATCCAAGTTGCTGGCGGCTACACACAAAACGCCGATACCTCGCGCATCGTCATCGCCCACCGTGACGGTAGCTTCGAGGACACCGAAGAAAGCTCCGGTTGGTTCTCCAGCGCCCAGATCCGCCCCGGCGACGAAATCCTTGTGCTGCCCAAAGTCGATCCCAAATACCGTCAGATGTTCAAGGAAGTTTCGACGATGATTTACCAGATGGCGCTGGGCGCACGGGTGGTTTTGAAATAGACAAACTATCACGCGTGCCTGTTTAAGTAGCCATGCAAAAGTCCTTTAACAAGCAAGCCTTATTTTTATAGGCTTGCAGACGTAAAAATGTTAAGGGTTTATGACCGGTTACTTAAAGATGTTGTAATGGCGCATCTTTAAACTATAACCAAACTAAATAATGAAGGTAAAACGATGCAAATTCATAAAACCGATCTTCCCGGTGTTTTGATTATTGAACCAAAGGTTTTTGGTGATGAGCGCGGTTTTTTTATGGAAACCTGGAATCAGGAACGCTATGCCAATAGCGTGACTACCGATAACTTTGTCCAGGACAACGTGTCCTTTTCCAGAAAAGGCGTATTGCGTGGTTTGCATTTTCAAAAGATAAACCCGCAAGGTAAGCTGGTTTACGTTTTGCAAGGTGAAGTTTTCGATGTTGCCGTCGATGTGCGTGTTGGTTCGCCGACTTTCGGAAAATGGGCCAGCGTCGTACTGTCTGCTGACAACAAACGGCAATTTTTTATTCCCGCAGGTTTTGCGCATGGCTTTTGTGTAACCTCTGACATGGCATTATTCGCTTACAAATGTACGGACAAATACAATCCCCAATCCGAAGGCAGCGTGCTATGGAACGATCCTGACCTTAATATCACTTGGCCTACCGACGCACCTGAATTGTCCGCAAAAGATAGCCAAGGCATAAAACTGGCAGACTTCCCTCAAGCGCTTCTTCCCACTTACTAAAGCGATATTGTTATGAACAAAACTATTCTTGTGACAGGCGGCGCTGGTTTCATCGGCTCTAATTTCGTTATGGGCTGGCTGGCACAGTCTGATGCTACGGTCATCAATCTGGATTACCTGACCTATGCGGGTAACATGGAAAACCTGACCTCTCTGGAAGGGGACAACCGGCATATCTTCGTTAAGGGCAGCATTGGCGATGCGGAACTGATAACCGGATTACTGGCGACCCACCAACCTTGCGCTGTCGTCAATTTTGCCGCTGAATCGCACGTTGACCGCTCCATCCATTCACCTGAAGATTTTATCCAGACCAATATAGTCGGCACTTTCCGGCTTTTAGACGCCACTCGGGGCTATTGGAATGGGCTATCAACAGAAGATAAGGCCGCGTTCCGTTTTCTGCATGTGTCCACCGATGAAGTTTACGGTTCGCTGAAAAAAGACGACCCTGCGTTCAGTGAAACTAACCGCTATGAACCTAACAGCCCGTATTCCGCGAGCAAGGCCGCCAGCGACCATTTAGTCCGTGCCTATCACCATACTTACGGCTTACCGGTACTGACAACTAACTGCTCAAATAACTACGGCCCGTTCCATTTTCCGGAAAAACTGATTCCGCTGTTGATTACCAACGCCTTAGCTAACAAAAACTTGCCGGTTTACGGCGATGGCCAGCAAATCCGCGACTGGCTTTATGTTGCCGACCATTGCTCAGGCATCCGCCGGGTGCTGGAAGCCGGAAGGGTCGGGGAAACCTATAATATCGGCGGCTGGAATGAAATGGCCAACATTGATATTGTCCATACAGTTTGCGATTTATTGGATGAAGCCCGTCCGCGTGCCGATGGCAAATCTTACCGTGAACAAATCACGTTTGTGACCGACCGCCCAGGCCATGACCGCCGTTATGCGATAGATGCCAGCAAAATAGAGCAGGAGCTAGGCTGGAAACCTGCGGAAACGTTTGCCACCGGTATCCGTAAAACAGTGCAGTGGTATTTGGACAACCCCGAATGGGTGGCGCATGTCCAATCCGGCGCATACCGCGATTGGGTGGAAAAAAATTATGCGGGGCGGGACTGATGAAAATACTGTTGCTCGGCAAAAACGGCCAGGTCGGTTGGGAGCTGCAACGGGCGTTAGCGCCGCTCGGTGAAGTGGCCGCGCTTGACCGGCATGCAGGCAATGGCCTATGTGGCGATTTGAGCGACCTACAAGGTTTGGTCGACACTATCGACCTGATCAGGCCCGATGTGATAGTCAACGCCGCCGCCCATACCGCCGTGGACAAAGCCGAAAGCGAGCCGGAACTGGCCCGCACGATCAACGCCCTGGCCAGTGGTGTTTTGGCGCAGGCGGCTAACCGTTGCAACGCATGGCTGGTCCATTATTCAACCGATTATGTGTTTGACGGCAGTGGCGACAAACCTAGGCAGGAAACGGATGCGACTGGGCCTTTGGGGGTTTATGGCGCGACCAAACTGGAAGGCGAGCAGCTGATACAACAGTCCGGCTGTAAGCATATCATTTTGCGCACCAGCTGGGTTTATGCCGCACGCGGCAATAATTTCGCCAAGACTATGTTGCGCCTGGCCCAAGAACGTGACAGCCTGAATGTCATTAACGACCAAATCGGCGCGCCAACGGGCGCCGATTTGATTGCCGACGTCACCGCCCACATTATCCGTTCCGCCCAACAACAGCCAGAGGTGTCCGGCCTGTATCATCTGGTTGCCCAAGGTGAAGCCTCTTGGTTCGACTTTGCCCGGCTAGTGCTGGCATTTGCCGCCGATGCGGGGCTTGCGCTTAAAGTCAACCCTGCCGATGTGGGCGCGATACCGACCAGTGCCTATCCCACACCCGCCAAACGCCCGAACAACTCGCGCCTGTCCACAGAAAAGTTGGCACACACGTTTAACCTGACGATGCCTGCTTGGCAAAGCGGCGTCACCCGTATGTTGGCCGAAATTCTGGACAAATAACCTCACAGTAACCCTTGCAAAATAACGGAACAACCCATGACTTCTTCAGCATCGACAACCAGCACCCCCTCAAGACGCGGTATCATCCTGGCAGGCGGCTCAGGGACCCGCTTGTATCCGGTCACTAAAGTCGTCTCCAAACAGTTGCTGCCGATTTATGACAAGCCGATGATTTATTACCCGCTGGCCACCCTGATGCTTGCCGGTATCCGCGACATTTTGATTATCTCCACGCCGCAAGACACACCCCGTTTTGAGCAATTGTTAGGCGATGGCAGCGACTGGGGGCTGAATATCCAGTACGCCGTGCAACCAAGCCCTGACGGCCTTGCCCAAGCGTTTATCATTGGCAAGGAGTTTGTTGGCAACCAGCCAGCCGCCTTAGTGTTAGGCGACAATATTTTCTACGGGCATGATTTGCATGTCCAGCTGGAGCACGCCATGGCCAGAACCGAAGGGGCCACGGTATTTGCTTACCATGTCCATGACCCTGAGCGTTACGGTGTTGTTGCCTTTGATGACGAAGGCCGTGCCACGTCGCTGGAAGAAAAACCAACCCAACCAAAATCGAATTATGCGGTGACCGGTTTGTATTTTTACGATAACGATGTCATCGATATTGCCACTAACCTTAAGCCATCACCGCGAGGCGAGTTGGAAATCACCGATGTCAACCGCATCTATCTGGAACGTAAGCAACTGGCAGTGGAAATCTTGGGGCGCGGTTTTGCTTGGCTAGATACCGGCACCCATGAAAGCCTGATTGAAGCCAGCAATTTCATTGAAACCATCGAGCATCGGCAAGGCTTAAAAATCGCCTGCCCGGAAGAGATTGCTTACCGTAAAGGCTATATTAATGCCGAGCAGCTGCACAAACTGGCGCAGCCCTTGGCTAAAAATGGTTATGGGCAATATCTCTATAACCTACTGAACGATAAGGTGTTGTGATACACAGCTATGTTTTAAAACGCTGCCTGCCGCCCTTTAAGTCAACAGGGGCGGCAACTCCTTATGCTAACCGCTAGTTATGGCTGCCAAATTGTTATAGCAACAGCGGTATTTTTCTGTTCCAGCTGCTAAAAATGACTTCTGGTTTACCGCATAAACAAACAGTTTTTTTGATTGAAGAGCAAGCTAATCCGTCCACCGACTTTTTTATCCTGCCCATTTTTTCCGCCGACAATTACACTGTCATCCGCTGCAGACACGCTGACTTACCAAACCGCGAGGCACTGGCCCAAGCCCTAGTTATTTTTGTCCGCTATATCCCTTCCGCTTGGGTAAAATTGATTACCGCAACCCGCCACCAGTTACGCGGCCTGATCTTTTTTATGGATGATGATGTCCTGGATTTTTCGGCCTCGGCGCAAATGCCGCTCAGTTACCGCAACAAACTGGTCCGTCTGGCGTTATCACGCTATACCTGGCTGCGCCGCCAAAATGCCCGGCTCTGGGTTTCCACCCCTTATCTGGCCGATAAATATGCCGATTGGCAGCCTAAGCTGGTTTTGCCTACACCTACCCCCTTTCCTGAGCGCATCCGACGGATTTTTTACCATGGTTCAGTGGCAACGCATAAAGCCGATATTCGCTGGCTACGTCCGGTGCTGGAAGAGGTTTTACATAAAGACCAACACGCCGTTTTTGAGATTATAGGCAAACAAGACGTGTTCCGTCTTTATCAGGGATTACCGCGCGTCACTGTGTTGCATACCTTGAAATGGCCTGCTTACCAGGCTTTTTTAGCGATGCGGGAGCGGCATGTGGGCTTAAACCCATTATTGGACATCCCGTTTAACCGCGCCCGCTCATACACAAAATTTTTTGACATCACCCGTTGTGGCGCCGTCGGCATTTATACCCCTAACACGGCGTGTGCAGCGGTTATCAACCATCAGCAGCAAGGCTTAGTCGTAGGGCTTGACCAGGCGGCATGGGCACAAGCCATTTTAAGCCTCACGCAAAATGACGCCTATTGGCAGACGCTACTGCATAACGCCCAAGCAAAAATGTTGGAACTGACCGTGCAGGCGCAACACGTTTATACCGATTTACGCAAGTTTGATAACTAAATGGATACTGAGCTGCAAACGGTAAAGGCACAAATTAGCCAAGTTTTTTTATCTAAGCCTTCATTGCTTACGTTGTGGGCATTAAGCCGCCAATGGCGTATTCCCGTGGTGTATGGCGGCTTGCCACATCATGCCGTATGGAGCCGCTGGGCATCGGTGTTCGCACGCTGGCAAGGCGGCTCACCGCTACAATTGGCTGACGGATTCATCAATTTAGACCCTGCCGAGCCACCACTATCGCTTATTGCCGATGCGCTGGGCAACCACGAAGATGCCAGCCGTGCTTCCAACCTGGAAGAATTGATTGCCGCCTCCTCTTTACCGGCACAACATGACCGGGCCCGCAAGTTGATAACATTGTGGCAAAATCACAAGGTGTCACGTTATAACCACTGCCAGACTTATCAAGACCCGTTGCCCTTGCCTTATGTTCTGGTCATCGACCAAGACCTAACAGATACATCAGTGCCATCAGGCTTGGCCGATGCTGCCTGTTTCCAACGCATGCTTGATGCGGCCTTGCAAGAAAACCCCGGTTGCCAGATTGTGATCGCTTACTACCCTGGCAAACAGCACGAAAAATGGCGCGGGTATTTTGATTTAACCCGCCAGGCAGCACAACCGCGCATAACAATCCTGACCGGACCCGTACATCCTGCACCGTTGCTTGAACACGCGCAAGCCCTCTATTGTGTGACGTCCACAGCCGGTTTTGAAGGCCTGTTATGGGGCAAACGGGTGCGCACTTTTGGCATGCCATTTTATGCAGGCTGGGGGCTAACCGAGGATGACTTCCCGCCGCCCACACGACGCCAGCCCGTGGCTCTGGAAAATCTCGTTTACGCCGTTTTAGTGGCCTTTTCCTGTTACCTCGATCCGGAAACGGCACAACCGTGCGGGCCGGAACAACTCATCGCTTGGCTGGGCCTACAACGGCGCATGCGCGGGCGGTTTCCAGCCATTGTTTATGCCTATGGCTTCTCCGCCTATAAAAAGCCCATAGTCCGGCGTTTTTTTCAAGGCAGCCACGTCGTGTTCGACGCGCCTACAGAGGCGTTGCCAGAGCATGCCACGCGGGTGGCATGGGGACGCCGGACAGAGACCCCTTTAGAAAAAGCAACTGACTGTGTGCGTCTGGAAGACGGATTTATCCGTTCTGTGGGCTTAGGGGCTGATTTGGTCGCGCCGCTATCATGGGCGCTTGATACCCAAGGCATTTATTACGATGCGACCCGCACTTCCGATTTAGAAGACCTTTTGGAACATAGCATATTTGATGGCCTGCTTATTGACCGGGCCAAACAGCTACGCACACGTCTAGTCAATGAAGGCCTGACTAAATACAATGTTGGCACACACGCTTGGCTACGCCCAGAACCTGACGGCTGCGTTAAAAATACCGTGATCTTGGTGCCTGGCCAAGTCGAATCGGATGCTTCGTTGGCCTTTGGTGCGCCTGCAATCCGCAAAAATTACGATTTGTTAAAAGCGGTGCGTGACGCCAACCCATACGCTTATATCATTTATAAACCACATCCCGATGTGGTCGCCGGACTGCGCCAAGCAGGGCAAGGCGAGGATGGCGCAAGTCACTGCTGCGATGAAATAGTCATTGATGTGGCGATGGCGGAACTGCTGTTGCAAGTCGATGAAGTCCATACCCTCACCTCACTGACAGGCTTTGAAGCCCTGTTGCGCGGCAAAAAAGTCGTGTGTTATGGCCTGCCTTTTTATGCTGGTTGGGGATTGACTAGCGATGTTTTAGTGCTGGAGCGGCGCACCCGCAAACTGGCCTTGGATGAACTGGTGGCTGGGGTGCTGATCCTTTACCCGACTTATGTCAGCCGAACAACCGGCAAATTCACGACACCGGAGCGGGCATTGGCTGAATTGCTGTTGTGGCGGGAAAATACGGCAACCTTATTGCCTTGGTGGCGCAAAGGGCTGCGCTGGCTATTAAAGCTGGAGCGGCAATTTGATGATCTTTTTCGGAAAGTGGGGTGAAAAAAACTGACGGATTGTAAACCTTACTGTCTTGGGTGGGAGATTTTTAAAAACACGTCCTTAGCGTAAAAATCAGATTTTATAGCCGGTTGCCAAAGCCGCGATTGCCCTGCAAGCCGCCAGTGTGGATTGCAATAATGCGCTGGCCAGCCGAAAAATAATCCTTTTTTACCAGCTCATAAAGGCCGTATAGCATTTTTCCGGTATAGACCGGTTCTAATGGGATTTCCGTCTTGGCTTCAAATACAGCGATAAACGCCATCAATTCGGCATTGGTTTTGGCGAATCCGCCAAAGTGGTAATCCAGATTGACCTGCCAGTTATCCTGTTGCCGCCCAAGCAAAGCGGCAATATCGGCGGTTAAAAATCCGCCATTTTTTAATGCTGCAAAACCAATAATGTCAGCCTGCGCGGGGGCGGCGGCAATAAGCCCTGCCAACGTCGCGCCTGTGCCGCAAGGTGCACAAAGCACGTCGTAAGGGCTGTCCAACTCGTGCACCAACTCGGCAATGCCTTGTAAGGCCAATGCTTGGGCACCGCCTTCGGGTAGCCAGTATTGGCCTGGCCCTAAATCCGGCAACGCCTGCCAGCTTTTGTACTGCCTGAGCTGCCGGTAGTCGGCGCGGGATATGAATCTAAGCTCCATGCCCCAAGCACGCATATCGGCTAAGCTTGGCGTCAGTGGCCCAGCTTGTTCGCCGCGAATAAAACCAATGGTTTTTAAGCCTAAAACATGCCCTGTGTAAGCAAGCGCATGCAGATGGTTTGAGTAGGCGCCGCCCATGCTGATAAGGGTGTCTGCACCTAACGACAAAGCATGCTGGAGGCTGTATTTAAGTTTGCGCCACTTGTTGCCTGAAATGACCGGATGCAGCAAATCATCCCTTTTTAGCCAAAGCTCAACACCGCGCAGCTCGAACAATGGCTCCGTGATACGGGTAAGTGATGAACGGTTAAAGGTTTTTTCAAGATCACCAAGTGCCGGTAGCATGGCTATCAGTCTATCGGCACTAACGGCTTAACCGTATCATTGTTGCGTACGGGCACAGTATAAGATTTATTGGGTTTTTTCGCGCTGGGGCAATCGATGCTAAAACGTTGTACGGGGTCATCGAGCTTCAGTGCCGTCAATTGCCCGCCCCAAAGGCAGCCGGTGTCAATGGCGTAACAATTGGCGCCTTCATAATAACCTAGCGTGGACCAGTGCCCGCAGACAATGCGCAACTCGGCATTTTTGCGGTTGGGCATGTCAAACCAAGGCAGCAAACCTTTAGGCTGCGATCCTGGCGGGCCGCTATTGGTAAAATCAAGCTTGCCGTTCACGTCACAATAACGCATCCGGGTGAAGCAATTGACGATAAAACGCAGCCTCGCCATCCCTTTTAAATTAGATGACCACATATTGGGCTTGTTGCCATACATTTGTTTTAAAAAAACCGGATAATCTGGGCTTCTTAAGGTCTGCTCCACTAAGGCGGCCATTTTTTTGGTCTTTTTAAAATCCCATTGTGGCGGCAACCCAGCGTGTAGCAAGCAAAAATCGTCGTTGTAATGGAACAATGGCCGATACCTTAGCCAATCGATCAGTTCGTCGCGGTCAGGGGCTTCAAGCACCTGCGTGAGCGCATCTTTTTTAAGGGCGATTTTGGGGGCGCAGGAAGCCGCCAGCAAGTGCATGTCATGATTGCCTAGCACGGTGATTGCGGCATCGCCCAGCCCTTTGACAAAACGTAGCGTTTCCAGTGACTTAGGGCCGCGATTAACCAAATCGCCAGCAAACCACAGTTGGTCGGAGTTTTTATTAAATGCGATGAAATCAAGCAACTTTAATAGTTCGTCAAAACAGCCTTGAACATCGCCAATCGCGTAAATAGCCATTTAATGCAGGGTTCTGGGGATTGATAAAGTAAAACGGGGGATTTCAGCATTAAAATCTTCACCGTCATCCGAATGCATGGCATAAACCCCTTGCATGGTGCCGACCGGGGTTTCTATGATAGCGCCGCTGGTGTAGGTAAAGGTTTCACCCGGCTTAAGATAGGGCTTCTCCCCCACCACACCTTCGCCCCTGACTTCCTGTACCTTACCGTTAGCATCGGTAATTAACCATTGCCGGCTTAACAACGTGGCGGCAACGTCCCCTTGGTTGGTGATGTTGACAGTATAAGCGAAGACATAGCGACCCTTTTCCGGCACAGATTGCGCCGCTATATAATGAGGCGTGGCTTCAACGATTATTTTGTTTTTTTCGTTCATTATTGGATGATATGGCGTTTAGTTAGCTGATTATTTGAGCGTAACTTTCTGCTAAACGCAAGCAACTATTTTCTTAATCTTTTATAAAACAATAGGGCAAGACATTGCACATTCATATTTTAGGTATTTGTGGCACGTTTATGGGCGGACTGGCTTTGATTGCCAGACAGCTTGGGTATCAGGTCAGCGGTTCCGACCAAAACGTCTACCCGCCTATGAGCACACAGCTTGAAACACAGGGCATCCGCTTGATGGAGGGTTATCGGGCTGAAAACCTTGCCGACAAACCGGATCTGGTCATCATCGGCAATGCGTTGTCGCGCGGTAACCCTGAAGTTGAGGCGGTGCTTAACCAAGGCTTGCACTATGTTTCCGGCTCACAGTGGTTGGCGGAACATGTGTTGCAGGATAAATGGGTGTTAGGCGTGGCCGGCACGCACGGCAAGACAACCACGACCAGCATGTTGAGCTGGATACTGGAACAGCAGGGTTTTAAACCCGGTTTTCTGATCGGTGGCATCCCGCTAAATTTTGGCATCTCGGCGCGGTTGGGCGATTCGTCGTTTTTTGTGATAGAAGCCGATGAATACGACAGCGCCTTTTTTGATAAACGCTCCAAGTTTGTCCACTACCGTCCGCGCACCGCGATATTGAATAACCTTGAGTTCGACCATGCCGATATTTTTCCTGACTTGGACGCGATAAAAAAACAATTCCACCATTTGGTCAGGACGGTTCCGGGCGAAGGCCTAATTATCAGCCCCGAAAACGACGGCAATATCAATGACGTGTTGGCCATGGGTTGCTGGACACCGGTGCTAAAAACCTCAGTCAATGGCAGGGCACGCTGGAATGCCGAATTGATTAAAGCCGACGGCAGCCAATTTAAAGTGCTGTTGGACAATCAGGAACAAGGCGTCGTCGAGTGGGCGCTGACTGGCCTGCATAATGTTTATAATGCACTGTCCGCATTAGCCGCCGCCCATCATGTCGGCATTCTGCCCACCCATGCGGTTGCTTCCCTAAAGGGATTCAAGAACGTCAAACGCCGTATGGAAGTGTTGGCGAAAATCAATGGTGTCACCTTGTATGACGACTTCGCCCATCACCCGACGGCGATCCAAACCACTCTGGACGGCTTGCGCAAACAGGTCGGGCAGGAGCGCATCATTGCGGTTGTCGAGCCACGCTCGAACACCATGCGCTTGGGCGTCCATACCGAAACCTTGGCAAAATCGCTGGCGGCGGCGGATTTGGCGATCATTTACCAGCCGCCTGCGCTAGGTTGGGATTTAAGTTTGTTGACAAGCTATGCCGACAATATCGAAATTTGCCCATCGCTGGAAAGCATTATCAGCATCCTCAAACAAGAAGCGCATCATGGAGGTCATTTTGTGTTGATGAGCAACGGCAGTTTTGGCGGCATTTATCAACAGCTGGAGCAGGCGTTGAGCGAGAGCAAGCCTTAATTTACCTAATGCCATAGACCCGGATTTACCCACGCTTTTATGCCCCGTGGGCAAACCCAATAGACTTTAAATAGAGGAATGCAATGCAGGGATCTTTAAGAAAAATGTCCAGCCAACTGGGTAATCCAGTCCAGTATGAATTGGTCTTAAGCGACCAAAAAGTGCCGTTAAATGCGCTAATTGGCAAGCCCATCAAACTTAAGCATACTGGACGCATATTTTGTGTGCATTGTAACCGCGCCATTAAAAAAACCTTTAACCAAGGCTATTGTTACCCGTGCTTTGTCGCCTTAGCGCAATGTGACCGCTGTATTATGAAACCGGAAACCTGCCATTATGAGGCGGGCACTTGCAGGGAACCCGAATGGGGGCAAGCTTTTTGTTTGCAACCCCATATCGTTTATTTAGCGAATTCCAGCGGGATCAAGGTGGGCATCACCCGACAAACACAGGTGCCGACCCGCTGGATAGACCAAGGCGCCGTGCAAGCTTTGCCGATTTTTAAAGTGTCGTCACGCCACCTTTCAGGCTTGGTTGAAATCGCCATCGCCAAGCACGTCAGCGACAAAACCAATTGGCAGCAGATGCTCAAACGCCAGGCTGAGCCGCTGGCACTCGCCGAATCGCGTGATACGTTAATCACCTTATGCCAGCCGGAACTGGCCGAACTTAAGCAGCGTTTTGGTGAGCAGGCTTTGATGCCTCTGCCCGACGAGCCCGTTATCGACATCCAGTTCCCCGTAGACGTTTACCCGGCCAAAATCAAATCGCGGTGCCTGATCAAGACACCTGACATATCAGGTGTCCTGCAAGGCATAAAAGGCCAATATTTGATCATGGACACCGGCGTGATTAATATCCGCAAATATTCGGGTTATGAGGTCGGGTTTGCATGACAGCAGACCCTTTAAAGCCCCAAATCGCTTAAGCCCGGATGGCCGTCAGGACGGCGGCCCTGCGGCCAGTGGAACTTACGGTCAGTTTCTTTAATCGGCAAATCATTGATGCTGGCATAGCGGCGGCGCATCAAGCCGTTTTCATCAAACTCCCAGTTCTCGTTCCCATAAGAACGGAACCACCGACCATTATCATCATGCCACTCATAAGCAAACCTGACCGCTATCCGGTCGCCCTGATAAGCCCACAACTCCTTAATTAACCGGTATTCATGCTCTTTAGCCCATTTACCCTGCAAAAACGCAATAATTTGCTCCCGGCCTACCGGGAATTCTGCACGGTTTCGCCACTCGCTATCGATGGTGTAGGCCAAAGCGACGCGTTCAGGGTCGCGGTTGTTCCAGCCATCTTCAGCCATCCTTACTTTTTGGGTTGCCGTCTCATGGGTGAATGGCGGAAAGGGGGGGCGCGCTTCTTGGGTTATGTTCATTGCAATCGACTCCTAAGGTAATTTTTTTATTTTCGGATGCACGGCTATTTACGTTTACCAAAATAGATAATAGCTGGGTATTGGGGCGTTAATTAAGAAATCTGCTTTATTCTGGATTGTTTAATAGTTTAAAGGTATGGAATATGTCCAAAAAATTGAATAAAAATATAAACATACGTACACCTTAAAAACAGCCCTCATCAACACATATGTCAATATTTTTTACACCGTAATAATATTTTTGTGCGCTTGGATAGTTATATTGCGATAATCTATTGATTTTATTTTATTTTATTTAAATGGCACTGGTTTTGCTTGTTGATTGGCACCTTGCTTATATTTCCATTTATTTATATTAACTGTACATATTTGCTTGCAATCTCTTTACAATTGGTTCCTTAGAATCTCTAACTTGATTTAATTTTACGGTATCTTTAATGATAAACAATAAGCTAACTTTGCGTAAATCAGCCAATATCGGCTTTTTAACCATTGCCCTCTCGTTGCTTGCTTTTTCTGCACAAGCGGCGATTGTAAATCTGGTAAGCAATGGTAACTTTGAAACCTACACTGGCGGCTACACTGGCGGTGCCTTCACCAACGCCCCGTCTGAGCTCGGAAACTCCGGAACAGGAGGTTACACAAGTCCTACGGGGTGGAATGTCGGAGCCGGCTCAAGCGGCACCTACGGTTTCCTGTTTGCTCCCGGGACTGCGGATACAACTGGTTCACACAGTGTACGGTTTGGCAGCTCTAGCTTCACGGTTTGGGGGCCGCACACTGGTGGTGGTAGTGTCGCTAATGGCCTGACCAGCACCAGCCCCAGCGGTGGTAACTTTGTTGCATTGGATGCAGGGCTTCCATCACTTAGGGGGACTGGCATCTCGCAAACCATTACCGGTCTGTCCGTTGGCGAACTCTATGTGCTCGGCTTCGATTGGGCAGCCGCACAGCAGTTTACTTTCAATGGGGCGACTACCGAAAAAGTCCAGGTCAGCTTCGGCACGTCAACCAAGACAACCTCAACGTTCATTCTCCCCGAACATGGCTTTTCGGGTTGGATGCACCAAAAACTCACGTTCGTCGCCACCAGCACGACCCAGACGCTCAACTTCCTCGCAGTGGGTACTCCAGAGAGCCAACCTCCGTTCGTATTGCTTGATGGTGTGACACTGAACGTTCCAGAACCAGAAACCTACGCGCTGTTCGGCATAGGTTTACTGAGCATGATATTGGCTGCACGTAGACAAAATCGCCGCACTTAACCCTATCCTTTGATCCTAGGCAGGACGGGGCTTCCCTCGTCCTGACACAAAAGGGCGTAGACTATGGGCTTCCCCCTTCTGTTCAATCACTGCCATGGAAACGCTCCAACTATTGCAACAGCACCTTCCCCCCTTCGCGTTGGATATTTTTCGCTTGTGCGTCTGGCTGGTGTTGCTCACTGTCATTTTTGTGCCACTGGAAAAACTTTACGCCCGGCATCCTCAAAAAATATTCCGTAAAGGGATCTTGGCCGACTTGGGTTATTACTTTATCAGTAGCCTATTGCCGTCGCGGATATTGGTTGCACCAATGGCCGTGTTGGCTTGGGGTTTACATTATATAGTGCCTGGCGGTCTTCATGAATGGGTGGCAAATTTACCTCTATGGGCGCGTTTTGCAGCAGCGATGGTCATCGGGGAATTCGGCTTTTATTGGGGGCATCGCTGGACGCATGAGATTCCCTTGTTATGGCGTTTCCATTCCATCCATCACAGCGCGGAGCAAATCGACTGGCTGGTGAATACCCGCGCACATCCAGTGGATATGGTCTTCACACGTCTTTGTGGCTTTATTCCCATGTATGTGTTTGGGCTAGCACAGCCAATAGGAAAGCCGCTGGATGTGCTGCCATTGCTGGTCATGCTCCTTGGCACTGTGTGGGGCTTTTTCATCCATGCCAATTTGCGCTGGCGTTTCGGTTGGCTGGAATGGCTTATCTCCACCCCTGCTTTTCATCATTGGCACCACACCAACGATGGGTCGACGCTTATCAACAAAAACTATGCCTCGATGCTCCCTTTTGTGGATAAGCTATTCGGCACTTTTTATTTGCCTAAGAAACAATGGCCGGTAACTTATGGGATTAATGAGGCTATGGCACCAGGTCTGGCAGGACAACTGTTACAGCCATTTCTGTACCGTAAGACCCCATCTGGATAAACAGCTAGCCTGTAACCAAAGCCAATGCCCGGTCAAGCTCTTCAAAGGTATTGTAAAAATGCGCTGAAAACCGTATGCCGCCACCCCGCAAGGCGCAAACCACACCGTTTTCCTGCAAATGCTGGTAGGCCAAATTGTTAGCCCACGTCTGGTGCTTAAAAACCACAATCCCCGACTTCAACTTATTGCCCCGCCTTGACAACAACAGCAAGCGGTCATTTTTGACAATGGCCTCCGCCAAGTAATCCGCCCGTTCAAGCACCCTCGCCTCAACCTCGTCCATGCCTATTTCCAGCAACAACGACAAACTGGCGGAAAGCGCATGGATGCCCAACATATTGGGGCTGCCGCATTCAAAACGGCGGGCGGTCGGGTGGATTTCCCAAGCTTGGTTTTCGTAATTGTGGGTGTCTTTTATCATGTGCCAACCGTACTGGGTCAGCTTCAGTTTGTCCCTGGCTTCCGGCGTGGTGTAGAAAACCCCTAAGCCTTCTGGGCCGAACAGCCATTTATGGCCATCGGCCATGACAAAATCAGCGTGACAAGCCTGCACATCAAACTGCACCGCGCCCAAACTTTGGATTGCATCAATGCAAAACAAAATGCCGCGCCGTTTGCAGAACTCACCTATCTGCTGCAAATCCAAGCGCAATCCTGAAGCAAACTGGATGGAGCTAATGGTCAACAACCGCGTGTTGCCATCCACTAATGCGAACAACGCCTCTTCGGGCGTTGCGGCACTGGACAAATCCGCCTCACGGAACTCCACCCCTTGGTTAGCCAATGATTGCCACGGCAAGCGGTTGGAGGGGAACTCCTGATTGCTGGAAACAATATTGTCACCGGTTTGCCATGGCAAACCATAGGCGACAAAAGACAACGCTTCCGAGGTGTTTTTAACCAACGCAATATCATCAGCGGAAAGGGCATTCAACAAGGCCTGCAACTGGCTGCGCAACTGCGCTTCCTTGGCCAGCCAATCCGGATAAAAATGCGACCCGTAGTGGCTGTTTTGTTCGGCAAAGGCGATCACTGCCGCGCTAGTGCGTTGCGGCCAAGGCGCAACGGCAGCATGGTTAAGGTAAATTAAGCGGTCATCCAGCGGGAATTCGGGGTGTTTCATAAATTCAATCCATAGTGGTTGGCAGGACTTAGGCACCGATATTCATGTTTCGGGAGGCCTCTATATTTTAAACAATTAGATTTTTAGCACCCAATCACAATTCCCGCAACACTTTTAGCGGCGCTTTATTGAGCACCTCTTTCAAACCCCACCAACCCGCCAAACCCACGCATGCACTGCCTATGGCAGGCACGGTAAGCCATAAATAAAAGCTGGGGTGATAACCTATCAGCATAACCCGCGTATACAAGGCATAGGTGATGGCTTCTGCCATCAGCACGGCGAGGATACCGGCAATAAAACCCAGGCTGCCGTATTCGATGATATGGGCACGGGTCAATAATCGGCGGTTGGCGCCTAAAGTCCGCATCAACGCGCTTTCATGGATACGGGTGTCCAGACTGGCATAAACGGCGGCGAACAACACGGTAAATCCGGCCAGTAGGGCGAAATACAGCAGGGCGTTGATGGCTTGGGTCAATTGCTGCAAGATGGTTTTGAATTGTTCCAGAATAGCATCCACCTCCAAAACAGTCAGGTTGGGGAATTGTTTTACCAGCCCGTTCAAGCGATTTTTTTGGTCTTTGGGCAGGTAAAAACTGGTCAGATAAGTGCTGGGGAATTCCTCCAGGGTACCGGGCGAGAAGACCATGTAAAAATTCGGTTTCATGGTGTCCCAACGCAGGGCACGGATGCTGGCGACTGTGGCGCTCACTGGCTGGCTGCCGACCGTAAAGCGCAGTTCATCGCCGAGTTTTATTTTCAGGTTGTCCGCCAGTTTTTGTTCGACCGAGACCAAATGGGTGCGCTTGTCCGTCCACCAGTTGCCTTCCACAATCTTATTGTCGTCGGGCAATTGCGCCGTCCAAGTCAGGCTTAATTCACGATGCGTGGCGTTTTCGCCTTGGCTGTCTTTACTGACCCGTTTTTGTACGGGCGTGTCGTTGACCGCTATCAGGCGACCTCTGACCACCGGATAAAACCGGCTGTCCCGAATGCCTTGTTGTTGCAGTGCATGTTGGAAACCAGCAAGTTGTCCAGGGAATATATTCAACGCGAATTGGTTGGGCGCATTGGTGGGCAATTGCCGTTGCCAGTCATTAAGCAGGTCGTTCCGGACAGTAAAGCTTAAAATCATCGCCACCAAGGTCAGGCTGAAAGCTAATATTTGGCTGATGCTACCACGCCGGTTTCTTGTTAAGCCTTGCAGTCCGAACCGCCAATCCAAGCCCATAAACGGCAGTAATTTGCCGATAAGCCCCAACACGCCGTAAACCAAAATACCCAGCACCAAGACACTCAGCAAGCCTGAAACTAAGAGCGTGGCGGTCATTTTCAAGTCGTCGGTGTATTGCCAAACCAGCACACCGACGACGGCTAAGGCCAAGCCATAAACCAGCCAGCCGCTGACCGGCAACTGTTCCAATTCTCGGCGCAACACCCGTAGCGGCGAGACGTGTTTAAGCCTAAGCAAAGGCGGCAGGGCAAAGCCCAACAGTAAGGCCAAGCCAACCACAAAGCCGAACAGCATGGCGGGAATGCCCGGTGCGGCGACCGCTTGAGGCAACAGATTTTTTAGCAAAATGAACAAACCGAATTGGGCGAACCAACCCAGCAAGCAGCCGACAGCACTGCCCAGCAAGCCCAAGACGATAAATTGGCTACCAAATAGCCAGAGCAATTCGTGTTGTTTGCAGCCCAAGCAACGCAACAGTGCGATGCTGTCAAAATGGCGTTCGCTGTAGCGGCGGGCAGTCATGGCAATGGCGACTCCGGCAATGACAATCACCAAGATGCTGGACAACCCTAAATAACGTTGCGCCCGATCCAAAGCCGAACCCAGTTCAGGGCGGTCGTCATGGATGTCCATGATCCGTTGCGCGGGATTTAATTGCGGTTTGAGCCATTGTTTAAATTCAGCCAACGCATCGCTAGTGCCGATAAACTGGAAAAAATAATGCACATGGCTGCCGGGCTGGATGGCTTGGGTGGCGGCAAGGTCGGCGTCGTTCATCATCACCCGTGGCGAAAAGCTATAGAAATCGCCTTGTTTGTCGGGTTCGTAAGTGAGCAATCGGGTAACCTTTAAGGCCTTTTCGCCGACCGTTAAGGGATCCCCCAGTGCCAACTTTAACGCCGACAACACCCGCTTTTCCACCCAGACCGTACCGGGCTCCGGGCCTTGGTGGCTGATAGTTTCGCTGGCATAATTTTGGGTTGCCGTTTTCAACTGCCCCCGCAACGGGTAACCGGGGCTGACGGCTTTGATGCTGGCTAACAACAGTTCGTCATGTTCCATCAGTACGCTAGAAAATTCCACCGTCTGCGCCTGCGTTATGTGTAAATCCTGGGCTTTGGCCAGCCAGCTTTCGGGGATAGCATGCGCCGTGGCGATAACTAGGTCGGCGGCCAAAAATTCGGCTGTTTGCACGGTCATCGTCCGTTGCAGGCGGTCTGAAAATAACGCAATCGCCGATGAACTGGTGACCGCGATAATTAACGCAGTTAGCAGCAGCGTCAATTCGCCGGAACGCCGGTCACGCCATAACATGCGCAAGGCCAAGTTGAACCGCTTCATAACATTTCCCCCGCCGCCAATTCGATGGTGCGCTGGCAGCGGGCGGCCAAGCCGTGGTCGTGGGTCACCAACACGAGGGTGGTGTGGTTTTCTTGGTTGAGTTCAAACATCAAATCGATGATATGTGCGCCGGTTTTACTGTCCAGATTGCCGGTGGGCTCATCAGCAAACAGGATCGCGGGCCTTGTCACAAAAGCCCGTGCCAGCGCCACGCGCTGTTGTTCGCCACCGGACAATTGTTTGGGCGTATGGTGCAGACGGTGTGCTAGGCCGACCCGTTCCAGCAAGGCTTCGGCTGAAGCCTTAGCCTGTTTGTTGCCACTGAGTTCCAACGGCAACATGACATTTTCCAACGCGGTCAGCCCTTGTAGCAATTGGAAGGATTGGAACACGAAACCGATGGCTTGGTTGCGGATGGCGGCCCTGCCGTCTTCGTCCATCGCCGTCAACAATTCGCCGTTTAAATGGATAGTGCCGGATGTGGGCGTGTCCAAACCGGCCAATAAACCGATCAACGTCGATTTGCCGGAACCGGATTCACCGACGATGGCGATGCTTTCCCCTGATTGGATAGTCAGGTTTATCGCTGACAAGATATGCAGCGTGCCTTCGGAAGTCGTGACCGCTTTACCGAGGTTTTCGGCTAAGATAACCGTGTTTGATAAATTTGACGGAGGATTCATGATGTTGAAAATTTTAGTGGTAGTGATAATGGCCTTAATGTCCATGACCGTGCAGGCTAAGTCAATAGTTGTCTTGGGTGATAGCATCAGCGCCGGTTATGGGCTTGAAGGAGGGCAAGGCTGGGTGGACGTGTTGCAAAAAAAACTGGACGGCCATCAAGTCCACAATGAAAGCATCAGCGGCGACACTAGCGCTGGGGGGCTTGCGCGCATTGACCGTGCGCTTGAAGCGTATAAACCCGATTTGGTGTTGCTGGAACTGGGGGCGAATGACGGCTTGCGCGGTTTGTCGCCGGTGGTGATGAAAGCCAATCTGACAGAAATTATCCGCCGTGTCCGTAACGCCGGGGCGACGGTGCTGATATTGGGCATGAAAATACCGCCCAATTACGGTAAACGGTATATCGATCTGTTTTACAACATTTATCCGCAACTGGCAGGCGAATTGAAAGTGCCGTTAGTGCCATTCATCCTTGAGGACGTCGCACTGAATAAAGACATGATGCAGGCAGACGGCTTGCATCCCAATGTTAAAGGGCAACCAGTTATTGCCGATAAAATCGCCGCTTATGTATTGCCGTTGTTGAAATAGCAGGGCTTATGCGCTTAGTTGCTGGCGGAAATATTCGCTCTCGGAAAAAATGTCCCGGTTAGTTTCAACCCTATCCAAATAGACGATGCCATCGAGGTGATCGAACTCATGCTGGAAAACCCTGGCGACAAACCCTTCGAAATGTTGGGTTACCCGCTCACCGTGCTGGCTGGTGTAGGCAACGTCGATTGCTTGATAACGCGGGACTAAGGCGCGGATCGACGGGATGCTTAAGCAGCCTTCCCAGCCTTTTTCCTGGCTAGTTGAGCAGGCCATATAACTCGGATTGATCATCGCAACGGGCGCCATCGACGGCGCATAAGGGTAGCGGGCAGTAGGCCTGGAAGCCACAATGATGATGCGCTTGGACACGCTGATTTGCGGAGCCGCCAAGCCGACTCCCTGAGTGCCTGCCAAGGTAGCCCGCATAACGGCTATGGTTTCTTGGATATAATCGGCGTGGACGTCTTCAACCGGTTCAGCCTGTTGGCGCAATACGCTCGCCCCCAGTTGGGCGATGGCACAAGGGTTAGCCATTCTTATTCCTATTGTAATTAACTACGTTTAAATTTTTGGCGTGCACACCACGTTACGGGCTAATAGGCAGCTGAGCAAAATAACAGCCCACTATTAGGTGGTTATTTAATCACTCGGAACTAAACTATAACCGCTTGTTTAGGCATTTTCCCATATGGTTATGCAGAAAATCAAAGTGCTGTAGCAAAAGCAAGCTTATGCGCAAATCTTCCGTTATGGTAATGACGCTTAAGTGAAATGGGCTGCTAAGCATTATTCTTAATCAACAATATCAAAATTATCACATGAACCTGATAGTCGATACGCAACTTGTCCACTGGCCTTTCCGGTTGGGTGGTTCCCGTGTGCAACGCGGTTACAAAAATTCTATTGCTGCGGCAACCTCATTATTTATTTTTGGTGTGCCTTTTACGGGATTGGGGACATATTACGCCATGATTGGTGCCGGTTATGTCACGGTTGATCCATCGTCAGTCCATGTTGCGTACTGGGTTCTCACCCTAGTAGGGGCAATATTTGCTTTTGCAGGATTGGCTTGCTGGGGCATGGCGTTGCGGCAATTGTTACTGGTGCGCAAACACCGTATTTTAGCGGCAACTGATTATGGTAAGGCGATGAAGGATTATCCTTGGAATAATCAGGAATATGTTCCCAGCCGCTGGGCACCAGTGAGAAATGGCTTGGTTGGGTTTATATTTTTTGCCGCATTCACGGCAATAATGGCTTATCTTGTCATCAATAAACCGGTGCCTTGGTGGTTAGGTTTAGTGGCGGCTTTGTTAGGGTTGATCACTTTTGGGATGGGATATGATGCAGGGGTTAAGCTCAGCAGGGCGATAAAATTTGGCCCTTCCCGCATTATTTTTGATCGTTTTCCCTACCGGCTAAATCATCCGGTCATCATCAAATGGGAACCTCCCAAAGGGCTCACTGAAGCCCATGCCGGCTCATTTACTTTACGCTGTGTTGAAGAGCATCATGAAACCACTGGTGCAGGCGAAGACAGCAGCACATCACTGGTGCATACCGAATTATGGCGTAGCAGCTGGTTGCTCAATAACAGACAGGCGTTTTATCCAGGTGAAAAAGTCAACATTCGCTATGAGCCGCCTGATGGGCTTTCAGGCACGCAATTAAGTGCTGAGCGGCCTATTTTTTGGGAGTTTGAGGTAAAACTGCAAATGCCCGGCCCCGATTTTTATGGAACCTATCTGGTGCCGATATACAACTAACGCATGCAGTTTAACAATGGCGTGGATCTAACGTCGAGGTGCAATCCTAAGACGTGTTTTAAAGGCTCCTTGAAACAGTGTCCAATATGAAAATAAAAAACAAATTATGTTATATGTTTTTATTGCTATGCAGTTCATGTATCTCAATAATGTATACGCATACTCCTCAAATATTAAAAATGAAGAGATTGTTGAAGATAAACTTTGCAACGTAAAAACTTTTAAAAATGACAATCCGGACAAAAAAGCATCATTACTACTGCAAATGATTGCTAAGAAGCATCCTTCCGGTGTGGTATATGCGCTTAATTTTGAATTATTCAATAATACCAATCGAAACTTGGTTTTTCATGTTCCTTCTAAGATATCCGAAGTTTTTATGACAATAATTATATTAAATGAAGACGATCACCAAAATAAAGAGGGCTGGCAGCAAATTTTACAAAATCTGAAAAAATATGGATGGGATGGGCAGGCGCAAATATCACAAAATCTAAAAAAATATGTAATAGATGGGGCTGAAGAACAGCAGTTTGATGATTTTATTATTAAAGCGGGTGATCAAAAAAAATGGCTATTCAAAATGAAGGATGTGCTACAAACAAATGACAGAGTTAAGGAGGCACTGGTTAACAATAGTGAAGGATGATTAATGGTGTTTTTTTCTGCTCGATATTGTATAGATGCTGAAAACTGCGATAAAGAATACAAAAGAAGTGGGTTGGGCTATAAGCAAGATGAACATTTTTCTTTAGAGTCTTATTTGTTGCCTGATTAACTCGTAAATCGAATTTGTTCATACGGCGGATGAATTATACGATAGGTGTCACCCGTAAGGCGGATTCGCGCAGTAATCCACCGAGGGATGGCCGGGGGGAGTTTGACCGCCGAATTCGTCGGCTATCGTTGACACAAGGGATTGCCACTTCCGCTTGGCATGGCGGCTTGCTGCGCGAAACCGCCCTACGACCTAATCACCTTATGCCAACCCGAACTGGCCGAACTTAAGCAGCGTTTTGGTGAGCAGGCTTTGATGCCTCTGCCCGACGAGCCCGTTATCGACATCCAGTTCCCCGTAGACGTTTACCCTGCCAAAATCAAATCGCGGTGCCTGATCAAGACACCTGACATATCAGGTGTCCTGCAAGGCATAAAAGGCCAATATTTGATCATGGACACCGGCGTGATTAATATCCGCAAATATTCGGGTTATGAGGTCGGGTTTGCATGACAGCAGACCCTTTAAAGCCCCAAATCGCTTAAGCCCGGATGGCCGTCAGGACGGCGGCCCTGCGGCCAGTGGAACTTACGGTCAGTTTCTTTAATCGGCAAATCATTGATGCTGGCATAGCGGCGGCGCATCAAGCCGTTTTCATCAAACTCCCAGTTCTCGTTCCCATAAGAACGGAACCACCGACCATTATCATCATGCCACTCATAAGCAAACCTGACCGCTATCCGGTCGCCCTGATAAGCCCACAACTCCTTAATTAACCGGTATTCATGCTCTTTAGCCCATTTACCCTGCAAAAACGCAATAATTTGCTCCCGGCCTACCGGGAATTCTGCACGGTTTCGCCACTCGCTATCGATGGTGTAGGCCAAAGCGACGCGTTCAGGGTCGCGGTTGTTCCAGCCATCTTCAGCCATCCTTACTTTTTGGGTTGCCGTCTCATGGGTGAATGGCGGAAAGGGGGGGCGCGCTTCTTGGGTTATGTTCATTGCAATCGACTCCTAAGGTAATAAAAAGTGATAAGTCACTATCATAGCTAAAAACAGTTCATTCTCTTTGCCATACGACATGACCGGGTAGGATTTGGATTCAGGCGCATCCAGCCCAGCGTTGCCGGATAAAGCAAGCTCATAAAGGGCAATCTTTTTCTATCCTCGAACGGCGGCAAGTTGCGCCTTTAGCGAGCGGATTTCTGTAACTAACGGGGCTATCAGGTTATCAATCTCAGCTTGCGTATAGCGTTGCGTAATGTGTTGCGGGCAATTCCAGTCGTAAGCTTCGACATGGATAATGATGCCGCGCTCAACGTGTGCCCGATAACTGGGCACTTCAAGCTGGGCGATCAATTCAGACGCTTCGCTGGCACGGACGATACGCACCCGCCCCCATATCTTCAGGCGTCTCCGGTTAGGATAATCCATCAGAATGAGGGCGATCCGGTCATTCGCATTGAGATTGCCGACGCTTAAATATTGCAGATTACCGCGAAAGTCGGCAAAGCCGAGAGTGCGCTCATCGAGCACTTTTAAAAACCCAGGCGGGCCGCCACGATGCTGCACATAAGGCCAGCCTGATTCAGATACGGTCGCTTGATAAAAGCTGTCACGTCCGGCGATAAATTCGGCCTCATTTTCGGTCAACCGGTTCCGGGCATCTTCCGCCGATTCAAAACGGCTATTTTTCTCCCTGCTACCATACGCACTCTGGGCAGCTTTGACGCTGGGGGTAAACGTGATTTCCGCAAAAGCAGCCGCCATGACTGTTCTCCCATAAGATCCGGCAATGAAAACCATCGCCGGATTAGGTTAAAAAAAGCTTATGCCGCGATTTTCAGTTCAACTTTGGGAAAATCGATTTCGACACGGCTTGCTTTACCGATCAAGTTGGTCAAGAAATTCATCCCGACATGCGTGATGATTTCGACAATTTCAGCATCGCTATAACCGGCAGTCCGCGCTTCGATAAGCTCAGCGGTGGTGACTTCGCCCCTATGTTCAACGAGGGAACGCGCCAGTTTCACGGCGACTGCCGCTTTAGCATCCTGACTGGATCCTGCGCGGTTAGCCTCTATCTCCGCATTGCTTAATCCGGCTTTACTGCCAATGGCGGTATGCGCCGACAAGCAATATTCGCAACCATTCTGTTGCGCTAAGCTCAAGGCAATACGTTCACGGGTTTGCGCATCAAGACTGCCTTCGCCTGCAATGCCGTACAGACCCAAAAAAGCACGCAAGGCAGCCGGAGAGTTGGCGAACACTTTTAAAAAGTTTGGCACATTACCGAGCTGTGACTGGATAGCATCAAATAATGCGTGTTGTTCGATATTAGCGGTTTCGTTGGTGACGATGTTAATGCGGCTCATGATAATTCTCCAATAATGTGTTGTGTGAGTTACTTTACCCAGAGTGTCTCGGGTGGGTATACTTTAAAAAACTTCACTGGAAAGAAGAATAGTCATGCTATGCAATACATTATTACATCTACTGGAATAATAAATGGGCCGGTTACATTTAATGACCGTCTTCGTCGCGGTTGCCGAAGAACAGAGTTTTGCCGGTGGTGCCCGGCGGCTCGGCTTGTCGCCGCCTGCGGTGACCAGAGCCATCGCGGCCTTGGAAGACCGGCTTGGCGTCAAACTGTTTACCAGGACGACCCGCCATGTCCGCATGACCGATGCCGGGCAGCGCTATCTTGAAGATGCCCGCCGTATCATCAATGAAATGGACGAGGCAGATGAGGCGGCGGCCGGGATAAATGCCGAGCCGCGTGGTCACTTGGCGGTCACCGCACCGGTATTGTTTGGCAGGATGTTTGTCATTCCGGGTATCGTCGATTACCTGCAACGTTATCCGGACATGGACGTGTCCGCCGTATTGCTTGACCGGATCGTGAACCTGCTTGAGGAAGGGCTTGATGTTGGGATACGCATTGGCGAATTGCCGGATTCTAGCATGAGGGCTATCCGCGTGGGCACTATCCGCCGGGTTGTGTGCGCATCGCCCATATACCTGACGAACAACAGCGTTCCCGATAAACCTACGGATTTAACCCGCCATCTTTTGGTTGCCGCCAGCGGCGTTTCACCGGTCGTGGATTGGAAATTTGCCCAAGGCCTAGTGGTCCGGGTCAAACCCCGTTTGACGGTGACCAATAACGATGCGGCCATAGCGGCGGTCTTGCAAGGCGGGGGCATTACCCGTTTACTGTCTTACCAGATTGCCCCTTACTTGGCATCGGGGCAATTGCAAACGATCTTAAGCGAATTTGAGCCAGAAGGCTTGCCTGTCCATGTCATACACCGGGAAGGCCGGTATGCGTCAGCAAAAGTCAGGACGTTTGTGGATCTCATCGTTGCAAGGCTTAGGTCAGACAAGTCTTTAAATTAACCTGTCTGGTCTGGTCTGGTCTGGTCTGGTCTGGTCTGGTCTGGTAGAGATATGTTATCACCTGTTTAAAGTATATTCTGAACGGTCATGTTTTCAGCTTTTACAAACTACCGTAGGGTACGCATCGCGTACCTTTCATGTTGATTTTTATATTAATTTTATAAAAGGTACGCGATGCGTACCCTACATAAAAAACCGAAAACTTGACCGTTCAGGGTATAAATCCAACCACCGGCTTTTTATTAAGCTTGCAATTCATTTAACAATGCTATTTGCGCTTGTATGGGTTCCCCATCTTTTGGGCAAGGCACAAGCTGATAACTGCCGTCCGGCTGTAGCCGCCAGGCTTGGGTGTTATCTTTTAAATACAATTCCAAATTGCGCACTATCCGCGCAGACAGTCTTTTGCTTTCAATCGGAAAACAGACTTCCACGCGCTTGAACATATTGCGGTTCATCAAATCCGCGCTGGAGGCGTAAACTTCCTGATGGCCGCCGTTGGCAAACGCGTAGATTCGGGCATGCTCCAAAAAGCGCCCGACAATGGCGCGGACTTCAATATTGTCAGAGACACCAGGAATGCCAGGCCGCAGGCAACACATCCCCCTGACCAGCAACTTAACTTCAACCCCTGCTTGTGAGGCCCGATAGAGCGCTTGTATCAATTGCTCTTCAACCACCGCGTTCACTTGGATGATTATTCTTGCCGGTTTGCCATTTTTAGCATGGCTGATTTCCCGCTCGATTTTTTCAACGAGGCCTTTATGCAACGAAAAAGGCGACTGTAGCAGTTTGTTTAACTTGGTGACTTTCCCTAGGCTGGTCAGTTGGGCAAACACCCGCCGGACATCTTCACCTAGCTCTTTATCACAGGAAAATAACCCGTAATCGGTATACAGCTGCGCGGTTTTAGGATGGTAATTGCCCGTGCCCAAATGCACATAATTGTGCAATTGCTTGTCTTCGCGGCGCAACACCAGACACATTTTGGCATGGGTCTTATAACCGACCACGCCATACACGACATGAACCGCCGCTTCCTGCAATTTGGCAGCCAAGTCGATATTGGCCTTTTCATCAAACCGCGCCCGCAATTCAATGACAACGGTGACCACTTTGCCCGACTTGGCGGCTTTGATTAACGCGGCAACAATGGGTGAATCCACGCCGGCGCGGTAAAGCGTTTGTTTAATTGCCAGGACATCAGGGTCAGCAGAAGCTTGCCGCAAGAACTCCACCACCGGCGAGAACGATTCAAAGGGGTGGTGCAATAAAATGTCATTGCGCTTAATCGCGGCAAAAATGTCCTTATTACGCGCCAGCTGTGAAGGGATGCTGGGTTTGAACGGTTGGAACTTAAGGTCCGGGCGATCGACCAGGCTATTGATTTCTTGGATCCGGTTGAGATTGACCGGGCCATGGACCAAGAAAAGATGATCCCGAGTCAACTCAAAGCGGGACAGCAGGAAATTTACCGTGTCCTCGGGGCACTTGGCATCAATTTCCAGACGCACTTCATCACCATAATTACGCATCGCCAGCTCGCCTTGCACAGCTAACAGCAAATCATCAATGGCATCATCATCCACGAAAAAATCGCTGTTGCGGGTGACCCTGAATTGGTAACAACCATTCACCGTCATACCGGTGAACAATTCATTGACGAACTCATGAATAATGGATGATAAAAAGACAAAGTCATTCTCGCCACTTTGCGTTTCATCGGCGGGTAACTTAATGACCCTAGGCAAGGCCCTCGGCGCTTGTAAAATGGCACGGCCGCTATTTCTGCCGAACGCATCTTTACCAGTCAAAGAGATGATGAAATTTAAGCTCTTGTTGAGGATGCGCGGAAAAGGGTGCGCAGAATCCAGCCCTACCGGCGTTAAAATCGGCAGTAACTGTTCATTAAAATATGTCTCCAACCATTTATGCTGGGCAGCCGTCCAATCTTTACGGCGGACAAACCGGATGTTTTCTTCGGCCAGTCTGGGGATCAATATGTCATTCAACACGTTATATTGATCTTCAACCAAGGCATGCGCCTGGATAGCGATTTGCGCCAGTTGTTCGGAGGGCGTGGAGCCATCTGAACCTGACGCGGTCGGGTCAATCGTTGCCATTTCTATGACACTGGCGACCCGGACTTCAAAAAACTCGTCCAAATTGGAGCAGGAAATGCACAGGTAATTAAGCCGTTCAAGCAACGGGACGCTGTCATTTTTTGCCTGCGCAAGCACCCGCTTATTGAATTCGATCAAACTCAGGTCACGGTTAATATAAAATTCGGGATTTTGTAAGTTGATAATGTTTGGTTCAGTTATTTCCATGTTATTGCCCTAAGTGTCTAAAACACGTTCTTAGTCCCACGTCTAACCCTATTAAACTAGCGCCGCACTCTTCAGCACCAATGCCCCCAACGCATCGATGGACAGCGGTTGCGTATTAGTCGCCGACGGCGCAGATAATGGCGCTGTTGCCCAAATAAAATAATCGGTCAGGCCATCCGGCTCGGCAAACAGTTCATAAACCGTGGGCATGATCGGGACATGATCGCCATACCAGCACAACACACCTTCCTGCCCGTATTTTTCCGCACGGCAAGACAGGCCTTCCCGCAAACTTTTTATCATCAAATCGGCGTTTTTCAAATGCCGCAAATAAACTGTCAGATCGGCACTGCCGGGTGCAGGTGGCTGTTGGTAAAAAGCCTCAACATCCGCATCATTGGGCTGTTCAAGATGTAATGGGCCATGATTTTCCATCGTTATCACAAAAATAAATAACGGCTTGCGGACACCTTCATCGGTTGTGTCCAGACCCGAATTTAACAGGCCATTAACTTTGTCCGCCACGGCAAGATCGCCGACAAATTGACCGCTTTTTTGCCCGGCGTTGAAACTGTCAATATCCATAAACTCATCAAAGCCCATCAGGGGAAACACTTTATTACGCAAATAAAAGCTCGCCGGATAGGGGTGTATGCAAAGCGTCCGGTAGCCGCTTTGTTTTAGATAACTGGCCAGGTTAGGGATGCTTTGTTTGGCGAGCAGACGATACGGGTTAAAACGGTGAATGCCTAGTTGTTCAGGCGACAAAGCACTGAGGAAACCACACTCGGTACGCACGGTATTGGCTCCCCAAGCTGGCACAAACAGGCGTCCGTGGTGGCTAGCCGTGGCTTTTATTTGGTCAAAGTGTTCAAGCACCGTCGGTTTAATCAGCCCTGATAATGACCGTGGATCAAAAAAAGACTCGCTTTGGATGGCCACAATATCCGGCTGTTTGCTGGTATCCGTTACTGTCGGTGGGCGATGGAAAAAGGTCGGGGCAAACGCCGCTATGGGTACTGTTTCAGCTTGCCAGTAAGCCCAAAAAAAGGCCACTTGACCCAAATCATACAAGTCTTTAGCGGGGTCGTAGATAACGGTGGGACAACGCCTTAAGCCCTGATGGACTAACGCCATGCCCATTAATAACAGGCTTAGCCAGCTGGTTATCAATAGTGGTAACGGCAAGGCGTCCGTTATCGGCGCCTCATAGACCAACCCTATGGATAACGCACCGGCAAAGCCAAACGTTGCCGCTAGGGTACGGGCGACACCAAAAAAAGGCAGGTATAGCCTAGGATGCTTAATGGCATCGGTGAAATATTCAAAATCCTGAAAAATAAACGGTTCGCGCAGACTGTTAAATTTGGCTTGGTTGACCAATATCAGCAAGATCTGGAAAGCCAGCACCAGAAAAACTGCAAACCAAGGACGTTGTAGCACCAGTAGGGCGCTGGTGAACAACACCAACCAAGAGCCTGTGTGCAACAGTAACGCTGCCAAGGGACGCCGCCAAATCAGCGCAACCGCCCCGGCTTGGGCCCTCTGCTCCAACACACAGGAAACAATCAACCCAACCAGCATAGGCATTAACAGTAACGAAAAAAAAGTCATGTCAATCATGGTAGCCAAGCAAACGCAAAATCCGCTGGGAGAATGCGGCCGGTAAAACAGCCAGCCACCAAGTGCCAAAATTAAGCGGAAAAGGGAACGTGATACGCGCCTGGTTTTTTTCCAAACCTTTGGCAATATAGCGCGCTGCTTTTTCAGGCGTCCATAAGAACGGCTTAGGGCCTGGCATACCATCACACATCGCTGATTTGACATAGCCCGGCATAATGACATTAACCTTGATGCCTTCCTGTGCCAGCCAGCCACGCAATGCTTCACCGTAGCTTTTTATCGCCGCTTTACTGGCACAATAACTTGGCGTTACCGGCAAACCATAAAAAGCGGCCAGCGAACTGACCAAGGCAATTTGGCCGCTGCCGCGTTGGCGCATGGCAGGTAGCAAGGCATTTACCAAGGCAAAAGTCGATTTGATATTAAGGTCCAATAACGCCTCGATAGCTTCCCAGTTTTCGCCTTCGTTATTGACACCGTTATTAATGTTCATGCCCGCATTGGCTATCACCAAATCGGGCAGCCGATCAATGCCCAACTCTGCAAGCCATTGTTGCAAGAGGGGAATATCACACAAATCCATGCGTTGTGTTGAAACCTGCGCCCCCCGCCCTTTACAATCCTCGGCCACTTCAGCCAATGCCACACTACTGCGGCCTTGTAAGATCAGGTGCGTGCCCGCTTTAGCATAATGTTTGGCGAGTGCGCTGCCGATAGCGCCGGTCGCGCCGGTAATCAAGATTGTTGTGGTTTCAGCCAAACTCATAGCAGTTTTTCCAGCGGTGTTTTTTCGGCTTCAAGGACATGAACGGCATTTTCAGCAGCCAGTAGCGAGCCAGGTTCGCAATATAAACTACCATTGATTTGTGTACTGTACATGACGGTCTTACGGAAATAACGGAACAACGACTTATCAGGTTTGGCATAAGCCGCCCAAAAATCATCCAACTCCCCTTGGAAAGTCAGGCCGGGTAAATCATAAATCGGCTCGGACAATGCAATCGTTGGGCAATCAAGTTCCAATGCCGCACAGCCGGATGTGCTGTTGACCGTAACCATCCCCACCGCATGCTTTATCAAGCTGTTGATAAGCCCTGTTTCGATATAGACAATGCGTCCAGTCAACTCAAACCGTTGGCTAAGCTTAGCGATAAGTTTCCGGTAATTGACCAAACCGATATCCAGAGGATGGTTTTTAATCACCAGCTGGGTATTGGCGGGCGCATGTTTGGCAAACGAGCGCATGACAAAATCAATGACTTCGGGCATGTTGTGGAAAGGCGAGTGATGGATAATTTGGGCATCACTGTTTAATTGCAGCGGAAACAAATAAAAGGGGGTGTTGGCGTTAAGCAATGCACCGATCATTTGCGCTTCCTGCTGCTTGTAGAGCCGGTGTAGCGCAAAACGACGGAGATAGCAGGCATATTCCATCGGTATGCCGACAGGCACATGGGTTTTATAATGCGGGAAAAATACCGGATTGCCGATGCCTGCCAGATGATAGAACACGTCATAGGCCGCCTGCTTGGTAAAAGACGACCGGAACGAATGTGCGGGGGGATTTTTAGGGAGCCGCCTGCCTACGTCCCTAAACCAGTCAGGCTCCTTAGGCAATAAGGAATGGCCATTCACGCCTTCAAGTTCAAGCGTTACCCAAAAGGGGCGAAAATAGCCACATTCCATCACATGGGTACGGACACCAAAACTTCCACCTTGACGGGCCGCTTCTTTATGCACGGGGCGGCAATCGCCAAACAGGACCTGATCGGTAATTTGGTGTTTTGCCCAAATGTGTTCCAAAAACTCAGGCAACGTTTCCAGTTTGCCTCGAAAACAAGTCGCTTTTCGTGGTGCCCAATACGTAGCATCGCCACCATTGAAATTAATCCGATGGACTGCGTGCCCCCGATCCCGTAGCCTGTCGGCAATCTGGCCAAATAAAGGCGAACAAGGGCCTTGTAGGAAAAGAAAAGATCGTTTACTCGCGCTCACAAGGGCACACTCCTGTGTTTTTGATCACAACGGTAGAAAATCACATCGCTTCACAATAGGCTACAATTGTCTGATCGATTTGTTGTTCGGTATGATTGCAGGAAATAAAAAACCGAAGCCGCGCACTTTTTTCTGGAACCGCCGGATATAAAATCGGTTGCACATTAATACCCTTGTTAAAAAGTGCCTGGGACATGCGCGCAGCACTTAACGAGCTGCCGGTGATGGCGGCAATAATCGCAACCCCTTGGCTGTATCCGGTATCAATCCCCGCTGCCTGTGCCTTGCTTAAAAAATAGCGGGACAAGGCTTGCAAGCGTTCAACCCTTTCCGGCTCTTGTTGCAGAATAGTCAAAGCCGCCAGTGCGGGCGCGGCAACTTGCGGCGGCATTCCGACACTGTACAAAAAACCGGGCGCCAAAAATTTCAAATGCTCTATCAGCGCCGATTCACCGGCGATATAGCCGCCGCATCCTGCTAACGATTTACTGAGCGTCCCCATCCATATATCCACCGCCTTGCTGTCAACTCCAAATTGTTCGCGTATGCCTAAACCCTTGGCACCCAATACCCCCAGTGAATGTGCCTCATCAACCATCAAAAATGCCCGGTGCTTTTGCTTGATGTCAATAAATTCCGGCAGGTTAGGGTAATCGCCATCCATACTGTACAGCCCTTCCAACACGATGAGCACACGCTCGTAGTGCCGCCGCTGTTCGGCCAGCAATTTGTTTAAGGCAGCATAATCATTATGCGGAAAAGAGAGGCGTTTTGCGCCCGATAATTGGGCACCGACCAGCGTGCTGTTGTGGATCAGCTCATCGTGCAGGATCAGATCATTCGCGCCAAACAAATAACCAATGGTCGTGACATTTGTGGCATGGCCACTGACCATGACAATGGCGTCATCAACGCCATAAAAAGCGGCTAACGCGGCCTCGAGTTGCCGATGGATAGGCCGTTCACCAGACACCAGACGGCTGGCTGAAACGGATGTGCCGTATTGGTCAATCGCATCTTTAGCTGCTTGCGACACCCGCGCATCACCCGACAAGTCCAGATAGTTATAACTGGCATAATTGATATATTGCTGGCCATCTATTACCGTCGTTGCCCCAGCAATGCCAGTATGTAACCGAAAAAACGGATTGCCGATGCCAAGTTGGGCGCCGCCTTTATGGATAATCTGTAACTGTTTGTAACCAGAATGCTGGTCGAATCGGCACCATGACTCGGAAATGGGAGAGGCACTTTGTGCGCTTTGCAACGGATTGATTTGACGGGCGTCAGATTGCGTGTTTTTTTTCAGTTTTCGCTCAAGCGCTTGCTGAATAAGTTTGTCTTTTAAGTGTCCGGAAAAGCTTTTATTGCTCATAAATTTTCAAGTCAGCAAAGGCATGAAGGATCATCAAGTTAATAAGCGCATTTAACACCTTGTAACCTGAACATCAGCCTAATGAGTGATTATTTTGCTGGAACCATTAACCTCAAGCGCTTCAGCTAAAGCAACCAATTGATCGGCAGTAAACCCTGAATCATGACGCTTAGCCAAATCATTAATATTGGCAACGGTATCCGAGGTTTCCGCTGGTGCCTGCGTACCGCGTAGCTGGGTAATCAGACGGTCTGCGAGCCTACTTAAGGTTGGCGATTCACTTAAGGCCATGACCGGAACTTGCACTTCAAACCGGGTTTCGAGGGCGATCATTAGCTCAACACCCATTAATGAATCCAAGCCCATATCATACATTGACTGATCAGGATCTATTTTATCCTTGTTAATCAATAATATCTGGCTAAGCTCGTCTTTTAGCATGTCAATAAAAGTGGCTTTTAGCTCTTCTGTGGACAGCTCGTCAAGCAAGCGTTTTATATCAGCACGGTTATCGTCATGGCCATCGGCATTAGGGGAGTGCATGGCAAGCTCACGGAATTTTGGCGAGCGCGCTGTAGGCAAAAAGCTACCCAAGGCACGCCAGTCAAATTCCATTACGCCCAAGGTCGGGCAGTTAGCCACAAGCATGTCCTCAAGAACCGCCAATGCCCGTGCTGAAGACAACGCAGCACCACCCATACGGCTTTGCAAGGCATCCTTAATTTTTACATTACGGGCAAGGAAGCCAACATCGTCTATTGCCCCCCAGCGGACGCAGGTGGCGGTAAGCCCTTGTTGCCGCCGGTTGGCGGCAAGCGCTTCCAACCATAAATTACCCGCCACATAACTGCTTTGCCCGGGATTACCAAACAACGTGGTGATAGAAGAATACAACACGAAAAAATCCAGTGGCCTATCCAGCGTCAATTCATGTAAGTTTAGTGCGCCCTGTATTTTTGGGCTTAAAACACGCCCGATTTGACTATCCGTAAGGTTACGCACCAAGCTATCCTCAATCACGGTAGCGGCATGGACAATCCCCGCTAATGGCGGCATAGCAACCGCACACTGCTCCAGCAATAACGTAAGTGCGGCTTTATCGGTAACATCACAAGACGCGGCACGGACAATCACGCCCTGTCCGTCAAATTCAGCCAATGCCGCCTTCGCTTCCGCCGATACTGGCCCGCTACGGCTAAGCAATATCAGATGCCGTGCACCTTTTTCAACCAACCATTGCGCTGTCCTTAAGCCAAAGCCGCCTAGCCCCCCAGTCACCAGATAGCTGGCCTGAGCGGATAGCGTCAAAGGCATTGGTGGTGCCGCAGTCTCTACTGTAGGCTGGGCATAAATGCCGTTATCATAAGTCACCACAATTTTGCCGATTTGCTTGGCTTGCTGCATGTAACGGAACGCATCGACCACTTGATTGGCGTCGAAGGTGGTATACGGCAAAGCATACAAGACGCCGCTATCAAACAGCTGCATCATTTCATTGAATAGGACGCGGGTCAATTCAGGCCGCTCTTTCATCAGCTGGTCGGCATCAATACCAAAGTAACTGATATTATTACGGAAAGGCCGCAAACCAATCGCCGTGTTTTCATAGAAATCACGTTTGCCTAGCTCAAGGAAACGACCGAAAGGCTTTAAAACCTGAAAGTTACGGTTAATCGCTTCGCCTGCCAATGAATTCAATACGACATCGACGCCGCAATTATCCGTTTTTGCCAAAATTTCTTCAGCAAAACTGAGTGAACGTGAATCATGGATATGCGCAATGCCTAGCAATTGAAGGAAGTCACGCTTTTCATCCGAGCCCACGGTGGCATAAATTTCTGCACCTAACCAACGGGCCACTTGAATGGCGGCAAGGCCAACCCCGCCAGCGGCACCATGGATCAGCACCTTTTCACCTTTTTGTAGCCGCGCCTGATGGTGTAAGGCGTAATAAACCGTAAAAAAAGTGCTCGGAATTGTCGCAGCCGCCGCATAACCGATAGCATTTGGAATAACCGCAATGGCACTGGCTTTAGTCAATACCCGATTACTGAAACTGGCGGAGCCAAAGCCCACGACTTGGTCGCCAGGCTTAAATGCCGTGACCTGCCGACCGACCCGGACAACTAAACCGGCAAATTCCAACCCCAGCGAGGGGCCGACAAAACCGTTTTCAACCGCTTCATCGGACAACAGCCCCAACGTGTACATGACATCCCGAAAATTAAGGCCGGTCGCCTTAACATCTACTTCAATCTCGTCATCCGCAGGCGCTACTTGGGCAATAGCTTGCCAATGCAAATTACGCAATTGCCCAGGGGTTTTAAAACCAAGCCGTAACGTCTGTCCGGTAACTGCCGAGGCATCGGCTATTGGTGGCTTGTTACAATAACTATCAGGGATTTGTTCGCTACGCAAGCGCGGTGCAAAACGTTTGCCTTCGGCAGTCAGGATAATTTCCTGCTCGGTGCCGCCATGCAACAATTCATGCACCAAGGCATTGAGCAGATCAGCCTTATCCATATCACCATTAATGTCCAGCAATTGCACTTGATAACTGGCGGCTTCGTTCATCAAAGAGCGGCCAAAACCCCACAAGGCCGCATCATTGGCGATAGGACGGGGTGGGACAGCCAATCCATCGGAGCTATTTTGACGGCTAGAAAACAACGAACTCACCCGGCTGGTCACCAGCCAGACGGTGGCGCTACTCGAAACCGTTTCTAAGGACTGGATAAGTTGGCTTGCCAACCAGCAACGTTCGTTTTGGACAACGGCATCAGCTTGTGCCAAACCAGACAAATGTACAATATGATGATAAGCCGCCATATCAACCTGGTCAGCAAATAAGCCACCCTGCACGACAACGGCATGGCCTTGTTGGCTTAAGCGGGCGGCAACTGTTGCCGCCAATGCCTGACTGGGATTCTGGTCATCGGCCAAAATCAGCCAGTTTTTCGTTTCGGTAACAGGCGCCGCCACATTATCGGCTATCGAAGCCGTCAGCAAATAATTACCGGCATACTGTTCCGGCATAAAGTGATAAATCTGTGTGTCGTTAAAACCCAGCGCCTGCAATTGCTCTGCAATTTCATTGGCCGACAATTGGGGTGAAAACAGGGACTGGTCGTCATGATGCAACCACCATCCTTGAGTGCCACCTAACACCATATCAACCCAACGGGCCGGTTGTAACCCCATTATTAGCACCGGACTGCCCGGCATCAGTAGCTTCGGCAAGCTATTCAGCAGATGTTGCACTTCCTGTACATTGCCCATCGCCAAATTGATAATGGCAAAATTGCTACGCTCTTCTGCGGTTTGATTGACTGTTTCAGAAACTGTGGGCAAGCGTAGCGTTTTCAGTAAAGGAAAATGTTCACGCAAACCTTCCGCCATACTTAAGGCGTGGTCATTATGGCTGGCAAAACAATAATCACTTTCGCTAAAATCCACTTGTGGACACAGCAACGCGGCAAACTCTGGCTGATGGGCGCTGATTTCCAAAACCCGCAAACGCTCGCCTGACGAAAGGCTTTGCGTAATCTGTCCGTAGCACTGGCTTATCAAGCCAGCCAGCGTTTTTTTGTTGGTCTGTTCAAGTATATAGCTATGAATAGTCGCATAAAGCGCAGACGTTATACCGATGTCTTCCGTCTGCAGCACGCCAGTTAACAGACTGGGCAACTGCATGCCTACCCGGCCCACAAGATGGACCAGATAAAAATAATCGGGATACTCCCGGATCAACATAGCCCAAATCGCCGTTGCAGAAATATCTGTTTGCAACCCTTCCTTGTTCAGTTGCCAACCACGCCCTTCGACCACATCAAGCGTTTGGTTGTCGCCAGCAAAATCAATCAGTGCGCGTAGCATGTTTGCCACCTCAGGATGACCCTCACTGTGCTCCTGAAGCAGCGTTGCCGACAAAAAGCCACTGTCATCCGCCAGCGAGGCTAACCCTTCGCAGATAAATTGTTGGCACAGGCTATCCAATAATGGCTCGACTTCGCTGACATAACGGTCATCAGTACCCTGCCCCACCGCCTCGGCGAGGGTTTTTTGGATAACTGTCGGGGTCAATTTAAATGGCGCGGTACCGGCTAGGGGCGCAGCCGTCAGATGGTAGTCCAAATAACTTAGCTGCTGGACATGTTGGCGATGCAGCCTTACCGCACGGAAGCGCACATCATTGATGACGGCAATAGCCTGTCCCTGTGCATCGTACAGAGTGAATTCGGTATTTAAGGAATGCGGCGAACAATGTAACAAGGTGGCTTGCGCCAGAACAGGCACGGCTTTGTTGGCACGCAGATGGATCCTGCCCATTTTAATAGGTACAAATGCCATATCTTCATGCTCGGACACCGCCTCTTTAAGGATTTGGAAAACCAGCTGGAAAGCGCAATCCAGCAACGCCGGATGCAGATAATAGCGGTCAATATCGGCACGAATTACCTCAGGCAAGGAGAAAACCCCTAACACCTGATTGCCATCAACCCAGCCATGATCAATAGCCTGAAAAGCGGCGCCATATTCAAGCCCGATACTTTCTGTCGCCGCGGCATGGCTGGCTTGATTAAAATCAGGTGCACGATTGGGTATGGCGGGTGCTGTGACCGCAAGTTGGCTGCCGGTTGCCTCAGCCAACACCCGGCCAACACTATGCGCCTGCCATTCCGATGATTTGGCAAGCTCACGGCTACGTAGGGTAAACCGGCCATCCGCCGCATCCAAGGCAAAGCGTATGACTTTGCTCTGCTCATGGCTCAGCAACAAAGGGGAGCGGATTTCCAGTTCTTCTATTTCAATAAAATTGCCCGCATGGGCATGATACGCCGCAGCCAAGGCAAGCTCGACAAAACCCGCGCCTGGAAACACCACTGCCCCACCCACATTATGGTCGGCCAAATAAGGATGGCTTTGGGTATCCAGCTGGTTTTCCCATTGCAACGCATGTTGCCGTAACGGATAACCCAGCAAGGGATGCACTTTTGTGCGCATCAGCAAACCCTGCGACTCTGCCGTCACGGGATGCCATAATTTTTCACGTTGCCAAGGATAATTAGGCAGGGAAATGAATTGCCCCGCCGCCGGAAACCAGTGTTGCAGGTCAACCGGAGCACCGCTAAGGATCACTTGCGCCACACTGTCCATCAGTTGCGTAGCCGTGGCATGATTGCGGGTGGCGGTGGCAATAACCACACCATTACTATCAGTGGCCTTAAGGCTGTCTTTAAGATAGTTTTGCAAAACTGGATGTGCGCCTATTTCAATCAGGGTGTTTAAGCCCTTAGCCAACATGGCGTCCACAACTTGCTGAAACTGCACCGGCTGCCGGATATTGTGCCACCAGTATTCTGCATCCAACTTCCCAGCCAGTAGTTCATTGCCCGTCACAGTAGACCAAAAAGATATGGTTGGCGTAGTTGTCTCCAGCAGGGCCAAGTCCTCACGTAGGCCAGACTCAATCCCATCCATTGCCGCACTGTGGAACGGGTAATCAAGGGCAAGACGCTTAAAAAAGGTATTGTTTACCGCCAACTCGGATTCCATTGCCGCCAGCTGTCCAATACTGCCAGCAACAGTCACGCCCCGGTAGCTATTGATGCCCGCCAAAGACAGTCCATTTAGGCCCAATTTGTCCAGCAATAACGCCATGCTATCGGCACTTAGGCCTACCGCGGTCATTCCGCCTAACCCGTTGGTTTTACCTTGATGATAACTGCGATAAAAAATCACTTTAACCGCAGCGGCTAACGATAACGCACCGCAAGCCCAAGCCGCCGCCACTTCCCCGACACTATGGCCAGTGACCGCAAGCGGACGGATGCCATTTTCTTTGAGCACTTCAGTGATGCCTACTTGCAAGGCGAATAAGGCAGGCTGGGCAATTTCCGTGCGCTCATACCGGTCTCCGTTAATGCCCGCCAGTTCATCCAGCAAAGAGAAATCAGCATACTGGCTAAACAACGTGTCTATTTCGGTCAGTGTGCGCCGGAATGTGGGGCTCTGTTCCAGAAGCTGTTTGCCCATCCCTGCCCATTGACAACCATTGCCAGAATAAATAAAGACGGGCCCCTTCGCATCGGCCAAATAATTCCCCGTGCACGGTGATGGCAGGGTTTGTGTAGAACGCTCCTCAGCGAAACATTTGAGTTGTTCGGCCGCATCCTTGGCCTGGTTACTGAAAACCACCACGCCTTGCTTATGCCGGTCACGACGGAAAAATGCCGTGTGGGCAATATCATAAAACGCAGTGCCTGCTGAGTTTTCAAGAAAACCGGCCATGTCCAAGGCCGCCTGCCTAAGCCCGCCAGCATTTTTAGCAAACAATACCAAAGGTACTTTATTGGCCTTAACCAATTTATCGCGCTTCTTATATACGCGAGGGGGTGGCGTATGGCTTTGGAGAATGACATGTGCATTAGCCCCGCCAAAACCAAATGAATTTACCCCTACAATAAGATTGCCTTTCGCTTTTAACGGCAGGGTTTCTGTAACAACGCGCAGATTCCAATCATTAATCTTAATGTTTGGATTAACCTTATTAACGCCGATAGTGGCAGGGACAGCGCGATGCTGGATGCAGTTTAAGGCCTTAACCAGACCGGCGACACCGGAAGCCGACTCCAGATGCCCCAAGTTACTTTTAACTGAACCGATCAACAATGGACGCTGCCTTTTTTGTCCGAGCGCCAAACCAATAGCGTGGGTCTCGATAGGATCACCCACGGCAGTCCCAGTACCATGCGCCTCGAAGTAATCAATGGCATCAGGGGAAATACCTGCTTTTTCATAGACATGCGACATCAGCGTCGCTTGGGCAAGCGGATTTGGGATAGTCAAGCCAGATTTATGTCCATCGGTATTGACTGCGCTACCTGCGACCTCAGCGATAATTTCATCGCCATCGGCAAGTGCCAGATCGTAGTCCTTGAGCAAGAACAATCCGCCGCCTTCGGAGCGCACATAACCATCGCCCGATTCATCGAATACGTGGCAACGGCCTGTTTTTGACAACATGGTTGCCTTGGAAAACGAGATAAAACCATAGGGATGCAGATGCAGGTTGATGCCGCCTGCCAAGGCCTGGGAAATGTCACCGGCCCTTATGGCTAGGCAGGCTTGATGAAAAGCGACCAACGATGACGAGCAGGCCGTATCCATCGAGATACTTGGGCCGTGTAAATCAAAGACATAGGATATTCTATTGGCGGCGATACTGGAAATGATACCGGTTGCGGCGGCAGACTCCACCGCAGCCAAGTCATCAGCCAAACGGTAAGCATAATCGACATTGGAAATGCCGATATAAACACCGCAATCGCTGCCGCGCAACGATGACGGCAAGATTCCTGCGTTCTCAAACGTTTCCCAAGCGAGCTCCAACAAGAGCCGTTGCTGTGGATCCATGAGCGCTGCTTCACGTGGCGAGATACCAAAAAAATCTGCATCGAAACCTGATATGTCGCCTAAACTGCCAGCCGAAAACGTATAACTGGTGCCTGGATGGCGTTTATCAGGATGTAGAAAGGTTTCCTTAGCCCAGCGTGCAGAATCAACTTCTGTAACCAGGTCTTTTTTTTCTAACAGATCATTCCAGAAGTGTCGTGTATCAGTGCCGGGAAAGCGGTGTGAATAAGCAATAAGTGCAACGCGTCTATGCATTCTCAGGAATCTGTCCTTTCGCTAAAGTTAGTTGGCGATTATAACCGATTTAAAGTTTAAAAAAACAATCCGGCTATCCGTATCAGTCATTGTAAATGACGAGTAGCTCACGAAATTATCAATGCCAAGAAGATTGTGGTGAATGGTGCGTTAGCAATCATTCAACCCGCCTCTTGAAAAAAGGGCGGAATAAATAGGGCCACTTTGTCAAGGAAGGAATGGCGAAACAACGGCCAAAACTTGTTCCTTTGAAAGGGCTCCTGGATGTCGGTAAATGATTGTCCCTTGTTGGTCAACAATAACCGTGAAAGGAACCGCATCAAAGTCATTACCCAGCTGATGGCTCAAAGCAATCCCTTCGTCGGGCGCCATCAGCAGGGGATAATTGATTTTAGCCTCGGCGCTGTATTCCGCAACGGCTTGTGCATCATCGATAGCAATGCCGATAACAACCAACCCCCTAGCCGAGTAATCCTGTTGCAACGCAATAAATTCGGGAACCTCTTTACGGCAAGGCGGACACCAAGTGCCCCAGAAATTGATGACCCGCATCTTGCCCTGCCACTCTTCGATACTGTGTTGTTTACCGGCCAGATCAGGCAAACTGAACGTGGGCAAAGCCATTGGCTCACCTATCGTTCCAACCGATAAAAAGTTTTTCGCCAACACACCACTGACGAGTGCAAGTATGGCAACAAGGATGATAATTACGGCTTGCTTCATGGTTTGACGTGTGCCAAGGTTTTCATAAAAGTGTCCGCATCTTGATAGCCTACCACCCGATACGCAGGCTTTTCTTGCTGGTCAGCGCCAAAAAATAGGATAGCAGGTGGTCCAATAAGATTGAATTTTTCCAACAAGGCTTTGTCATCCGCATTATTTTGTGTGACGTCGGCCTGCAGCAGGACAAATCCCGCCAACGCTTGTTTAACGGCTGGATTAGTAAAGGTATAGGCTTCCATTTCTTTACACGAGATACACCAGTCCGCATAAAAATCCAGCATGACGGGCTGGTTATTCGCAGTTGCCTGCGCAATCCGGCTTTCCAATTCTGCCAACGATGCCACCCGAGTAAAGTTAAGCCCCTGATCTTGTTCAGCCGCTTGCGCGTTATTTACAGCAAACCCTTGCAACGGTTTTAACGGATTGCTGTTGCCCATACTAAACCCAATTAGCAATAATAGGCCATACGCCAGCATTAGCAAGCCCGCGCCTTTCCATAACTTGCGCCAACCTGAGCAATGCTCTGGTAATGGCTCCAACGCACTCAAATAGACAGAGGGTAAAATCAACAACATGGCACAAAGCAACATGGTCACCGTACCTGGCAGAATACGGCTGAGCATCCAGACGGCAACCGCCAACATAATGACGCCAAACACGGCTTTAGTGACATTGAGCCAGTTTCCGGCTTTAGGCAATAACTTGCCGGCCGACGCGCCCAACAGCAGCAACGGGACACCCATGCCCAGCCCCATCGCAAACAAAGCGCCGCCGCCCAAAACCGCATCACCGGTTTGACCGATAAAAATTAACGCGCCAGCCAATGGTGCCGCGACACAGGGGCCGACTATCAGTGACGATAACGCACCCATAATTGCCGCCCCCCAAAGCGAACCGTCACGGTGCCTTTCGCTGGAGTTATGTAGTTTGGCCTGAAATGACTTGGGCAATTCCAGATGATAAAAGCCAAACATGGAGAATGACAACGCGACAAAAACTCCGCTGAATAAAACGATAATCCAAGGCTGCTGAAAAATCGCCTGCAGATTACCGCCAAACAATGCGGCGAATATGCCAAATACCGTATAAGTAAGCGCCGAAGCAACTACATAACTGAGTGACAGTAAAAACGCCCGGCGGGTGCTGATCCGATGGCCGTGGCCCACGATAATGCCTGATAAAATCGGGATCATCGGAAAAATGCACGGGGTCAGTGACAGCAGCAAACCAAAGCCGAAAAAACTTAACAAGGTCAACCAAAGACTATCCTGATGTAAGGACTGGACAATTTGGTCTTGTTCGGAAAGCGCCGGTGCGGGCTTGGCATCAGCTATTCCCGCCACCGCTTCTGTCACCACCGGCAGTGTCAGTTCGATAGTTTTAGCCATGGGCGGGTAACATACGCCACGGTCGGCGCAACCTTGGTATTTTGCTTCTATTATAATAGTCTGTGCAGCGGCATTGGCACGGCCCAACGGCACATCAAAGCCGAGTCCATTGTGGAATATTTCCACCCGCCCAAAGGCTTCGTCGTGCTTAGGCGCACCTCTAGGGATGTTGTAAGCACCTAACTTGACACTATCGGCTTTAGCCAAAGCAAGTTGGATTTTCTCCCGGTACAGATAATAATTTTCGGCAATTTTCCAATTTACATGCAGCGTATTCGCGTCTTTCACCGAAGCAAAAAACTGAAACGCCTGGTCAGGCGGCAATAATTCATTCTGCGTAGCCGTCAATTTTAAGCTTGAAAAACCTTTGACCAATTGTGTCAGCGGATTGGTTTTGGCGACCGGCACAGGCGCAGGCAAAGCAACATCCAACGTCACCCGCTGCGGCGGGTAACAGACCCCACGGTCGGCACAGGCCTGGTACTGGACAAATAGCTGCATGGCTGGGACAGCCTCGCTATTGGTTAATGGCAATGTCACCTGCAACATGTCGTGATAATGGACAAGGTCGCCTAATAACTCATCATGCTTGATTTTTCCAGCCGGAAAATCAGGCGCACCTAATTTCACCGACGCGGTTTTGGATTCAAAACGCATTTTATTACGGTAAACAGAATACCCTTCGGCAATAGCCCAAGAGACTTCAAGCTTGTCGGCGCTAAGCGCCAAAGCGGACACCTTAAAAGCTTGCGCCGGTGGCAAAAGGTCATCTTGTTCGATAGCTGTGGCTGGCTGGCCAATTAGCGCCAGCAAGCAGAAAAAAATCAGTTTGGTGAAAGGCATGTATCAATCCAATCCAAATATTCAGGTAAACCGCGCTCAATAGGCACGGCAATTAGTTCGGGAACTTCGTAAGGGTGATGCTTGAAGACGGTCGTTTCAATCGTCTGATAATTTGCCTTGCTTGATTTGATTAATAACAAATATTCTTGAACAGACTCAATCTGCTCTTCCCAAGTATAAATAGAGGTAATGCCCGGCAGAATGTTCACACAGGCCGCAAGCTTTTCGGTGACCAGCAGGGTGGCGATTTTTTTGGCCGTCTTTTTATCAGGGCACGTGCAGAGAATTATTTCAAAGGCAGTTGACATACGCTCAGCTTTGTAAAACGTGAAGTTGGATATTATCCTAGAAATTCTCAACGATTACCCTTATATTGTTAATAATGATTAACCATTAAGAGTATTGAAATGAAAGTGATACAAGTATTATTTCTGGTCGTCCTGATTATTCCCTTTATAGAAATTTATTTGCTATTGCAAGTGGGTGGGCTTATTGGTGCGTTACCGACTATTTTTTTAGTGGTGTTCACAGCGGCGTTAGGCGCTTGGCTATTAAAACAGCAAGGTTTTGCAACGCTGCAACGGTTTCAGGCGAGCTTGGCGCAAGGTGAAATCCCCGCTTATGAAATGATTGAAGGCCCTATTATCGTACTGGGCGGAATATTGCTATTGACCCCAGGCTTCATGACCGACAT
Organism: Methylovulum sp.; assembly: GCA_028712695.1. GTDB lineage: Bacteria > Pseudomonadota > Gammaproteobacteria > Methylococcales > Methylomonadaceae > Methylovulum. Next base: position 24,732 of record JAQTQZ010000007.1, on the reverse strand, counting down.
GCTCGGTTTTGCTTGCCTGATCCCTTCATTGCGCAGAAGGATCGCCCGCTATATCCTTGAAAACCACATCATTCAGGCGGTCGGTGGCTTCCAACAGCCTACCACGACAAAACACAATGTGCTGGAAGGTGAATTCCACAAAGAAGAATGAGTCCGCATAAAAACTACATCCCTGTAGTTTTCGCAGCCTTATTCTTGATCGCCAGAACTATCGTCAGTTGCCGTATTCTCTTCAGCGGCGGCGGCAGCAGAACAGGTGTTTCTGTTAAGCCCTGAACACACTGGACACCAGCCTGAAAAACCTGTTGCAACCAATACCATGCCAATCACCAATAAAGCAATTTGGGCTGTAAAAATTGACACAGCGATCAATGCCAAACCGCCATAAAGACGGTATTTTTTTTCATTGTCGCCGAGGTTATGTTCAAATTTCATCATGCGCTTATAATCGAAACTCATCTTAAAATCCTCTCTGTGTAGTTGTTATTATCTTTAAGTGACGCGGGGCCCATTAGCTAACTCTATGAACCGCAACAAATATACACAGCTACAAGAAATGTGCAAGCAATAACAAATGGATATTACTAAAATTATTGACCCTCTAAATGACGCGCAGCGTCATGCTGTCACCGCAGCATCCACGGCCATGTTAGTGCTTGCAGGTGCGGGCAGTGGAAAAACCCGGGTTCTGGTGCATCGTATTGCTTGGCAAATTCAAGTGGAAGGTTTATCGCCGCACAATATTCTGGCGGTCACCTTTACCAACAAGGCGGCAAGGGAAATGCGCAGCCGGCTTGAAGAACTGCTTGCCATCCCCGCACAAACCTTATGGATAGGCACGTTTCATGGCCTAGCGCATCGCCTGCTAAGACGGCATGCCCAAACTGCCAAACTGCCTGCCACCTTTCAAGTGATGGATTCGTCTGACCAATTGCGGCTTATCAAGCGGCTGTTGAACAGGCTTAATCTTGATGAGGAAAAGTGGCCTCCCAAACAGGTTCAATGGCATATCAACGCCCAGAAAGACGAAGGCATAAGGGCACGGCACACCTCCGAAACGGGGGACCCTTACCAGCGGCAAATGCTGGCGGTGTACCGTGCTTATGAAGATTTATGTGACCGTTCCGGCATGGTTGATTTTGCTGAATTGCTGTTGCGGGCACATGAATTGCTGCGCGATAACCCCGATGTACTGGAATTTTATCAACAACGTTTCCTACAAGTGCATGTCGATGAGTTTCAGGACACCAACACCATACAGTATGCGTGGCTACGGTTATTGACCCAAGACAAGGACAACCTGTTTGTGGTCGGTGATGACGACCAATCGATTTATGGTTGGCGTGGTGCAAAAATCGAAAATCTCTACAAGTTCCAAAGGCAACATCCCAACCACCAACTGATCAGGCTAGAACAGAATTACCGTTCGACGGGCACGATCCTTAAAGCCGCCAACACGCTTATCGCCAATAACGACGGGCGCATGGGCAAGGAACTCTGGACTGATTCCGGCGATGGCGAACCGATTTCCCTGTACGCCGCTTTTAATGAACAAGACGAAGCCTATTTTGTCGTCGAGCGTATCCGCGCCTGGGCAAATGAAGGTGGCGCTCGCTCTGATGTTGCCATTTTATATCGCTCCAATGCCCAGTCCCGGCAGTTTGAAGAAAAACTGATGGCGACCAACACGCCTTACCGGGTTTATGGTGGATTGCGCTTTTTTGACCGCGCGGAAATCAAAAATGCGTTGGCATATTGCCGCCTGATGTCCAACCGCAATGACGATGCCTCGTTTGAGCGCGTGGTCAACACGCCGACGCGCGGCATAGGTGCCAAAACAATTGATGACATCCGCATGATTGCGCGCGACCAAGAGATTTCTTTATGGGCAGCCGCAGTTGCCTTAGTCAATCAAGGCAATTTATCAGCACGTGCCAGCAATGCCCTAAAAAGCTTCTTGCTGTTGCTTAAACAACTGGCAGATGAAACGGAAGGTTTAGCGCTTTATGAAAAGGTCAAATTGGTCGTCGAAAAAAGCGGCCTGCTTGAACTATATAAACAAGCGAAAGCCGACAAAGGCGAAGAAAAAGTTGAAAACCTTGAAGAACTGGTCAATGCCGCGCGGCTTTTTGATGCCGATACGGACAATGAAGACAATCTTGGCGAACTGGATTTGTTTCTGGCTTACGCCGCTCTGGAAGCCGGTGATATGCAGGCCGATGAATTTGAAGACTGTGTGCAACTGATGACACTGCATTCGGCAAAAGGCTTGGAATTTAAACTGGTTTTTCTCGTGGGCATGGAAGAAGGCCTATTCCCCTCGCAACAGTCTGTCGATGATGCCGGGCGTCTGGAAGAAGAGCGTCGGCTATGTTACGTCGGCATTACCCGCGCAATGCGGAAATTGTATCTGACTTACGCCGAATCCAGGCGTTTGTACGGGCGCGAGAGCTATCCTAGGCCGTCACGCTTTCTGCGGGAAATTCCCGCAGAATTCATTCAAGAAGTCAGGATACGCGGCAATATTAGCCGCCCGGCCGCCACCATCCAACCTAAACCCAAAACCACGATGACGACGGGCACGTATAAAATCGGGCAAAAAGTCAGCCATGAGAAATTTGGCGAAGGTATCGTGCTGCAAATGGAAGGCCAAGGCGCACAAGAACGGGTGCAGATCAATTTTAAACAGGTGGGAATGAAATGGTTGATGCTGGCCTATGCTAAGCTAAACATTATAAGCTAGCTGAGCGCGTAAAAACCGACGGGCATATCCTCTAAAATAAAAAGCCAGATATGCCAAATCTCTGTCCCCAAGGCAGACGAGCAAGACGATAAATGGCCACAAAATCCGCTAGCAGAACACTTCTTCAAACGAATAACCATTCGATTTCAAGATTTCTTTTAGCCTTTTTAACGCATCCATCTGAATCTGCCTAATGCGCTCACGGGTCACCCCCAACTCAAGCGCAACCTGCTCTAAGGTGCCTTCTTCATAGCCGCATAAGCCATAGCGCCGACATATCACTTCGCGTTGTTTTTCGGGCAACTGCATCACCCAGCCGGAAATATTCTGCTTAATGCCCTCTTCCTGAATTCTTTCTTCATGCGACACATACGTTTCGTTCGCAATCGAATCAACCAGCGGCTTATCAAAATCGCAAGCTGCGGGGACATCAACCGACGTGACACGCTCATTGAGCTTGAGCATTTTTTCGACTTTTTTGGCAGGCTTGCCTAGATAGCGGGCAATATCTTCTGCACTAGGCTCATGGTCGAGGATTTGTGCCAGATGACGTTGCGCTTTAAGGTAAGAGTTAAGTTCTTTAACAATATGGATAGGCAACCGGATGGTGCGGGTCTGGTTCATGATCGCCCGCTCAATAGACTGCCTAATCCACCAAGTGGCATACGTTGAAAACCGAAAGCCTTTTTCGGGGTCGAACTTTTCGACTGCCCGGATCAAGCCTAAATTGCCTTCATTAATCATGTCCAGTAGCGGCAATCCCCGACCCAAATAACGGCGGGAAATCTTTACAACCAAACGCAAATTGCTTTCAATCATAATTTGGCGGGCTAACGGGTCTCCCAGTAAAACCTTAGCACCGTAAAACTTTTCTTCTTCTGCAGTCAGTAATTTCGAGCGCCCAAGCTCACTTAAATAGACCCGGGTTGCATCCAGATCAGTGCTGTTTTTGGCTTTCAGTTCAACCACATCAGGAAGAAGCTCGGCGTTTGGCTCTTCGAGCGCCAACATCACAGGAGAATCATCATCAAAACAGTAATCGTCATCAAGAAATGCAGCAACGTCAAGCATTGGCGTTTGTAGTTCTTCAGTCATCAGGATGAGTCCGCTTAAACAGGGGGAGTAAAATTATTTAGGTAAAAAATGAAGCGGATCCACCGGGTTTCCGTTTTTTCTTATTTCAAAATGCAATGGCTTTTGTTTAGCACTGGTTTGGCCAATTTCAGCAATCATCTGCCCTTGCTTCACTTGCTGGCCTTCTTTAACTAACATCCGGCTGTTATTGGCATAAGCACTAAGGTATTCATTATTATGTTTGATAATGATTAAATTCTTAAAACCGACCAAGCCCTCACCTTGGTAAACCACCGTGCCCGCCTCAGCGGCACTAACCGGCTGTTTCTTTTCCGTGCCAGCAATATCTATCCCTTTGTTATGCGCCTTGGCAAAAATTTTAGCCACGCTGCCTTTAATAGGCCAGGCAAAGTTCAACTTTAACAGTTTTTTATTATCAACTGAACTAATTGCTTTTTTTTGTGTCTTATCTGCTTTCTTTTGTTTCGTAACAACGTCAGGCTGTTTTTTGGGATTTTTATTGGCGGGTTCTGTTTTACTCTTAACCTGAAAAGGTGTCTTTTTAGCTGAAGTATCCTCAGTTTTTTTGGCCACACTTTGCGCTTTTTTAGGTTCAGCGTCCGCTTGCAAAAGTGCAGGTTTTTCGACCCCCTTTTTATCGGCAACAAGTGCATTATCCTTAATGGGCGAAGATATATCCAGCCGATAAAGGCGGTCTTTCTGCTTTTCAATCGGCTGTTTTTTTTGAACCCCACTTTTTTCCACTGAAACCGGTATGTTTTCCGGCAGACTTTTAGCACCAGTCACTGCTTTATCTGCATTTTGCGGCTTGTTTTTTACCATCTGATTACTGGGTGCCTTATTATCCGAGCTATTCGATTGCTGTTGCGGATCGAATAATTTCAGCTTCTGTCCGGCCAGTATTTTATAGGACGGTGGCAACTGATTCCAACGCGCAAGCGTCTCATAAGGCAGGCCATTTTTTACCCCAATGGAATACAATGTTTCCCCTGCTTTTACTTCATAAGTTGATTTTGTCTGCTGCCGTGCCGTAGTCTCCGGCTTACTGGCTGCCGTTTTAGCTTGTAAGGGCATTGCTGGCTGCTTGGCATTGTTAGCAGCAACCTTTTCAGCAACCGGCTTCTGCTGCGCTGACTGCAACGGCGCACAGCCATTCGGCTGCAGGCAAGCCGTTGGTAATGCAGGAAACGGCAAGAAGACCGGGAAAAACAGCAGCAAATAAGTCTGGCGCTTAATTGTCATTTGTTTATCAAGGTCTTTTTAGCAAGGTTTATTTTCATCGCCAAGTAATCAGAACCGCCGCGATCAGGATGGATTTTCTGTATTAACTTACGGTGCGCAGCAATAACCTCTTGCTCTGACGCGCCAGATTTCAATCCCAATACTTGATAAGCTTCTTCAACAGACATTTTTCCATGACCACCGCCCGCGTAGTCTTGTGGCTTTGCAGAGCCGCCCCTTGCCGCCTTGTAATCCTCCCATATTTTATGTAGCTGCGGGGCATAGCCCAGCAATACCGGTATCAATCTCAACAAATAGGCCAAACCTAGGCCGATCGCGCCCAGCAACCAGTTTAAGCGGCCTGTTGCGATCAAGAGCAACACTGCGACAGTAATCGCACTGAGCCCTAACAGCCTTAAGTTTTTAGTCGATGCTGACGATGTGCGCTGAAAAAATCCACGTAAAACAAAAAAAACAACGATGACCAGCGCCAGCAGCAGATAAATTTGAATCAATGATGCTCTCCCCCGATTAATGCTTACCTTTTAATAATACCTTAGAATAGGGCCACTCACGATAACAGTATGATGAAATCATTGCCATGCAACAGGCTCCTATCCCCTTATTAGGCTTTGCCGCCTTCAGCGGCACCGGTAAAACCACACTATTGACCCAGTTAATTCCGTTGCTAAAACAGCACGGCTTGCGTATTGGCCTGATTAAACACGGGCATCATGATTTCGATATAGACCAGCCTGGCAAAGACAGCTTTCGGCTAAGGGCGGCGGGTGCCTCGCCGGTACTGATCGTCTCCAGCAAACGCCGCGCCATGATTACTGAAATAACCCCAGAACGGCAACCTGCTCTGGACGAACAAGTAAAATGCTTCGATCAATCACAGCTTGATTTATTGCTGGTTGAAGGCTTTAAAACTGAAGCTTTCCCTAAAATAGAATTGCACCGCCCCTCGCTCAATCAGCCGCTACTGTATCCGAGTGACCCACACATTATCGCGATAGCTTCCGATTGCCCGTTGGCTACGCCTGATTACTTGCCGCAACTGGATATAAACCAGCCGGCAATGATTGCCGATTTTATTTTGCAACAATTTATGGGGAGAAAACCTTAATGGATTTATGCAGCCAAGAGCGCAAACCGTTGCTGTCGCTTGCTGAGGCATTAGCCAATATCAGCGCGGCTATCCAACCAGTAAATGAATCAGAAAACCTTGCATTAAAAAATGCGCTTGGCCGTGTGCTATCAGCCGCCGTCCATGCGCCCATCAACATCCCTTATGACCGCAATGCCGCAATGGATGGCTATGCCTGCGCAAGCGCGGAACTCACCGGACAGCCTGTTACGCTAACGCTAGCGGGCACATCTTGGGCGGGGCGGCCTTTTCAGGGCGCGTTACAAGCGGGGCAATGTGCCAGGATTTTTACCGGTGCGGTCGTGCCTGCCGGCGCTGACACGGTGATTATGCAGGAACAGGTGCAGGCTGATGGTGAATCCATACGGTTTCCGGCAAACCTTAAGCCGCTGCAAAATGTCCGTGCCGCTGGTGAAGATGTCAAACAGGGGCAAGTGGTGTGCGCCTATCCTAAAAAACTGTCGGCGGTTGACTTGGGTTTGTTGGCATCTGCCGGCATTGCCGATATACCGGTAAAACGGCAACTAAAAATTGCCTTTTTTTCCACCGGCGATGAGTTGGCCGCGCTGGGCGAACCACTCGTATCGGGCAAGCTCTACGACAGCAACCGTTATCTATTAAATGGCCTGTTAGCTGATCCCTGTCACGCTGTCGTTGATGGCGGCGTGATTGCCGATGATCCCAAACAACTTGAAGACACCCTGCGGGCTGCTGCCGAAAACTGCGACGTGTTAATCACCACCGGAGGCGCTTCAGTCGGTGACGCGGATTATGTCAAAGACGTGCTGGCACGGTGCGGGCAGGTCAATTTCTGGAAAATCGCGATAAAGCCCGGTAAACCCTTGGCGTTCGGCACAATTGGTGGCTGTTATTTTTTTGGTCTGCCCGGCAATCCCGCTGCCGTTATGACCACGTTCCAACAACTGGTTGCCCCGGCACTCAGACAACTGTCCGGCGCACCCGCCCTCCATCCGCTCAGGCTTGCGGCAACCTGCACAAGCGCGCTAAAAAAATCCCCAGGCCGGCTAGAATTTCAACGCGGCAACCTCAGCCAAAATGCTGACGGCGAGTTGCTTGTTGCCTCAGCAGGCAAACAGGGATCACATATTTTAAGCAGTTTATCCGAGGCCAATTGCTTTATCGTATTGCCGTCTGAATGCGCAGGCATAAGCCCAGGTGAACAGGTTACCGTCGAACCATTTAACGTATAGCCGCATTAGCCGGATAAGTTTGCCACGGAACCTTGTGGGATGGTCAAGTACCAGTAAACAAGCTCAACCTGCGCCGCTGGCCAAAGGAATATAGCGGCGGCGCCTTGCATTGTTGCGGGCAACGGGGCGAGCATGGGTACGCCAAAATCCCCTTGGGAGATGGCGTGTCCATAAACGCATAGGCCTTTACCTGCATCGGAATAGTAGCCGGTACGGTGGACGAGCCAATGCGGGCTACGGACAGACCAATACGCCATTGCATAGATCAAGCAACACATAGCGGCAAGCCAAAACCGGCGGGCTAGCATACATTTCATTCTAACGACAATGAAACCGAACCGCCTAATAACGTGGCACCGAACTATCACAATTACATGACCACGCATCAATCCCGCCCACTAAGTTAGTGACCTGAGTAAACCCGACATGGTCAAGATAGTGCGCGGCTTGCTGGCTACGCATCCCATGATGGCAGATAACGATGATTTCCTGGTCTTTATCCAATTCCGACGATCTGGCCGGGAGCTGGTTTAGCGGGATCAGCACGCTACCGGCAATCTGTGCGTAGCGGAATTCGTGCGGTTCCCTGACATCCAATAGGAACACCTTGTCTCCTTGATCAATTTTTTGCTTTAGCTCTGTCACTGATAATTGTTTTACTGTCATGGTTATCCCCTGTTATAAACTGCTATAAATCGCTCCAAACGCGCCATAGCCTCAGCCATTCTGGCGATGGACGTGGTGTAGGCAAAGCGCAACCACTGCTGCGGTTGGTTATTGCCAAAATCTTTGCCCGGCGTGATGGCAACAGCTTCCGCCGCCAACAAGTCCAGCGCAAACTGGTAACTGTCATCCGTTAAATTGGCGCAGTTAGCGTACAGATAAAACGCCCCTTCCGGTTTAACCGGGATGGTAAAGCCCAAGCGTACCAAATTTTCGTAAAGGAAATCACGGCGCTTGGCGAGTTCTTCGCGCCTACGCTCAAGCTCCGCCAACGTGCCGTCATCAAAGGCGGCCAAAGCGGCATATTGTGACTGCGTGGACGTGGCGATAAAAATGTTCTGCGCCAGCCGTTCAGTCGCCTCAACATAACCCTCCGGCACGATTAGCCAACCGATGCGCCACCCCGTCATGCCAAAATACTTGGAAAAACTATTGATGACAAACACCTCGTCGCTGTATTGCAATGCACTCACGGCGGGTTGCCCGTAAACCAAGCCATGATAGATTTCATCCGAATAAAAACAGCCGCCCAAACCATCAACAGTGTCTATTGCCTGTTTTAATTGGTCACCGGCAATCAACGTGCCGGTAGGGTTGGACGGCGAGGCCACCAACACGCCTTTGGTGGCGGTCGCCCAATGCTGTTTGATAAGGTCTGCGGTCAGTTGGTAGCCTGTCGTTGCATCGACGGCGACCGTTGTTGCTTTACCGCCAAACAATGCCACAAAATTGCTGTTGCACGGATAGCACGGGTCAGCCATTAAGATTTCTTCATCGGCATCCAAACTCACGCCCAGCGCCAATAAAAACGCCCCCGATGCACCCGGCGTCACAAAAATCCGCTGGGGGCTAACCGCGACACCATAGCGCTGCTGATAAAACGCGGCTATTTTTTCGCGTAGCGGCAATAATCCTGCCGCCGAGGTGTATTTTACCTCACCGGCTTCAAGGTGCTTGATCGCCGCATCAATAATGGGCTGTGGGGTAGGGAAATCCGGTTCACCAATTTCCATGTGGATAACATCCCGGCCTTGTGCTTCCAGCTGCTTTGCCCTGTGCAACAAATCCATCACATAAAATGGTGAAATAGTGTGCATACGCTTTGCCAAAGAGACACGCATTAATTTACACTCTTGAAAAAAAGCCCGAATCATACCAATAATCCTTGCTAACGGGATACTATTCTGCTAAAAATGCGCGGTTTATTTATATTGTCCCAGGAGTTAATGGATGACCGAAAATTCTAAAGTGACAGCATCACCTTTCAGCTTTAAGCCTTATCAAGCAAGTCCGGACGAAGAGTACATGAATGAAGCTCAATTGAGCCATTTTGATACTATTTTAAGGAACTGGAAATCCGAGCTGATGCGTGAAGTCGACCGTACCGTACATCACATGCAGGACGATGCCGCCAATTTCCCTGATCCTAATGACCGTGCCACCCAAGAATCCGAATTCAGCCTAGAATTACGGACCCGGGACCGCGAGCGCAAACTGATCAAAAAAATAGACGAGGCACTCAAGGAAATTGAGTCAGGCGACTATGGCTATTGTGAGTCCTGCGGCATCGAAATAGGCATACGCCGGTTAGAAGCCAGACCAACCGCAACCTTGTGCATCGACTGCAAAACGCTCGATGAAATCCGCGAAAAACAAATGGGCTAACCGCCAACGTCCGTGTCCGACCAGCAACCCGCTATCGGCCGGTTTGCGCCCTCGCCTACCGGCCCTTTGCACTTAGGGTCTTTATCCACCGCCCTTGCCAGTTTTCTCCAAACACGCTCCCAGCAGGGTTTATGGCTATTACGCATTGATGACCTTGACACCCCGCGCAATATAAAAGGCGCCGCTGACGCCATCTTGACCGCACTCGATACCTTAGGCCTGCATTGGGATAGCAACGTTGACTATCAAAGCCAACATAATGATGAATATCATGACTGGCTCAGCCGGCTGGATAAAAACGGGCAGCTTTATCCTTGTGCTTGTCCGCGCAAACTCTTGCTGACGGATATTTATCCCGGCACTTGCCGCCATCGCCAACTACCGCCTGATAGCCCTTACGCCCTACGCGTCAAAACCGACCCGCGTGACATTGCCTTTCAGGACGGATTGCAAGGCTTTGTTTCACATAATTTGGCCACCAGACACGGTGATTTTATTTTAAAAAGAAAAGACCAGATTATTGCCTATCAATTTGCCGTTGTGATTGATGACCACAGGCAACAAGTCAACCAGGTGGTTCGGGGCATTGACCTGCTTGAGGTGACGCCTAGGCAAATCTATCTGCAACAATTATTGGGGCTAACGACCCCAGCCTACATGCACTTGCCAATTATTGTCGACCATCACGGCTATAAACTCAGCAAACAAACAAAAGCGACGGCAGTCGATTTGGCGGCACCACACCACGTTATTTTCACCTTGCTGCGCTTGCTGAAGCAAAATCCGCCCGCCGAACTACAACAGGCGCCTGTCACCGATCAACTGACCTGGGCAATTGCCCATTGGAACCCTGCCACGTTAAAAAATCTGCAATCCATCGGTAGTCCTTAACCCACGCAGGAAAATAGCAAGCCGGTACAGCACCGCCCTAAAACACTCCAGCTACCGCCTAACCACGATGACTCCAGAACAATTCAACCACTATGCCCAACAAGGCAATAACCATATCACGGTGACCCGTGAAATACTCGCTGATTTGGATACGCCGCTAAGCGCGTACCTTAAACTGGCTGACGGCGCCTATTCCTATTTGCTTGAATCCGTCCACGGCGGCAAGCAGTGGAGCCGTTACCCGATCAGCGGTCGGCTATATTTCATGGTCTGGATACCTCAACACCGCAAGCGCCATCAGAACTGCCGTTATTAAAGACGGCATGTTGCATGTGCAAGCCAGTGCGGGCATCGTTTACGATTCCGTGCCACGCAACGAATAGGATGAAACAATGAACAAAGGGCGTGCCATTTTCCGCGCCGTCGAAATGGTGGAGGCCGGACTGGACGGGGAACAGGCATGAGTGTAAAAGTATCGGTGTGTTTAAAGGGTTGGGCAACCTGCTACCATTCCTTAGTCATTGACCAAACCACGTTGCCGGATTGTCTGGAAATCACCGCCTGGACGCAAGACGAAACAGGCCAACTTGATGAAATCATGGGCGTGCAGCACAAAACGCTGGATATCGAAGGTGTACAGTTCCATCCTAAGTCAATATTGACCGAGCATGGAATGATATGCTGCGAAATTTTTTGCTGCGGTAACGATAAAGCAAACTAAGCTTAGTGTGGTGGTAGTTACCAATAGTTTGCTTTTAAATCGCTCGATAGGATGGGGCAGCCTTTATCTGATAGGGTGGCAATAGATCAGGATCAGCACTGTTGCTTCCTATTCCCTATTTTGTCCATTGGCAATTGCTCTTTGCCCCTATCCGTGAGATTAACCATGAAAACGGCTATCCTCCGTGTATTATTGTATTTTATTTTTCTTTCTATGCCCGCCATCAGCTGGCCTGCCAATCGCCTCAATATTCTCATTATCGTCGGTGATGACTGGGGTGGCCCTTATGCCAGCGCTTATACCGGCATTTATGGGCATACATCACCCAGTAATATAGTCAAAACACCGAATATCGACCGCATTGCCCGTAATGGGGTGCTATTTAAAAACGCTTATGTCAATGCCCCGTCTTGCACCGCTGCACGCAGTTCCATTTTTTCCGGACGGTATTTTTTTAATACTGGCGGTGGCGCATTCCTCAATGGACATTGGGACTTCAGCATTCCAACATTTCCATTGTTGCTGCACGACGCCGGATACCACATTGGTAAGACCTACAAAACATGGTCGCCAGGCGTACCTATCGACGCCCCTTTTGGCGGGGCGGTTCATGCCTATCAAAAGTCGGGGCTTTTACCTGGCAAATTCAGCAGGAATGTGACTGACTTGATGACAAAAGGAATGCCACTTCAACAAGCAAAACAAGTCATATTTAATCAAGTTAGCGCTAATTTTGATACCTTCCTGGCCGCCAGAAAACCAAACCAACCTTTTTTGTACTGGTTTGGCCCGACAAATACCCATCGTTCTTGGGCAAGGGGTTCTGGCAAAGCACTATGGGGTATTAACCCCAATAGATTAAAAGGTAAATTACGCAGGTTTCTGCCCGATGTCCCTGAAATACGCGAAGATATGGCTGATTATCTGGGGGAAATTCAGGCATTGGATGCCTATATTGGTCTTTTATTAAAAAAATTGGAAGATATTGGCGAATTGGATAACACGTTAATTGTCGCCACGGGTGACAATGGGCCGGGTGGTTTTCCGCACGGAAAATGGAACTTGTATGATTTTGGTGTTGCCACGCCCTTGATGATATGGTTGCCACACAGCAAAGGTGGACGTATTGTCACTGATTTCACCACACTGATGGATCTGGCACCGACGCTTCTTGACATTGCAGGCGTACCCCACCCACCGAAAATGAATGGGCGCAGCCTACTCTCTCTCTTGAGATCATCTAAGAGTGGCCAAATTGATCCGCTACGGACTTTTGCCATTACCGGTGAAGAACGGCATGTGGCGACATCGCGGGAAGACAGCTTGCCTTACCCTGCACGCGCATTACGCACCTCCAATTATCTGTATATCCGTAATTTTGCACCTGAACGCTGGCCGATGGGCTGCCCTTTTATTTTTAAAGCGCCGCCAGTAATTCCCTGGGTATTTATGGAGATGGATCCTAGCCCGACTAAGGATTGGATTATCACCAACCGCACCCATCCCAATGCTAAAACCTATTTTCATTTAGCCTTTGAAAAAAGGCCTGAGGAAGAATTATTTGATTTGCATAACGACCCCGGACAAATTATTAATGTCGCCAATAAGCTAGCTTACGCACCGATTAAAGCGCAACTAGCCAAGCAATTATTGACCAAATTAAAAGCGGCCGGCGATCCCCGCGTGATGGGTGATGGTAAAACATTTGACCGGCCACCGTATACAAATCTTCGCACAGTGACTTGCCAAGATTCGATCCCCTTAAATTGGCAGCCTAATAACAACCCGTAAAAAATGTCTGAAAATCCAGTATACAGCCGTCTCGACAGCGCCTTTGCACGCTTCTTAAGCCAACGCACAAAACTCGTTAGCAAGCAAAAGCAGACGTTTGAAAGCCTGCTGCTACGTTTATCATCCGAGCAAAATCAAGGCCATAATTGCATAGCAATCAACCCCGACGAGCAAGATTTGTTGCTGGCATCCGGCCTGGCGGACACTATCGGCCAATTACCTTTAGTGACTGAAAAAAATCGTCTGTATTTGCAACGTTATTGGCATTATGAAAACCGCTTGGCAATGCAGCTTAAGGCCATGATGGCAAACCAGTTTTCGTTTGCAAACGTGGACACCTTGCTTGACCGTTATTTTTCCGAACAAACCACTGGCACTGATTGGCAGCGGGAAGCGGCAAAATTGGCCCTTAGCCAATCATTCAGCATCATCACCGGCGGCCCTGGAACCGGCAAAACAACAACTGTGGTAAAAATCCTCGCCGCCTTACAGGAGCTGTCGCCAGCCCCATTGCATATTGCCTTAGCCGCCCCCACCGGCAAGGCGGCGATGCGTTTACAGGAATCTATCGGTTCACGGATAGCGGACTTGCCTTGTAGCGATACGCTCAAAAGCCATATCCCTGAAACAGTCACTACGCTGCATCGGCTGTTAGGTGCGCGGCCGCCGTCACCGTATTTTCATCATAATGCCGCCCAACCTCTAGTTTACGACTTAGTTGTTGTCGATGAAGCATCAATGGTTGATTTGGCATTAATGAGCAAACTGGTTGATGCCCTAAAGCCAGGAGCCAGATTAATTTTGCTGGGCGACAAAGACCAGTTGGCCTCGGTGGAATCGGGTGCGGTGCTAGCCGATTTAACACAAATTTTGCCGACGCATACGCTTGAATTGAAAACCTCGCACCGCTTTGGTGGGCTAATTAAAGCCCTCGCCGACGCCGTAAACCAGCAACAAGCAGATGAAGCATGGCAAATTTTACAACAAGGCGACGCCTGTTGCGCGTTGTTGGAAGAGGATTTAATTAGCACGATTGCCAAGCAACAGCTTGATTACTTGCACCTGATTAACACAGGCGCGGCTTTTGCCGATATTTATTTAGCATTTAACCGTCATCAGGTGTTATGCGCAAATCGCCTCGGCAATAACGGCATAGCGGATATCAACCATCAGATTGAGCAAAAGTTAGCCGGACAAAACCAGCTGGCCTTATCTGGTTTATGGTATGTCGGCCGCCCGATTATGGTCACACAAAACAATGCCGCCCTGCATCTTTATAATGGCGATATAGGCATTTGCATGCCTGACCAAACCCAAGGCGGCAAGCTTATGGTGTTTTTTTTGCGCCCTGACGGCAGCGTCAAAAAATACTTGCCCACCCGTGTGCCACATTGCGAGACTGTATTTGCAATGACCATCCACAAAAGCCAAGGCTCTGAATTTGATCATGTGCTAATTATTTTGCCCGAAACTATCAACCAGGTATTGACCAAAGAGCTGCTGTATACGGCAATCACACGCGCTAAAAATACGGTTCGGCTAGTCGCAGATGCCACCGTATTTAAACAAACGGTTACACAAAAAGTCATGCGGATCACGGGTCTTGTGGATAAGTTTCAAACAGAGAAGCTATAGCAAGAACTAGAAACAAATTGATCCGTCCGACAACTATTCTATTGGATAATTCCGGCATTAACAAAATTGTCATGTAAATTTCATAAAGCCTTAATCTTTTTTTCTTTTTAAGTCCTTAGAATTGTTCGGTGGAAGGGTAACGCCTCCATCACAACGATACGCTCACCGAAAAGAGCGTGCTCAATATCTAAGGTATCATTTAACTAACCGGAAGATTTTATGAAATTAAAACTTACTACATTGGCAGTTGCCGCTGTCTTGTCAGCAGGCACAACTGTCGTGGCACACGCCGGCACTCCCGATTCGTTCCCTGCCCCATACTCTGACCGTACAACTTGGTATGCGGCAGGTAAAGCAGCAATTGATAAAACTGCAGCGCAAAAACCTATTACTGGTAAAGCTAAAAACGTCATTCTTTTTATCGGCGACGGCATGGGTATTTCTACTGTCACTGCAGCACGTATCTTGGCAGGCCAACAACCTAACATTATTGATGCGGCCAACACGAAACCGGCTAGCAGCGGCGAAGAAAACGCGTTGAGTTTTGAATTGTTCCCCCATTTGGCACTATCAAAAACCTATAGCGCTAACCAACAAACACCTGACTCTGCACCAACGATGACTGCAATGGTCACTGGTGTAAAAACATTAGATGGCGTGTTATCTGTTGACCAAGGTGTTACCCGTGGTGATTGCGCTACTGACCTCAAAACACACAAGTTAAGAACTATCCTGGAAATCGCTGAAGCCGCAGGCAAATCAACCGGTTTGGTTTCTACTGCACGTATCACCCACGCGACACCTGCCGCTAACTACGCACACACACCAGAACGTAACTGGGAAGCCGACTCTAACCAACCCGCAGGCTGTGCGGTTCCTGATATTGCCCGTCAGCTGGTTGAATTCAAAAGCGGCGATGGTATAGACGTCGTATTAGGTGGCGGTCGTGAATATTTCAGACCTAACACTGAAGCCGATCCAGAAAATGCGGGTAAATTTGGTAGACGCGCAGACGGTCGTGATTTAACTGCCGAATGGACTACTAAATTTGGCGCAAACAGTTCTTTCATCTGGAACCAAAGCCAATTCGATGCAATCAACCCAAACAAAACCACTCATTTGTTAGGTTTGTTTGAACGTTCACACATGCAATATGAAGCTGATCGTTTAAATGACACCGCTGGCGAACCTAGCTTGGCAGCGATGACTGAAAAAGCCATCAAAATCCTGAAAAAGAACGACAAAGGCTTTTATCTTCATGTTGAAGCAGGCCGCGTTGATCACGCCCACCATGCGGGTAACGCTTACCGTGCATTAACTGACGCCATTGCCTTGTCTGATGCAGTGAAAAAAGCCGTAAATACTTTGAAAGCAATGGGTGAACTGGACAACACGTTAATCATTGTCTCCGCTGACCATAGCCATACATTTACTATTGCCGGTTACCCACAACGTGGTAACAACATTTTGGGCAAAGTTATCGAACCAGGCAAAACTAGCTACTCACTGGCTTCTGACAACGCGCCTTACACTACCTTGTCTTATGCCAACGGTTTAGGCTACCACACAGGTGTGGCGGGTGATGACGTTTTTGCAACACCAGTCCAAGTGGGCCGTTTCGAAGACATGACTGCGGTTGACACTACCGATGCAAACTTCCACCAAGAAGCGCTTGTGCCAATGGCTGGTTCTGAAACCCATGCCGGTGAAGACGTGGCAATCTATGCGCAAGGCCCTGGTGCTCATCTGTTCCAAGGTGTGCTTGAACAAAATACGATTTTCCACGTAATGTACAGAAGAATGACAAGATAATTAAGGGAAATACTTAATTATCTGGCTATCCTACCGCAATAAAACGGAACCACTTTAGCCGGATGCTCCTACAAGGGTGCGCAATGCACCCTTGTTTGTTTAAATCTCCGGTGTTTTATGCCCTTATCTCGGAATTGTTTTAATGAAAATTTTACTTACATCGTCTCTTATCCTATTTCTGTCCGCCTGTGCAAGCCCGGCAAAAGACACTTATACCCTACCTGAAAACCTAAGCACAATCACTCCCGCAAACCCACTCGCATGCCGGTTTGAAAAACAGTTAGTTAATGAACAAAAACCACAAAGCACTGACTGGTATTTTTGGCGTGATGCACTGCGCACCGAAACTCGTGACGAGCTATCTAACCAAGGTGAGATTTGGGAACACAACAAGACCGGGCAACTTTTTTATACTCGCATATTTTACAACGACCGCGTTGCTATTGATTTTGTGCCAGGCGACCTGGCCGCGATGGGGAACACGGTGTCTTGGCAACAGTTAGGCTCGCTCATTGATCCAGCAACCTTGGGCAAAGAACTGCTTTTGCAAAACAAAAAGACCGTCAATCAAGTTGCTGTCGAATATTACAGTGGCACGTTAAACGGCATACCCACCGAAGTGGACTGGTTACCTGTCATACAACTACCTGCACGACTCACCAAAAAACTGCCTGAAAAAACCATTACGGTCACGCTGTCTGAATGTGCTCCAGCCTCTAAATTAGCAGTGCAACCAATCACCAAGGCTGAGCTCGACAGTTTTCGCCACATTGATTACACAGATTTAGGCGATATGGAATCTGATCCTATCGCGCAACGCATCGAGCAACTCATGGGCGAGCATCATCACCAAGATCATTGACTCCATCATGAATGTCTTAGGGCTTAACAAAAAAAACAGTGAGGCAAAAAACAGCGTGATCAAAAACTTAATACTGTTGACTTAATCCGTTACTTAGCCAAACAGTCTATTTGACAGTTATCATTAAGCCAAGAGCCTTACCAACTAACGCTAAGCACCACAGCACTTTTTATATTTCTTACCGCTGCCACAATAACACGGCTCATTACGGCCTATTTTACGCATTGGCTGATTACCTGTTTTTTGGGCAGCAATAGCAGTGCGCATTTGTTTGACACCATACAACTGTAATGTTGCCACTGCGGTTGGCACGTTGGGAAATAAAGTTGCGGCAATGACCTCGTTGGTGGGATCCTGCCCCTGATCGCTAACAAAAATTTTTAATTCAGCAAGCTTAGCCTCATCAAACTCACTAAAATCCTTAGTGACCAGCGCAATAAAAAGCGTTGTGCTGTTTTTGACGGAGTCGAGTTCCTTATCGCTACTTTTTAATGTCCCACCACTCTTACCCAGCCAAAATGATTCATTAATTGACAGACCCGCAAAAAAACCTTCACACCAGGCGTAAGCAGATTCCGTTATATCAGCATCAAGCCGATCGAAACTATAAGGAAAATGTAATTTATTAACGGCAAAGAGCCCTTTATAAGCATCATAGACCGCGCCCGCAGCAACATTAAGTGCATTGACCTGCCCCTCAGTCAATGCAGGTTTTTCTCCATAAAACAGTTCCGATAACCAAACTGACGGATCGCTTTTTATACCTAAACGGGTATTTTCAGGAGTTATCATTCGCGCATAAAACAAGCCTCGTACTTGGTCAATGCTAAAATGGTCGTCATCGGAGACAATATCACTTAAACAGTGATCAAGGTTTTTCAATAAATTTATATCAATCATAATCGGGTGCTTTTTTAGTTATTATTACGTCAATCTCATGCTATCTCGTTTGTTTTACCATGCGATGGATTTTTAATGCGTGTCGCCGCCTATTGCAAAGTTGGTTTGTTATATAAATTATTAAACATACGCACAACCACAAATAGCATAGTTTTTGTCAATTCTAAGGTTGCTGAATCACAGATATTATAAGAAGCAAAATCATCTACCGATTCATTTAAAAACTGTACCAACCCCGTTTGGATAATTTCGTCTTGTTTCGGTTTAAAAAAATCCGCTTTTATGCGCTGGCTACGCTTATCACTAATATTTCTCCCTTCCATTAAGGGCTTCAGTTCCTTATCAAGTAAGCCTGCCTGCCGCTCCATCCAAGTTGGGTCATCTTTAAATTTTGGCGTGTTACCGAATGTTTTCTGATATACACAAAGCACCTCAAAACACAAATCCATAAAAACATGTGCTACATCTTCTTGCCGTTCGGCAATAATAGAAGAAAAAGCATTAAAAATAGTTTGAAAAAAAAGCGGCTGATCTATTTCAAATTGAATCATTATCCTTTGGCCACTTTCTTGGTCAATATTTTTTGCATATTGTAGAGCTAAATATAACTCTTGTTCGCTAAGTTCGTGCATCATATTCCTGTTAACTGCGATAAAAGGGTGGCTATCATATCATGCTATCGTTAGTTTATCGGGTAGCTTATAACTGCAACAGCAATTCTCATTATGGCATCCAGCGTCTAAAATGGACGACCGATCCCCCATTGAAACCTATTTATGAGTGCTCCCTTTGGATTAAACGCGCTGACCTTTAGTGACGTGGTCAAGCAATTGCGCCTAACTTTTGAAACCTTCGTCGATCAGCGGACTGGAAAAAATACGGGCTATACCATGACGGATGCCGGATTGAGTGCATTTTCAGTTTTTTTCATGCAAAGCCCGTCTTTTTTGGACTTTCAGCGGACGATGCAGGAGACGCGCGGGCAAAATACCAACAGTAGGCGCTTTAGGCGATGCACAGATGCTGTTTGGCGTGTTTCAAATCCCAACGGATAACCACATCCGAAGCCTGCTTGACGGGGTAGAACCTACAGCGGTGTATCCGATGTTCGATTTTATCGTTGATGGTTTCCATCGTTCTGGAGTCAGAAGACTCTTTTCGGGGATCGGACCAACGCTTGCGGCTGGCCTTGGACGGCACCCAGTCCTATTCGTCACACAAGCTGCATGGCCCATGTTGTTCATGCAAGACACACGGCAACGGCAAAATCAGCTATTCGCATACGGTGGTGACGCCGGTGTTGGTCAAGCCTGGAGGCGATAAGGTCATTTCACTGGCCCCAGAATTTGTCCGCCCTCAGGACGGCCTTGACAAACAGGATTGCGAGCTTAACGCCTCCCTGCGCTGGCTGGATAGCCGGGGCAGCCAGTACGCCGCGCTGGGCACGACCGTACTCGGCGACAACCTGCGCTGCCACGAGCCGTTTTGCCGGGCGTTACTGTCAAAAGGGTTCGGGGTTATCCTGGTCTATATACCCACACGGGGCACTAGAGCCCGCTCCCCATAAGTCCTTGTCCGGATGGGTGGACGATCTGGAACGCAACGGAGTGATCAAAACGGTGGAGTAAACGCTGGACGGGCAAACGCCACGAAACCGGCACCTAGCGTTATGTCAGCACCGTCCCGTTACGGGATGCCGATGACGCCTTGTTGGTGAACTGGTGCGAGATGACCACGCCCGCAGCGGATACCGGCAAGGTGCTGTACCGTAATGCGTTCGCTACGTCTTTGGCGATTGACGGCACCAACGTTGCCGCCGTGGTGGCTTCAGGCCGCGCCAGATGGAAGATCGAAAATGAAAACAACAGCACGCTGAAGACTAAAGACTACCACTTTGAGCACAACTTCCGTCATGGCAAACAGTTCTTATCCTCTTTACTGGCGACGCTCATTTTGTTCGCCTATCTGCTGCATACCCTGTTGGATTTAATGGACGACAAGTTTTGCCTGCTGCTTCAGGCACTGCCTCGGCAATTGCTCCTGCATTGCCCTACCTCCTGCATCCATGCAGTCGTTCGCGCAGGCGTTTGTTCGATGATATGAAGGCATTAACTTCTTACTTGTGCTTTGATAGCTGGGAGCATCTACTCGATTTTATGCTGGAGGGCTGGTCTTATAACCCGAAAAGCCCAATTGTTCGACCCCCAAAGCCGGAAATAGGGTAACTTGGGGTCATAATGAGAATTACGCTAACTGCATTGGCTCTTAATTGATTCCAGGGAGTTATCCAAGCGCTTGTGATCCCGTTGAACTTGAAACGTATAATCCCGATATAAGGCTAATGATTACAATACACTAGTTAATAGACAACACAAAATGGGTAATGGTTGAGATATAACTGTTTTGTGTAAAATTGATGACATGATAACAGAAACCCTCACTTGCACCCGCTGCGGTAGCAGCAAGCTGACCCGCAACGGCAAAACCAAAACAAGCAAACAAAAGTTCCATTGCCAGGCCTGTGGTTGCTACGGCACGTTGGCCCCTGATTATGGCTACAGCGAAGGACGAAAAGCTGAAATCCTGCGGGCTTACCACGAGCGTTCGAGCTTACGTGGGCTGGAGCGCACTTTCGGGGTTGCCCGCCAGACCGTGGCGGCCTGGTTAAAAAAAAGCCCGTAATTTGCCGTCCTTGGAAACCACTTTGGCGCCGGCCCAGCCGGAAGACGTACTGGAGCTGGACGAGCCCTGGTCATTTGTCCAATGTAAAGCCAACGCCTGCTGGGTATGGGTGGCGCCCTGTCGCCGCACCCGGCAAGTCGTGTCCTGGTTTGCAGGCGACCGGAGCGCGGACAGTTGCCGCCAGCTTTGGGCAGTTATAGCTAATCCGATATAAAAAGATGCCCTGTAACAGCCTTAGAGCCTGTTCAATATCTTCGTAACAGTAAGGCCAAAAAAGCCAAATTGACAGACTGCAGGCTGGTGTTGGGCAAACGCCCGGTGTTTTTCCAAAGCCTGCGGCATTTTTCCAACCAAGCGAAAGAGCGTTCGACGGCCCAACGTTGGGGGATGGCCGCGAAGGTATGCAGTCCACCCCGTTTGGCGACTTGTACCGTAGCCCCGACCAGCTCCCGCACGGCCTCGGCGAACGGCCGACCTGTAGCCGCCATCCACCAGGACCGGGGCCACCGACGACAACCTGTCCTTATTACGCCCGATAGCGTCGGGTGCGCCTTGGCGGTCAGTGACATTGGCCGTAGTGGCCGCGATGGCATGGGGTGGCCCTTGAGGGTCAACCACGATATGGCGTTTGATGCCGGACACCTTTTTCCCCGCACGCCCTGTGGGCATCATCGCCTTTGTCCTGGGCGCAATCGGTGTTTTTCACGCCTTGCGCGGCAATGATGCAGAAACCCGTCCTGGCGTTGCGCCCCCTGTGTTTGTCGGGCCGCGCCAACCTGATTTTTTTAATGCCTGCTCCAGCAGGCCCACGCCATTTTCCGGCGGGGTGCCCCACAAAGCAAAATAATGGTGGACGGTACGCCACTTCGGGAAGCCACTGGGCAACATCCGCCACTGGCAACCGCTTTTCAGCAAGTACAGGATGGCGCAGAATATATCGTACAAATCAACGGTGCGCGGACGGGTTTTCTTGCGGGCTGGTTCCAGCAGGCCTTTGGCCTGTCCGAACTGCTCCCGGCTTATGTCACTGGAGTAAGTTTTTCTCATCCCGCTATTTTAAACGCTCGTAGAAGATGTTGAACAGGCTCTTAGAGAAAAGGCCATCAACGGAACATCTCGTTTTGTTGCGGATGTGTTTAAGTTGCGCCCATAACTGTTCAATGGGGTTAAGGTCAGGCGAATATGTGGGCAGGAACTCAAGGATATGTCCCGCTGCCCGGATACGGCTTTTAATGTCTTCCCGCTTGTGAAAGGCTGCGTTGTCCATCACAACGACACTGCCGGCGGGGAGTTTGGGCAATAAATCCTGTGTGGTCCACGCGTAAAAAACGTCAGCGTTGATGTTGAACGGAAACAATGACGCCGCCAGCAACATCACCTTTGGTGAACGCACCGATCGCGTTCGTCCGGCCCTTTGCCCACCAGTTGAAGGTGTCGTAGCACCTTTCCCCAACTGCGGAATAACCGTGGGGACGTACGCTTTCATGGGCAAAACCGCTTTCATCAATGTAGACAATGGGTTTGCCTTCGTCCTCATACGCCTTGATTTTTAAGGCAAACGCCGCCCGTGCCTGTCCGTCCGCCTTAGACTTTTTTTTTATGGCTAAAGCCTAGGCGTTTCACCGCCGAACACATACCCGATACGCCCGCTGAAAAACGCGCCGCCCGTTCGTAAAGGAAGCCATCGGGATGCTTGGTAAGGTCTTTGGCAAGCGCATCCTTATCAATCTTGCTGGCGGGTCTATTGCGGGTGAAGGCCGAATCAGGATTTTTTTGCCAACGCGACACACTCGCCGTTCCTACACCAAACCGTTCGGCCGCTTCTGGGATAGTGAGTCCTTGTTCTTTCATGACTGAAAGTAATTTTTTCTAAATATGCCGGGATAGGCCATTGGTTTTTTTGCCCAGGACGAGGGGGAGTTACAATAGCCCACCATTATCGCATCAACTTATATCGGATTAGCTATATTCCCGAAACTTATCGGGCGGCCCATACCTACAGCGACTTCTGGCAAGCCTACTAGGGCGTGTTTGGGGAAAACCACCAGTCGGTCGGCAAGGAAACCGGGCAAACGGCGCATGTCGAACGCTGGAATAACGCCCTGCGGCAGCGCTTAACCCGCTTTATCCGCAAATCGTTGGCCTTCCAAAAGTGACGAGTTCCACCGCATCGCACTGCAAGTTTTTATACACGAATATAATTTGACCCGTTTCAGTTAAACGTTAACCACTACCCGGGTATCAGTACCTTGCCCGAGACCGTGGCAGACGAAATCAAGGCGATTCGTCAGGCCATCGATGCCCTCATCACGATCACACGGATCTGGATCAACGCCGTCAACTGATTGAGTCCATCCCCGGCGTCGACCCGGCAACCATGGCTTATTTGCTGATGCTGTTCAGTCCTCATCAGGGTTTTACCAACGCCAACCAAGCCGTGGCGTTTGCGGGACTCGCGCCGGCCTTGCGGGAATCTAGACAATGGATAGGCAAGACCCGTATCGCCAAGACCGGGGAGCCGACTTTCCGCAAAGCGTTGTACATGCGCCGGCGCTGTGCGCTTGGACACACAATCCGGTGAGCCTTTTGATCCGCCCTGGGTAATCTCTAAAAATAAACCTTGTAAGACTTGATTTTCGATTTTTAAGACGGTATCTCAGGGGCACAAGTGGCGCAAGCTCCGTAAACTATCGTAACGGCTACAGTCGGCCAGCGGTTCCAGGGTTAATGCGGGTGTTGGGGCGGGCAAATCCCACTCCACAAACGGCGCGCCATGGCGGAGAGCGTCTTCTCCAATACCGGTGGATAGCACCCTCCGGGGCATAAATGTCAAGGATCACAAACCAACGGGCCAGGTCATTGCGCGGGTGCGCTGTAGCCGATGTGTTGACACCATCGCAAGGGCAGTCGTACAACACACTGCGTGAAATGTTCCGTGATACCTATCGGGAAGCAGGCGCGAAATCGGGAGGGCAGCGTGCCGAACTCAAGGCCATCGACTGTTGGGCACCGTGGTTGTGCCGTGCCGGTTGCCTGGAAAGTCTTAAAAGCAGGGGAGAAGCACGCGTGGAAACCGGAATGTTTGGCATTGTTGAAACAGTTCCGGAGCCTATTGCCCGATGACTGGACGGTTATCCTGTTGGCTGACCGTGACTTATACGCGAAATGGTTATTCGAAGCCATCGTGCAATTGAAATGGCATCCGTTTCTGCGCGTTAATGTCCAGGGTTCGTTTCGTCCCAAAGACTGCTTTCACTGGCAACCTTTTCCTGCTTGGTGCCTGCCAAGAGCCGCCGTTGGCAGGGACGGGGAACCGCTTTTAGCGGCAAGAAAGGGCGATTGCCATTGCCAGCTGGTGGTGGCTATCCGTCGGCGGCGAAGCGAAAGCCCAGTTAAGCTAGGACGACCAGAGGCGTGGCCTAGGTTGCCGGAAATCAACGAGGCAACTTTGGCGGCTTATGCGACGGTAAGCGGAGGGTAAGAAAAACCTACACTTGTAAGCTCCGTAGTTGCCCGTGCAAGCCTTTCGAAGCGGGGGAAGAGCGGCGATAGTGCTTGGTTTTGCCGGAGAAACACCCGTCGGCGTCACTACCAGCCACCCGACGGATAAAAACTGGTTGAAAATCAGCA
>JAQTQZ010000064.1 GCA_028712695.1 Methylovulum sp. | reverse complement strand
GCTCTCCTTCCTTAACGCGTTATTATACGCAGGCCAATTGGTAACTTTATAACGAGGTTTGTCGATTTTATCGCGAATTTTCTCGTTATACTTGTACGGCATCGTTCCGATTGGCAGACTCTAAAAAAGTCAATTTTACCAAATCGATTGATAAGGTCCGATTTATTCAACAAAGCCCTCTACCTAGGAGCTAACTGAATACTAATGTGGTCACATCAAACATCATCATTATCTGCACATAAATTCCACAAAAACCCTTAGCCTCTCCATTTGCACTGCACATCGTCCTGTCATCATAACGACATGGACATTCAACTTAAAAAATATTTAACCAGACCGTTTCCCGCCTATCCAACATTGATGGGTTTAGGGATGTTGTTATTGGCTATCGAACCGGTGATATGGCTGGTCAACTCATGGTTTGAGCCCTCGCACGATTCTAAAGGTGGCTGGGTGTTTTTACTGTGCGCCGGGTTATTTATTTGGAGTGTGCATAGCCCGGCCTCAGCCGTTGCTATCAAGAACCATAGAAAAGCCATTATTTTGTTGTTCGTCACGGCTTTAATTCGGGGCATGGGCCAGATTTTTGCCGTCAATGTACTCGGTGCGGTGGCCTTGGCGATTGATGTTTACGCAATAGCGCTATTAGCCAAAGTAGGCGATAGAAAAAATCCATTATCGGCGGGTTGGTTGGCCGTTTTATTTGCCTTTTCACTGCCGTTAGAACGTATTTTTCAAAGGGTTATCGGCTTCGGTTTGCAGCATTTATCAGCGGATGGGGCCTGCTTGTTGTTACATGGGCTGTTTGCCGACGTGCAGTGTGCCGGCATCAGAATTCTGCTGGCAGGCCGTGATGTGTTGGTGGATTTACCTTGCTCAGGAGTGAAAACGCTCACGCTGCTGTGCATTCTGTACGCCGCGCTGATGTGTGTATTTAGACCTTCCCTGACCAGGAGCATGCAAATAGGCATTGTGACACTGGCGAGCGCGTTGCTGGCTAATATGATCCGAATTGTGTGCCTGTCCATCTTTATCGCTTTCCCCGAAAAAATAGCCGGTATCAATGTGCTGGCGCAACCCTGGCATGACTTAATCGGTTTGTTTTGTTTGACCTTAGCGGCTTTGCCGTTGGTTTTGTTCTGCGGCCTGCGCGAATGCAATCAAGCCGTTATCCAGGAGGTGCCTAATGACCGGCCTGTTGTCATTCCAACTGGCAAAATAAAGGTATTGTTTGCGCTTGGTTTTTTAAGTCTTACGGCAGTGATTGTGTCGCTACCTCGTCAGCCCTTAGATATTAGCGATACTGGCACAGCGCTTAGCTTACCTGTTTATTTACAGGGGCAATATGGGCAAACTGTCGCGTTAAACCAGCAAGAACAAGATTACTTCACACAATTTGGCGGCACTGCGCTAAAAATGCGTTATGGACATAATAGCGCGTTATTAATCCGCACCAATTCACCTTTGCGACATTTACACGCACCCGATGAGTGCCTGCGCGGACTGGGCTTTGATGTCCAGTATCAAGGCATTCAGTATCAACCACTACCCACCGCCATTTATATTGCCACAGCTGCCAGCGGAGAGCAGTGGCGCATTTCAGTCACTTTTTATTCCGAATCAGGCGAATACACCACCAATGTTTCAGAAGTGGTGTGGCGATGGCTGCAACGGCCGCACAGCACCTGGTATGCCTTACAACGTATTACCCCTGCTTATACCCCTGTCTCTGCCGCTCAACAATGGGATACCGCCCTTTTTACTGCGTTAGATTTAACCCCAACCCACGCTCAGGAGCATGGTCATGACAAAACTTATTAAATACACTGTCGGCTTGGTATTGCTGCTATTAACGTGTTCCGCTTGGGCGGTCACGCCCGACGACATGGGCGGTGCGATTGAAGCCGTTGCCGATGGCGAAAAAATTAACTTTCCGTTATTAAAAACCGAGATGCTGGCCAAAGTGAAAGGTGACTTAGTGACGGTTACCGTCAAGCAAACGTTTACCAATCCACACGACCAGCCGCTGCACGCAACTTATTTATTTCCGTTGAACCAGGATGCGGCAGTGCATAGGATGGTGATGGAAATCGGCGATGAGCGCGTCGAAGCAAAAATTCAGCGCATCGAAGCAGCAAAAGCCACTTTTGAACAGGCTAAACAACAAGGCAAAGCCGCTTCATTACTCACCCAACATCGTCCGAATATGTTCACGCAAAATATAGCCAACCTTATGCCCAAGCTACCTGTGCAGGTTACGCTGACGTATAGCCAAATCTTGCCAAAAATTGATGGGCAATATGAACTGGTGCTGCCGTTAGTGGTTGGGCCGCGCTATCAACCTGCCGGGGCGGGTGTCCCGCCGACGCCCACTGCGGAGGTGAATAGCACAACGAAATTCGGGCAATGGGAAATTGAAAATCTACCCGCCTATCCTGAAGTGGCGGGATTAAACAGCCCGGATATCATTGATAAAGAGCGTGTTTCCATAACCGTTGAAATAGAGGGTGGGTTGCCGATTGCTGAGCTGGGCAGTAAAACCCATGCCATTTCCGAAGAAAAACTGTCCGAAAGCCAACGCATTATTCATCTGGCTGAAGGCAAGACCATCGACAACAAGGATTTTGTGCTGCGCTACCGTTTAGGCGGCAGCACCACACAGGCAGGTTTATTGGCGCACCAGGATGAGCGCGGCGGTTTTTTTAGCTTACAGTTAGAGCCGCCTGCCGTTCCGTCTGTCCGGGACGTTGTCGCGCGCGAAATGGTGTTTGTGCTGGATACCTCGGGCTCCATGGATGGTGAGCCTATAGCGGCGAGCAAGCAATTTATGCAACATGCCCTCCATAACCTGCACCCCAATGATTATTTCCGTATCATCCGTTTCAGTAATAATGCGGAAGAATTTACGGCAGAACCCGTTCCCGCCACAGCCGAAAACATCCAGCAAGGTCTGCGTTATGTCAACGGATTAACGGCCGATGGCGGCACGGAAATACCTAATGCGATACAACAAGCATTTGCTAAACCCGCCCAGCAAGACACTTTGCGCTTGGTGATATTTTTGACCGATGGTTATATCGGCAACGAATCGGAAGTTCTCTCACAAATTGCAGAAAAAATAGGTACGGCAAGGATTTATGCGTTCGGTGTCGGCACGTCGGTAAACCGGTTTTTATTGGAGGAAATGGCGAATAGGGGACGGGGCTTTGCGCGTTTTATTGATCCTACCGAAAAAGCCGATGACGTGGCAATACAGTTGGCCGGCAAATTGGAAAGCCCTGTACTCACTGACATTACCATTGACTGGGGTGATTTGCAGGTCAGCGACATTAGCCCCAATCATATTCCTGATCTATTTGCGGGCGGGGCGGTGCGTATCCAGGGCAAGTACCGACAATCAGGGCAACATACCATTAAAGTGGCTGGCTTGGTGAATGGGCGTAAAGCCGTATTACCGATCACCGTCAATCTGCCCGCCAATTCAGATGATCAGGACAATCCGATTCCTGTCATTTGGGCGCGTTCACAAATTGCCGAAGCCATGAGGCAGATTAATATGCCCGCGCATCTGCGTACTGAAACCATTGCCGACAATGTCCTAAAAGATAAGGTCACTGATTTAGGGCTGAATTTTTCCTTAACAACCCAATGGACGTCTTTTGTTGCCGTGTCACAAAAAATAGTTAACGAACATCCTGGGCAAACTGAACATAGCAACATACCTTTGCCGATGGTAAAAGGCGTGACTGCAAAAGCCTATGGTGATAATCCCCAGCAGCCGGTAGCAAGCACACAACCCATGATGATGGCGCAAAACTTTTCGGGTGGCGCAGCACCAGAACCCTCAACGCTTGCAGGCTTGCTCATTATCGCAGCGATAGGTGCTTGGACTTATTATCGTCTTCAGGGTATGGATCATGTTGCACAATAATCGAAAGCCACTTTTGACGGGCTAAATGAGCCTGTATTTTGAGGGTGTTGATTGCCGGCGGGACGTATTTTGCCAACACCCCCATCGGTTGGAAGCAGGGCTTTATGCACGACTAAAAATTACAAAAACTGAACCAAAATATCTTTGTAAATTTACTATGATGACAAATCCAGCCCGTAAATATCTACTGACCGGCTTGCTTGCAGTGGGCTTGGGCGCTTATTTTATTCCAGAAGGTCAGCGCCGGATACCGGTAGCCGGCGCATCATTTAAAGACTGGAGACCAGTATCGTTCTGGTATTATCCTTGGGGCCGTTCGGGCGTGCATAAAGGAATCGATATATTTGCCAGGGAAGGCACGCCGGTTTTAGCGGCGACTGGCGGCTTGGTTGTTTATTCTGGGAAAATTACTATGGGCGGTAATATTGTGTTGGTATTGGGCGCTAAATGGCGATCTTATTATTACGCACATTTAAAAGACATTGCTGTGCCAGCCGGACAATGGCTAAATACCGGGGAAATTCTTGGTACGGTAGGCAGCACAGGAAATGCCCAAGGCAAACCTCCGCATTTGCATTTTGCCATCAACAGTTTTTTTCCATTACTGGGTCAATACGATCCCCGCCTGCCCCAGGCTTGGAAAAAAGTATTTTATATCGACCCCAATGCTTTTTTAAGGAATGCAGACAGTCCATGACCCAACATATTCTAGTCGCCGATGACGACGGGCACATCCGGGAAGTCATTAGCTTTGCTCTTGAAAAAGCGGGCATGACAGTGATTTTGGCAGGAAACGGGCGCGACACCTTGGCCCGATTTAATGCAGCGGCGGTTGATCTGATTGTTCTGGACATCAATATGCCGGAACGGGATGGTTTGGAGGTCTGCCGAGAAATCCGCAAAACATCAGATGTCCCTATTTTGTTCCTTTCTTCCAGGGATGATGAAATCGACCGTATCCTGGGCTTGGAAATCGGCGGGGACGATTATGTCACCAAACCTTTCAGCCCTCGGGAGTTGGTGGCACGCATTAATGTGATCCTTAAACGCAGGCCCAGTTCGATTAAGCCTACAGCACCCGTCGATATGCTTGAACATGGCAAATTGCGTATCTATCCTAAACAATATGCCGCAAACTGGGAGGGCCGCGCTGTTAATCTTACCGCGACTGAATTTGCCATGCTGATGCTGTTGACCAGCCAACCCAGCCATGTTTTCAGCCGGGACAGCATCATGGACAAGGCTTATGAACGTCATGTTTACGTCAGTGACCGCACTATCGACAGCCATATCCGGCACATACGCCAAAAATTTGCAGAAGCAGGTTGCCCCGCCATCATTGAAACGGTACACGGAATTGGTTATAAACTCAGCAGATGCCAATAAATGCCCAATTTCCTTTTATAAAACATCGGCTGTTCCGCCTCCGCAATATTCTGCTAGCCGTCATGCTGATGGTGTTGGCCTTACCGTTGGGCGGATTATACTTTCTACGCATCTATGAAAATGAGTTGGTGCAGCAAACCGAGCGTGAGCTGATATCCCAGTCAGCCGCATTAGCGGCGGCCTTTCGAATGTTGGCCCGCAATCTACAGCCCGAAGGCGTTGTTTACGGCCGATTTTTGCCCGACTTACCCATTCCGGATTCAGAATATCAACCGATTACCCCAACCTTGAGTTTAATCAGGCCGATTCAACCGCGCCGTCCTGAAGCATTGGCAGCACAAACACCAGTTGATGCCATTGCCCAAAAAATAGGTGTCTTGCTAAAACCCGTCATGCTGGACACTCTTCGCATTACTCTCTCTGGTATACGGCTACTTGATAATAACGGCACTGTGATTGCCGGACATGAAGAGCAAGGTTTATCGCTTGCCCATCTCCCTGAAATCCAACACGCCTTGCAGGGGAGTTATGCCAGCACGATACGGCAACGGGTATTGGATCAACCGCCACCGCCCTTGTATTCAATCAGCCGGGGCACCTTGATCCGCGTATTTGTGGCTTTCCCCATCATTGAACATCAACACTTGCAAGGTGTGCTATACCTTTCCCGCACACCAGAAAATATTATAAAGCACCTGTACGCAGTCAAGGAAAAAGTCCTGGCCGTTTCGCTGATTTTATTGGTGTTAGTGGCGTTACTGGTCGCCTTTGTGTCCCATTCCATTTCCAGGCCGATTCGTGAGCTTATCCAGCAAACACACCGTATCCGGCAAGGTGAGCAGAAACAAATCGAGCCCCTGCAATATCCGGTAACCTATGAAGTTGCACAACTGTCAGAAAGTTTTGTCAGCATGTCTCAAGCGTTGACAGAACGCACAGATTACCTGCAGCGTTTTGCCACACACATGTCGCATGAATTCAAAACACCGCTCACGGCAATTCAAGGCGCACTGGAGTTGTTGCATGACCACCTGGACACCATGCCCAAAGAGCGCCAATTACGGTTCATAGACAATCTATTGGCGGACACGTTGCGGCTCAAGCAATTAGTTAACCGGTTACTGGAACTTGCCCGCGCCGATGCCATAGAACCCAATCAGAAAAAATGCCATTTGCAAGCCGTTTTGGCTGAATTAAAAAGTCAGTTTATCGACCGTGGTTTAGTTTTGCATTATTCAAACGAGCCCATTTATGGGTTGGCGATTGCCCCGGAAGTATTGGCAATGGCACTCTACAATCTATTGGAAAACAGTATCCAGCACAGCGCCCAGCAAGTGGCCATTACGGCAACACAACACAGAGGCATCATCAAACTCCAGCTTCATGATAATGGCAAAGGTATTTCCATAGCCAATCAGGACAAGATTTTTACGCCTTTCTTTACCACGAGAAGAAGTACGGGGGGCACTGGATTGGGTTTGGCGATCACGGCATCACTGCTTAAAGCCTATCAGGGGACTGTTGAAATACTGCCTTCAGAACAAGGCGCTTTATTCTTGCTAACGCTACATTTAGCCGATATCGAATGATAAACAGTTCTTCAGTTGGCCAACCTGGGGTTTTCCGGCGTTGTTGAATAAATCAGAAATTAGGCGAGCTTGGCCGTTGGCGGTCTAATTCAAATTTTTACAGACGCAGGCATGCCTAAGCCGGTCATCCGATTCAGCGCAACGGCACTTGCCCAAGCTTCCG
>JAQTQZ010000063.1 GCA_028712695.1 Methylovulum sp. | reverse complement strand
TTGGGCTGTTGGTTTTCGAGCAGACTTTGTAAAGCCTCAAGTTGTCCGCTGTTACTCAGGGCAGCGGCAGCCAACGCCAATTCCGGGCAGTCTGCACTGGCCAGTTCCAGTTGCCGAATGAAATATTGATGTTTAATCCGGTATTTTTGCTGTTCTTTCTCATCGGTATCGGTTTTATAAAAAAGTGCGGCCACCGCTAGGGATTCGATTAAAAACTGGCTGCGGGTAACGCCACCCGCAATCATTTCACCTTGCGATAGATCGGGGCAGCGGTTAAAGCTTAAGCCGTTTTTACCGTCGCCTAAGGGTACGACGGCACTAATTTCGGCTTGCCCATTAATGATCAGCGCCCATTTAGCGGATTTAACGGTAAATCCCGGCTCTGATTTTAAGCCAGCCCGTTCCGCATAAGCTAATAGCTCATTCAGCATGGTCGTCACCCGCCAATTTATGCACGTCTGGGCTAGGATAAGCGGGAATATGCAATACCCCCGCTTTCAGTTGGGCACGGAAAACGCTAATAGAGGGCTTGGCTTGATTGTGGTTAGCTTGCCGTAAATCAAAGACATCGTAAAGCATCCAGCCGAGATCCAGGTCTATGTCAACTGGCCGCGTTTCAGGGGTGGTTTGCAGCAATTCAAAATAGGCCGGAAATTCACGGCAACCAAAAAAAGGTTGGTAAAAGCATTTACCTATTGTCGCCCTGCGTTCAAATTGGGCGTTTAGGGCTTTTAAGTCAACCTTCTGGTCGCGGCACACGATATGCGCATAGATCCGGTAGCGGACATTTTTTAAAGCCATTGTTTGGCGTTGTGTCCGGCCTTTTTGGTCAGTGCCGAGTTCGGCTTGGGTACCGTCCGCCCATAAGGGGGCAATGTCTTTTGTGCCATTCATCCATTTTTGGATTTCTGAAACGGAGATTTTGTCTTTGACTTCGTTGCGCCGTAAAGCGATGTATTTAGGCGGCTGTAATAATTCAATGCGTTCTATTTGCCAGTAGAAGTTGTATTCTTTTTTAAAATAGATCGCATCAAAAATACCACGGGCGGCAGAAGGGGTGATGATCGGGTAAGAGTAACGCTCTACCTTCATTTCTGGACGGCTAAAGCAGGCTAAATCGCCCCAGGTTTCTAGGCAATGGGTCGGGCTGTTCACAGGTATTGCTCCTTATCTAAACCGAAATTATGGATTCACTGTAACGCGAGACGTTTTTGTCATGCGTGAGCAAGTGCAATGGCTCACTCATGGCTTGGGCAACCAGCATTCGGTCAAGCAGAATACTTGGGTATCAATGAGCAATTTGATACTATTTAAATGTTTCAATCCGCTCCCTTTGTTTTTTTAAAGGGAGATGGCTATCTTAATCTATTTATCCGCTGGAAAAATAGGGGAGTCATACCATAAAGCCAACTCCTCTTCTCCCATAGGTTGATCAAAATCATCCGCCACCCAAATCTGGTCTTTCATACAGCCAGATACACGGGGTTTACGCCCGCTTTTTTCAAGCGGGATCAGTTTCGCTATCGGTTTTCCGGCTTTGGCAATAATAATTTCTTCGCTTTGTGCGACATCTTCAAGCAGTTTCGATAATTGCGTTTTAGCTTGATGTATATTAGCTTGATACATATTGACCTCCTAAACGAAACCTGACTAATTTTAGCACTAAAATCAGTAAAAATTAATTCATTAAGCAATATAAAGAGCCAGGCTTTCAGGTTTTTTATAACCCAGAACTTTATCGTAATCATTAATATTATTTACTATAAACCAATCCTCTTGTTTGCTATAGCGGCCTTGTTTGAATTGCTGGACGGGCAATAAGCTATCCCAAATGACATCATCAGATTTAGGGCGATAAAGGCTGATGCTTAAACCACGGGCGCGTTTTAGCCATCGTGCGGTTAAGCCCTCATCGTCTGCTTGGCGTTTTAAGCTTTCAAACAGCACTTTGTCATAAGGCACAACGATATTAATCATGTCGGTTTTTATCAAACGGAATTGCTGGGCGACTTGTGGGAAATCAAGTTCTTCAATAGCCCTATAGAGGTCCTTGGCCGATTGCTCAGGCGCGGCAATAAGGTAAAGCCGCCGATAATATTGCCCGATCACGTTGGGGTCGTATAAATCAAATTGTTCGCCAAGTTCGTTTTTTAGGCTTTCGGTAACATTGGCGGCTTGCTGGTAGGTTTTATCCGGGTAAAGCCAGCCCTCGCATTCGGGGCTAAAAACAACGGTTTGGCCTTTGTCCATTTCACCTTCCCGGTTACAGCGTCCGGCGGCTTGGATAATGGCATCTAATGGTGCGAAGGCTCGGTAAACCATAGGAAAATCGACATCAACCCCTGCTTCTATACATTGGGTGGCAATTAATTTGCACGGCAAGCCTTCTTTTAGGCGTTGCCTGACTTCTGTCAATACGGCTTGTCTATGTAATGGGCACAGATTGGTTGAAAGATGGAACAGGTCTGGTTCATCCCCCAAGGTTTGCCAAAGTTCTTGGGCATGGCGTTTTAAGTTAACAATGCACAATAGTTGTGGTTGGTCGCGTAAGATAGCCGCCAAGTCTTGCCAGCTCAGCTTATTATCTAGCCAAGTAAAATTGACACGGCGGAGCTTGTCCATCATATCGGCGTGGGCAGTAACAATTTCGATGGGTTGCCAACCGCCGGAACAGTGCCGGATAACGTCTGGATGCAGGTGATTAAAAGCGGGTTGGGTTGCGGTTGAAAACACCACGCTGCTGTGCCAATGAGTGGCGATATGCGATACCGCCGCGAGGCTGGGTATCGCCAAATGCGTAGGCAACGTTTGCACTTCATCAAATAAGATGACGGCATGGGCGATACGGTGAATTTTTCGGCAACTGGAGGGGCGGTTAGAAAAGAGGGATTCCAAAAACTGCACGCTAGTGGTGATCGTAATCGATGCGTCCCAGTTTTCTGATAATAAGCGTTGGCGTTTGGTTTGGCGTTCCTGCTCTTGGTCGCCTTCGGCATCGGTGGCGGTTTTTTCTGGCCCTAAACCTGCCATGCTGTGGTGTTCTAAAACAAAGCCTTCGCCAATATCAATAAAAATGTCACGGTAAACTTTCGCAGTCTGCTCAATGATGCTCAGGTAAGGCACGACCAAGATAACCCGTTCCAAGTGATTTTCAATTGCGTGTTGTAACGCAAAACTGAGCATACTTAAAGTTTTGCCGCTGCCTGTGGGCGCGGTCAGGGTAAAGGCCCCAGTTTTTTGTTGGGCTTGTTGTAGGCAATTTTGCAGTAATTCTTGCCGAATGCGGTTAAGTGCCGCTGTGGGTTCTGCTGACCCGGCTTTTTTTGCGATATGGCTTTGTAGTATTGCCAACGCCTGTTCAGCCAAGCCATTTTCATTGAGCATTAAACCCCGTTCACGCGGTACTTTACCCTGCCCATTGCCGTTAAAATGTGCCTCGGTGTCAATAAAATCGGCATCAACTAAGGCCGAAAACAGACGGCGCACATCCAGCATATTATCAACACGGGCTTCGGATTTGCTTAAAAAGCCAGTAAATAAACGTGCTGGGGGTTTATTGAAAGATAACCCATCTTCAATTAAACGGGTTTCTAAAAGCTCTATATTAGCTTCGCTTAAGGTTAAATGTTGCGGGTGGTTTTCTTTAAGAGATTCTGGATTTAATTTTTTTAAATCCTCTTTTTGTAGGCTTTGTAGGCCAATATGATGGCCTTGAATCGCCAAGGCAGCGGCGATGGCACCGCCTTTTTTAATGGCTAAGAACGCGCCTTGCGACCAATGGTCTAAGCCCTTATCTTGTCCGTTTAGGCGATGTTGAAAGCGGTCGCCATACTTGCCTAAATCATGAAGCAAGCCTGCCAATTTGCCTTCATCTTCACCTTGCCAACCTGCCAAATACTCCCCAGCCAATTTTGAAACCGAAGCCAGATGCTCTTTTAACAAGTGCCATTGCTTATACCTATTACCACTATGCGCATAATA
Source organism: Methylovulum sp. (assembly GCA_028712695.1). Classification (GTDB taxonomy): domain Bacteria; phylum Pseudomonadota; class Gammaproteobacteria; order Methylococcales; family Methylomonadaceae; genus Methylovulum. Next base: position 3,149 of record JAQTQZ010000063.1, on the reverse strand, counting down.
AATCGTCATTTCATCACCACAAAAAGCATAGAAGCGCACTAACCTTCAGTTATTTTACACCAATATAACCGAACCCCTATGCCTTAATAACTGATAACTAACGCCAATGGCGACTTAATTAGCATCACACCACACTTGCCTTGGCATAACGGTTATAAAGCATCAACAACATATCCAACTCGGTCTGCTCAGGCAGACACCAGCCAGCTAAGCCCAGATCACCTAAGATTTGGCGGCTTTTGTCATCGTCCTGCATGGCCAGCAGGGTGTCGGCGAGGGTGTTTTGCAAACTGGCATAGCTGGGCGAGAGCAACAGCATGGGATAAGCCATGGCCGTTTCGCTTTCTTCCAGTAAGCGGGTGCCTTCGCGGCTTAGGCGCGATAATTGGTGGTAATTCCGTTTGGTCATAAACAACAAATCTGCTTGGCCTTTTAACAGGGTTTGCAAGGCTTTGATGTCGTTGCCGGTAAAGGTATAGCTTAAGCCAGTTGACGCTAAACCGCATTCGTCGCATAAAAACTGCCCCAAGACATAAATAAAATCCGTTGCGCTGGCGGTCACGACTGAGGCGGCCAAAAATTCCGCGATGCTTTTAGGCGGCATATCGTTGCGTACGATAATACTGACTTCGTCGGTTTCGTCTAGGGGCTTGGCAATAGGAATAAACTGGTGTTTAGCCATCAGGATACAAGCATCGAACGGTTTGGCGAAAACCAAGGCGTTTTGGTGTAAAGGCTGGTTGATGCCCGGTTGCTTGACATCCAGATGAATGGCTTTTTCCAGATGCCGTTGCAAAAACGTATTAAAAACATACCAGCCCGCTAATTGTTGGCTATTTTGCAAACTGACCGAAAAATCCAGCCGATTGCTGTTGACGGGTTCGGCCACGGGGCGTATGCGTTTCACCGAGCGTAACTTGGCCGCATTATCGTTGCTTGCGGCGGGTTTTACCGCGTCACCCGCTTCTGGCGTGTCGCTAAAATAACGGTTTAAGCCCGTCATTTTAAATAACATACTGACGACGCGGTTTAAATTCCGCACTTCTATACGGATTGCTTGGCCACGCCATTGCTCCAACACCCTCATAAGCTGCGCCAGCCCCATAGAATTAATGCGGTCAATATCGGCAAAATCCAAAATTACCCGGCTCGCTGCCGCAAGCTTACGGCTGGCCAGTGTGTCGATGACCGGGGCGGCAGTGACATCAATTTGGCCGGACAATTTAAATTCGTGCAGCGTGTCATCGCTATGTACCGTGGCAATCGTTAAATTGGGGGCTTGGACCATCACATCTCTCCAGTTGTTGGGTTCGGATTAGCGGCTACCGGATGGGGCAGGTCTTCGCTATAGCTTTCAAAATGCTCCAAAACATCGGCCTCCGCCATGACTTCGTTGATCTCGTTATGATAAAAAAATTGGAAGCCGCTATCGTTATCATGATCAGATTCATGAGTGAGCGACCATAACAAAGTGATTTGGGTTTTTTGGTTCGGGAAGACGCGCACTTGCAAATAATCACAAATCCGCCAGATCAGATACAGGCCAGCCCCGCCGATTCCCGCTTCCAACCCGGCTTGGGCACTGTTCAGCAACAACCGTTTCAGGAAGATAACGGGCGTAAAAGTGCCCCAGTGGTCAGTGACCATAATCCCCAGACATTTGTCATCTTTTACCAAATCAATGCGTATGCCTTCGGCTGGGCTAACGTCCCGCTCTGTCCCCTTAGGATACAACGGCTGATTTTGGCTATCCCTAGGGGCACCGTACAGGCTGTTTTCCAGTAATTCGTCGGCGAGCAAAATGCTAATCTCGCGTAACTCTTCAGGGATTTTGGTTTCTTCTTGCAGCAAGCCGGTCATTTCCTGCAAGACAAATTGCTTATCATCACTGTGCGACAAAATAAACTGCCGTTGCAATTCAGGGTGGGGCAGCCATTGGAATATATCGTCACCCGCTATTATGGCGTGTTGTTGCAAGAGTTTTTGCCAACCCAATTCGCGTAAAAAGGCGTGCTGGGCGGGCAATACCCGGCGCACCCCTTCAATACATAAAAAGGGCAACAGCTCCAGCAATTGTTGGTCATCAAAAAGAACCAAGATATGTTGGCGGGAAATTTGGCTACCAATATTGGGGTCATTTAAGAAATCCGTGCCGCTGATTTGCATGAGTTCTTGCTTATCAGGCGTATGGGCCGGGGTTGGCGTGGAATAGGCGATGCGTTGGGTGTGTTCGATCAGCATCAGCGTGACATCGTCGCTAAAGGTATCTTTTTGGCAATGGGTCTGTAACTGCCCAAAAAACAGCTCCAGAATGTCTTCCATAGGCGCGTCCAACGCTTGGTAAAGCAAGTCTTCAATCGCATCAAACCCAAAAGCGGCACCTGTCGGCGACTCTTCTTCAACAATACCGTCCGTAAAAATAAACAAGCGGTCATTTGGTTGTAGGGTTAAGCTCATTTCGGTATAGCCGGGCTCTTCAACTTTACCTAACGGCAAGCCTTCCGCTTCGATGGCACACCAATCTTTTTCGGCAGCAACCCATAAATACGGAAACACATGCCCAGCATTAGCAATGCGCAAGTGACCGTTGCGGCTATCCAAGCTAAAGCACATCATCGTCATGAACATGCTTTCGTGCTTGACCGCCAGCAAAGCGTTGTTGATATGCTCCAGCATGGCGGCGGGGTCGGTTTCGCCTTGGTTGACCAATTGATGCACACTCATTTTCGCCGCACTGACCAGCGTACCTGCCGCCACGCCATGACCACTGACATCGCCGACCAAAAACACGGCATGGCAACCGTCCACTTCGTAATAGTCGTAATAGTCGCCGCCCACTTCTGTGGAGGTGGTCAGTTTGACTTGGCCGTGAACGCCCGGCAGTTGGAATACTGGCGGCGGCATCATGGCTTTTTGCAATAGGCCCGCGTGTGAGACTTCCTCTTGTAAGCGGTTGCTTAAAGCCGCCGATTTAGTCAAAGCGGACGACAGCTCAGTCAACGCCAAATGGCGGGCGGTCACATCAATCCCGGTGGCAATTAGCAAGGCTGGTCGGCGGGTGACGGGGTCATTAATCAAGGTGTTCGACCATTCGATCAGCAATTGCTGGCCGCTACGGATGGTTAACGGCGATTCCAATTGGCTGGCGG
>JAQTQZ010000062.1 GCA_028712695.1 Methylovulum sp. | reverse complement strand
TGCTGATTTTCAACCAGTTTTTATCCGTCGGGTGGCTGGTAGTGACGCCGACGGGTGTTTCTCCGGCAAAACCAAGCACTATCGCCGCTCTTCCCCCGCTTCGAAAGGCTTGCACGGGCAACTACGGGGGAAGCTTTGTTTCGTTTCTGTCTTGATTGAGCCTAGCCTATGAATTTGATAAAGAGGTTGGTAATTCCATGCCCCTAAATATCGAGCAGCGCTTGAACACCGCTAAAGTCGGTAAAGCATTTTTATGTTGGCAATATTTAGCCACCAGTTTTGATAGACCTTTAATATCGCGTCCGGTGGCTTCGGGGAACATTTCCACCAGTTGCCTGATCAATTCCGCATCAATCGCCAAATTGAACTGTCCGGCCATCACTTGCCAAATTTTTCCCCGTGCTTCACTATCGGGCGGGTAATATTTGATTAACGCAATACAACGGGAAACGATGGCTTCATCAATGTCATCAACGCGATTGGTAGTTAAAAACAACAGGCCATTGAAATATTCCAAGACCCGCAAAAATACGCCAACCACCGCATTCATCGTAATGTTATTGTCGCGGCGTTTGATGTAGACATCCGCCTCGTCAATCAGCATTACCGCCCCCCAACGCTGGGCGCGGGTCAGTACATCTTTTAGGGCTTTTTCCATTTCCCCTACATTTAACCCCAATTGCCCTGAATGCACACGGTATAAAGGCCGCTTGATGATTTCCGAATATACTTCGGCGGTCAATGTTTTACCAACTCCAGCAGGGCCTGCACACAACACCGTGGTGCCACCGGATTTTCCGGCGACGATGTCATCCATCAGCACATCCATTTCAGCCGTCAGAATATCAATCAAATCAATTTGCTCTTCGCGTAAAATGAGCTTTTCTTTCAGTTCTGGCTGGTATTGATAAATTTGGATGTCGTTGACATGCACCCATAAATGGTGATGTAGCTCCAGATGGAACATCAGCAAATAGCCATGTACGGGCAGTTCGGTGAACAATCCCTTGGGGATTTCCGCTTGTGTCGCTTCCGCTTCCAGCTCGATTTTGCTGTCATAACGGGTGCTTTTTGCGGCCCGTCGTAAATATTTGGCAAGAATGTCGCCTTTGGCATCGGCAGTCAACGCCCTATCGCTCAAGATACTTTCATCACAGACTAAGCGGGCATTACCGCCTTCTGTAGACAATACAACGACATCTTTCTTCGCCCAATCAGTATTACGGTGTGTAGCGGTCGGATCTTCGGCAAAAAAACCGGTGCCTTTCCCCAGAAATTGCACGCCTGATTGCCCGCACCAATCAAAATAGCGGGCGGCGGCTTCATCGTAACTGTTGATTAACTCAGGCGTTTCTTTGAGAAAGCCTTTATCCATGAAAATTTCAGTCATGGTTTTGTTGACGATGTCACGGGCCCTGATGGTGATAGTGGAAATGGCGATTTTGCCCTTGGCATTGGCTTTCAGTTCCAGCGTGACGCGCCCGGTTTCTTCTTCACCGGAAGGTGTGAAATCCAAGCGCGTGACCAAATACGCCATTGGTTTTCCGGCAACATTGGCTTGGAACAGCCAGCCACGCAAGGCGTTGTTGATAAGATAACGGGCGATAGCGGGCAACAGTATTTCCAAGTCGTCTTCTTCAAACCGGATCGTGTCATCGTTCATCGCTTTTTGCAGCGTAGACAACTGTGCTATCTGACCTTGCATGACCCCATCTTTTTGATAGAGCACTTGTAGGTAATTGAGTTCGGTATTCGACAAATGTTTAAAAGGCACTTCCGCCTTATTGCCAAACCGCAATTGGTCTTTTAGCGTGGATAGTCGTGGAAATTCATCAACCATCGCTTCTACATACTGGCGTTCAATCTGAAGTTTCATAGATTCCCCATAGTTATGGTCTGATGCTAGTAAGGCCTGAAGTAAATCAGTGCAGGTAAGTACGGGAGACGGATAGTCAATACAGCCCAATCAGTCTTTTGATGTTTTTAGCATGGTGAAACGTTGGAACGGGCGCTTATCAACAGTAGGCACATCGGGGTTTATTTTGTAATGATTGCCTTAATCATCGTTATGTTAAGGATGGGGTTAAAAATCCATACACACCGACTTAAGGAAAAATAGGTCTTCCGCCAAAGACTGACTGTGTTAGCAAATCCAGATGCTACGGGGAGCAAGAGGTATACATATCCTTTGACCTAGATGTCGGCGATCCCTGCCGACACGACGGCTTAACAGACATCCACAATATATTATGAATGTTAAATTGGCGTATATGGGTTAAAACCCCGCCCCGTTCCTAATCTGGAGAAAATTGGACGATAAATCTTTAAATTTAGGGTCTAAGGATCAAATCGCTCCAACTGATGCGTCTTTCACAACTACAATCGTGTTGGCTTCAGCTTCCTCATAAGAAACCACTGGCGTTTTTGCCTTATACGATTTAGCAGCGGCATAAGCAATGGCGACTTTATCTTCAGCAGATTGGTTTTTCAGCTCATGTTTTTCAATGTACAGTTCTTCCAGAATTTCATTCCAAACCAAGCCTTCTTTGAACGGCAGCAATTTGTAGGTCACGCCCTCCAGTTCCACTTGCATCCCTTTAGCGATGTTTTCCACATAAACCAAGGCGATACAGTCAGGGGCTATATCATCCTTATATTTTTCAATAAAAACGGGCAATAAATCGAGTGTGGGCAATAGGCCATTGATAAATACGATTTTGTCGTTTTCAATAATCAAAGCGGAATGGATAAAAAGTTTTTCAGGTGGTTTACGGTCAGTGGTTGAGCCTTCGCGCAAGGAACCTTCTTTTAGCACCAAATCACCGCGATAGGCATACACGCCAGGGGTGCTGGTTTGGCCGTTAACTAACGTGACAGTTAATAAGCCTTCGGCTTGGTAATCTTCTAATAGCATGGTTGTTCTCCTTTAGTTGAGTAAAAGTATGGGGTATCTACGGCTGTGGCAACAATTTGGCTTCAGCCTTGATTGCATCTGCCTTGCCCCACGCGGTCACGCCCTCAACAAACCACTGGCGTTTGCTGGGGTGCGGTTTGATGATGTCGTATTCGGCATAAAAACTGCCGTCACTGTTGAATTGTAGCCGACCAAGCCGTTGGCTTTTAGCTGCATCAAACCAATGGCAGCTTAGGTTAAGCTCACCTGTGAACGGGTCTTTTATCAGTTCGAAACGGGCGTCGTCATAACGCGGATAAGGTAAGTTGTCGCTTGCCGCAAAACCCAGTTTGTTGATTTCTTCGCGCAACCGCTGGCAAACATTTTCAGCAAGCGGCCGGTTTGTGCTGATATGGGTGTTCAAGTCCATCACGCCATTCCCGCAGCCAAATCCATAATCACCGATGCGCCCGATAAGTCTTTGGGATCCAATTGTTTAAGGTTTGCCAATACCTGTTTTGCATCCCCGTCACAGCCCTGCCGTAATTTGATAAACGCCAAGGCTTTCAGTGTGTACAAATAGAACAGTGTGGTTTCATTGGCATATAAATCCCATTGGCTAGCGACTTGCACTAAGCTTTGGTGGTCGCAGGGAAAGCCGCCTTGGCGTGCCGATTCTACCAATCCGGCGATAACCACTTGTTCGGCATCGGCAAGGCGTTTTTGGTAAAAATAAAACTTGTACAAGGCAAAATAAGTTTGCAGGCATTGGTTGTCTAACGTCTGCGCCTGTAAAAACAGGGTTTCCGCCCGTATCGGGTCAACGTGGCTGGCGGCAACCGCCGCTTGTAACAATTGGTTGACCGCAGCAGGGATATTGGGGCTGAACAGCACCCGTTCTTCGGTCAGCATGACGACACCTGTCACCAGACTTCGGCTGGCATCATCAAATCGGCAACGGGCTCGCCGCCGATCAAGTGCTGCTCAATGATGGTTTTGACATCCTCTTTTTTAAGGCTACCGTACATCACGCCTTCGGGATATACCAGCACGGTGGGTCCCATGTTGCACGGCCCCATGCAACCAGTGTTGGTCAGGGCGATTGTTTCAAACAGGTTGCGGGCTTGGATTTCGTTCATGAATTCGTTCATGATTTCCGCGCAACCGGAGCTGGCGCAAGAACCGCGCGGATGGCCTTGCGGACGGTTTTGGGTACAAACAAAAACATGTTTTTCGGGTCTGGGCATGACGGATTCCTTAATTAAATGTATTGATGTAGGTTGGGGTGACGTTAGGGGCCCCAACAAATTTATGCAGCCAATGTTGGGGTTTGTTCCTCACCCCAACCTACACTTTAAGCGGCGATTTTATGCTCGTGGGTGAAACAATCTTTCGGGCAAACTTTTGAGCAAGCTTCACAGCCGATACAATCAAGCGCGTTTTTGATGGTCATGACCATGTTCTCGTCATCATCCTCAATATCGCCATAATCATCATCAAAATCATCTGCTTCCATAATGGCGGATTTTTCCACCAAATCAAACACATCGCGTGGGCAAACCTTAAAGCAGCGTCCGCAGCCGATGCAGGTTTTCGCATTGATGTCGGTGACGTAAGATGGCGTCCATTCCGAGCCGCCAAAAGTAACACCTGTCACAAATTCAGCCATGACACTTCCCCTTACGCCAGTTCCGCTTGCGCAGCAAGCAGTTTCTTATTGGCTTCATCCCAATTTTTACAAGCGACATAAGTGGCATTGGCAATGCCCAGCAATTCGCCGTAAGCATCCGGCAAGCGGTCTTCAATCAAGTCATGCAACTCCATCGCTTGTTCGCTAGCTAAGCGTTTGTTTTTTTTAACGTCTTTTTCCAGTTTTCTGATTTCTTCATCAGTCATGTCGGCAGTCCTCAGTCAGTTGCAGCAGCATTGTATTTTTCAATTAATCCCAAGGCTTTCTCAATGATCTTGTCGGTTTTTTCGGACAAATCTTCCAAGCTGGAAAAACCGAAACGATGGGTGTCACGCAATATTTTGTCGACCACAATCAATTTTCCGACCATGATTAACGCGCGGCCAAACCCTTCGTGGCTTAGGTGCACAATCGGCGCCGCCATCAGGCCAGATTTCTGTTCAATCAGCGTCGCCACCGAGTTGTAATAAGCTTTCAGGCGGGCAATAGTGATTTCATCAGGATCACCGATGACTGGAATAGCCTGTTTGCGCTCTTTGGTCAAAATGACCGGGTCGATGATTTTCGCTTCAGACCAACCTGCATAGGTGTCATAAGTGTCAATAGCACGCAATTGTTTGATGTAATCTTTAACGATGTCGGAACTTAAATTGGCATCGTTTTCTTGTACGACTAGGGTGGCTGTGGCCATGGTTTTCTCCGTTGGTTTATGTGTTCTTCATCGTCCCCATGCCGGAGCGTGGGGACGACAGTGATTATTCGTCCCAGCCTTCATCTTCCATCTTATTAAAACGGTCAGGATCTGGGCCTTTGTATTGGTTTATCGCCTTTGCTAGCCAGCTTGATGGCCCGGCTTTGATCTCATTCTGCAAATCCACAATCAAGTCTTTGATCTTGCTGCCTTCATGGACTTTCACGGGCTGGATGTTACGGGCGATCAGCTGGTTGATTGCCGATCCGCCCACCGCTTGGCAATACACCGCCGCGCAGCCGTCGAGCAGGTCGAGCTTGACCGACAATTTGTCCTCATTGCCGTCTTGGTTGAGATCACCAAACTGCGCGGCTTCCAGCATGTGTGCGTTATCCATGTCCACCGCATACACGGCGAAGGATTTTGCCGAACCAAAATGTTGGTTGACAGTTTCCATATCAGTGGTCGCAAATGCGATTTTTAAGGCGGTTTCCATAAATTTTTCCTCATCGGTGTCCGGCACGATGTGCATACGGCGGGTTAATGACATGACGAAGCCTGCTCGCTGGCGGGTTTTTGTCCGTAAATCGAATGGTAAATGGGGATTTCTTCATGCGAATGATTGATGACCAGATTCGCCAGATCAAACAGCGTCTGCCGTGTGCCGCGATAGCCTATCCAAGTTTTTTGGTAGCCGCCAATGATGTCGTACAAAGGGAAACCCGCACGCAAAATAGGTGCGCCCATGCGTTCAGCGGTGTCCACGGCGTGGGAATTGCCGATCACCAATTGCGCCTTGTTGGTTTTGCCGATGATTTCCATGTCTTCCAAATCGCCGATTTTAATGCTGCCGACGGGGATTTTTGAGAGTTGCGGGGTATTGCACGACGTGACCGCAGCCACCACATCCGCGCCCATTTCCTGCACCAAATCGACAAATGCACCCAGCAAATCAGCATCAGCAGCAATGGCAATACGTAATTGCCCAAGCATAAAATGGGTGTCCAGCATGGCATCCTGCAATTGGGCGCGTTGTCGCTCGAGACGCTCTGGCACATCGTTACCGCTAATTTCTGCCAACGCACACATCAGCGCGTCATTGGCTTTTAAACCATATAAATGACCTAGCGTATAAGTCGGCACACCGGTTTTTTGTTCCAACAATTCCGCTGGCTTGCTTAACGATGCGCCGATCACTACGGTTGCCAAGGCATCACCGAGGGTCGCCATTTCCGAGATGGGCGTGCCGCCGATAGTCACGGGGCTAAAATCGTCATCGGTCAGGCAACCATCCAAGGAATCAGACAAATCCGGTACAAACACCGGGCGGAGCTGGAATTGTTCAAAAATATCGCGTAAAGCTTCCAGATCGCCGGGCGTGAGCATGTAACTGACCAATACGTTAACCTGCCGTTTTCTTTTGCCAGGAAAAGTCCCCGCCTCTTTGGCATCCGGCACTAAAGCACGGATAATTTCCGTCAAAGTTGCGGCATAACCGGTCTCGACACTGCCGGTAAAATCCGGTGTGTTGACTGCAACTACCGCTATATCGGCATATTCAGGATTTGCCTCGCGGAATTCGCGTACATTGCGGTGGACGTCTGCGCCTTGGGTTTCGGCCAAGCCTGTGGTCAAAATCGTAATCAGGGCAGGGCGGGATTTTTCGGCAATCACGCGGATACCTTCGCGGACATTTTCATCCGCGCCCAACACCGAGCTGGCCTGATCCATCGCCGTGCTTTGCAGCGGGATGGGTTCGCGGAAATGGCGCACGAAAAACACTTTCGCAAATGCCGTGCAGCCTTGCGAACCATGCAACATCGGCATGGCGCGGTTGAAGCCTAGAGTCGCCAAAGTTCCACCCGTCGGCTGGCTGGCCTTTAACGGGTTGACGGAGAGGGCTTTGTTGCGTTTGAGTATTTCAGTCATATTGCCACCTAGCGGTGCGGCGTTAAGTCAACAATTCCTGCGGAACAGGGCTTTATAATGACTTAAGCAAACATAATGCCAGAAAT